>JBFWXO010000013.1:0-122813 GCA_050187355.1 Vicinamibacterales bacterium
ACGCCCGCCGCGTCCAGTACGCGCTGCCGAACGCCGGCACGGCCACGGTGTTCCTCGAGAACATCGACAACAACTACTCCGACACCGTCGGGATCGTCGACCTCCGCGTGGACAAGACGTTCTCGGTGGAGCGCTTCAACTTCTCGGTGATCGCCGACCTGTTCAACGCGCTCAACTCGAACGCGGTGACCAACTTCAACCTGAGCAACGGATCGCAGTTCAACCGCATCATCGCGACGCTCGATCCGCGCACGTTCCAGCTGGCCGTCCGCTTCTCGTTCTAGCGGCCGATCGACCACGGCAGGCGCTGCGGCCCGTTCGACGGGCCGCAGCGTCGCGCCGGCTTCCCGCTCCCGCCCCCGCGCGCCGACGCGCGCCTCTCTTCAGCGTCCCAGTGCCCGGAGCCGTGCCTCCACGACCGGCAGGTCGCGCGCGTACCGCGCCCGCGGCGCGTCCTGCAGGAAGCGCGTCAGGTACGGCCGCGCCTCGGCCGGCGCCGGCCCGTCGGCCAGCACCATCCCGAGGTTGAACAGCAGGTCGAAGTTCTCCGGGGCCAGGCGTTCGGCCCGGCGCCAGGCCTCGACGGCGCCGGCCCGGTCGCCGTCGACGAGCGCCGCCCCCAGCCCTTCCCAGGCGTCGGCACGCGACGGATCCACTTCCACCGCGTGGCGGAAGGCCGCCGCCGCTGCCCGGGACTGGCGGGCCGACAACTCCAGCACCCCCAGGTTGTGCCAGACCTCCGCCGCGTCGGGATCCTCGGCGAGGAGCGCCGTGAAGGCCGCCCGGGCGTCGGCCAGGCGTCCCAACCCGGCGTAGACGCCGCCCAAGTCGTTCAGCAGATCCGGGTCGGCGTAGCCGCCGGCGCGGGCCCGCTCGAGCGCGGCCGCGGCGCCTGGCAGGTCGCCGGCCGCCCGCAGCGCCTCGCCCAGCTTGGCCTGGATGCCGGGGGCGGCGTCGAGCGGCGGGGGCGCCGCGCGCAGGAGGCGCGCGGCCTCGGCGGCGCGGCCGGTGGCCACGAACACGGTGGCGGCGCTGGTCCGGGCCGTCGTGAAGTCGGGGCGCTCGGCGAGCACGCCCAGGAAGGCCGCGAGGGCGGCGTCGGCGTGTCCCTCGGTGTAGGTCGTGAGCGCGCTGTTGAACCGCTCGTTCAAGGCCACCAGGCGCTTGGGATCGTCGGCGTCGGTGACCGCGCGCGCCGCGTCGGCGCCGCCCGGCGCGGGCGCGGCCACGTAGCCCAGGGAGCGGAGCCGGCGCTCGTCGGCCGCGTCACGGGACGCCGCGGGAGCGGGCGCGGCGGGGGCCGCCGTCAGTTGCCGCCGCAGCCGCTCGAAGGCCGACACCTGCGCAGGTGCTTCCCCGGCCACGTTTCGCGCTTCGTCCGCGTCGGTGGCCCGGGCGTACAGCTCGGGGACCGGCAGGTGGATGTACTTCCAGGCGCCGGTCGCCACGCCCGTGAGCGGCGCCCAGTTCCGGGTGAGGTAGGCGTCGAGCGCCTCGATGTACACGGCCCGGTCGGGGGCGAGGGGCCGCGCCGCCGACTGCCCGTCCATGCCGTCGGGCGCGGCGACGCCGAGGAGATCGGCGGCGGTGGGCAGGATGTCGTCGTGGCCGACGGGCGCTTCCACGATCGCCGGGGTGACGCCGCCGCCCGCGATGATGAGCGGAACGGCGATGGTCGAGTCGTAGGCGAAGAGGCCGTGGGTGGTCTCGCCGTGGTCGCCAAGCGACTCGCCGTGGTCGGCCGTCACGACGATGAGCGTCCGGTCGAGCACCGCGGGTCCCAGGCGATCGAGCAGGCGTCCCACCATGGCGTCGGCGTAGGCCACCTCCGCGTCGTACGGCGTGCGGCCGGCACGGTAGTCGGCGGGCGCCGCGTAGGGCGCGTGCGGGTCGAAGAGGTGCACCCAGGCCAGCCACGGAGCGGCGGCCCCCGGCGCCAGGATCCAGTCGCCGGCCGCCTGGACCACGTCGGCGCCCGGCCGCTCCGCGAACGCGAACGAGCGGCTGTCGGTGTCGGTGCCGTAGTGGTCGTCGTAGCGGTCGAAGCCCCTCGTGAGGCCGTAGCGCGCATCGAGGACGAACGCCCCGACGAAGGCGCCCGTCCGGTAGCCGGCTGCCTTGAGCGTCGTGGCCAGCGTGGGCACGGCCTCGTCGAGGCGCGCGCTTCCGTTGAGGTGGACACCGTGGTGCACGGGCGTCCGGCCCGTCAGGATCGACGTGTGCGCGGGCAGCGTCAGCGGCACGTGCGAGAACGCGTGGGCGAAGCGGACGCCCCGGGCGCTCAGGGCGTCCAGGGTGGGGGTCAGCCCCCCGGGATGCCCGTAGGCGCCGACCCGGTCGCGCCGCAGGGTGTCGATGGTGACGAGCAGCACGTTGAAGCCGCGCCCGGTCCCGGGAACGAGACCGGCGCCCGCCGGCGGCGCCTGCCGCGCGCAGGCGGCGGCCACGGCCGCCAGGCCCACGAGGACGGCTGCGACGGGACGCATCAGGCCGGGTACCGCCGGCTGGCAACGTCGTGGGCGGCGGTCGACGTCGCGTCTGGGGCGAGCGGGGACAGGGGAACACGCGCTGGCATCGTGGCTGGCGTCCTCGGAGGGCGGTCAGCCAACAGTAGCGCGGGTGCGGACGCGCGAATCAAGGGATTGCGCCGGCGGGCCGGACCCGGGCGCCGGCGGAGGGCGCACGCGGCGCCACCAGCGCGGCGTCGTTTGGAAAAAAGCGCGGGAGACACGGAGGTATGGAAGTGCCTCCCGCGAACGAGACTCCCCCACAGGAGCCACTTGCTGAGCCCGGACGAGCGCGGGCTCGAAGGGTGGGCGGCGGCGTCTGCCGCGCCCCGTGTCGGTGGCGGCCCTCCGTCCGGCCGCCGGAGGCTGGTCCCCCGAGGCCGTCCGTCGCCCCGCCGGCCCGGCCTCCTGGCCCGGTCAGGCGCCGGCCTGCCACACGCTCAGTTGTATCGAATCGGTTCGAGTCCAAACAATTGGGTCGGTGCGTGGCCAGGATTGGAGGTTGTTCCCCTGTCCAAATGGTGCCGTGACCCTACCAGCTCGAGCGCCCGCCACGGCGCCGCGGGCCCGGCCGATGCATTTCGCCGACAGCCGGCGCGGCGCGACGCGGTACAATCGCCCTCCACGGAGACGGCAGCGCGGCCTGGTGGCCGGGACGCCGCTTCGACGGCGACGCAGGGCCGCCCCCGGCCTCACAGCAGGCCCGGCGTCCACGGTCCCTCCCCACCGGTGACCTGCCAGGGTGGAGGTGTGCGACCCGTACACGCCGGTCGGCGGCCCAGGGGCGGCTTCCGGCAGGGCGTAACCACGTGTCGCGTCCCATTCGTATGACCGCACGTTCCCCGGCGGCGCCGGCACCCCGCACACGCGACAGGGCGAGATTCGCGTTCTTCGCGTCCTCGTTCCTCCTCGTCTTCGCGTACGGCTTCCTCGTGGGCGCCGAGAACGTCTTTCCATATACCCTGCTGCGCGTCGGTATCAATGCCGTCCGTCAACTGGGCGCGTGGCGGACCGACTTCGGGGTCCGGCCGGAGGTGTTCCTCCAACCGGCGGCCCGCCCCGGAGACGGCGTGACGCGGCACCTCGAGGGGCGGTCGGCCCCCGGCCTCACGCTGATCGTGGCGTTCTTCGGCGGGACCCACGAGCTGCGGCTCATCCGCGCGGACGGCACGGTCGTTCGCCGGTGGCCCGTCCGGTACTTCGACCTCTTCCCAGACTCCAGCCACGTGCTGCCGCCGGCGGACCGCCCGAAGACCGAGTGGAACGTCGAGCCCCACGACGGCCTCGCGCTCCCCGACGGCTCGGTCGTCTTCAACTTCGAAAACAAGGGGCTGGTCAGGCTCGACCGGTGCGGGGACGTCGTGTGGACCCTCCCCCGGATGGCGCATCACGTGATCTCGCCCAACGCCGATGGCACGTTCTGGGTGGGCGGCCGGCGCTACGTGGAGGGGCCCTCGCCGTATCCGCCCCTCGAGACGCCGTTCCACGAGGAGACGGCGATGCGCGTCTCGGCCCACGGCCAGGTCCTGCAGGAGATCTCCGTGCTGAAGGCGCTGCTGGACGGTGCGCCCGGCGTGTTCTTCGGCGGGCTCTCCAACGAGGTGCCGCGTGGCGACATGCTGCACCTGAACGACATCGAGGAGTTGCCGCCGAACATCGCGGACCGGTTTCCGCGCATGTCGGCAGGCGACCTCCTGCTGTCGATGCGCGACTTGAGCCTTCTGATGGTGCTGAATCCGTCGACGGGGCAGGTGGTGTGGCGCCGCGTCGGGCGCTGGATCCGCCAGCACGATCCCGACTTCAGGCCCGACGGCACGATCACGGTGTTCAGCAACAACCCGTTGCCGGCGTTCGCGTCCCCGGCGGGGGCCCGCAGGCGCGACGGGCCGCTCGGAGCCAGCACGATCCTCGACCTCGATCCGGTGACCGGCGCCACCAACGTGGTCTACGGCGGTTCGCCCGACGGGTATTTCTATACGCCTATCCGCGGCAAGCACGAGTGGCTGTCCAACGGCAACCTCCTTATCGTCGAAGCCAACGCCGGCCGGGTCTTCGAGGTCGCGCCGGACGGCGAGGTCGTGTGGGAGTTCCTCAACAGGTACGACGACCGCGACGCGGCGGTCGTGTACCAGGCGCGACGCTACACCGAGGACTACTTCACCGTCAGCGACTGGAACTGCCCGTCCGACCCGCCCGCGGCCCCGACGGCGGCTCCGTAGCCGGCCGGAACCCCGGCATCGGCTCAGCGTGAGGGCCGCAGCTCGGCCAGCGGCACGCGGATGGTGCGGCTGACGACGGGCAGCCGGAGATCGACGACCGCGTCCGGCGCGGGCGACTGCGGCGCCAGGTACTCGTAGACGACCACATCCACACCGCGGAGGCGGACGTCGCCGGTCGCGATCGGGACGCGCAGCCGCTCGGCGAACCGGGGGCCGTGCGCCTCCTCCCGGAGCCAGTCGAGCACGACCGACCCGCTCGGCGCATCCTCCAGGACGACCCAGCGCGTCCCGAACCGGTGCAGCACGTCGTAGATCTCGGCGCGGTCCGAGATGCGATCCTCGACGGCTACCTCGCCCATTTGCGACGTCGTGAGCACCTTGTCGGCGCGCAGCACCACGAGCTCGCCGGCCGGGTCGTGCTTCCGGACGAAGAAGACGAAGTAGCCGCTGTCCACGGCGCCGCTGAAGAGCACGGTGGGGCCGCCGGGCCGGCCGGCGACGTACTCGGCGGCCTCCTCGTAGCCCCCGGCGCCCACCGGGCGGACCGCCGCGGCGGCCGCGGTCTGCCAGGCCACGGCGAGGCCGAGCGCCAGCGCGGCGGCTGGCCGCCAGCGCCCGGCCGACGCCCACAGGCTGCCGGCGCCGAGGCAGTACGCGGGCACGGCGAGAGCCGAGTAACGGGCCGGCTCGGTCATACCCGTCACCGCCAGCACGCCGCCCAGGACGGCCGCGATCCACACGAGGGGCGTCGCCTGACGGCGGTCGCGCACGAGGAGCGCCGCGACGACGCCGGCCAGCCACGTCCAGAGCAGCGGCGGCCCGATCTGCTGGCTCGCGATGATTGCCAGCACCCGCGCCGGGTTCCCCAGACCGAACCCGCTCTCGAGGATGAAGCGGACCACGCGGAGGTTGAAGGGCGACAGCGCGACGAGCGCCAGGGCGAGGACGGCGAGCGCGGCCCCGCCTCCGAGCGTCGTCACGAGCACGGCGCGCTGCCTGAAGTGCCGCCAGCTGCCGTTGGCGGTCACGATCCACAGGTACACGGGCATGGCGAAGATGGCCGGCGGCCTCGCCGTGAGGCTCAGCGCCGCCGCCGCGAGCAGGCCGGCGTAGTCGCGCAGCCGGCCCGTCTCGGCGAACCGGAGCGCGAAGAGCACGGCGGCCAGCACGAGCGTCATCGCCGGCAGTTCCGACAGCACGGCCTGGGCGTAGGCGACCACGAACGGGCTGCTCGCGAACAGCGCCGCGGTCCATCCCGCCGTCCCCTCGTCGAAGAGCCGCCGGCCGATGGCGTAGAGCAGCCCGACCGCCGCCAGAAAGAACGCGACGAGATCGAGCCTCGCCGCCGCCACCGAGATGCCGAACACCTCGAAGAAGGGCACGAGGCTCGCCGCCACGAGCGGGGGGTGATGTCCCAGCGACAGGGCCGGATACCGCACGTAGTAGTGCTGGGCGTAGTCGAGGAGGCGCGCGGGCGGCCAGAAGGGCGCCGCGTGCAGGAGGTCGCGCAGGAAGACGCCGTCCATCATGTAGCGGGGCATGTCGCCCTGCAGCGACACGGCGCCCTCGCTCCACGCATCGCGGCCTCCCGTCACCAGCGCGAGGACGAGCGCCGCCGCGAGCAGCAGCGGGCCCGGCCGGCGCAGGGGGTGTGGGACGGAAGCCTCGGTGGGGGCCATCGGCGCGGACGCGCGCGATCGCGCGCGACGTCCGTATGCTAGCAGCCCGCCAGGCGCCCGGCCCGGGCGGGCGAACGGCCCGCGCGCCGTTCGCGGCAGACGCGGGCAATCCGGCCGTGCGCGCCCGGGTCGTGGCGGGCCCTCAGGTACCATACGTGGGAGAGCCGCCTCGTCCATGTGTGCCATCGCCGGTCTGGTCTGCCTGAAATCGGGCTGCCGCGAAGAGGATCACGCGGCGCTCGTCGCCCGGATGTGCGAGGTGCAGGCGCACCGAGGCCCCGACGATCGCGGCGTCACGTCGCTCGGCCGCGTGTGCCTTGGCGCCGATCGGCTCAGCATCATCGACCTGACGCCTGCGGGCCACATGCCGATGGCCGACGCCACCGGCCGCTACTGCATCGCCTACAACGGCGAGACCTACAACTTCCGGGCGCTCCGCGACGAGCTGGCCGCGCTGGGCCAGGAGTTCCGGTCGAAGACCGACACCGAGGTCGTGATGGCGGCCCTCGTCCGGTGGGGCACGCCCGGCCTCGATCGGCTCGTCGGCATGTACGGCGTCGCGCTGGTGGATCGCGACGCCGGGACGCTCACGCTCATCCGGGATCGGCTCGGAAAGAAGCCCGTCTACTACGCGACCGAGGACGGCCACTTCCTGTTCGCGTCCGAGGTGAAGGCGCTCGTCGCCGTGTGCCGGCGCCTCCGGCCGAACCGGCACCGCCTGATCGAGTGGTCCCTCTTCCGGAACACGGACTTCGGCTCGCCCGAGACGCTGGTGGAGGGCGTGGCATCGCTGCCGGCCGGGCACGTCCTGGTCGTCCGCGACGGCGTCGTCGGCGCGCCCCAGGCGTACTACACGCCGGCGTCCGACGTCGATCCCGGACGCTTCGCGCGGTTGGCGGCGCAGCCGCCTTCCGCGGTGGTGGGCGCGATCGACACGATGCTCCAGGACTCCGTCCGCGCCCGTCTCGTGAGCGACGTGCCGCTCGGCACGCTCTGCAGCGGTGGCCTCGACTCGAGCCTGATCACGGCCCTGTGTGCGCGCGAGCTGCCCGATGTCACGGCCTTCCACGTGTCGGTGGCCGGGTATCCCGCGCTCGACGAGCATCCCTATGCCGCGAAGGTCGCCTCCTCGCTCGGCCTCCGGCTCCTCACCTATCCGATGTCGGCCGACGACTTCCGGGCGCACCTGCCGCGGGCCATCTACCACAGCGACTTCCCGCTCACGCACCCCAACTCCGTCGCCTTCATGCTCGTGTCGGAGTTCGCCCGCCGCCACGGCGTCGAGATCCTTCTGAGCGGCGAAGGCGCCGACGAGCTCTTCGGCGGCTACATGCAGCGATACCGCCGCTACCGGCAGTTCCTGCGGGCTCGGCAGCTCTTCGCCCGCCTCCCGGCAAAGCTCCGGAAGATGGTGGCGCTCGCTGGCTACGCGGCCGACGGCGTGCCCGCCACGACGTTCTGGGAATACGAGGGCCTGCTCGGCCACGCCACGGCGTTCCTCGACGGCTTTTCGCGCGACGCGCTGCAGCGGCGCGCGGAAGACGCGTATGCCTTCGTCCCCGACGCGGGCGAGCGGGCGGTCCTCGGCGCGATGCTGGCGGACCTGACGAACTTCCTCGCGCCGCTCCTCCGGCGGCTCGACCGGATGAGTATGGCAGCCTCGGTCGAGTGCCGGACGCCGTTCCTCGACCGGACGCTCGTGCGCGAAGCCGTGAACCTGCCGCTGGGGCTCCGGCTCCACGGCCGGACCGACAAGTGGCTGCTGAAACAGGTCGCCGAGCGCTACGTGCCGCGCGACGTCGTCCACCGGCGCAAGGTCGGGTTTCCCCTGCCCGTCGCCGACTACCTCGCGCCGCTGGCCAGGCCCGGCGTGTTCGAGGACGGGTTCCTGGTGGACGTGCTCGGCCTGGATCCGCGTGGCGTGCGCGAGGTCGTCGCCGGCTGGGACCGCCAGGTGCACGGGTTCTTCAACCTGCTGGCGCTCGAGATCTGGGGCCGGCAGTTCTTCATGGGCCAGTCGGTGGACGACGTGACCGCGCACGTCCTCGGCACCGGGAGCGCCCCGCGCCGGACGCCGGCGGCCGTGGGCGGGTGACGCCCGCCAGTCCGGTGCCCGCGATTACGTCCCGGGCCGCCCGCGGCGGCACGCCCCGGCGTAGACGTCCGCCGACGCCTTCGGCGTGCGCGCCTGCGTCTCCCCGTCCACCGACACCAGCCCGAAGCGCGCGCCCGTGCCGTGGGTCCACTCGAAGTTGTCGATGAGACTCCAGTGGAAGTAGCCGGCCACGGGCACACCGGCGGCCACCGCCCGATCGAGCGCGGCGAGGTGCCCGCGCAGGAATTCGACGCGCAGCGCGTCGTCGGCGGTTGCGATGCCGTTCTCGGTGATAAGGACCGGGAGGCCGTACCGCGCGTAGCGCGCGGCCACGGCCGCCAGGCCTTCCGGGTAGACTTCCCAGCCGATGTCGCTGCGGGTCCCGTCCCCGCCGTGGTGCGGCGCCCGACACACACGGCCCACGAGGCGCCCCAGCCCCAGGCCCTCCGCCCGCACCGCGTGCCGTGTGTAGTAGTTCACGCCGACGAAGTCCATCGCGCCGCGCCGCGGCCGCGGCCCGGGTGCGGCGCCGACGAGGCGGAAGAACGCCCGGTTCAGGACGGCGTCACGGACCGCCGCCGCCAGCCGATCGCCCAGGCGATCCGGCCGGCACGGCAGGACGAGCGGGGCACTGTGCGCGAAGCCGACGCGCGCGTCCGTCCGGTGGCGGTGCAGGACGGCGTAGGCCGCCGCGTGCGCGGCCGCCATCCGGCGGACGACCCCGACCGCCGCCCGCCAGGCCCGGGGCCGGCAGGGCGGCCACTCGCCGAGCACATATCCCTCCATCGCGTAGACGGTCGGCTCGTTGATGGTGAGCCACCAGCGCACCGACGGCGCCAGCACCGCGGCCACGCGGTCCACGTAGCGGACGAAGCGGGCCGGAGCGTCGGCGCGCGTCCACCCGCCGCCGTGCAGGAACCATGCGGGGTTCGTGAAGTGGTGCAGCGTGACGACGGGTTCGAGGTTCCGCGCGCGCAGCGCCGCCACCACGTCGGTGTAGTGCGCGAGCGCGGCATCGTCCCAGACCCCGTCGGCCGGCTCGAGGCGGCTCCACTCGATCGAGAAGCGATGGGCGTTCTGTCCCAGCGCCCGCGCGAGATCGAAGTCTTCCGCGTAACGCGCGTAGTGCCCGCATGCCTCGCCCGACCGAAACGGCAGGCGTCCCTGCTGCTCGTACTCCCACCAGTCGCTGTGCCGGTTGCCGCCCTCCACCTGGTGCGCGGCGGTGGCGGTGCCCCACAGAAAGCCGTCCGGCATGATCGTCGGGCTAGGCACGGCCGCGGGCCCACGCATCGAGCACCCGGCCGTCCATGTGCGCGGGCGCCGGAATGCCGTGGTGGGCGAGGATCGTCGGCGCAAGATCCAGCACGTGCCCGCGCTCGACGGCGGCACCAGGCGCGATCTCGGGCCCGCGGACGGCGGCGAACGCGTTCGGGCAGTGATTGCCCGTGTAGTACGGCGGGAGCGCGCAGGCCGGCTCGGCCACCCGCACGATCCCGTAGCGTTCGGTGAGGAGCGCCGTCGTGACCCGCGCGCCGATGTCCCAGATGATTACGATGTCGGGCAGGTGGTCCCTGCACGGACCGTCGAAGAGGTCCGCGGTCTTGTGGACGGCGAGCGCGGCCGGCCGTCCCGTGTCCGGGTGCGTCATCGTCCGCGCCGTCGCGCAGATCTCGTCGCACCAGCGGTCGTAGTCCGCGCCGGGCTCGACGATGCCCTCGGGCTCGCGGCCTTTCAGGTTCAGCCGGATGTAGCCTTCGTTGGCGTTCTCGATCACGTACGCCCGCGTGCGCGGCCAGGCAATGCCGGCCGTCTTCCAACGGAGGCTGAGCCGTTCCTGCATCTCGCGCGAGAGGAGCGCCGTCGAGATCGCGTGCCGCAGGCGTTCGGGGACGAGGTTCCGGAGCGCCTGGATCGGATCGCGCCGGCCGCGGGCGGGCGGCGCCGGGGCCGAGGCGTGATCGGCGTCGGGCTCGTTCAGGGCGCCCATCCGCGTGAGGAGGTCGGGCAGGAGGTGCGAGCCGCTGTAGTTGGCGGCCATGCCGTCGCCCGACACCAGCATCACCGTGGCGTCCGGGCCCGCGGCGTCCACCAGCGCGCCGAACGCCCGATCGAGGGCGGCGTAGACGTCGCGGAGCGCATCGCGCATCCCGCGATCGCCGGGCCCGGGGTGGGTCAGGTAGGACTCGTCGTACAGGTGCCAGAAGTAGTGGCCGGCCGGATGGCACTCGCCGAACACGACCAGGAACAGATCCCAGGCCTCGCGCTCCATCAGCCACCTGACGACCGCGGTCTTCCGCTCCACGGCGGCCAGCAGGCGCCGGCGGAACGTCCGGATGTCGATCACGGGCGTCATGCCCACCTTGCTGTGGTCGTCGGCGGGGTAGGGGCCGAACCGCGCGCGGATCTCGCCCTCCAGGGACGCCGGGATCATCGTGGGCTCCCAGAACCACGACCAGCTGCCCCAGTCCACGATCTGCACGCCGTTGAAGGGCCGCAGCGGACAGGTCAGGAACGCGTCCATCACCACCGAGCGCCGGCCGTAGTCGTGCAGCACCTTCCACAGGAACGGGAACGGACAGGCGTCGGCGCGTGGGCGGATCAGGCCCTGATGGCCCGGCCGCGTGACGTACGCGTGATACAACCCGTGCTTGTCGGCGGTCGTACCCGTGAAGATCGAGGGCCACGCCGACACGTGGAACATCTCGGCCGTCGTGCCCAGGCGGGCCCAGCTGCCCTCGGCCTTCAGGCGCGCGAGCTGCGGCAGGTGGCCCTCGGCCATCCAGCGGTCGATGAGGTCGGCGTCGCCGGCGTCGAGCCCGACGACGAGCAGCCGCCCGCTCATGCCTCGAGCATCCGCACCAGGTCCGGCGCGACGATTTCGTCGATGGCGACCCGCCGCGCCTCGCGGCTCGACAGGACGCTGGCGTCCACCATGGCGAGCGTCCAGAGGTTGTCGGCCGCCCGCGTCTCGGCCAGGGCCCCGGCGGTGGCGGCGGCCAGGAACTGGTCGAGCAGCGCCCGGGTCCCGGCGCGCGGATACGGACGCTCGTCGCCGGCCGGCACCGGGACGAGCGGCACGGGCTGATACGTGCGTTCGCCTCTGGGCCGCCAGCCGACGCGCGTGCGATCGGTCCAGAGATCGCCGTGCTCGCCCTCGATCCACAAGCTGAACTCGTAGCGGGTGGCCACGAGGGTCCCGGCGTACTGGATCGGGAGGCCGCCCTCCAGCTCGATCAGGGCCTCGACGGCGGCGCCGGCATCGTAGGTGCTCCCGCGTGGATTGAACGACGCGGCGAACAGGGCCGCGGGCCGGCGGCCGAACAGGTAGCGGAAGCTGTCGAAGTGGTGGACGGCGATCTCGGCGAGGAACGGGTGCCCGGCGCCTTTCACCCACGCGCCCTGCGTGTGGCTCGGCTGGTCGCGCCGATCGACGCACATGGCCGAGGACACCCGGCCGAGCCGGCCCTCGGCGATCACGTGCCGCACGGTCCGCTCGGCGGCGAAGAACCGGTAGTTCTCGGCCACGACCACGGGGCGACCCGTCGCCCGGGTCCGCTCCACGACCGCCGCGGCTTCGGCGACGCTGACGCCCAGCGGCTTCTCGACCAGCACGGCCAGGCCCGCGTCGAGCGCCGCGAGCGTCTGGGGCGTGTGCAGAGCGGTGGGGCTCGCGATGAGCACCGCGTCGGCCCGGGTCGTGGCCAGCGCCTCGGCCAGCGACGCGACGAAGCACCCGTGACCCTGGCCCGGCAGGCGCCGCGCCTCGTCGAGCATGGCAGGCGACGGGTCCACGCACGCCACCGACTCGAAGCCGGCGTGCTCGGCGACGACGTCGAGCCAGTGCCGGCCCCGGACGCCGACGCCGACGTGAATCAACCTGAGAGGCGGCACGGTCAGCTCCGGATCTCAGCCGAGGAGGAAGGGCCGCGCGACCACGACCGAGAGCCCGACGATGAGGATCGAGACCAGGATGTAGCCGTAGACGAGCTTCGACGGCCGGTTGCCGACGAGGATCTGGAAGAGGACGAGGAGGAGGACGAGCGCCAGCTTCGCGCCGAGGACCTGCCCGCGCGGCGTCGAGAGGAAGTCCCACGACACGAGCCGCCCGGGCGTGATCCCGCGGTAGGACAGCATCAGCAGCCCCGTGCTCCACAGCGCCGCCTGCGCGTACCAGCCGATCCCGCCGATGCGGTGGGCGATCTGCGACGTCATCCGGACGCTCTTCGGATCCTCGAACACCATGGCGCCGATCCAGACCGTCACGGTCAGGAGGTGCACCCACACGGCCAGCGTGTACAGCGAGATCATCGCGCACTCCTCGGAGAAGAAACGTCGGACTGGGGCGCGGCGGCCAGCGCCGGCAGGCCCGACCCGGCGACGGCCGGGCCGCGCACGCCCGCCAGGCGCAGCACCGTCGGGGCGATGTCGGCGAGATGAGCGCGCCCCCGGAGTCCGGCGGGCACGCCGGAGCCGGACGCCAGGAGGAAGCCCCGCGTGGAGTGCGTGCCCGTCCGCGGGTCGGGATTCACGCCTTCGACCCGGCCGAGGTCCGGCGCCGCCAGCGCCGTGATGGGCGCGTCGTCCGCCCATTGCACGATCACGTCCGGGAGTTCTTCCCGCCGGGGGCCCGCGAAGATGTCGTCGCGTATCCAGACGTGCGCCACCGCCGGCGCCCCGGTAGCCGGGTTGACGAGCGTACGAAGGCGCTCGCGCAGCTCCTCGCAGATCGCGCGGTACTCCGCTCCGGGCGCCACGACGCCGTGCGGCTCGCGTCCGCGAAGGTTGATCCGGATGCACCCTTCGAGGTCCGTCGGCAGGGCGAACGCGCGCGTGCGGCTCCAGTCGATGCCCGCCGTCTGCAGCCACATCCCGATCCCGTCGCGCACGTGCCAGGGCAGCGCGCCGGACACGAACCGGCGCGCGGCGGCCGACGCGCGCGCGAGTCCGCCCGCCGGACCCGCGGCCGTCGAGGCGCCGCCGCCAGCCGCCGGTCCCGTCCCGCGCCCCCGGAGCGCGGTGAAGCCGAGACGCTGCAGCACGGCCGGCAGGAGGTGCCAGCCGCAGCGGTTCGGGCGCACGCCGTCGCCGCTCACCACCATGAGGACGGTCCCGGCCGGCAGGGCCCGGGCCAGGGCGCCGATGGCCTCGTCGATCGCCTGGTACACGTGCAGGAGGGGAGCGAACGCCGCCGGAGCGGCGGACGCGACGCCGTCGGCGCCGGCTGGCCACAGGTAGTGACCAGCGGCGTGGGTCTCGCAGAAGCCCACGATGGCGACGTCCCAGGGGTCGTCGAGGAGCCACGCGGCCGTCCGGGCCTTGTAGTCCACGCTTCTCAGCAGCCGCGCCTCGAGATCCACCGGCAGCGCCAGGGCGAGCCGTTTGGCTTCGTAGCCCAGGGGATACGGGCCGAAGCGCGCGGCGAGGCGCGCGCCGAGGTCCACGGGCTGCGTCGCCGGCTCGCCGTACCACGCCCACGTGCCCCAGTCGAAGATCGCACGCCCGCCAAAGCCGACGTCGGGGAAGGTCTCGGGCACGTCGTAGACGACCGAGCGGCGTCCGGCCGCATCGGCCACGTTCCAGAAGGTGGGTGCGCCGTACTGCCCGCGGCCGATGTGCCGAACGAACTGGCGCCCCGGCGTCGGCTGGTACGGGTAGTAGACGCCGTGGTGGCCGGGCAGCACGCCGGTCGCCAGGGTGGGCCACGTGGACGTGTGCAGGGCCGCGGCCGGGCTCTCGAGCTCGTACGACGCACCCGAGGCCGCCAGCGCGGCCAGGTGCGGCAGGTGTCCCTGGGCGCCCCAGTGCTCGATGAGCGTGCCGTCGCCCATGTCGAGCCCGACGACCAGCACGCGTGCCGCGGTTCCGGCGGCGATCATGACGACGCTCCGCCGGCGGCGGGCGCCTCGGCGCCCTGGTCAGGACCGGCGCCGGCAACGGCCGCCACCCGTCCGCCGGCGTCGGACGCCATTGCCGCTTCGAGCAGCGCCACGCTGCGGAGGCCACCCCCCGAGGCCGGCTCGCCTCCGCCGCCGGCAGTGGCGGCGGCCACGAAGCGGTCGATCACCTCCGAGGTGCCGTCGCCGGGACGCCACAGCAGCCGCGGCAGCGGCAGGAAGCGCGGCACCCGGCGGGGCCGCCACCAGATGCGGCGGCGGTCGGTCCACAGCACGCCGGCTGTCCCGTCGATCCAGAGTGCGTGCCAGGCGAGGTTGGCCGTGAGCGAGCCGTGGTAGTGGACGCGCAGGCCGTCAGCCATGGCCACGATCACCTCGCTCGTGGACCCGTGCGCGAACCGGCTCCAGGGCGCGGTGGTCAGCCGCGCCATGACGGATGCCGGGCGGCCCCCGACGAGGTCGCACAGGCTGTCCAGGTGCTGCACGCCGGCCTGCGACAGCTGCGCACAGGGTGCCTGCCAATCGACGCCGGGGCCGTCGTCCTGCACGCGGCTGTCGACGAGGCTGACGTGGGTGATCTCGCCGATCCGCCCGGCCCGGATCAGGCCCCCAACCGCGAGCCGCCAGGCGGCGTGGCGATCCGGCAGCGCGATCGCGACGGGCCGCCCCCGGCGCCGGGCCGTCTCTCTCACTGCCGCCGCTCCGGCGAGGGTGAGGGCGAGCGGCGGTTCGACCAGCACGGCCAGACCGGCGTCGAGCGCGGCCGACGCCGCCGCCGCGCGCGCGGCGACCGGACCGGCCACGATCGCGGCCTCGGCGCCGGCGAACGCGGCGGGATCGGGTGTCGCCTCCACGGTCCTGACGGCGGTCAGATCGCGGCGGCGCGCGACCCGATCGGCCCACGCGCGGCCGGCCCGGTCGTTGCCGACGAGGACGACGCCCAGCGGAGCGCTCATGCGGCGGTCCTCTTCAGGTGATCGGCCAGCCGGACGGCGAGCGCGACGATGGTCCACGTAGGGTTGGCGTGGCCGGCGGTAGGGAAGACCGCGCTCCCGGCCACGAACAGGTTGGGCACGCCGTGCACGGCCCCGTCCGGCGTGACGACGCCCTGGCGCGGGTCCACGCTCATCCTGGCCGTGCCCAGGTGATGCGAGGCGTCCGTGTAGACGCGGTCGGTGAACCCTTCCGGCGGATGGTCGAGCCGTCCGAGACCGTGCTGCCTGAGATACCCGTCGAAGACGGCGTGGAGGCGCAGCAGCGTATCGGTCTCCTCCCGCCTGATCCGCCAGTCGAGCACGAGGCGCGGCATGCCGAAGCGGTCCCGCGCGTCGCCGAGGTAGACGCGGCTCTCCGGATTGGGCATCTGCTCGTTGAACGTCACGACGGTCAGCTCCTCGACGCCCCGGCCGAAGCGCTGCCGCGCCAGACGGGCCGCCCGGTAGATCGGGTGCGGCAGCAGCTCGCGCGGGGCCAGGAGGTAGATGAGCTCAGGCACCTTCGCCAGGCGGACACCCGAGAGCGCGAACCGCCGGCCGGCGTGGCCCTTCCTGAGCACGATCTTGGCGGAGTGCACCATCGACTGGTACATCTGGGCCGTCTGATCGGACCAGTAGCGCTCCAGGCTCAGGTACGAGTTGAGGAGGCGCTCCTGGCGCTGGAGCGCGTCCGAGAGCCGCACGCCGAGCTGCGCCATGCCGTTCGACAGGGGGAGGCCGAGCATCAGCGAGAGCTTCTGCGGCGCCGCGAGCCTGACGGTGCCGAAGACCGCCCGCGGGTGATCCATGTAGTAGCGGCCCACCGCGCCGAAGGCGTTCCCGATCCCGTGCGGCTGCGTCGCGCGCGAGGCCAGCAGCAGGCGCGCGGTCTCGAGCCCGCCGCAGGCCACGACGAAGCGGCGCGCCGACACGTCCACGGTCCGGCCGCCCAGCGACTGCGCGCGGCAGGCCTCGACGCGGCTCCCCGCGGCGTTCAGCCGTATGTCGGTGACGTTCGCGTTGAGGTAGACCGACACGTTGCGCGATCGGGTGAGCCGGGGCCGGTACGCCGTCGAGAAGCGGAGCGGCGCCTTGCCCCAGACGGCGACGCTCGGGCGCAGGTCGCCGTGCGCGAAGACGCCGCGCTCGAACGGCGTCAGCGTGGGCGCGTGTTCCAGAGCCGGGAGCCGATCGAAGGACGGCAGGCGGAGGATGGCGGCCGCGCGCGGGTAGTAGCGGGCCAGCTCGTCGTACGGCAGCGGCCAGCCGCTGTGCGGAATCCAGTCACGGGGCTCGAAGTCGATCGGCGTGAGCGCCATGCTGCGGCCCGCCCACAGGTTGCACGTGCCGCCGTAGTACCTGGCGCGGGACATGAAGTGCTCGCGGACGGGTTGCCCGACAACGTCGAGATCATAGAGGGCCTGCGTCGCGTCGTCCGGCCCGGTGCCGCCGGCCTCCAGCAGGCACACCGACTGGGCGGTGCCGTCCAGTTCGCTCGCCACCGTGATCCCGGCCGCGCCGGCGCCGATGATGCAGACGTCGGCCGTCACCGTGGACGCGTCGGGCAGCTGGTTGAGGTCGATGAACTTCATGCGCGGATCGCGGGCCGGCCGGGCGGGGCGTCGCGACGGTCCGGCGCTCACCGTGCGCGCCGCTCGCCGGCACGGCCCGGGGCGCGCGCCCGCACTCCAGCGGCGGCCGCCCGTCGCCGTCCCCGCACCCCGTCGGCGCGCCGAAGTGGCCCCAGGGGAGACGCGATCACGCGAAAAGTATACCGTCGCCGATCGACGCCGCTGTCGCGATCGCACGCGATGCCGTGCCCGGTCGTCACCCGGCCGTGCCAGCAGATCGCGTGCGTGCGCGGCGATGCACGCGGCGCGTCCCTGCGGCGGGGGCCGCGGCCCGCGCCATCGGACGCCGATGGTAGAGTCTGGACACGCGTCCCGATCCGGCCTCGGGCGACCGGAGCCGGAGGGCGGGGCCCCCTCGGGTGGTGCCCTCCGGATTCGGCGGCCGGGGTCCGCGACGCGCAGCCCCGGCCTGCCGCAGCCGTGAAAGGGACACCCATGCCGCCCAGCTCGCGCTTTCGGGGAGCGTCCTATCCGGACGTCGTCGCCCTCGCGCTGGCGGCGCTCTGGATCGCGATCGCGCTCACCGGGCGGGGGGCCACGACGGCGCCGCCGTGGCCCCGCGACTGGGCCGGTGTCTGGGCGATTGCGCTGGCCGCCGTCCTCTGGCTCGCCGGGCGGCGGGCCGCGCCGGATCGGCGCGGCGCCCTCCTCCTCGCCGCCGCGGCGTGCGCGCTGACGGGACTGAGCGTCCGCCTCTGGCGCTGGGGCGTCACGCCGTTTGCGGGCGGCACCACGGTGGTGCTGCTGCTGCTGGCCGGTGGCGCCAGTCTGCGCGCGAGGGGGCTTGGCGAGCCCCTGTCGCGGATCGATCGGTTCGGGCTCGTGACCGCGATGGTGGGCGTGCTGTTCAGCCTGGGCCTCACCGAGGCGGCGCTGCGGGTCGGCGCCGGTGCCTTCCGTCCCGAGATCCGCCAGCTGATGCGAATCGATCCCCGGCAGTTCGGCGTGGCGCACCCGGAGGTCGGCTACCTCCACCGGCCGAACGAGGCGATCGAGCTCTTCGGCAAGGACTTCCACGCCGTCCATCACGTGGACGGCCTGGGCTTCAGGAACGCGTGGCCGTGGCCCGCGACCGCGGACGTCGTGACCATCGGCGACTCGCTCACCTTCGGATACGGCGTGGCGGACGACGAGGCCTGGCCCTCGGTCGTCCGGAGCGCCATCGGCCCGCACCGGCTGGTCAATCTGGGCCTCATCGGCGCGAGCCCGCAGCAGTACGAGCGGCTGTTCACTTCCTTCGGGGCCGCGCTCCATCCCCGCGTGGTGCTCGTCGGCTTCTTCGCCAGGAATGATTTCTGGGACACGGCGGCCTTCGACGACTGGCTCGCGCTCGGGGCCGGAGGGAACTACCTCATCTGGCGCGATTTCGGGCGCCCCAGATACGCCGGATTCAGCCGGGCCGCCCCGCTCGCGAGCGCCGTGGACGTCACCCGCGCCACCGTCTACCGGAACCTGAAGCGCAGCTACCTCTACAACCTTCTGGGGGTGCTGCACGGCGCGGGCGGCTCCGACGCTGCGCGCGACGTCTACACCACGCCCGGCGGCGCGCAGCTGCTGCTCTCCGAGCGCGAGTTCCTCGCCCAGTCCCGGCTCGGCCGCAAGGACACCCGCGAGTTCCGGCTGGCCCTGGCTGCGCTGCGGCGGCTCCAGGCGGAGGTGTCGGCCGGCGGCGCGCAACTGCTGGTGATGCTGCTCCCGGGGAAGGAGGAAGTCTACCTGCCGCTCCTCGGCGCCACGCCTCCCGATCCCACGGCCGACCTGCGGATGGCGCTCGATGCGGGTGGCATCGCGTGGCTCGACCTCGCGCCGGCCTTCAAGGCGCGCGCGCGGGAGGGCGCGCCGCTGTTCTTCGAAGTGGACGGCCATCCCAATCCGGCCGGGCAGGCGCTCATCGCCCATGAGGTCCTCCAGCGACTGGGGCCATTCCTCGACGTCGCGTCCGCCGCGGGCGGCCGGGCCCCGGCCGGCGGGCCGGAGGGCCGATGATCGATCGCGCCCCGGACGTCGACGCACCAGGCAGCGGCCCCGCGGTCCGGACGCCGCGGTCCCCGGTGTGGCTTGGCGTCGGCGCGGCGGCGGCGGCGCTCGCCGCGGCCGCGTTCGCCGTGCCGGGCGAGGCGCTGGCCGGCGGGCTACCGCTGCCGCCGGGCCTGCGCGCCAACGCCTGGCTCATGACCGATCTCCAGACCACGCGACTGGTGGCGGTGGCCGCCGCCGCCGCGACGGCCCTGGCGGCCGGCGTGCTCTGGTGGCGCCCGGCGGCGGTCGATCGCGTGCCGATGGCCGTCGACCGGCTGCTCGGCCAGGTGGCGGGCCCCTCGGCCGTCACGGCCTGGATGCTGGCGACCATCGTGGCCGCGAAGACGGCCTTGCAGTTCGGCCTGTACTTCCTGGGCTACCGCGCATACGGCGCCGACGACTTCTCGCGCGCGCTCACCGCCGACTACTGGCGGCAGTTCCACAGGCTCGACTTCGGCTGGGAGGGATGGCTCGGGCTCTCCGGCTCAGGCTGGCTGCCGTTCCCCGACTATCTCTTTGGCCTCGCGCTGGCCCTGCACCGCGACCTGTACGTCACGCCCCGTCTCGTGAACCTCGCGCTGTCGGCCGGCGTCGTCCTGCTCGCCTACGCCATCGGTCGCGAGCTGTTTGGCAAGGTGGCCGGCGTCGTCACCGCCGTCCTCGCGGCATTCCAGCCCTGGCACGTGTGGCTGGGGCTCTCGAGCATGACGTCGGACCTGTCCGCGGTCGTGGTCCTGCAGCTGTTCGCGCTGGCGTGCATCCGCTGGCTGCGGCACGACACCCCGGGGCGGCTGCTGGCGGCCGCGGCGTGGCTCGCGGTCGCCAATGGCTTCCGCTACGAGAACTGGTTCTTCTGCGGGGTGTTCGGCGTGTTCGTGCTCCACGCGGCGTACCGCCGGAGGCAGGCCGGCCAGCTGGCGCCGCGCTGGCTCGCCAGCGCGTGCGCGGCGGCCGCGCTGATGGCGGCGTATCCGCTCTTCTGGATGGCCGGCTCGTACGTGGTGCTGGGGGACTGGCTGCCGTCGCTGCACTCGGTGAACGCGTGGATGGTCACTGGCATGGCCGACCGCGAGGCGGTCCGCGCCGGGGCGACGCGCCTGGCCGTGAGCCAGTCGCCGGTCTATCCCCAGATGAACATGCTCGTCATGGCGGCAGGCGCCTTCCCGCTCGAGATCGCCCTCGTGACCGCCGGCATCGTGCTGGCCGTCCGGCGGGGCGTCGAGCGGGCGGCGTGGCGCTATCTCGGCGCGGTGGCCGCGACCTTCGCCGTCTGCTTGGTCGTCTTCAAGGGCCAGCTGCCGGCCTCCATCTTCTACGCGCGGTTCCTGGTGCTGTTCGTGGTGCTCGCGCTGCCGTGGGCCGGCTACGCCGTCGTCTGGACGCTCACGAGGCCCGGGCCCTGGCGGACGGAGGTGACGGCGGCGGTGGGCCTGGTGCTCGGCGTCACGCTACTTTTCGACGCTGGACGCTCGCTCAACTACCCGTCGGTCTACCCGCGCGAAGCGATCGACGTCGGCGAGTCGCTGCGCGAACTGCAGGCCGCCGGCCGGGTGGCGCCCGATGCCCGGATCCTCATCGAGCGGAACCAGGACTGGGGCGACCTCGGAATCGTCGTGCTGGCCGGACGACCGGAGCGGTTCACGGCCGTCAACGAGCTCGTCTACCGGCGGCAGGCCCTGCTGTCGCTGCCCGTCAACCGCGCGCTCGCCGACGATCCGCCGCCATCGGAGTGGCGCAGCGACGTGAGGGGCACCGCGTGCGACGAGGGCTTCGCCGCGCCGACCTGTCGCGCGAGCCTCCTGGCCGGGCGCTACGACCTGGTGATCCTGTCGTCGCCGGAGCGTGTCCGGAGCTTCGAGGCCGCCTTCCAGGCGCCGTCGTGGCGCCGCGGGCACTACGTCGTGTTCGACGCCGGCGGTCTTCGCTGACGGGCGCCGTCAGGACGCCGAACCCGGGCGCGCGCGGAGCCCGAGATCGTCGCGCGAGATCTCGCCGAGCGCGCCGAGGACGCCCAGGTAGAGGACGCCGAGCGCGGCCGCCTTCACCAGCACGAGCGGGCCCGTCACCGGCAGGAGCCGGCTCGCCACGGCGGCCACCACGGCTGCCGCGGCGATCCGGGCCAGCGTGGCCGGGCGTACGAGCGGGCCGAAGGCCCGGTAGGTCAGCGCGCCGGTGGCCGCGGTGCAGAGCGCGATGCTCAGGACCATCGACGCCCCGGCGCCCATGGCGCCGAAGCGGGGAATGAGCGCGACGTTGGCGGCCAGCATCACCGGGAGCACGCACACGATGACGGCTGCGGCCAGCCAGCGCCGGCCTCCGGCCATCAGCGCATTGGCGAAGACGTCCATGAGCGCGAAGAGCGCGAAGCCCGTGACCTGGAACGGAAAGTACGCGCCCCCGCCCGCGTAGGCGCGTGAGAACAGCACGGACAGGATCTCGGCGGCGTCGAGGCTCAGAATCACCACGGCGGCCGTCACCACGACGAGGGCGAAGCGTGCGGCCTCCTGGATGTGTCGGGTGGCCCGGGCCCGATCGCCAGCCGCGACCGCCCACGCAATGGAGGCGAAGAGCACGCCGGCCTGCACGGCCGGCACGACGCCGAGCGTGCGGGCGAGATTCGCCGATGCCACGTAGAAGCCGACGACGTCGGCGTCGCCGCGCCAGAGGCTCTTCAGGGACCACAGGTCGAGGTTCACCACCACCTGGCTCGTCACGAGATACAGGGCCACCGGCGCGGCGATGGTCACGATCGCCACGGCGCGGGGCCACGGGAACGTGACGCGGCGCGGCGGGAACCGCAGGGCGAGCGCGGCACAGATGGCGGCCGTCGCCAGCACGTTCACGAGCAACGCGCCGACCAGCGAGACGCCGAGGCGCGTCAGCACGAGGACGCCCGCGATCCGCGCGGCCGCCACGCCGGCCTGCGCGACGGCGAGCACTCCGAAGCGGCGCGTGCCGTAGAGCAGCCCTTCGTAGGACGCGTAGGCGGCGGCCAGCGGCACGTCGAGGAGCGCGAGGCGCAGCAGCCAGTCGCCGGACGGAATCCGCATGAGCGCCGCGAGGATCGGCGCGCCGAGCCAGCCGACGCCGACCGCCAGGAGCGCGCTCCCCACCAGGAGTCCGCGGCCGGCCGCTTCGATCGCGGCGGTGCCCGGGGCGTCGTCGGCGAGCAGCTTGGCCATGGCGGCCGGCACGCCCGAGTTGACGACGATCTCGAGCCACAGCAGCTGGGACATGATCACGCCGTAGGTGCCGTAGTCTTCGGCGCCCAGCTGCCGCGCGAGGATCGCCGAGACGACGTACGCCGACCCGTACACCAGGACGCGGGCGAGCAGGAGCTGCTGCGTGCCGCGTCGCTGCCGGCGCTCGGCGTCGCCTGCGGGGGCATCCACGGCGTCCGAGCCCGTGCCGGCGGCGGCGGCGCTCATCGGCGATCCACGCCCGGCGGCGTCGCGCCGCCGGTGTCGAGCCACTGCCGCTCGGCCTCCGACAGCGACACGCCGCAGGCGCCGGCGGCGTCGGCCACGGCGGCCGGCTGGCGCGATCCGACCACCGCCAGTGCCCGCGGCAGTTCGTGGAGGACCCAGGCCAGCGCGACCTGCCCGGCCGAGACGCCCCGCGCGCCCGCGAGCTGTCGCACGCGCGCCCGCCGCTCGCGGTTCGACGGGCTGTCGAAGGTCTGTGCGGCGAGGGTGGGCGGCCGGTCCGCCGCGTCGGCCGATCGGGCGTCCGAGAAGAAGCCCATCGCGAGGCTCGAATATGCGAGGAACCACAGCGGCTGCGCGCGATACCACGCGCGCTCGGCCTCCCCCGCCGCACCGGATACCGATCGGGTGCCCGGCCAGGGAGTGCGCACCCAGTCGGCCAGGCTCAGCTGCAGGCTGCTCGCCGTGACGCCGTGCAGGCCTCGCGCGGCCGCCGCGGCCTGCGCGGCTTCGACCCGCGCCTGCCGCCAGTTCGATACGCCGAACCGGCGGACGTGGCCGCGGGTCACATGCGCGTGCAGCGCGTCGAGGATCGGCTCCACCGCGGTGCCTTCGTCGTCGCGATGGAGCAGGTAGAGGTCGAGGCAGTCCACGCCGAGGCGGCGCCGGGAGGCCTCCAGGTCGGCGGCGATCTCGGCCGCCGAGAGCCGCGGCTCGCCGGCCGGTCCGGGGTGTCCGCCCTTCGTGATGAGGACGACGCGATCGCGGAGGCCGCGCTGCCGCAGCCACGCGCCCAGGACGTCTTCGCTGCCGGCGTAGTGGCGGGCCGTGTCGAAGACCGTGTACCCCGCGTCGACGGCGGCATCGAAGACCTCGAAGACGTGCGCCTGTCTTCGCTTGTGCGCCCCTGGCAGCGCGATCCGCCGGCCGCCGATCCGGAGCAGGCGCCGGGCATCGCACCAGTCGGTGCCGAGCACCACCCGCGACACCGGGGCCGGTATGCCATCGATGGTCACGTACTGCACGTCAGCCCTTCCGGTGTCCGTCGACGACGTGCCTGGCCGCCCGGGCGGCAATCGCCATGATCGTCAGCGTGATGTTCTGGTATCCGGACGTCGGGAAGCACGCGGCGTCGGCGACGACGACGTTCGGCGCATCCCAGCACTGGTTCCACGCGTTCACGACCGAGTCGTCAGGCGACGGCCCCATCCGTGCGCCGCCCATCTCGTGGATCGACGCCCCCGGGTAGTGGCCGTGGCTGCCAGGCATCTGCGTGTCCGGGGCGACCCACGCCCGAAGGCGACCGAGCGGCGAGCCGGGCGCCCCGCGGACCTGGAAGCCCGCCGCCTCGGCCATCTCGCGGAGGGTCGCCGCCATGTCGGCCATCATGGCCCGGTCGTTGCCGTCGTGCCTGCAGGCGATGCGCGCCACCGGCACGCCCCACGCGTCGCGCTTCTCGCCGAGCGATAGATGGTTGTCGGCCCGGGCCTGCATCTCGCCGAAGCTCACGAAGGCGAAGCCTGCGCCGCCGCGGCCCGCCAGGGCCATCACGTTGTAGCTGCCCGTGAAGCCGGCCGCCGGCTCGGTGATGTTGCGGAAGCCCGGCATGTACAGGTGGAACGCCGCCATGTCGTAGGGGTCCGCCGGCCCGTTCGGCGGGGGCGGGGCCGCTGCTCCGGGCGCGACTCCCGTCAACGTCACCATGCAGTGGTCCATGATGAAACGCCCGAGCAGGCCGCGCGAGTTGCCGAGGCCGTCCGGATGCCGGGGCGAGGTCGAGTTGAGCAGCAGCCGCACCGACTCGAACGCCGACGCGCACAGGACCACCGTGTCGGCGCGGACCACGTGCGCGCGTCTCGTGACGCGATCGACGAACTCGACGCCCTCGGCGCGATCGCCCGCCGGGCTGGTGACGACGCGCGTGGCGACGGCGTCGGGGCGGAGGGTGAGCGCGCCGGTGGCGAGCGCCGCGGCGAGCGGCGGTGGAACCCGGCCGGGCGCGTGCGCGACGACGGGCGCCGGCCCGAACCGCCTCGTGGGCCATCGTGCGGCCACGACGTCGGCGAGGCGCCGTTCCAGCGGCGTCAGCGGGTGCGGCGCCAGGTACTCGCCGCCGGGATGCTGGGGCAGGCCCGAGGGCACGCCGTGCACGCCGACGAGGCGCTCGACGCTGGCGTAGTACGGCGCGAGGTCGGCGTACGCGATCGGCCAGTTCGCGCCGGCGCCCCCGTGCGCACCCGGCTGGAACTCGCGGTCCGAGAATCGCGGCGCCACGCGCCCCCACGTGATCAGCCGCCCGCCGACCTGGCGGCCGCGCAGCCAGTAGAACGGCGCGTCCGGGGGCGTTTCATACGGGTGCTCGCGGTCGTCCACGTAGTAGCGGCGCGTGGCGCGGCTGCAGCCGCGGCCCCGCGCCTGAACGGGCTGGCCGCTCCAGGCCAGGAGCCGTCGATCGAGCGCGCCTCGATTGAGCGGCACGGGCGTCGGGAAGTCGCGCAGGGCGTCGAGCCGGGGGCCCGCGTCGAGCAGCAGGACCGTGAGGCCGCCGGCGGTCAGCGTGTCCGCGGCGACGCAGCCGGCGGCGCCGGCCCCCACGACGACCGCGTCGTAGACCGCGTCTGCCGTCATCGGCCCTGCCCGGTCGCCCGTTCCACCGTCAGGCGAGCTCCTGGAAGACGGCCAGCGTCTCGCGCGCCGTCCGCTCCCAGGTGAAGTCGCGAACCCGCACGGCGCCCTTGGCGACCAGATCGGCCCGGACCGCCGGGTCGCCCGTGACGCGCCGGATCGCCCGGGCGAGGTCGTCGGGACTGTGGGGATCGAAGATCAGGGCGGCGCCGGCCGTGACCTCGGGGATCGCGCCGGCGTTGGCGCCGATGACGGGGCAGTCGCAGGCCATGGCCTCGAGCTGCGCCAGCCCGAACGACTCGTACAGCGACGGATAGACGAACGCGTCCGCCATGCGATACAGCGCGGGCAGGTCGTTGTTCGGGACGTAGTTCAGGAACACCACGCGGTCCTGGAGGCCGAGCCGGGTGATGAGGGCCAGGTCGCCTTCGAACTTGTAGCGGGGCCGGCCGGCCACGAGCAGCTTGTGCGGGACCTCGTCCTTCACCTGGCCGAGCGCCCGCACGAGGACCTGGAAGTTCTTCTGCGGATAGAGGTGCCCGACGAAGAGCAGGTAGCGTTCGGGCAGGTCGTAGTCGGCCCGGATTCGCGCCAGGTGTTCCTCGTCGGGCCGCGCGAAGAACTTCGCATTCACTCCGTGGTAGATCGTCCGCACCTGGTTGAACGGGTATTTCACGTGGCGGCGGAAGTCCTCCGTCATGACCTTCGAGAGCGAGATCACGCGGTCCGCCGCCGGCATGATGAACTTCTCCATCAGGTACCACCACGTGTACATGCGGGCGTTGTACACGTCCGGCACGGTGTGGTACTCGACGTTGTGCACGACCATCACCTTGCCGAAGCGGCCCCGAATGGGCACCGACAGGTGGGGGTTGAAGACGACGTCGAGCCCCAGTTCGTCCCCGACCTTGGGGATCACCACCTGGTCCCAGTACGTCTCGAAGGGTACGCGCGACGCGCCCGTGACGAGCTCGGTGGCGTTCTTGTAGCGGCGGAACTGCCCGAGCCAGGCCTGAGCGGGCCCGAACCCGGGATAGATGAGGACGTACTCGTTCGTCCGGTCGACCTCGAGGAGCGCGCGCACGATCTCCTGCGTGTACACGCCGATGCCGCCAACCGTCTCGTTCATGCTCTGCAGCAACACGCCGATGCGCATCAGTCGTTCTCCGGCCGCCGGGCCCCGGCGGCCGCGGGTGCGTGCTCGTCGAGCCATCGGCGCAGTTCGTCGGCCGCCACGCGGTTGCCGGCCTCGGTGAGATGGCTGTCCTGGCTGAAGAATGGCGCCCGGGTCTCTCCCAGGCGCCGCAGCGGCGCGTACAGGCTCACCACGGCCAGGCCGGCCTCCCGGAGCCGCGCCTCGGCGCGCGAGGCGAGGTTCGCGGCCGTCCGTTCCGGGGCCACCGCGAAGATCTCCTCCTTGCTGGGAATCAGGACGACGACGAAGGTGGCTCCCGCGTGCGCGGCGGCGTCGCGGAAGCGCACGACGGCGTCGACGAGCGGCTGCAGGCGCGGATCGTCCGGCGCGACGGCGGTCGATGCGAACGCCAGTTCGTTCCTGCCGAAGAGCAGATCGGTCCCGTCGGGCAGCCGCCGGTGTTGCGGCAAGTGGGCATCGCCTTCCCAGACGGTGAGGGCGGCCTCGCGGACCGACGTGTACATCCAGGACTTCTGCACCTGCCGCCCCAGCCAGCCCGGATCGTGCGCCTGCACGGCCGTGTCGAGGCGGAACCGGTCGTAGTCCGGCCGCGGCTCGGCCGCGAGCCACGCGCGGAAGGGCTCGTCGTTCTCGAAGTCGCTCGCCGGGTAGATGCAGGCCATCACGACGCGCGGCTCGAGCGCCGCCCCGTACTTCCGGAAGATCGCGTGCTGGCGCTCGGGGCCCGCCGCCGCGACGGCGAAGTTCACCACCGCCTCCCCCGGCCGCGCCGCGGCCAGGAGCTGCACGAAGCCCTTGTCGAACGCGACGCCCGGGGCGGTCGCGAGGGAGTCGCCCAGGACGACCACCGCGGCCCGTGCCGGGCGCGGCTCCCGGTTCGGGAAGCCGTCGGCATCGGTCTCAAGGAGGTAGGTGTAGTCGTGGGTCTCGATCAGCGTGCGCTGGTTCGACGGCATCCGGAAGCCGACGTCGGGGTCCGGCACCGTCCGGAACGGATAGTGCGATATGAAATAGGCGCGACGCCAGTCGGCCGGCATCAGCTGGTCCGGGTACACGCGGCCGAGGGCCTCGAGCCCCACCGCGGCGGCCGCCAGCAGGATCACGGCCGCGATCGTCCTGGCGAGACGACGCATTCAGTCCGTCCCGCCCGCCGGGCGGAGCCCGGCCGGGCTGGCCGCGGGAATCCGGATGAGGAGGTGGCCGGGACGCATGCGGCGGCGGTCAGGACCGCGTGAGCGTCTGCATCACGCGCTGGAACCTGAACTTCAGGTCCAGCTCCTTGTAGTTGCAGAACATCAGGCGGCACATCTTGTCGCAGGCCCGGATCTCGTCACGCTGAGTCGTCGCGTTGGTCGAGCTCCAGAGGGCGTCCGGCGAGTCGTCCTTGATGTTGCCGATCACGTTGAAGATCGAGCACAGCCGCACGTTGCCGAACGGATCGACGTTCAGGTTGCGGATGCCCACCTTGCACGTCTTCTCGAGGAGCTCGGGCGAGGTCGGCTCCTTGAGGTACTTCGCGATCTCGCGCAGGTGCGAGGCCGTGTTGAGGATCGGGTACCCCTCCTCCTTCATCGCGAGCAGGCGCGCGAACACCTCGTCGATCTGCCGGCGCTCGTTGCCGTCGTCCTTCAGCAGGTTGCGGTACGGGCTGCCCACCGACACCTTGGCGGCCTTGCCGCTGTTGTCGAAGATGGGCAGCGTCGTGGCGGGCATGATCGGCTGGAAGTTCACGCCGTACAGCCCGTTCGCCTTCGCGTAGGCCACGACGTCGGGAAGCCCGCCGACCGTCTCCTTGAGGATGGTGCAGCTCAGCGTGAGCCGCATGCCGGTGCCAACCTCCCGCATGTTCGCCAGGGCCGTCATCACCTCGTCGAAGGCCGCGTTGGTGCCACGGGTCTTGTTGTGGACCTCCGGCGTGAGGCTGTTGAGCGAGATGGTGAGTCCGTCGAGGCCGCTGTCGACAATCCGGCGCGCGAGCGCCTTGTCGATGAGCGACCCGTTGGACACGATCGTCGTCATGATCCCGTTCGCCGAGGCGTAGCGGATGACGTCGAGGATGTCCTGGCGCAGGAACGGCTCGCCGCCCGTGAACGTCAGGTTGAACGCGCCGAGCCAGCGCTTGAGCTTGCCCAGCGCGTCGATCCATTCCCGGGCGGTCAGCTCGTGCTCGTCGGGCTTGGCGGTCCAGCGGAAGCACGTCGGGCACGCCAGGTTGCAGACGTAGGTGATTTCGCAGATCACGTCGAGCGGCTTCGGGGCGAGCAGCTTCCGTTCGTAGCCGTCGCTGACGCCGTCGAGCAGGTACTCTTTCATGTACCGGGCGCCGACCGTGGCGCGTTGCTGGAACCGTTTCACCTGCATGCCGTCCCCCGTCTTTCCTGGTCCACGTTTCCGCCCGTGTCGATTGCCGCCACCGACGCCGCCGGCCCGGCGGGGCCGGCCGTCCGCGGGCCTGTCGTCCGCGCGGCGGCCTGCCGCCCCGCGGTGAGGCGCTCGCAGATCTCCAGATAGCGCCGGGCCGTCCTGTTCCAGCTGACCTCGCGCACCGCGTCGGCCGCTGCCGGGCGCAGGGCCGCCAAGGCCGCACGGGCGGGCGCCTGCGCGAGGAACTCCCGCCACGCCGTCTCGTCGTTGGGCCGAAGGAACCCCGTGCGGCCCTCCACCACGTACCCGGCGATGGCGGGGCTCGGCACGCTCAGGACGGGGCGCCCGCAGGCCAGGTACTCGGGAATCTTCAGGGTGGAGAACGTGATTTCCCCGCCGTGGAAGGCCTGCGCGCGGTACGGCGCCACGCACAGGTCGGCGGCGGCGATGTAGCGCGGGACCTCCGCGTGCCCTACGCGCCCGTGGAACCGGACCCGGGCGCCGGCTGCGGCGGCCTCCCGCTCGCAACGCGCCCGGTACTCGCCGTCGCCGACGACGTGCAATTCCACGCGTTCGGGGCGGACGCGGCCGAGGGCGGCGATGAGGGGCGACAGGTCGTGGTATTCGTCCATCGCCCCGACATAGAGCAGGACGAGCGCATCGGCGCCGACGCCGAGCGCCGCGCGGGCGCCCGCCTCGTCCAGCGGCCGGAAGCGCGCGTGGTCCACCCCCAGGCCGACGACCTCGACACGCTCGGGCGCCAGTCCGCGCAGCTGGATCAGCCGGGACTTCATCTCGTCCGTCTCGGCGATCACGCACGGCACGCGCCGGCAGCGCGAGGCCGCGAGGGCCTCGGCCGCATGGTGAGCGGCCATCCTGGCGGCGTCGCCAAGGCCGCGCACGGGCGCGGTCCACAGGCGGACGTCGTTCTCGACGACCAGTCCCGGCACGCCCGCCCGCGTGGCCGCAGCGGCGAGCCAGCCCGACAGGCGCCAGCCCTTCTCGAGGACCACGTCGAACGAGTCCGCCGCCGCGCGTGCGAAGGCCCGAAGGCGGCGGCAGTAGGCGAGGTGGGCGACCGGCCGCAGTCCTCGCATCGCGTTGTCGTCGCCGAGGTCGCCGCCGGAGGGCGCCGACGGGTCGAGCGCCAGCGCGCGGACGCGGAGCGACTCGACCGGATCCAGGAGCGTGCGGAACGCCACGGTCACATCGGCCCACTCGGCGAGGGCCTCCGCAAGGCTGAGCAGGTTTCTCGTGGGCCCCGACGAGGCGCGCAGGTGCAGGCCCGGCGCCGCGTAGCAGATCGCGAGGCGGCGGGGCGTCACGTCGGGTCCTCGACGGCGCCGAGGCCGGGCACGGGCGCGGTCCGGGACACCTGCTGGTAGAGGACGTCGAGCGCATCGAAACAGCGCGTCCAGTCGTAGAGGCGTTCGACGAGCTCGCGTCCGGCCCGCGCCAGGCGGTCGGCCAGGGCCGCGTCGTCGAGCAGCCGGCACACGTGCGCGGCGAGGCCGGCGGCGGTGTCGGCGAGGAGGATGTCCGTCTCGGGCGTGACGTCGAGGCCTTCGGCCCCCTGCGTGGTCGAGACGACCGGCCGCTGCATGGCCATCGCCTCGAGGATCTTGAGCCGCGTGCCCGCGCCGGAGCGCAGTGGCACCACGACGGCCGCGCACTCGGCGAAGTGCGGCCGCACGTCCGGGACCCGCCCCGTCACCTCGACGCCGGGCCGGCCGGCCAGTGCGAGAACCTCCGGGGTCGGCTTGTCGCCGACGATGCGCACGCGGGCGCCGGCGTGGCGCGTCGCGACACGAGGCAGGATGTCGTCGCACAGCCACGCGGCCGCGTCGATGTTGGGCGGGTAGTTCATCAACCCGGGGAAGAGCAGCGTCGGCCGGGTGCGGACGGCCGGCGCGGGCACGAAGTGCGCGGTGTCCACGCCGTTCGGCACAGTGGCGAGCGGCGTGTCCGGCGCCTGGGCCCGAGCCCAGTCCCGCTCGGCGCCGGAGACGGCCATGACGCCGTCGAACCGGCGGACGGCCGCGGGTTCCCACGACCGGAAGACGACGCTGTCGATGAACAACGCCAGCCGCCGTCCGCCCCGCGCCGTCGCCAGCTCGCGCCGGAAGCGCAGCGATTCGATGTTGTGCATCGAGAGCACCGTCCGCGGATGCCGGCCCCGCGCGATGGCCGACAGGTAGGGCGCCATGAAGGAGTGCTCCACGTGCACCACGTCGTAGTCGTGCGCGGCCGTGAGCCGCGCCACGGCACGCCGCATCGCCGGGTGGCGGTGGAGGCCCTGGATGAGGGGCATGCCGCGCACCAGGCCCGCCGCCATCCGGCCGAGGACGGCCGCCGGACGCTCGGAGATCGGCACGATTTCCACTGCCTCGCACCACGCGGCCAGCGGCTCGAGGTCCCGCCGCGCGACCGGATGGGCCGCGGGCGCCACCAGGGTCACGGCGTGGCGGCCGGACAGGTGCCGCAGCGTCTCGCTGACGCGGATCAGCGCGCCGCCAAAGGGCGGCGACGGGAACCATGGGGAGATCAGGAGAATCCTCATGCGAGTGCCGGCGCCCGGACGAGGTGTCCGCGGCGCCGGCGATCAGAACCGCGTGTCCTTGAGACCCGTCAGCGCGCTGGCCAGTCCCGTGAGCCTGTGTGTACCCCAGACCCACGCGTAGGCGAGCCCGCTGTAGACGAAGTAGAGCAGGTGGAACGGGATCGCCGCGCAGGTGAAGATCACGCCTCGTTCCCGGACCAGGTACGCGTACAGGTCCCGGTTGAGGACCAGCACTCCGGCCAGCGCCGCCGCGGCCGCCGCGAGCGCCGACGGCTGCACGACCGCCAGCGCGAGGGCCACGCCGGCCAGGCCGGTGAGCGCGACGCTGATGCGCTGGCCCCGCTTGACGTTGAGGTCGCCGGTCTGGCCCTTGCCTTCGATGAGCAGCTGCGACCACGGGATCGCGCGGCAGTGGACGTCGGTGCGAATCACGGACCGGAGCGTCCAGCGCTTGAGATGCGTGCCCTGGGCGGTCTTCTCCAGGCGGATCCGGTAGCCCGACTGACGGAGCCGGTAGCCCAGCTCGATGTCCTCCATGCAGCGCGAGAAGCGGCGCTCGTCGAAGCCGCCGATCGCCTCGAAGACCGGGCGGCGCACGGCGCCGAGGCCGGCCCAGAACGTCGAGGCCTCGGGGCTGGCCGTCTGGTGCATGTAGTGGTGGAGCAGGTTGCGGTACTGGCTGAGGATGCCCGGCGCGCTCGGATTGTCGTCGTAGGAGCCGAACACCGCCGCCACGTCACGGTCGGCATCGAGCGCGCCCACCAGGCGATCGATGCCTCCCGGCGCCACGACCACGTCCGAGTCGATGAAGACGAGCACGTCGCCGGCGGCCCGTCTGGCGCCGGCGTTCCGGGCGGACGACGGGCCCGAATTCGAGTCGAGCCGGAGGTAGGCCGCGCCGTTGTGCTCGGCGATGTCGCGAATCTCCTGCGTGGAGCCGTCGTCCACGACCAAGATCTCGTGCGGTGCGGTGGAGGCGGCGGGCAGGGCCTGCAGGCATGCCTGTAGCTGGACCGCGTTGTTGAAGGCGGGCACTACGATCGACAAACCCGGGCGACTGGTGGTCATCGGTGGGTGCGCGCTTCCCGCCGCGAAACCCCGTGAGCGCTGAACGAACCGGCGCCCGCATATCGTAGCAAGATCCATTCCCGAAAGGGTTCCCTCCTGGGAACCACGGTCGCGAGCCCGATGTGCCGTTGGACGGCGAAGGGCGCCAACGGCACAGGTGCAAAACTCTGCCCGGGAGGAGAGAAAAAGTCTTGTCTTTAGCGAGTTGAGTCCAGATTCTCGAGATTCGCGCAACCCGACTCCTCGTGGCCCGGTGCGGGGGGCCGCGGGGAGATTGCCCCCCGCGGGCCTCTTTCTCAACTAGCGCCGTCGCCACTTTTCGCCCCTCCTGCCGCCCGAATCGGTCGCCGGCGGCGACCGGGGCGGGTCGGTTCCCCGCCCTCGCGAACTCGCCCGTCTTCACGCACCGGCACCGCCGCGCGGGTACGGGCCTTGCCACCGTCGCGTCGAAGCCCGATCCTGTCGAGCACACGATGAAGGCATGGCTGGTCCGCTTCGGGCTCGTCGCCATCGCCACGGGCGCCGCCCTGGCCCTGGCCGAGGGCGTCGTCCGGTGGGTCGACCCCTACGCCAAGGACTCGGCCATTCCGGGCCATGTCTTCGCCATCGACGACGTGCTCGGCTGGCGCTTCCGGCCCGGCGTCGTCACAACGCACCGCACGCGCCACTTCACGGTCGAGTACCGCATCGATGCCTCGGGCTATCGCGATGGTCACGAGCCTGGCAGGCGTGCGGCCAGCACCCGGCGCGCCCTGCTCTACGGCGACTCGCTGATGTTCGGCTGGGGCATCCCGCAGGACCGGCGCTTCTCCGATCTGCTGGAAGCGCGCGTCCCGAACCTCGAGTTCTGGAATCGCGCCGTCCCGGGATACGGCCTGGATCAGGAACTGCTCGCCTACGAGCACGACGCCGGGACGACGACCTTCGATGCGGCGGTCTTCTTCGTCTCGCGCGGGACGCTCGACCGCATGCGCAGCGGCTTCATCTACGCGAAGTACAAGCCGCGGTTCGTGCTCGCCGGGGGCGGCCTGCGGCTGGTGCCGCCCGACGGGGGCCGGAACCGGCTGGTGAGCCTCGTGTACGACGCGCTCAGCCCGTTCTACCTCCCGTACTTCCTCCAGGAGCGGATCTCCCTGGTCCGCCAGCGGGCCGCTGGCGCCGCTCCGCCATCGTTCTCGGCCGCGACCGAGCCGCGATACCTGGACGAGCTCGCGCTCTCCGCGCTTCGCCGGGCTCGTGAGGGCACGCGGCGACGCGGCCACCGGATGTCGATCGTGGTCGGCGACATCTTCTTCGCCGACCGGGAGCTCCTGCGCGCGTTCTGCCGGGATCACGACATCGCGTTCCTCGAGGTGCCCATGGAGATCGCCAGGACGGCCAGGACCGACGAGCGGATGGACCTGGTGCTCGGCCCGTACGACCGCCACTGGAACACCACGGCGACGGCGCTCGTGGCGGACGCGTTCGAGGCGCACGCCCGCGAGCTCGCCGCGGGCCGCCGGGGCCGCGCCGGTGCGCGGCGTCCCGACGGGGCAGCCACGCGCCTCGCGGCGCGCTGACGGGACCGGCGCCTACTCGGCGTCGATGCGCGCCTGGATGTCCCGGGCCTTCTGACTCGCCCGGAACTCCACGACGCGGACGTCGGCGAGGCCCGCCGTCACGAACGGATCCTGCCGGGCGAGGGCCTCGATCTCCTCGCGGCTCCCGCCGGTGGCCACGATGATCCCGCCGTCGCGGGGAATCTTGCGTCCGGACACCAGGAAGCGCCCGGCCGCGTACTGCGCGTTCACGAAGCGCATGTGCGCGGCCATCGCCGCGTCGATCGCCTTCAAATCGGCCGTGTAGCGCAGTTCGATGATGAACACGTCGGCGCCGTGGCTACGGCGTGACGACCAGCCCGGTGGCGATCACGTTCTCGCCGGTGGACGCGTCCCACGTTCCGCTGTTGGCGAAGCGCACGGCGTATCGGGGATCGTTCTGGAGCGACAGGTAGGCATCGGGCAGCCACAGCGCCAGGCGGTACGTCCCGGGCGTCATGGTGGGCGGCAGGGAGATGCTGCCGTTCACCGTCTGGCTCGCGCCCGCGGCCCACGACCGCGGGTCCACGGCGAGGGGCGTGACGTAGCGCTCGGTGCCGTTGCTGAGCACGGCGAAGACGGGCCGGGCGTTGAACATCGCGGCGTAGCCGACGTTGCGAAGCTGCACCGAGAAGGCCAGGTCCTGCCCGCGCGGCGCGCTCGACGGGAAGAGTCCCCACGCCAGCTCGATGCGATAGCCCAGGCGCCGGTCCATCTCGTCGTAGCAGCCGCCGTCCCTGAAGCCCTGCACGACGTCGGGCTCGTAGTCCACGTCGAAGTTGCTGAAGTGCAGGTATTCGAGCTCGGCCAGCGCCGTCGGGCACAGCGATCGCGGCGGATTGACGGCGCAGGTCTCGCCGCCCACCACCGCCCACCGGCCGTTCTCGGCCACGTACGCCTTGTCCACGTCGATGGGGTTCCCGGCGCGGCCCCACGTCCCGTAGTCGTCCGCGCTGGCGAGGAAGCAGTCCTGGTGGGAGCCCACGCGCGCGCGGTTGGTGCCGGAGAAGGCCTCGGCGGCCGTGATGGGCGGCCCGTTCAGGAGCTGCATGTCGGAGGGGTAGCGCAGCGCGATCATCCGCGAGGGCGGCACGGCGGCCATGAGGGCGGCGAGAATCGCGGCCTTGGCGACCGGGTCGGTGTCGAGCCCGTTGGTCGAGGAGTGCCACTCGCCCCACGCGCCGATGAAGCCCGCCTCGACCGACGAGATCACGTCCGCGTTGGCGTGGAGCAGCGGCGCCAGCTGCTGCAGGTGGCGCTCGATCCGATCCTGGGGGGCGTCGGGGTCGGGATTCGGGTACGGCCCCCAGTTGTACGCGAAGCGCGGGATGATCTTCACGCCGGTCTGGCGGGCCGAGTTGAAGTCGTCCACGAGACCGTTGAGGAAGACCTGCGGCAGGTCCTTGTTCCGGTAGTGGTCGAGCATGTAGTAGTTCCGGACCAGCGTGAACCCCGCGGCCCGCACCGCCGCGAAGTTGTTCACGCCCGGCTTGCTCCACGAGTAGAACCCGCGGTCCGGATTCGGGAACGCGGCGTCAGTCACGCCGTACGTGATGGCGAACCCGCCGGCGGCCGGAATGGTGCCGCTCTGGCCCGGGCCCAAGGGCGCCGGCAGTCCGGGAAGCGCGACCTCCGACGTCGCGGACGTGTCCACCGGCGGCGCGCCGGGGCGGCGCTGGTCGTCCCTGTCCGCGGCGCCCGGGCGGGCGGCCGCCGTCACGGGGCGGAGGGGGCGCGTCTGGCCGGTCGCGGGCGACTGGACGCCCCCGAGGGCGACGACGGCGAGGATCCACACGTGCGAATGGCGTCTCGGCATCGGCAATTGAGGTGACGCTCCGCCAGGCGTCCCTGGGGAGCCGGCGACCCTGTCACGGATTGGGGGTGGCCCCGCAGTATGCCACGTCCGCGTGCGCTCCGCGCCGGCACGGGCACTGCCGCCCGGGTCCAGTTGCGGCGCGGAGAGCCGGCCTGGTCCAGCCGCGGCCGGCCGGGAGAGAATCCCGTCATGGCGATCCCGGCACCGCAACGCCTGTTCGAGACCCACCTGACCGTCGCCGATCTCGACACGAGCGCGCGATTCTACGAAGAGGTGGTGGGCCTCCAGCCCGCCTACCGCCTCGACGCGCGCCGCGTGGCGTTCTATTGGATCGGCGCTCCCGGGCACACGATGCTGGGGCTGTGGGAGGCCGGCAGCGCGCCGAACCGGATGCAGCTGCACCTGGCCTTCGCGTGCGGCCGCGACGAGGTGCTGGCGGCGCCCGTGCACCTTCGCGCGCTCGGCGTCGAGCCGCTCGACTTCGATGGCCGGCCCACGTCCGAGGCCAGCGTCATCGGGTGGATGCCCGCCGTCTCGGTGTTCTTCCGGGATCCGGACGACCACCTGCTCGAGCTCATCGCGATGCTGCCCGGGCCCTCACGGCGCGACGTGGGCGTCGTCGCGTATTCGGCCTGGGCGGCAGACGAGTGACCCGCCGGCCGGGCGCGCCTGGGCGGGAAGGCTGGCCTGGCACCGGGCGATGAGCGCCTTGTGGCGAGCGCTGCCCTGCCCGTTCTGCCGTCTGCGGAGTTCGTCGTCCCTTGACGCCCTCATCCCCGCAGACAGCCGGCGGTGCCGGCAGGAGGAGGAGATCGTGCGTCGCTGCCGTTGACCGCCCCCGGCCCGCCAAAGGCAGATGGCTGGGACGAACGACGGAACAAGCTGTAGACGGTCTACGTCCTTGGCTGTAGACCGTCTACGCCCATGCCAAGACCCGCCGACGACCAGCGACTCGACCTCCTGCAGGGCACGCTCGACATGCTCATCCTGCGCACCCTGCTGTGGGGCGCGCAACACGGCCACGGCATCGGCCAGTCCATCCGGACGCAGTCCGCCGACCTGCTTCGGGTGGAGACCGGGTCGCTCTACCCGGCCCTGCACCGCCTCGAGAAGCGCGGGTGGCTCACGTCGAAGTGGGCGATCAGCGAGGCCAACCAGCGCGCCAAGTACTACGAGCTGACCGCCGCCGGCAGGGCGCAGCTCGTGCGGGAGCAGGACCGCTGGAGCCAGCTGGTGGCCGCTATCGGCCGCGTCATGGGCCCCGCCCCGTCCAAGCGGGACTAGGAGACGCGCCATGCGACCAGACGAGCGCGACATCGACGACGAGATTCGAGGCCACATCGCGCTCGCCGTCAAGGAGCGCGTCGACCGCGGCGACGACCCCGACGTCGCGCGGCGTGCCGCGTTCGCGGAATTCGGCTACCTCCCGCGGGCACGTGAGGACATGCGTCGCGTGTGGTACGGCCGCTGGTACGACGCCGCGGCCGATTTCGGGCGCGACGTGCGCGTGGGCGTCCGCTCCCTGTCACGCGCCCGGGCGCTCTCCGTAGCCATCATCCTCACGCTGGCGCTCGGCATCGGTGCCAACGCCGCGGTCTTCAGCGTCGTCCGCAGCGTGTTGCTGGCGCCGCTCGTCAACCGCGGCGAAGACCGCCTGGTCTACATCCGCCAAAGCGCGCCGCGGTCCGGCGCCGGGAACCTGACGTTCTCCGTTCCGGAGATTCGCGACCTGAAGGCGGGCGTGACGGACATCGAGACGTTCGGCGATTTCTCCACGATCGAGTTCTCGCTCGTGGGGCTTGGAGAGCCGCGCGCCGTTCAGGCGGGCGTCGTGAGCGGCGCCTTCTTCGAGGTGATGGGTCTTCGCTCTGCGGCCGGCCGGCTGGTGTCCCCGGCTGACGACGGTCCGCAGGCGGCGCCCGTCGCGGTCCTGACCCATGGATTCTGGGTGCGGGCCACCGGAAGCGATCCGTCGGTGATCGGCAGAACGATTCGGCTCGGGTCGCGCGCCGCCACGATCATCGGCGTGCTGGAGCCCTCGGTGCCCTATCCGGCCGACACCGAGCTCATCGCCAACGTCGCTGCCAGTCCCCACCACATGGACGCGCTCATGGTGACCGAGCGCAGCCACCGGATGACCGAGCTGTTCGGCCGGCTGGCGCCAAGCGCGACCCTGGAGTCGGCGCAGGCGCAGTTGTCCGCCGCCCACGCCGGAATCGTCCGCGAGCACCCGGAGGCCTACGCCACCCCGGACGACGTGCGGGTGACGGCAACGCCGCTGCGCGACGCGATCGCCGCGCCGGCGCGGACCATCCTGCTGCTGCTGCTGGGCACCGCGGCGATCGTGTTCCTCATCGCCTGCTCGAACGTGGCCAACCTGATCCTGGCGCGGTCGGTACGCCGGGAGGCCGAACTGTCCGTGCGCGCGGCCCTCGGCGCCAGTCGCGCGGCCCTGAGACGCACGTTGCTGGCCGAGAGTCTCGTGCTGGGCCTGGCCGGCGCGGCGCTGGGGCTGGCGCTTGCGCCGCCTTTTGCCGGCCTCGTGGCGCGCTTTGCCGCCCCGTTCTCGGTGCGGGCGCTGGACGCCCGCGTGGACAGCAGCGTGCTCTGGCTCGGGGTCGGCCTCGCCGTGATCGTCGCCACGCTGCTCGCGTTCGTCCCACGGCTGCCCGGCGGGGCCGGGCGCGGGATGGCCGGGGCCGGCGCCAGCAGCGTTCGTATCACGCCGGCGACGAACCGCCGGCTCCAGACGTTCGCCGTGGCGCAGATCGCGTTCTCCTTCGTGCTGCTGGCCGGCGCGGGCGTGCTGTTGACGGCGCTTGTCGCCATGCAGCGCATCGACACCGGCTATCGGCTTCCACAGGTGCTGGCCGTCGACGTGCCTCACGCCATCGAAGCCGCCGGCCCCCCGATGCTCGCGTTTGCCGACCAGGCGATTCGACGCATCGGGGCGCTGCCCGGCGTGGAGCGGGTCGCCCTGGCCAACGTCGTGCCGTGGCGGGACAAGGGCAAGTTCGGGCCGTTCCCGTTCGCGGCCGAGGGCTACGTGCCTCCCGTCGGCGACGATCCGCCGCAGGCCGTGCTCCGCAACGTGAGCCCGGGGTATTTCGACACGGTGGGCACGCCGGTCGTGGCCGGCCGCGACTTCACCGCTGACGACCCCGCGAGCGGCGATCCAGTGGTCATCATCAGCCAGGGCATCGCCCGGCGGCTCTTCCCGAACGGCGATGCGTTGAATCACCACGTCGCGTGGGCGACGCCCCTCTTCAGCAAACGGCCGATGCGGGTCGTGGGCGTCGTGGCCGACGTGAACGACGAGGCCGTCGACGGCGCACCTGTGCCCGTCATCTACCACCCGCTGCGGCAGGTCCCGTTCGCGGGACGGCTCTTCGTGCGGGCCTCGGGAGACCCGCACGTCCTCATCCCCGCGGTCACGCGCGTCATCCGTGACATTGCTGCCGACCAGCCGGTGGAACGGCCCGCGACGCTCGCGGAGATCCGCGCCGACGTGCTCGCGCCGAACCGGTTGAGCGCGCTGGTCGTCGCTGGGTTCGCCGGCCTGGCGCTGTCCATCGCCGTGGTCGGCGTCGCGGGCGTGCTCGCCTTCTCGGTGAGTGCCCGCGTGCGCGAGTTCGGCGTGCGCCTTGCCATGGGCTCGACGCGCCGGGAGCTCCTGGCGCTCGTGGTTTCCCAGGGCGCATCGATGGCGCTGGGCGGCGTCGTGGTCGGCGCGGTGCTCAGCTACGGTGTGCTCCGCCTGGCCGCGCGCTACCTCGCGGAGGGCAGGCCGCCGGCCTTGCTGCCGGCGATCGCCGCCGGCACGGTGATGCTGGCGGCCGGGATCGTGGCTGCGGTCCTGCCGGCGCGTCGAGCCGCACGCGTGGACGTGCTGCAGGCCCTGCGCACCGAGTAGGAGACGCGAGATGTCCATCATGCGCCGGGCGGGCTCGTGCTACCTCGTGACCTTCGTCGCCGGAGCGATGGCCCTCTCGATGGGAGGCGCGGCCGGTCTCGCGATCAACGCCGTCGCGACGGCCGCCTACGTCGGTGTCGTCGTGCTCTTCTTCCGGATCTTCGGGCCGGTCGATCGACGGCTGGCTGCCGTCGCGGCCGTCACCGGTCTGGCGGGCTGCGCGGTCTCGGCCCTGGAAGTCGCCGGCGCGCGCATCGGCGTCAACCCGCTGGCCATCTTCGGCGCCTACTGTCTGCTCGTCGGGATCCTGATCCTCGAGTCGACGTTCGTCCCTCGCGTGCTCGGGGTCCTCATGCTCCTGGGGGGTCTCAGCTGGCTGACGTTCGGATCGCCGCCGCTCGCGCGGGCTCTTGCGCCCTACAACTTCGCGCCGGGGATCCTCGGGGAGGGTCTGTTGACGATCTGGCTGCTGCGCGGAGGTCCGCCGCCGGCCGTGGCGCAGTGATGAATCGCGAGGTGCTCCAATGACCGTTCGGCCCGAACCACGACCTCCGTCGCCGTCAGGGCCGGCGTCGGCGCCGCGCGGGCGACGGCGCCTGGTTCGCCGGGTCGCGCTCGGCGCACTCGCAGTGGCGGGACTTGCCGCCGCCACCTCGGCGGTGGTGCTCGAATACGACGCGCCGTGTCGGCCGGCAGCGCTGCGTCCCCTCGGGGCTCACACCATGAAGGCCATCAGATACCGTTGCTACGGGTCGGCCGACGTGCTCACGCTGGACGACGTCGAGGTGCCGCGGCCCGCGAAGAACGAGATGCTCGTCAGGGTCCGCGCGGCGGCGCTCAATCCGCTCGACTGGCATTTCATGCACGGCACGCCGTACTTCATGCGGATCGCGGCCGGCATCGGCCGCCCGTCGGTCACCGCGCTCGGTGTCGACTTCGCCGGCACCGTGGAAGCGGTCGGCAGCGAGGTCACGACCTACGAGCCCGGCGACGACGTCTTCGGCGGGCGCACGGGCGCGCTCGCCGAGTACCTGGTCGTGCGCGCGGACCGCGCCGTGGTCCGCAAGCCGGTCGAGATGAGCTTCGCGCAGGCCGCGGCCGTGCCCGTGGCGGCGGTGACGGCCCTGCAGGCCGTGCGCGACAAGGGCCACGTCCGGGCCGCGCAGCGCGTGCTGATCAACGGCGCGTCTGGTGGCGTGGGCACCTTCGCCGTGCAGATTGCGAAGGCGTTCGGCGCGGAGGTCACGGGCGTGTCGAGCACGAAGAACCTCGATCTCGTGCGATCGCTCGGCGCGGACCACGTCGTCGACTACACCCGCGAGGACTTCACGGCCGGCCCGCTTCGCTACGACGTCATCCTGGACGCCGTCGGCAACCGCTCCGCGTCCGAACTGCGCCGGGCGCTGACGCCCGACGGCATCTGCGTCCTCGTGGGCGGCGGCGGTCCCGACGACGGCCTGCTGGGTCCCATTCCGAGTGTGCTGTGGGCGACGGCCTACTCGCGGTTCGTGAGCCAGAGCTTCGTGCCGATCCTGTCGGAGCTGAATGCGCGAGACCTGGAGGTGCTGCGCGACCTGATGCAGCGCCGGGCGGTGACACCGGTCGTCGATCGGACGTATTCCCTGGCCGAGACCGCGGACGCGATGCGCTACCTGGAAGCCGGGCACGCGCGCGGCAAGGTCGTCGTGACCGTGGGACCGGCGTCCGCCGAGACATCTCGGTAGCCCCCAGGGGAGGCGGCGCGAGGACGATGGCCGAACCGGCGATCGCCAGGAGGGGACCCGTGCCCGAACGCCACGGCGCGGAGCGCCCCGGCAGTGCCGTTCCGCGTCGCACGCGGAGCGGTGGCGATCGAGTTGGTGCGGAAGAGAGGACTCGAACCTCCACGGTATTGCTACCGCCAGCCCCTCAAGCTGGTGCGTCTGCCAATTCCGCCACTTCCGCAAAGAGGGCTTTCGCGTCCGGTGGTCGCCGGACGCGAGGTTGAAATTGTATCAGAGCCGCGAGCCCGCGCAGCGCGGGAGTGGCCCTCCGGGCTACTGGCCCTTGACGTACCAGATGGAGCCGGGTGAGTCGTAGTTCAGGGCCTCGCCCCAGATGGCGTGGGTCACGCCGTTGCCATCGATGGCCATCTCCCAGTAGTCGCCGTACGGGTAGCCGAATCCGCCAGCCTGGATGTAGCTGAAGCCCGGGACGAAGCCGGACAGGTCGACCTCGGCCGACCACGTGGTGCCGCCGTCGGTCGACGAGCGGTAGTAGGTGTTCCAGAGCGTGCCGGCCCGGGCGTCCATCCAGCCGATGCGCACGTCGCCCGCCGCGCCGGCCACGAGGGCGGGGAAGGCGTGGGCGCTGCCCGCCGGGGCCGTGGACACCTCGGCGCGCGGTGTCCAGGTGGCGCCGTCGTCCGCGGACTTCGCGAAGTACACCCGGTTCGCCGCGCCGCCGCTGCCGGCGGGGCTCGAGTTCCAGAGGGCGTAGAGGGCGCCGGCGTCGTCGGCGGTGACCAGGAGCTGCGCGCCAAGGTACGCCCAGCCGCAGAGGAACGCCGCGCAGTCGGGCGGCGCGCCGGAGATGTCGAGGACGCGATTGGTCCACGTCGCGCCGCCGTCGTAGGACGAGGAGACGAACAGGTTGACGTCGCCGGTGGCGCCGCCGTTGCGCGTGTAGCCGGCCCAGCCGAAGTGCACCGACCCGTTCGGCGTCACCACACCGCCCGCCGCCAGCGCCCATCCGAGGTTGCCGTTCTTGTTGATCTGCGCCTGCGTGAACGTCAGTCCGCCGTCATGCGACATCGCCGCCCAGATCTTCTGCGCGTGGTTGAAGACCACGTAGACGTCGTTGCCCCGCACCGCGAGGATCGGCTTGTCGGTGCCGGCGTTCGTGGAATCCGCGACGACGACGGTCCACGTCTGTCCGTAGTCGGTGGACTTCGCGACCACGGTGTCGCTCTTGCCGTTCTGCAGCCACGAGGCGAACACGGTCTGGCCGTCGACGGGATCGACCACCACCTGCGCGTCCCACTGCCCGGTCCCGGGCGGCGTGATCTGGCGCGGCGCGCTCCAGGTCTGGCCGCCGTCGGCGCTCACCTGCAGGATCATCGTGGGGCTCGGGCACGTGGGGCAGCCCGGCACGCCCTGGTACTGCGGCGCCAGCGCGTACACATGGCCGAAGCGATCGGCGGCGATGGCGGGCTCCCACTGGTCGCCGGCCGTGTAGCCGAGGCGGGCCTGCGTGGTGAAGCCGCCGGGCGGCGGGGGCGGCGCCGGCGGCGGCGGAAGGAGCGGCGCGGCGACGACCGCAGGGTCGATGAGGCCGGTGCCCCGCTTGCCCTTCACCCCTTCGTCGGGGTCGGAAATCGTGCAGCCGGCGGTGACCAGCACCGCGGCCAGGAACACTGCGCACACACGCGTCATGACACCCTCCCTCGGAGAGCCAGCCGCGTCGGATGAGGACGGGCGGACCGCCCGGCTACTGCTTCTTCACGGGCTCCGGCGTGGTGGCCGGAGGCGGCGTGGCGGTGGACGGCGCGGGAGCGGCCGCGTCGCCAGGTGCCGCGGAGGGAGCGGACGGAGTGGTGGAACCGGACGCCGGAGGCGGTGTCGCCCCGGCCGGCTGGACGGGGATGTCGGTGGCGCCCGCCGGCAGGGCCACGGGAGCCGGGCCTTCGACCCCGCCCACGACCGAGCTGGTGCCGCGCGCACCCCAGATGGCGAGCACGAGCGCGAGGCCCATGAAGGCCACCGTGAGGCCGGCCGTGACCTTGGTGAGCAGCGTCGCGCCGGTGCGCGCGCCGAAGACGGCCTGGCTGCCCCCGCCGCCGAACGCGCTGGCGATGTCGCCGCCCTTCCCCTGCTGGAGCAGGATGACGATCATCAGGACCAAGCACGCGATCACGTAGAGGGTGACGAAGAGGTAATACAGCATCAATCTGCTCGGGGCTCGCCGGCGAGCCGCAAACGCCAAGTATAGCCGGGAATGGCCCCGCCGATCCCCTCCGTCCGGCGCCTAGCGGCGCGGAAGGGCCGCGTGGACGATCTGGGCGAAGCCGGCCACGTCCAGGCTGGCGCCGCCCACGAGGGCGCCGTCGATGTCGGGGGTGGCCAGGAGGGCCGCCGCGTTCCCGGGCTTCACACTGCCGCCGTACACGATCCGGCACCGCTCGGCCGCGTCCGCGCCGAACCACGAGCGCAGCCGCCCGCGGATGTGGGCGTGCGCCTCGCCGGCCTGCTCGGGCGTGGCGTTCCGGCCGGTGCCGATGGCCCAGACGGGCTCGTATGCCACGACCAGCCCGGCCACCTGCTCCGAGGGAACCGCGTCGAGGCCCCGTTGCAGCTGGGTGTCCAGGACGGCCAGCGTCTGTCCGCCGTCCCGCTGGTCCAGCGTCTCGCCGATGCAGAAGATGGGCACGAGCCCGGCCGCCAGGGCGGCCAGCACCTTCCGATTGACCGTCTCGTCGGTGTCGCCGAAGAGCGTGCGCCGCTCGGAATGCCCGAGGATCACGTACTCCGCGCCCGCCTCCCGCACCATCGCGGCGCTGACCTCACCGGTGAACGCGCCCTCGCGTTCCCAGTGGCAGTTCTGGCCCGACACCGCCACGTTGCTGTTCCGGGCGGCCTCGGCCGCCGCGTGCAGGGCCGTTGCCGGCGGCGCCACCACGATGTCCACGCCGTCGACGCCCTTCACGAGCGGGCGCAGCTCCTTCACGTGCACGACCGCGTCGTGCACGGTCTTGAACATCTTCCAGTTCCCGGCGATGAATGGCTGCCGCATGGCTTGGACTCCCGTCGGCGGCGGACCTGGTCCTACGCGTTCTTGTCGGGCAGCGCGGCGACGCCCGGCAGGACCTGCCCGCCCAGGAACTCCAGCGAGGCCCCGCCGCCCGTGGAGATGTGGGAGATGCGGTCCGCCACGCCGGCCTTGTTCACGGCCGCCACCGAATCGCCGCCGCCGATGATCGTCGTGCCCTGCACGCCGGCCACGGCCTCCGCCACGGCCATGGTGCCCGCGGCGAACGGCGCCATTTCGAAGACGCCCATCGGCCCGTTCCACACCACCGTCTTCGCGGCGGCGATGATTCCGCGGTACAGCGCGATCGTGTCCGGGCCGATGTCGAGACCCATCCGGTTCCCGATGCCGTGGTCGGACACCTGCAGCACGGCGGTCGCCGCCGCCGCGTCCAGGCGGTCGGCCACGACGTGGTCGACCGGCAGCGTCAGTGCCACGCCGCGCACCTTGGCCGCCTCGACGATGCGCAGCGCCTCGGCCAGCTTGTCGTCCTCGACCAGGGACGACCCGACCGGCAGCCCCAGGGCCTTGAAGAACGTGTAGGCCATGGCGCCGCCGACGAGCAGGTGGTCCACGCGCGTCAGCAGGTTCTCGATGACCTCGATCTTGTCCGACACCTTGGCGCCGCCGATGATGGCGACGAACGGCCGCTCCGGGTCGCCGAGCGCAAGGCCGAGGTAGGAGAGCTCCTTCTCCATGAGCAGCCCGGCGCCGGCCGCCGCGAACGGCCCGACCATGCCGGACACCGACGCGTGCGCCCGGTGCGCCGCGCCGAACGCGTCGTCCACGTAGACGTCGGCCAGCGTCGCCAGCGACGTGGCGAACGCGGGGTCGTTCTTCTCCTCCTCGGCGTGGAACCGGAGGTTCTCGAGCAGGACGACGTGCGAGCCGCCGTCCGCCTCGGCCTTCGCGATGGCCGCCCGGGCCGGCTCGCCCACGCAGTCTTCGGCGAACACCACCTCGCGGCCGAGGAGCTGCGAGAGGTGCGCGGCCACGGGCTTCAGGCTGTACTCGGGTGCGACCTTGCCCTTCGGGCGCCCGAGGTGCGACGCGAGGATGACCGTGGAGCCGTGGTCCAGCGCGAAGCGGATCGTCGGCAGCGCCGCCGTGATGCGGGTGTCGTCCGTGATGACGCCGTTCTTCAGCGGGACGTTGAAGTCCACGCGCATGAACACGCGCCGGTCGTCGAGGGGCAGGTCGCGAATCGAGTACTTCGTCATGGTCAGAGGCTGGCAGCCACCTTCTTCAGCAGGTCCACGCAGCGGTTGGAGTAGCCCCACTCGTTGTCGTACCAGGACATGACTTTCACGAAGTCGCCGTCCATGACCTTCGTGTAGGCGCTGTCGACGATCGACGAGTGCGGGTTGCCGCGGAAGTCGATGGACACGAGCGGCGCGTCCTCCACCTCGAGGATGCCCCGCAGCGGCCCGTCGGCCGCCGCGCGGAGCGCCGCGTTCACGTCGTCGGCCGTCACCGTCTTCTCGAACAGCGCCACCAGGTCCACCACCGAGACGTTCGGCGTGGGCACCCGCATCGAGACGCCGTCGAGCTTGCCCTTGAGCGCGGGCAGCACCTCGCCGACCGCGCTGGCGGCGCCGGTCGTCGTCGGGATGATCGACAGGGCCGCCGCCCGGGCGCGCCGGATGTCCTTGTGCGGCAGGTCCAGCAGGTTCTGGTCGTTCGTGTAGGCGTGGATCGTGGTCATCCAGCCGCGCGAGATGCCGAACGACTCGTGCAGCACCTTCGCCACCGGCGCCAGGCAGTTCGTCGTGCACGACGCGTTCGAGATGATGTGGTGGGCGGCCGGGTCGTACTGCTCGTCGTTCACGCCCATCACGACCGTGACGTCCGGCTTCTTGGCCGGCGCCGTCACGATCACCTTCTTCGCGCCGGCGGCCAGGTGCTTGCCGGCGCCGTCGCGATCGGTGAACTTGCCCGTGCACTCGAAGACGACGTCCACGCCGAGGTCGCCCCACGGCAGGGCGGCCGGATCCTTGGACGCGAACACCTTGAAGGTGTCGCCGTTGACGGTGATGCTGTCGGTCCCGCCCGTGATCGACGCCGAGAGGTTGCCGAGCACCGAGTCGTACTTCAGCAGGTGCGCGAGCGTCTTCGCATCGGTCAGGTCGTTGACGGCCACGAAGTCCACCATGCCGTCGGCCAGGGCGGCCCGCATGATGTTGCGGCCGATGCGCCCGAATCCGTTGATGCCAACCTTGACGGCCATAGGGCCTCCTCCTCGGCTGTGATCGGTGGACGCCCCAATCGAGGCGTCGGCAAACGTATGATTGTATAGCCGCGGAATATCGGCCGGTCAACGTCCAGGCGTCCCTCGCTCCTGCGGGCCGCTCGAGGCGGCGGGCCGGCCGTGTCGGACCAGCGCGCCGCGGGCAGATATGTACGTCGTCTACACGGCCGTCATCCTCGTCGTCGCGCTCGTGGTGTCGCCGTGGCTCGTCTACCAGGCGATCCGCTACCGGAAGTACGTCGGCAGCCTGGCCCAGCGCCTCGGCTACCTGCCGGTGTCGTTCAACATCGACGCCGAGCCCTCGATCTGGATCCACGCCGTGTCGGTCGGCGAGCTGCTCACGGCCCGGCCGCTCATCGCGGCCCTCCGCGAGCGTCACCCGTCGCTGCGCATGTTCCTGTCCACCACGACCATGTCGGCGCAGCAGCTCGCCCGGCGGGGCGGCCTCGACGTGGACGCCGTGTTCTATTTCCCCTTCGATCTCGGGTTCGTCGTCCGGCGCACCCTCGATCTCGTGAAGCCGCGGCTCTTCCTGATGATGGAGACCGAGATCTGGCCGAACCTCCTGCGCGAGTGCCGGCGGCGCGGCGTGAAGACGGCCGTCGTCAACGGCCGGCTCTCCTCCCGGTCCTTCCCGCGCTATCGCCGCGTGCGCGGCTTCTTCAAGCACGTCCTGGCCGACGTGGACCGCTTCTGCGTGCAGTCGGAGGAGTCGGCCCGCCGGTTCGTCGACATCGGCGCGCTCCCCGAGCGCGTGACCGTGACCGGCAGCCTCAAGTTCGACTCCCTCGATGCGGTGCTCCCGCCCGGTCAGGTCCGGACGCGCGAGCGCGTGCTGCGGTACCTGCGCTTCACGCCGTCGCGCCCGGTCTGGGTGGCCGGCAGCACGATGAAGGGCGAGGAAGCGGCGGTCCTCCGGGTGTTCCGCCGGCTGAAGGCCGCCCAGCCGAACGCGGTGCTCGTGCTGGCCCCGCGTCACCCCGAGCGGTTCGGCGACGTCGCCACGCTGGCCGCGGAGGAGGGATTCCGCACGGTCCGCCGGAGCGAGCTGCCCATCGACGCCGAACCCCGGGCCGACGTGATCGTCCTCGACACCATCGGCGAACTCGCCACGGTGTACCAGGTGGGCACGGTCGTGTTCGTCGGCGGCAGCCTGGTGCCCACCGGCGGGCACAACATCCTGGAGCCGGCCGTCTTCGGCCGGCCCGTGATCTTCGGGCCGCACATGCAGAACTTCGCCGAGATCGCCGCGGCCTTCGTGGCCAACGATGCCGGCGTGCAGGTGGCGTCGGCAGGCGAGTTCGAGACCGAGGTGCTCGCGCTCATGACCGATCCGGTCCGGCGCGCCCGCCTGGGCGCGGCGGCCCGGGCCCTGGTGGAGGCGAACAGGGGCGCCCGTGCCAAGACGCTCGACGTGCTCGACGGCCTGCTGCCGCCGGCCGGCGCCCTGCCCTCGAACGTCCGGCCGTTTCGCGCGCCCTGAGGTCGGGCCGGCGCCGCCAACCACCTGACACGTGCTGCACACCCTCTACGGCCGCATCGCTCTCGCCCGGCGCGCATGGTACGAGCGTCCAGGCGGACAGCGCACTCTCGGCCGGCCCGTGGTGAGCGTCGGCAACCTGAGCGTCGGCGGCACCGGCAAGACACCGCTCGTCGCGGCGCTCGCGTCGTGGCTCGTCGCCTCGGGCGAGCGTCCGGCGATCCTGTCCCGGGGCTACGCGCGCCGCGTGGCCACCCGCGACCCCGTCGTCGTCTCCGACGGCACCGACGTGCTCGCCGACGTGGCCCTGGCCGGCGACGAGCCGCTGATGCTGGCCCGCGCCGTCCGCGGCGCGCGCGTCGTGGTCGCCGACGATCGGCACCAGGCGGGTGTGCTCGCCGAAACCTCCCTGGACGCCACCGTGCACGTGCTGGACGACGGCTTCCAGCACGTGCGGCTCGCGCGCGACCTCGACATCGTCGTGACGCCCGCCGGCGCCCTCGCCACCGACGCCGTCCTGCCGAAGGGGCGCCTGCGCGAGCCGGTCACCGCGCTGTCGCGGGCGTCGCTCCTGGTCGTCGTCGGCGCCTCGGACGCGCAGGCCGAGGCGGAGGCCCGGGCGGTCGGCGTCCCCGTCGGCCTGGGCGCGCGGCGCCGGCTCGGCGCCCCGGTCGTGCGGACGGGCGCGCCACCCGATCGGCGCGCGCCGCTCGTGGTCATGGCGGGTATCGGCCAGCCCGCGCAGTTCGTCGAGGGCCTGCGGGCCGACGGCTGGATCGTCGCCGACGTCTGTGCGTTCCGCGATCACCACTGGTACACGCCGGACGACCTCGCCCGCGTCGCGGGCCGCGTGGCCGCGACCGGCGCGTGGGGCATCGCCACCACCGAAAAGGATGCGGTCCGGCTCGGCCCCGACGCGGCCCCGTCCCTCCCGATGGCCGTCTGGCCCCTGACGCTCGAACTGCCGCGGTGGGACGTGCTCGCCGCCGCCGTCGGCGACGTCCTCGCGAGGCGCGGATGAAGGCGTTCCGGCACCGGCTCGAGGTCGCCGCCGTGCGCGCCGTCGGCGTGCTCGCCGCGCTCGCGCCCGCCTTCGTCGTGCGGCTCGCGGGGCGGACGCTGGGCTCGGCGTTCTACCTCATCGACCGCTCGCACCGCCGCGTGGCCCTGGCGAACCTCGCGCAGTGCTTCCCGGCGCGCAGCGAGCGCGAGCGGCGCGCGATCGCGCGCCGGATGTTCCAGCACTTCGGCGTCCTGCTCCTCGAACTGCTGCGGTTCGGGCGGCTCTCCCCCGAGGCCATGCGCCGGAGGGTCGTGGTCGACGGCGAGGAGCGCGTGCGTGCGGCCTATGCCAGGGGCAAGGGCGTGCTCTTCTTCACCGGCCATTTCGGGTTCTGGGAACTGCACGCGATGGTGCACGCGCTGCTGTTCCAGCCGATCGGCGTCCTGGCGCGCCCCCTGGACAATCCCGGACTCCACGTGCTCCTCGAGGACATGCGCCAGCGGACGGGCAACACCGTGATCTACCGCGAGGGCGCCGTCCGCAAGGTCCTGCGCACGCTGTCGCTCGGCCAGGGCGTGGCGCTGCTGATCGATCAGCACATGCACAGCCCCGACGCGATCTGGGTGCGCTTCTTCCAGCGGCCCGCGGCGACCACGTCGACGCTGGCGGCGCTCGCGCTCCGCACCGGCGCGCCCGTGGTGCCCGTGTTCGCCGTCCCGATGGCCGACGGCCGCCTGCGCCTCATCTACGAGCCGCCGGTGGAGCCGCCCGCCGGCGGCACGGCCGACCCGGTCGGCGAGTTCACCCAGCGCTGCACCGACGTCCTGGAGATGTACGTGCGACGCCAGCCGGAACTGTGGCTGTGGATGCACCGCCGCTGGCGCGACGCTCCCGCCCCGGGCGTGAAAGGGATGTTCCCCGAGACGCGCGACGAGGAGCCGGAGCGTGTCTGACCGCGTAGCGCGCGCCGTGGTGCTGGCGCCCAACTGGCTCGGCGACGCGGTGATGGCGCTGCCGGCGCTGCAGGCCCTCCGCCTGCGCCACCCCGACGCCCACCTGGCGGTGGCGGCGCGGCCCAGCGTGCAGGCGCTCTTCGCGATGGTGCCGATCGTGGACGACGTCGTGCCCCTCGGCCCACGGCCCGCGTTGACGCGCGCCGCCGCCTGGCGCGCCGATGCCGCGCGCCTCGCCGACGGGGCGTTCGACCTCGCGCTCCTCCTGCCGAACTCGTTCCTGTCCGCGTGGACCGCCGCGCGGGCCCGGATCCCCGAGCGCTGGGGCTATGCGGCCGACTTCAGGCGCCCGTGGCTGACGCGTGCCGTCCGGCGGCCGCGCGGCCTGCCGCACCAGGCCGACTACTATCTCGGCCTCACGGCGGCGCTCGGGCTGCCGCCGGCGCCCCGCGTGGCCCGCGTCGTGCCGCCGGCGGCGAGCCTCGACGCGGCCCGCGGCCTCGTGCCGGTGGGCCCGTTCGTCGTGCTGGCGCCGGGCGCCGCGTACGGCCGGGCCAAGCAGTGGCCTCCGGCGCGCTACGCGGAACTGGCGCGCGATCTGTGGCGGCGGCGCGGGCTTCCGAGCGTGATCGTCGGCGCGGGCGCCGACCGCGCGGCCGGCGACGAGCTCCTCGACGCCCTCCCGGCGCGATCGAGCGGGACCGGAGGCGCCGTCGTCGATCTCATCGGACGGACCGACCTGCCCACCCTGGCCGGCGTGCTGTCGCTCGCGCGGGCCGTGGTGGCCAACGACTCCGGAGCCATGCACCTGGCCGCCGCGGTCGGGGCGCCGGTGGTGGCCGTGTTCGGGGCGACCAACGAACACCACACCGCGCCGCTGCCCGCGGCCGTCGACGCGCCGGCGCCGCGCCTCGTGACGCATCACGTCTGGTGCCGCCCGTGTATGCTCCGGGAGTGCCCCCTCGGGCACCAGTGCATGCGCGGGGTCTCCGCCGCCGCCGTCGCCGCGCTCGTGCCATGACCGCCCATCCCGTCCCCCGTCCCGCCGTGCTCCTCGACCGCGACGGCACGATCAACGAGGACGTCGGCTACCTGTCCACGCTGTCGCAGCTCACGCTCTATCCCTGGGCCATCGACGCCATCCGCCTGCTGAAGCGCGCCGGGTACGTGGTGGCCATGGTCACCAATCAGGGCGGCATCGGCCGGGGCATGATCGCCCCGTCGTTCCTGGCCGAGGTGCACGGCGAGATCGACCGCCGGCTCGCGGCGGCGGGGGCGGCCGTGGACGGGTGGTATCACTGCCCGCACCACCCGGACGCGCTCGTCGAGCCGCTGCGCATGGTGTGCGACTGCCGCAAGCCCGCGCCGGGCATGGCGCTGGCGGCCGCGCGCGACCTCGGCCTCGATCTCACGCGGTCGTGGATGGTGGGGGACAAGTGGGCCGACGTGCAGCTGGGGCAGCGCGTCGGCGCCCGGACGATTCTCCTGCGCACCGGGTGGGGCCGCATCGAGGAGGCCGTGCGGCCGGACGGGCAGACGGTGGACGCCGTCTGCGACACGCTGGCCGGCGCCGTCGCCCACCTGCTCGACGCCGACCGCGGCGGCCCCGCCGCCGCGCGCGGGTAGGGTAGTCTGTACGGCCGCATGTCCCAGACGCCACTCGCGCGCGACGTCGCGCGCCGCCTGCTCGATGTCCTGAACGGCGCCCGCGGGCGCCGCGTGGTGGTGCTCGGCGATCTCATCGCCGACGAGTTCGTGTCTGGCCGGATCGCGCGGGTGTCGCGCGAGGCGCCGGTGCTCATCCTCGAATACGACCGCACGACGATCGTCCCGGGCGGGGCCGGGAACGCGGCGAGCAACGTCGCGGCCCTCGGCGGCACCGCCGCGCTCGTGGCGCTGGCCGGCCGCGACGAACCCGGGCGGCGCGTCCTGGCGGCCTTTCCCTCGCGTGTCGATCGCCGCGCCGTGCTCCGTCCGGCCGGCTACCACACGCCCGTCAAGACGCGCATCCTGGCCGGCGGCGTCCACTCCGCCAAGCAGCAGGTCGTGCGGATCGATCGGGCCACGAGGGAACCCGTTGCCGACGCCTGGCGCGCGGCGTGGCTGCGCGCCGCCTCGCGCGCCCTGCGCCACGCCGACGCGGTCCTGGTGTCCGACTACGGCTCCGGCCTCATCACGCCGCCGGTCGTCGCCGCCCTGGCCGCACCGCTCCGGCGCGGCCGGCGGCGGGTGCCCGTGCTCGTCGACTCCCGCTACGACCTCCTGCGGTACCGGGGCCTGACGGCGTGCACGCCCAACGAGTCGGAGGTCGAGCACGCGCTGGGCCTGACGATCGGCGACTCGGGCCCGGCGCTCGAGCGCGCCGGCCGCGCGATCCTGCGGCGCACGCGGATGGACGCGGTCCTCGTCACCCGCGGCAGCCGCGGCATGGCGCTCTTCGAAGCCGGCGTCCCGACGACCCACATCCCGATTTTCGGCTCGGACGAGATCGCCGACGTGACCGGCGCCGGCGACACGGTGATGGCGGCGCTGACGCTGGCGCTGGCGGCCGGCGCGTCGATGGCCGACGCGGCCCGGCTGGCCAACTACGCCGGCGGCCTGGTGGTGATGAAGCGCGGGACCGCCACCGTCTCGGCGCGCGAGCTGGCGCGTGCCGTCGCCGCCGATCGGGGCGGCCGCTGACGATGGGCGTGGTGATGTCCCGGGACGCCCTGGCCGCGTGGGTGGCGGCCGAACGCGGCGCCGGGCGGACGATCGCCTTCGCCAACGGCGTGTTCGATCTGCTGCACGTGGGCCACCTGCGCTATCTGGAAGGCGCCAGGCGCGAGGCGGACGTCCTGGTGGTGGCCGTGAACGACGATGCGTCCGTGCGCGCGCTGAAGGGGCCGGATCGGCCGCTCCTGGCCGCCGCCGATCGCGCCGAGCTGGTGGCCGCGCTGCGTGCGGTGGACGCGGTGGTGATCTTCCCCGAGTCCACGGTCGGTCCGCTGCTGGAGCTCCTGCGGCCGGACGTGCACTGCAAGGGCACCGACTACACCGTGGACTCCGTGCCCGAGCGCGAGATCGTCCGGGCCTACGGCGGCCGGACCGCCATCGTCGGCGATCCGAAGGATCACTCCACGCGGGACCTCTTGCGGTCGATCCGCGAGGGGCGCCCGTGATCGCGGCCCTGGCGCCGGAGGCGCGGGTGCTCCTGGTGCGGATGGGCGCGCTCGGCGACATCGTCCACGCGCTGCCCGTGGTGGCCGCGCTGCGGCGCGCGCGTCCCGACGTGGAGCTGGACTGGCTGGTGGACGCGCGCTACGAAGGGGTCCTGGCGCTCGTGGAGGGCATCTCGCGCCGCATCGTCGTCCGGGCGCCCGCCCGCGAGACCGACGGTGCCGCCGTGCGGTTCCCGGGCCTGAGCGGCCTGGCCGGCGCGGTGGGGTACCTCAGGCGCCGGGGCTACGCCGCCGCCCTCGATCTCCAGGGACTCCTGAAGTCGGCCGTGTTCGCGCGCGTCTCGGGCGCCCGCCGCGTCATCGGCTTCGAGCGCTCGGCGCTGCGCGAACCGGCGGCGCGCTGGTTCTATTCCGAGCAGGTGGCCGTGGACGACCGGGGGCACGTCGTCACGAAGAACCTGGCGGCGCTCGGGGCGCTGGGCGTGACGGACGCCGACGTGCGGTTCCCGTGGAAGGCGGCGCCGTCCCCGGTCGTGGGGGAAGTGGCGGCCGCGGTCCGGCTGCACGAGGGCGCAGGCTTCGCGCTGCTGAACCCGGGGGCCGCCTGGGAGAACAAGCGCTGGCCTCCGGACCGTTTCGGCCGCCTGGCCGCCGCCCTCGGCGAGCGCCACCGGCTGGTGAGCGTCGTCACCTGGGGGCCGGGCGAGCGCGGCCGCGCCGACGCTGTCGCGGCGGCATCCGGCGGGCACGCGCTCGTGTCGCCGCCCACGGCGCTGGCCGACGTGCTGGCCCTGGCGCGCGAGGCGGCCCTGTGCGTGTCGGGCGACACGGGGCCGCTGCACCTGGCGGCCTCGGTCGGGACGCCGCTCGTGGGGCTGTTCGGGCCCACCCGGCCCGAACGCAACGGGCCCTGGCGGCGGGAGGACGTGCCCGTGTCGCGCGCCGGGACCTGCGTGTGCTTCCACAAGCGGCGCTGCCTGCGAGGGGCGCCGTGCATCGAGGACATCCAGGTGGACGAAGTGCTGGCGGCCTGCACCCGGCGGCTCGAACTGGCGAGGGCCGCGTCGTGACCGTCGTGCGCGTGCTGGCGCGGTACCGGGTGGCGCTCGGAGGCGTGACCGCGGCGGCGACCGTCTGGCTGGCGAGACCGACGGCCACGAGCCTGGCTGCCGGCGCCCTGGTGGCCGCCGTGGGCGCGGCGTTGCGCCTCTGGGCGGCCGGGCATGTCGAGAAGAGCCTGGAAGTGACCTCCAGCGGCCCGTACCGCTACCTGCGCCATCCCCTCTATGCCGGATCGTCCCTCGTGGGCCTCGGCATCGCGCTGGCGGCCTGGCATCCGTGGCTCGGCCTGGCCATCGTGGCGTACCTGGGGACGACGCTGCCGGCGGCGATCCGGGCCGAGGAGTCGCACCTTCGCGACAAGTTCGGGGCCGCCTACGACCAGTACGCGGCACGGCAGGCGCCGGCGTCGACGCGCGCGTTCAGCTGGGAGCGCGCCTGGCGCAACCGCGAGCACCACGCCCTGGCGGGGCTCGCCGCGGGTTTGTGCGTGCTCGGGATCAAGGTCTGGTATAGTCATGGTTTCGTCGGTTGGTGAGCCGGGCGGTTAGCTCAGTTGGTAGAGCACCGGCTTTACACGCCGGCCGTCACAGGTTCGAGCCCTGTACCGCCCACCAGCGCCGAGGCCCGCAAGGTCCCGGCACGGCGACGCAGCGGACCTGAAAGACGGCGGGACACCGGCGAGACAACCGAATAGCAGGGGTCGTAGTTCAGTTGGTTAGAACGCCGGCCTGTCACGCCGGAGGCCGCGGGTTCGAGTCCCGTCGACCCCGCCAATCCCTCGCTAATCGCTCGGTCTTGTCTGGGGTCGACCGGCTCAGGCATCGCCGACGGCCTGTGGCCGTCGGGCTTGGCACGAGCCCCTTGCTCGCCAGGACGCCATCGACCGCATTCGCGGTCTCGCCGTCGGCGGCATAGCAACGCCGTTCCTTCGCCGTACTCGCCAGGGCCGCATTGGCCGCTTCGCGGCCTCGCGGCCGGCGGCAGGGGCAGCATCTCGGCTCACACGATCTCGCCGAGGCGACATTGGCGCTCCGCGCCTCGCGGCTGGCGGCATTCGCAACGTCTCGGCTCATCGATCTCGCCAGGGCGACATTGGCGCTCCGCGCCTCGTCGCCGGCGGCACCCGCTGCATCTCGGCTCGAACGCACTCGCCGGTGCCGCATCGGCGCTCCGCGCCCCGCGGCTGGCGGCATTCGCGACGTCTCGGCTCATTGATTTCGCCAGGGCGACATTGGCGCTCCGCGCCTCGTCGCCGGCGGCACCCGCTGCATCTCGGCTCGAACGCACTCGCCGGCGCCGCATTGGCCGCTTCGCGACCTCGCGGCTGGCGGCATTCGCGACGTCTCGGTTCATCGGTCTCGCCAGGGCGACATTGGCGCTCCGCGCCTCGTCGCCGGCGGCACCCGCTGCATCTCGGCTCGAACGCACTCGCCGGCGCCGCATCGGCGCTCCGCGCCCCGCGGCTGGCGGCATTCGCGACGTCTCGGCTCATCGGTCTCGCCAGGGCGACATTGGCGCTCCGCGCCTCGTCGCCGGCGGCACTCGCGACGTCTCGGGCTCGCTCGACGCGCACCGTCGGCGGCGTGACGGTAATTCGTGCTCCGTGCTCCGTGCTCGCCCTAGTCCCTAGTCCCTAGTCCCTAGTCCTTGCCCCTGAACGCTCCGCCCCTCGCCCGCCCCTTTGTGGCACCCCACGCGGGTGTGCCGACGGGCCTTCCTCTCAAGTCACACGGCCGCGCGGGCATGCGGGACGGCGCGGGGTTTGCCTCCGTGGGGCGGCGTGGATGGGGTGGACCGCGGGAGGGCGGAAATCAGGGGCCGGGGGTATCGGGCCGCGGCGGGGGACCTCCGGCGCCGGACAGGGAAATTTCGTAGTAGTGTGGGGAGGAACACGCCGGTCCCCACGGCGCGCCCGACCATCACCGTGCGCATTGCCTCGATTCTGGCCCGGCCGTCCGTGCAACGCCTCGCCGCGCGTCTGCGGCGCGTCGTGTTGCGCTATCCCCATCTCGGCGGCGCGCTGGCCGTGCTCCTCGTCCTCCTGCAGGCCGGGAGCCTGGCCTACGGGCTTAGGGTCACGACGGCGCTCGTGGCCGGGCTGCCCAGCATCGCCGACGTCCGGCAGATGGGCGACATGGCGCAGGCGACGGTGTTTTACGACATCGCCGACAAGCCCGCGTTCACCATCTTCGAAGAGCGGCGGTTCGAGGTGGCGCTCGCCGACGTGTCGCCGCACCTGATCGACGCGCTCATCGCCATCGAGGACCAGCGGTTCCGGTCGCACTACGGCGTGGACGTGGTCCGCATCGCCGGGGCGATGCTCGCCAACGTCAAGGAAGGGCGGCTGGCGCAGGGCGGGAGCACCATCACCCAGCAGCTCGCGCGCCAGAGCTTCCTCACGCTCGACAAGACCTGGGCGCGCAAGGTGCAGGAGGCCCTCCTCGCCGTCCGCATCGAGCACCAGTACACGAAGGATCAGATCCTCGAGCTGTATCTGAACAAGATGTACTTCGGCGCGGGCCTGTACGGGATCGAGGCGGCGTCGATGGGCTACTTCGGCAAGCCGGCGCGCGACTTGACCGTGGCGGAAGCCGCGCTCCTGGCCGGGCTCGTCAAGTCGCCCTCGACCTGGGCGCCCACCGTGAACCTGGATCGTGCGATCGCGCGGCGGAACGTCGTGCTGAGCGCCATGCGCGAGACCGGCGCCATCGACCAGCCGACCTACGAGGAGGCGCGCGCGGCGAAGGTGGAGCTGCGCGATGCGCTGCGCAGCGACGAGCCCTTCGGCCGCTACTTCAAGGAACAGGTCCGGCTCGAGCTGATCGAGCGCTTCGGCCGCGAGCGCGTCTACCAGAGCGGGCTGCGGGTCTACACGACCATCGACGTGGACATGCAGAAGGCGGCCGAGGCGGCCGTCGCCAAGGCGCTCCAGGATCTCGAGGCCCGACGCGTCGCCTCGCTCAAGGCGCGCCGCCGCCCGGTCGCGCCGGAGGAGGCGCCGCTCCAGGCCGCGCTGGTCGCGCTCGATCCCCGCAGCGGCCAGGTGCGTGCGCTCGTCGGCGGCCGCAACTTCGGCGAGAGCCGCTTCAACCGCGCGCTGCAGGCCCGGCGCCAGCCGGGCTCGGCGTTCAAGCCGTTCGTCTACGCCGCGGCGCTCGAGGACGGCTACACGACAGCCACCCTCATCCAGCACCTCGACGAGCCCATCGACACGATCGACGGCGCCTGGGTCCCCGAAGACGGGCACTCCGACGCGTCGGAGCTCACGATGCGGACCGCGCTCAAGACGTCGAGCAACCGCGCCGCCGTCCGCATGCTCGAGATGATCGGGGCCTCCGCAGCCGTGAACTACGCCGGGAAGCTCGGACTGGGCGATCTGCCCGCCGTGCCGTCCCTGGCGCTCGGGTCGGGCGAGGTGACGCTCTTCGACATGACGTCGGCCTACGCGGCCTTCGGCTCCGAGGGCGTGTGGCACCGGCCGTCGCTCGTGCGGCGCGTCGAGGACCTCGACGGCAACGTGCTCTACACGGCGGAAGCCAAGGCCGTGCAGGCCGTGAAGCCCGACACGGCCTTCCTGATGACGTCGATGCTCCAGGACGTCATCGACGGCGGGACGGCGTGGAAGGCGCGGCAGCTCGGCTTCCGCCTCCCGGCCGCGGGGAAGACCGGCACGACGAACGATTACCGCGATGCCTGGTTCGTCGGCTACACGCGCGCCCTCGCCAGCGGGGTCTGGGTGGGCTACGACACGCCGAAGCCCATTCTGCCCGGCAGCGCGTACGCGGCCGATGTCGCCGTGCCGCTGTGGGCCGACTTCATGAAGGCGGCCACCGCCAAGGATCGGCCGATGCCGTTCCTGCCGCCGAAGGGCGTGGTGGCCGTCCAGATCTGCCGGCTGTCGGGCAAGCGTCCCGCGGCGGGCTGCGATGCCGTGCCCGTGGTGCTGGAGGACGGCGGCCACGAAGAACGCTCGATGGTCACGACCGAGTACTTCGTGGAGGGCACCGAACCCGACGAGACGTGCCACCTGCACGTCGGGCGGTCGATCTTCGGACGGCTGGCCGGCTGGTTCACGGCCCCGCAGGCGCCCGTCTCGGCCGAGACGTCGTCGGTGCGCCGCGAGGAGCCCCCGGCCCCGCCCCCCCCGCCGGCCGTCGCCAGCGCGCCCGCCGCCGCGCCCGCCCCCGAACCCGAGAAGAAGCGCGGGTTCTGGTCGCGGCTCTTCGGGCGCCGCGACAAGAACGACAAGAAGGACGATCCGGACCAGAAGAATCCAAAAGATCCGAAGGACCCGAAGGATCCGCGGAAGCGTCCGCGCTGACGGCGTCCTGCGCGCGAACGGCGTCCGGGCGGTCAGGCCCCGCCGCCGAGCGTGCGAAAGACCTCGGCGAGCCGCGCGGCCACGACGGGCACGTCGAAGTGGCTCGCCACGATGCCCTGCCCGGCGGCGCCCATCGCCTCCCGCCGTTCCGGATCGCCGGCCAGCGCGGTGAGGGCGTCCACCCACTGATCCGGCGACGTCGCGGCGAGGCCGCACGGGCCCAGGGCGAGCACGTCCGCGTTCATGCCCACGGGCGCCACCACCGACGGAATCCCCGCGGCCATGTACTGCAGCATCTTGAAGCTGCACTTCCCGCGCGTCCACGGCGTGTCGTCGAGCGGCATCACGCCGATGTCCATCGCGTGCAGCGCCTCCACCTCGCTCGCGGCCGACCAGGGCACGAACCGCACGTGGCGTCCCGCCAGCGCGGGCAGGTTCGGCGCGCGCTCGGCCACCACGACGAGCTCCGCGCCCGGCACGCGCGCGAGCACCGCGGCCAGCGCCTCCTGGATCGACGCCAGGTAGGGGAAGTTGCCGGACGTGCCCGTCCACCCGATGACGACGCCGTGCCGGCGCGGCCGCGGGGCGGTGGGGCGGAGCCGGGCCAGGTCGACGGCGGTCGGCACGATCACCACTCGCGGGCAGTACTGCGAGAACCAGTCGGCCAGGTAGCGGTTGCCGGCGATGACGAGATCGGCGGCGCGCGCGAGCGCCGGCGTCGATCGTCCCCCGAGACCTTCGAGCCAGATCGCGTCGTCCACGTCCAGGGCGATGGGCCGCTTGAGGAGGCGCGCGAGGCCGTCGAGCCCGGGCACGAAGGATCGCTCGAGCCACACGACGTCGCTCGCCCGGCTGCCGACGACGGCCGGCACGCGGCTGGCCACGTGCAGCCCGAGCCACGCAGCCGTGAGCGGCGCGAGGTGACGCCGGCGGATGCCCGCCAGCGGTCCTGGCGTCGGCATCGCCTGTGGGACTCGGGGGCGGAACTCGGTCACGTCCACGCCGAGGCCGGCCAGCGGCGCGATGTGCTGGCGCACCCGGAACCGCGACGAGGGCAGCGTCGTGCCCGCCGTCACCGCGCAGACGCGGACGCGCGTCATGCGCGGCCGTCCGCCCCGGCCCAGTGCACGCGCAGCGCCCGCGTCAGGAACGCGTGGTGCGCCACCGCGGTGCCGACGTAGTAGATCGACGCCGCCACGGCCAGGCCCTCGATGCCGAACCAGCGGTAGGCGAGGAGCTTCAGCGGGATGGCCGCCGTGAAGCCGGCGACGCCGACCCGCGTGGGCGTGGCCGTCTCGCCCATCGCGAAGAAGGCGACGGTCAGCACCTGGCCGGCCGCGCCGCCCAGCCACACGCCGAGGAGCGCGACGAGGAGGGCGAACAGTAGGTCGATCTCGGCCGCCCGCATCCAGCGGCCCAGGGCCACGTGCATCACGGGCCGCCCCACCGCGAGCAGGCCCAGCCACGCCGCCAGCGCCAGGCCCTGCACGAACACCAGCCGCCGCCGGACCGCCCGTTCGAAGGCCGCCCGGCCGTCGGGCGCCTGCGCCAGCGTGGCCAGGCCGGGCATCACCGGGTTGACGATGGCGCGCGTCAGGATCTGGTTGCCGGCGGCGTAGCCGAGATTCGCCAGGTGGAACACCGAGAGCTGGCCGCTCGGCCCGAAGGACGCGAGCAGCCGATCCACCAGCGGATCGAGCTTGAAGTAGACGGCCCCGGCGACGAGCGGCGCGAGGCGACGGCCGACGGCCGCGCCCTCCGCCCGCGACCAGTTCGGCCGCGCGTAGCGGCCGAGCGCCGGCAGGCAGAGCACCAGGTGGACCAGCGCGCGCGCCGTCATCGCCCACGCCCAGGCGGCGACGCCCAGCCGGCCCACGCCCAGCCAGCCGACGAGCAGTCCGACGAGCCCGGCGGCGATGCCGCTCGCCTCCACCCAGACGAAGCGGTGCGCCGCGTAGTTGACGGCCCAGGCGACCATGAGCACCGTCGTGGCCCACGCGCCGACCAGCTGCACGCGGACGAGCGACGCGGTGAGCGCGCGCGCGGCCGGGTCGAAGCCGGGCGCCAGCCACGGCGACCAGTACGGCGCCAGCAGCACGAGCACCCCGGCGGCGGCGACGGCGGCCAGCGCCGTGCCCTGCAGGTAGGTCCAGGCGCGCTCCCGGAAACGATCGCCCGCCGTCGCCAGCATCGGCGTCAGCACCGAGGGCAGGCCGCTGCCGGCCACGTTGGCGAGCACCTGCGGAATGATGGCGCTCACGAAGAGCGCGTCGGTCTCGACGCCCACGCCGAGCGCCGTGACCGGCAGCCACTGGTAGGCGAACGTCACGAGCAGGTTGACGGCGGCGAGGCCCGCGAGACCGATCGGCTGCGAGGCGCGCGCCATCAGGCCGGTGCGCGCGTGCGGGGTCACCTGCGGCCCGTCCGGTGGTTCCTCGCGCACGCGACTCACTCTAGCAGCCCGGGGGCGGGCGTGGCGCCGGCATTCGGCCGGCCGGGCGCCCGGCTCGCCCGCGCCGTTCTGGGCGCGCTACTATGTGGCCGACGCGTGCGCGTCCCGCTGCCAGGACATGCCCTCCACCCGCCACGCCACGGCCGCCTCATGAGCAAGGTGCTCGTCACGGGCGGCGCCGGCTTCATCGGATCCAGCATCGTCCGCCTCGCCCGCGATCGGGGCCACGACGTGGTCGTGCTGGACGACCTGTCGTCCGGCTACCGGGAGAACATCGACGGCCTTCCGGGCGTGACGCTCGTCGAGGGCGACATCCGCGATCGGGCCGCGGTCGACCGTGCGATCGAGGGGGCCGACGCCGTGTTCCACCTGGCGGCGTCGGTCGGCAACACGCGATCCATCGAACACCCGCTCGTCGACTCGGGCATCAACGTGCTGGGCACGCTCACCGTGCTGGAGGCCGCGCGCCACCACGGCGTGCGCAAGCTGGTGTTCTCGTCCTCGGCCGGAATCTTCGGAGAACTGAAGACCCTGCCGATCGCCGAGGATCACCCGGTGGAGCCCGACACGCCGTACGGAGCCAGCAAGCTCGGCGCCGAGAAGCTGTGCCTCGCCTACGCCAAGCTCTACCCGATCGAGTGCGTCTGCCTGCGCTACTTCAACGTCTACGGCGTCCGCCAGCGCTACGACGCCTACGGCAACGTGATCCCGATCTTCGCGCACCGCATGCTGCGCGGCCAGCCGGTGACGATCTTCGGCGACGGCGAGCAGACGCGGGACTTCGTCAACGTGCGCGACGTGGCGGAGGCCAACTACCGCGCGGCCATGAGCCGCGGGGTGTCCGGCGCGTTCAACATCGCCAGCGGCACGCGCGTCACCATCAACGCGCTGGTCGGGCTGATGGCCGCGGCGTCGGGCCTCGCGCCGGCCGTCGAGCACGGGCCGCCCCGGCCGGGGGACGTGCGCCACAGCCTGGCCGACGTGCGCCTCGCCCGCGATCGCATCGGCTACGTGCCGGAGGTGGATCTGGCGGAGGGCCTGGCCGAGTACATGCCGTGGGCGCGCGCCGCGGGCGTCTGACGGCATGGCCCGGGTGCTCGTCCTCTCGCTGGTCTTTCCCCCCGACGCCGTCTCCACTGCCCAGATCATGGGCGACCTGGCCGACGATCTCGCCCGGCTGGGCCACGACGTCACCGTCCTGACGACCACCCCGCACTACAACCGCGACGCCGACGCCGAAGCGCGGCAGCCGCGACGGCCCTGGTGGGGCCGCCTCGTCCAGCGGAGCGAGTTCCGGGGCCTGCCGGTAATCCACACGTGGATGCCGGCCAAGAGCGCCTCGGTACCGCTGCGCCTGCTGGCGTGGAGCCTCTTCCACGCGCTGAGCGTCGTCGTCGGCGTGACCGCGATCCGGCGCGTGGACGTGATCCTGGTGCCGTCGCCGCCGCTCACCATGGGCGTCGCCGCCTGGCTGCTCGGGCTGTGGCACCGGGCGCCGTTCGTCTACAACGTCCAGGAGCTGTACCCCGACATCGCCATCAACCTCGGCGCCGTCAGGCATCCGGTGGCCATCCGCCTGCTCTTCGCGCTCGAGCGGTTCGTCTACGCGCGCGCCGCGGCCATCACCGTGATCGCCGATCGCATGCGTCGCCGGCTGCTGGAGAAGGGCGTCGCGCCGGACCGGGTGTCGGTGATCCCGAACTTCGTGGATGCCGACCACCTCCGCGCGGTGCCCGCGCCGAACGGCTTCACCGCCGAACTCGGCCTGGACGGCCGCTTCGTCGTCTGCTACGCAGGCAATCTCGGCCCGGCGCAGGGCCTCGACACCGTGCTCGACGCCGCGGGCCGGCTGCGGGACGACCCGCGGATCGCCGTCGTGCTCGTCGGGGGCGGCACGCTCTGGCACCATCTCGCGGGCCGGATCCGGGACGAGAGGCTGGCAAACGTCAGCCTCGTGCCGCACCAGCCGTACGCCAGGGTCCCCGAGATCTACGGCGCGTCGGACCTCTCCGTCGTGCCGCAGGCGGCGGCCATCGGCGCCGATGCCGTGCCCTCGAAGGTCTACCGGATCATGGCGTGCGGCCGGGCCGTGCTGGCCGCCACGGAATCGGACTCCGACCTGGCCGCCCTCGTCAGGGCGGCCGGGTGCGGCGTGGTCGTGCCGCAGGACTCGCCGGCCGCGATTGCCGAGGCGATCCGCGCCGCCGCGTCGGCGCCGGAGGCACTCGCGGCGATGGGCGAGGCCGGCCGGCGCCACGTGGCCGGGCACTACGCGCGCCCGGTGGTCACCGGCCGCTACCACGCGCTCATCGACGCGCTGGCCGGGCGCCGGGCGGCCTGACGCGTCCTGCCGCGATCAGGCGCCTGGCCGCGCCAGCTCGCGGCACAGCGCCAGCATCCGGTGTCCCACGGCGTCGCGGCCGAAGCGTTCGGCGGCGAGGCGGCGTCCGCGGCGGCCCATGTCCCGGGCGAGCGCCTCGTCGCCCAGCAGGCGCGCCAGTGCGGCGGCGACCTCGGCGGGCCGGGCGGGCACCTCGAGGCCGGCGCCGGCGTCGGCCGCCTCGGGCAGGCCGCAGGCCGGCGTCAGCACCACCGGACAGCCGCTCGCGAGCGCTTCGAGGGCCGCCATGGGCAGCCCCTCGCTCGCCGACGGCAGCACGAACGCCCTCGCATGCGCCAGGAGCGCGGCCTTCCGCTGGCCGGCCACCGGGCCCGTGAAGACCAGGCGACCCGGCGACGAGGCGGCCGCGCGCAGCCGGTCGAGGGCCGGCCGAAACGCCTCGTCCACGGGGCCCGCGACGACCACCGCGAACTCGCGGTCGACCAGCGCGGGCTCCTCGATCGCCCGGAGGAGGACCTGCACGCCCTTCTTCTCGTGCACGCGGCCCAGGAACAGGACGAACGGCCGGCCGGCGAGGGCCGGCGCCGCCTCGGCCAGGGCCTCGGCCGGGGGCGGCGTCGCGAACGCCTCGACGTCCACGCCGTTCGGGATGACCTCCACCCGGCGGGCGGTGCCCAGGGCCTGGATGGCGTCCCGCTCGTTCCCGTTCAAGGCCACCACCGCCGCCGCGTCCGCCACGATGCCGCGGCCGGCGAACTGCCAGTACACGCGCTTGCGCAGCCCCTTGTGCGCGAACGCCCAGGGGTCGAGCAGCCCCCGCGGCATGACGATGCCCGGGGCCCCGGTCCGGCGGCTGGCGCGCCAGCCGAGCAGCCCGAGGTGGGTCCAGAGGGTGCCGGACCCGAGGATCGCGTCCCGATCGCCGAGCCCGGCGATCGCGCGCGCGGCGGTCCGCGCGGGGTAGTAGGGACCGGGCAGGCTCCGCGCGTACCAGACGGGCACGCCCTCGAACTCCGTCCACCGGTCCACCGGCACCGCCAGCCGGCTCCGTCCGTCGCGGTCGGTCGTGACGACGCGCACGTCGGCCCCGGCCGCCGCCATGGCCCGGCACAGGTTGAAGGTGCTGAACGGCGGCCCGCCTTCTTCGTGCGCCGGCAGGAAGGCATCGCTGCAGACGAGGAGACGAAGCGGGGTCATCGGACGGGTCGGGCGCGACACGGGGCCGGGACGGAACGAACGCGCCCCCGCATTCTGCCAGATCGGCCGGGGGGCGAGGGGCCGCGCGCTACACTGCCGTCGTGCGAATGTCGAGGAGAACGTCGTGAGCCGGCTGCTCGTCGTGGGCGGCGGCGGGATGCTCGGGCACAAGCTGTGGCAGATCGCGTCGGGCCGGATGGAGGCCTGGGCCACCGTGCGGCAGGTGACGCCGGCGCTCGAGGCGCTCGGCCTGGCGCGCCCGGACCGCGTGGTGACGGGCGTGGACGTGCACCGGCCCGAGACCCTGGCCGCCGCGCTGGACCGCGTGCGGCCCGAGGCCGTCGTCAACTGCGTGGGCGTCGTGAAGCAGCTCGCGGCGGCGAAGGATCCCGTGGAGTCCATCGCCATCAATGCCCTCCACCCGCACGTCCTCGGGCGCCTGTGCCAGGCGCGGGGGATCCGGTTCCTGCACGTCAGCACCGACTGTGTCTTCGACGGCGCCCGCGGCGGCTACACGGAGTTCGACCTGCCGAATGCCACGGATTTGTACGGCCGCTCCAAGGCGCTCGGCGAGGTGACCGGCCCCGGCAGCCTCACGATCCGGACGTCGATCATCGGGCGCGAGCTGGCCGGCGCGTCTGGGCTGGTGGAGTGGTTCCTGTCGCGGCGCGGAGGCACGGCCGACGGCTACGCCGGCGCGGTCTTCTCGGGCTTCACGACGATCGCCCTGTCCGAGATCGTCCTGACGATCCTGGCCGAGCACCCGGGCCTCGAAGGTCTGTATCATGTGTCGGCAGACCCCCTCGACAAGCTGACGCTGCTCGGCCTGCTGAACGACGCGTTCGCCGCGGGCGTGACGATCGCGCGCAAGGACGAGCCGCGAATCGACCGCAGTCTCGACAGCACGCGGTTCCGCCAGGCGGCGGGCTTCACGCCGCCGGCGTGGCCGGCCATGATTGCGGCCCTCGCGGCGGATCCCACGCCGTACGACAGGGTGCGGGGGGGGCAGGGAGAGACACGGTGACGATCGACGGCAAGCGGATTCTCGTGACGGGCGGCACCGGTTCGCTCGGGCAGCGCGTGGTGCGGCGGTTGCTGGAGGGCGGCCTCGGCCGTCCGGCCAAGGTGACCGTGCTCTCCCGGGACGAGGCGAAGCAGCACGACATGCGGCTGCGCTTCCTGCAGCGCCCGGCGGCCACCGACGACGTCATCTACGCCCACGCGCGCGACCTGCTCGCCTTCCGCATCGGCGACGTCCGCGACTACGACACGCTCGCCGAGGCGGTGCGCGACGCCGAGATCGTGATCCACGCGGCCGCGCTCAAGCAGGTCCCCACCTGCGAGTACTTCCCGGTCGAGGCCGTGCGGACGAACGTACTGGGCGCCGACGCCCTGGTCCGTGCCACGATGGCGGCCGGCGCGAACGTCGAGACCGTGATCGGCATCTCCACCGACAAGGCCTGCAAGCCCATCAACGTGATGGGCATGACGAAGGCGGTCATGGAGCGGATCTTCGTCGAGGCGAACCTGCGCCAGCCGTCGACGCGCTTCGCCTGCGTGCGCTACGGCAACGTGGTGGCGTCGCGCGGATCGGTCGTGCCCCTCTTCCTCGAGCAGATCGCGCGCGGCGGCCCCGTCACGGTGACCATGAAGGAGATGACGCGCTTCCTGCTGACGCTGGACGGCGCCGTGGACACCGTGCTGGCGGCGCTGGCCGAGGCGCGTCCGGGCGAGATCTACGTGCCCAAGGTCCCGGCCGCGCGCATGAGCGACCTGGCCGAGGTGCTGGTGGCGGGCCGGGACGTGCCCATCGTCTACACGGGCATCCGGCCCGGCGAGAAGATCCACGAGATCATGGTCTCCGAGGAGGAGTGCTACCGGACGGTCGAGCGCAACGGCTACTACGTGGTGTGCCCGATGCTGCCCGAGTGCGAGCCGGCCACGGGCGCGACGGCGCTGCCCGGCGAGTACTCGTCGGCCGCCATCACGCTGGACCACGAGGGCCTGCGCGCCCTGCTGGCGCCGTACCTGAACGCGCCGCTGCCGGCGGAACTCAACGCGTGAGCGCGCGCGGCATGAAGATCCTGACCGTCGTCGGCACGCGCCCGGAGATCATCCGCCTGAGCCGCGTCATCCCGCTGCTCGACCAGCACAGCCGCCACGTGCTGGTGCACACGGGTCAGAACCACGACCCGCTGCTGAGCGACGTCTTCTTCGACCAGCTCGGAGTGCGGGCGCCCGACGTGCACCTCGGCATCACCGCCGCCGGGTTCGCGGCGCAGGTCGGGGCGCTCCTGGCTGCCATCGGCCCGGTGTTCGAGCGCGAGCGGCCCGACCGGCTGCTGGTGCTCGGCGACACCAACAGCGGCCTCGCGGCCTTCGTGGCCGCGCGCATGGGCATCCCGGTCTACCACATGGAGGCCGGGAACCGCTGCTACGACGACCGGGTGCCGGAGGAGGTCAACCGCCGCGTGATCGACCACGCGAGCACGGTGCTCATGCCCTACACCGAGCGGAGCAAGGAGAACCTCGTCCGCGAAGGGATCGAGCGGGAGCGGATCTTCGTGACGGGCAACCCGATTCACGAAGTGCTCACGCACTACCGCGCCGGCATCGACGCCAGCGACGCGCTGGCGCGCTTCGGCGTCGAGCCGCGGCGCTACTTCCTCCTCACGATGCACCGGGCCGAGAACGTCGACGACCCCGCCCGCCTGGCGCGGCTCGTGGACGCCGTGGTGCGCGTGTCCGCCGAGCAGGGGTCCACGGTGCTGTTCAGCGTGCACCCCCGGACCGCCGACCGGCTGCGGCGCGCCGGGCTGCAGCCCGATCCGGCCCACGTCCGCATGCTGGAGCCGCTGGGGTTCTTCGACTTCGTGCGGCTGGAGCGCGAGGCCCGGGCCGTCATGTCCGACAGCGGCACGGTGCAGGAGGAGTGCGCGATCTTCCGCGTGCCGAACGTCACCATCCGCGACGTCACCGAGCGGCCCGAGACGCTCGAGTGCGGCAGCAACCTCCTGAGCGGCGCCGATCCGGACGCCGTCGCCGGCGCGATGCGCCTGGTACTGGCGCTGCCGGCCGAGTGGCGGGCCCCGCGCGAGTACGAGGTGCCGGACGTCTCGAGGACGGTGGTCCGGCTCGTGCTGGGGCGACTGAGCGTCCGGCGCCACGCCTGATGAACGTCGTGAGCCCCTGGACGACGGCGTTCTACCTGGCGCTCACGTCGTCCCTGGTGCTCTACGTCTACCGGTTCGCCGCCTTCGGCGTGAACCTGTCCGTGTTCCGGGTGCTGCTCCTGGCCTGGACGCTCGTCTTCGCCGCCGATCTGGCGCGGGGACGCCGGCGCCTGGAGCGCCGGCACTGGCCGTTCGTGGCGATTGCCGCGGCCATCGGGCTCATCTGCACCGCCGACTTCCTCCGGCTGCCGCAGTACCCGATCCTCCGGCGGGATCTGGCGAACCACCTCGCCAACCTCGTCTTCGCCGGTCTCGTCCTCGTCTACATCGACACGCGGGAGAAGGTCGCCGCCCTGCTGCGGGCCTTCGTCGCGTCGTCGGTCGTGACGACGGCCGTGACCCTCTATTCGGGATACACCGGGGCCATCCCGTTCGAGGCCTGGATTCGCCGGGCGGGATCCGAGATGGGGCGGACCCTCACCTACCTGAACGACGACTCGGTGTTCGCCCGGGCGACCAGCACCTTCTTCGATCCGAACTTCTACGGGATCTACTCGATGCTGGTGGTCGCCAGCATCGTCTACCTGTGGCGGTGCGATCGGCCGTCGCGGTGGCTCGGCGCCCTCTTCGCCGTGAACCTGGTCTGTCTCACGCTCACGCTGTCGCGGACGGCCGTCATCGGCGTGCTGGCCGTGTTCGCGCTGACCTTCCTGCTGTCGCGGGAGAGCCGGCGCTTCGCCGTGGCCTCGGCGGTGGCGACGGTGGCCCTCCTCTACGCGTCGACCGCCTTCCAGTCCTACGATGCGTACGAGCGCCTCACTGCGCAGGCGCAGGCGGCCTGGTCCGCGGTCACGAGCCGGCCGCCTGGCGACGCGGCAGCCGGCCGGCCGGGCGCGCGGCCCAGGAGGGCGCGTGACCGGGCGGGCCAGGGGGTCCAGGACCGCGTGGCCAGCGCCCGCAGCCTCGAAACCCGCCTGGAGTTCATCGGCCGGGGGCTCGCCGTGTTCCGCGCGCATCCGGTGTTCGGCGGCGGCAGCGCGCCGCTCACGACCGCGGAGGTGCCCTGGGCCACCGCCCACCTCACCTACCTGACGCTCCTCGCGCGCTACGGGATCGTCGGGGCGGCCGTGTACGCCGCGTTCCTGCTCACGCCGCTGGTGCTCGCGTGGCGGCCGGGCGGGGCGCGGGCCCCGCGCATGCTCGTCACGCTCGCGGTCGTGCCCCTGCTGGTCGTGTACCTCTCGTACGACGTGTTCATGTTCTTCGAAATCCAGTACCTGTTCTTCGGGCTCGCATACGCCGCCGCCCTCGGCGGGTTCCTGGGGCCGGAGCGCCCCGCGACGGCGGGCGCGGCATGAGCGTCGAGTCGAAGCTGCGCGGCCTCCGCCAGATCCTCCAGTTCGACAACCGGCTGCACCTGCTGCTGCAGCGGCTGTTCTTCCGCGGCGACGTGCTGGCCGTGTACCGCAAGGGGCCGCTCGAGATCCTCGTGGATCAGGGCGGCGGCGACGCCAACGGCGCACCCGAGGTCCTGACGCACCCGATGTACGCGGATCACCTGGCCTACCTCGTGACGGCGCACCCGGCGCGCGTGCTCGACGTCGGGGCGAACAACGGCGGCTTTCCCCTGTTCCTGGCCCTGCACGGCGTGCGCTTCGAGCGGCTCGTCTCGGTGGAACTCAACCCCCGCACCTGCACGCGTCTCCGGTTCAACCTCGAGCGCAACATCCCGGGCGACGTGCGCGTGGTGAACGCCGCGCTCGCGGGCACGGCGCGGACGTTCGAGCTGGCCCTGGGCGCCGGCAGCGTCGCCGACAGCCTCTACGCGCGGTCGGACAACGCCAGCGGCGCGGCCACGGTCGTGGCGGGCCGCACGTTCGACGAGCTCTTCGATGCCCACTTCGCCGGACAGGACGTGGACATCTGCAAGATCGACGTCGAGCAGGCGGAGTACGAAGTGATGGCCAACCCGGGGCACGACCGGCTGCGCCGGTGCCGGCTCCTCGTCATGGAGATCCACGCCGTGCCGGGCCGTTCGCCCAGCGAGGTGATCGACCCGATCCTGGCGCTGGGGTTCGAGCTCCTGCCGCAGGGCCGCGACACGAGCGTGTTCGTCTTCCGCAACCGGATCGCCGCCGCGTCCGCCTGACCCGGCGGGCCTACGGCAGGCCGCCGATCCGCTCGAGCACGGCGTGCCCGTCCACCGCGCGGCGAATCGCGAAGATCGCCGGCGCCCGGTGGGAGTCGCCCGGCGGGAAGAGGCCGCCGTAGGCCGACCAGAAGTTCTCCTCGGCCTTGCCGACGAACAGGACGTCGTATCCGGCCAGCTCCTGGCCCAGCGCGTCCGGCGTCAGCGGGCACGTCCACACGTCCTCGGCGCCGGCCGGCGTGCCGACGCTCCAGCAGCGGAGGTTGGACCGACGCGGGGCCAGCTCGTACTTGGCCACCCAGTGCTCGAACCCCGTCGTGTACTGGAAGATCAGGTAGACGCGGCCGGTCGGTCCGGCCGCCTCGCGGACCTCCGCGATCGGCGCCTGCATCGCCGCCCGGATCGGCTGCATGGGGGGCGGTCCGTGGAGCAGCAGCGCCACGGCGCGCGCCGGCAGGAGGATGACGGACGCCGCCGCGAGGAGGAAGAGGACGGGCCGTGCGGCCCGTCGTCCCGAGTCCGAGCACGCGGCGGACGTCAGGAACCCGAGGCCCACCAGGCCCCACCCGAGCAGGTAGGTCCGCATGTAGCGGTCGAACGAGATGACGCGCGTGCCCTCGTATTCGCTGAACACCTCGAGGTAGGCGGCCAGGTGCCCGACCACGTACGCGGCGAAGCCGCCGGCGAGGCACACCCCCGCGACGGCGGCGCGGTGCCGCGCGGGACCCGGCGGCAGCAGGGCCCAGCCGGCGGCCGACAGCGCCAGCAGCAGCGCGACCGCCGTGGCCGTCGTCACCGGCAGCCACGCCGAGGGCTCCACCAGGTGCAGCCGCGCCGCGATGGGCAGGGCGTCGGCGATCGGCAGGCTCGCGTCCTCCAGCGCCCGCCCGAACGCGTCGATCGTCACCCGGTCGCGCGGCGTGGCGCCGGCCGAGAACGCCCGGCGCAGGACGGCGACCGGCGACGGCGGCGCGAAGGTGTCGCCGGCGTGGATGGCGCGGCGGTGGTGGTCCCACCCGGCCTTGGCGGCCAGCGGCGCCGCGATCAGGAGCATCGCCACGGCGGCGGTGCGCCGCCACCGCGCGAAGGCCGGGGCGCGCCCGGCCCCGCCCCCCACGGGCCGGAGCGCGTCCAGGCCCAGGTCCACGATGAGGGCGCCCGCCGCGACGAGCGCGAACTGGAGGCCGATCTCCTTGATCAGCGGCAGCGCCAGCAGGCACGGGACCGTGCGCGCCGCCGCGACCGGCCGGGACTCGCCGCTCAGGAACGCCGTGGCCAGCGCGCCTCCGAAGACGGCGCCGAGGACCTGATCGATGAGGAGCGAGTCGAAGCCCTGCCCGAAGAGATAGACCAGCTGGTAGGCGACGGCCACCGCGGCCAGCACCGCCGCGGTCCGCCGCCACGGCGCGCCCTGCACCACGGTCGCCATCGCGGCCAGCGTGAGGGCGCCGTGCGCCGCGATGGCGCCGCCCTCGTCGTAGCCGGTCCCCCCGTTCACGAAGTAGTGGAAGATCGCGGCGCCGGTCGGGTAGTCCTTGAACTCCACCGCGCTGTCGGCCGACACCAGCGCGCCCGAGAGCGTGATCACCTTGCTCTGCAGGCCCCACTGGGCGAACTCGTCCCACTGCGCCAGCGGCGCGCCGCGCGCCCGCAGCCAGTGGACGACCACCAGGACGACGAACACCACGAGGCCGGGGGCCAGGAGCGTCGACGCCTCCATCCGCCGCGGGCGTCGGGCCGCCGCGAGGCCCACGGCCGCCGCCCCCGCGAGGCCGCCCCACACGAGCGCCGTCCGTGCGGCGGGCATCGCTCCCGCGAGCCCGGCGGCGAACAGCAGCGTGATGACGGCGCACACCACGGCCAGCGGAGCGGTTGCGACCGGCCACCGGGTGGTCCGGGCCAGGACCAGCGAGTAGCCGACGACCGCCGCGAGCGGCAGCAGGATCATGCGGGACGGCGAAGGATGGCGATGAGGCTCAGGGGCGGGATCGGCAGGAACGGGTCGAGGGCCCGGATGAGCGGCATCAGGACGTTGAGGGCCTTGATCTGCAGGAGTCCGAACGTGTCGCGGCGGAGCACGCGGCCGTTGAGGAACCAGGCGATGGTGCCGATCCGGTTGAACGAGAGCATCTCGTCCACCTCGAAGCCGGCCTCCGTCGCCGCGGCGGCGAGCGACTCGCGGCTGTAGCGCCGCTCGTGGCCCAGCACCTTGTCGAGCGTGCCGTAGTTCCAGGCGCCCTGCGGGACGAGGATGATCGCGCGCCCGCCGGGCGCCAGCGCCTCACGGATGTTCCGGAGCGCCTCGATGTGCCGCTCGACGTGCTCGACCACGTTCAGGCAGATCACGGTGTCGAATCCGTCCCCGCGGCGCGGGAAGGTCGCCAGGTCGTTGACGTCGCAGTAGTGGACGCCCAGGTACGGCCGGTCGTGCTGGAGCGAGCGCAGCGTGCGCAGGTAGAGCGGGTTGATGTCCGAGACGACGAAGGTCGGGCGCGGCACGAGCTGGAGCGTCAGGTTGCCCACGCCCCCGCCGATTTCCAGCACCCGCTGCCCGCAGTACGGCCGGACCGTGTCGGCCATCCACGCGTTGAACTTCGGCGCGCGGCTGAGCCTGGCCAGGATCTGGCTGCCGTAGGCGTCGCGGACGTAGATCTCGTCGGACAGCGCGAAGCGGATGATCGCGCCGAGCGCGCGGAATCCGTCCCGCCAGCCGATCTTCTTGCCTTCCTGGTAGGTGCGGCCGGAGTAGCTGATGGGCACCTCGAACAGGCGGGCCTGCCGCTTCGCCAGCTTGATGGTGAGCTCGGGCTCCAGGCGGAAGTCGTTCGAGACGATCGGGATCGACTTGAAGAGCTCCGTCCGGACCGCCTTGTAGCACGTCTCCATGTCGGTCACGTTCAGGTTCGAGACCAGGTTGCACAGGAACGTGAGGAGCCGGTTGCCCAGCTCGTGGCGGAACAGGAGCACGCGCCGGGACTCCCCGCCCGCGAAGCGCGAGCCGAAGACGGCGTCGGCGCCCTCCTCCACGAACACCTTGACGATCCGCAGGAGGTCGCGCGGGTGGTACTCGAGATCGGCGTCGTGGATGACGGTGATCTCGGCCGTCGCGCGGGCCAGCGCCGTCCGGATCGCGGCGCCCTTGCCGCCGTTCGCCTCGTGGCGGAGGAAGTGCCACTCGAGGCGCGGATCGGCCGTCTGCTGCACCTCCTCGAGCACCCGCGGCGTCTCGTCGGTGGACCGATCGTCCACCACGATCACCTCGACGCGGCTGAGGTACGGCGACTCCGCGAGCACGCTCAGGCGGCGGAGCGACTCGGCGACGAGGTACTGCTCGTTGTACACGGGCACGAGCACGGAGAGCGACGTCGTGGGCGGCGAATCGGGCATGCAGTCGGCGGCGTGGCGGCCAGGGTGGGCCACGGGAAGATACCATGCGCGTCGGTCCGGCCAGGACGCGGCGGGGCGCGCCGATCAGGCCCGTCCGCCGGCCAGCCACCCCTGGAGCATCAGCACGGGCCAGAGGCGGGCCGTCTCGTCGGACCGCGCGCCGAGATGGCGCGCCCACACCGCGCGCACGGCGGCGGCGTCCACGAGCCCGGCCTCGGCCAGCGCCGCCGGCGAGAGCAGCGTCTCGGCCCAGTCGCGCAGCGGCCCGCGCAGCCACGGGCCCACGGGCAGCATGAAGCCCGTCTTCGGGCGGTCCACCAGCGCCGGCGGCACGTAGCGGTCGAGGACCCGCCGCAGCAGCCACTTGCCGCGGCCGTTCCGGATGCGGAGCGCGTGCGGCAGCTCCCACGAGAAGTCCACCAGGCGATGGTCGAGCAGGGGGGCCCGGAGCTCGAGGCTCACGGCCATGCTGGCGCGATCCGCCTTCACGAGGATGTCCTCGGGCAGGTACCACACGAGGTCCTCGAACATCACCCGCTCCGCGGCCGACCCCACCGCCAGGCCGCGCGCCTCGGCCTCGGCCCATGGCGCCGTCCGGGCCGCGCCCGCCACCACGCGCTCGGCCTCGACCCACTGCGTGACCAGCACGTCGTAGAGGCCGTCCAGGCCGGGCGCGCCGAGCAGGTGGGCGAGGCGCCGGGCCCGATCGCCCGCCCGGACCTGCCGCGCCCGCGGCGGGAGGAGCGGCCGCACGGCCGCGAAGAGCGCGTTCCAGACGTCGGACGGCACGGCGTGGAGCGCGCCGGCCGCCAGGCGGCGCGCGAACCCCGGCACCGCGCCCACCCGCCGCCACACGCGATCGGCCAGCACGTGCCGGGGGTAGCCGCCGAACATCTCGTCGCCCCCGTCGCCCGTGAGCGCCACGGTGACGTGGCGGCGCGCCAGCGACGAGACCACGTAGGTGGGAATCTGCGAGGAGTCGGCAAACGGCTCGTCGTAGATGGCGGGCAGCCGCGGGATGACGGCCAGCGCCTCCTCGGGCGTGACGTAGAACTCGGTGTGGTCCGTACCGAGGTGCCGGGCGACGGCCGCGGCGGCCGGGGCCTCGTCGTAGGCCGGATCCGTGAAGCCGATCGCGAAGGTCCGCACCTGGCGGGTGCTCTCGGCCTGCATCAGCGCCACGACGGTGGAGGAGTCGATCCCGCCCGACAGGAACGCGCCGACCGGGACGTCGGCCATCATGCGCCGGCGGACGGCGTCGCGGAGGAGGCGGTCGCACGCCTCGATCGCGTCCTCGTCCGCGATCGGACGGCGCCGGGTCACGGCGGCTTCCACGACCGTGCGCGCGCGCCAGTACGGCTCGATCTCGATGCGGCCGTCCGCGTCCAGCCGGGCGAGCGCGCCCGGCGGCAGCTTGTGGATGCCCGTGTAGATGGACGCCGTGGCCGGAATGCAGCCGTAGCGCAGCAGCGACGCGACGGCCGAGCGATCCACGTCGCCCGGACAGGCCGGGTGCGCGCGCAGGCTCTTCAGCTCCGAGCCGAAGATCCAGGTGCCGTCGGCGCCCCGCGTGTAATACAGGGGCTTCTTGCCGAGGCGGTCGCGCGCCAGCCACAGGACGCGCCGGTCGGCGTCCCAGGCGGCCATCGCGAACATGCCCCAGGCGGCCCGTACCATCTCGGCCACGCCGCGCCGGGCCGCGAGCTCGAGGATGACCTCGGTGTCGGAGGTGCCCCGGAAGGCGACGCCCTGGGCCTCGAGCTCCGCCCGCAGATCGAGATAGTTGTAGATCTCGCCGTTGTAGGCGAGGACGATGCGGCCGTCGGCCGAGCGCATCGGCTGATGCCCGGTCGGCGAGAGGTCCACGATGGCCAGCCGCCGGAATCCGAGCGCCAGGCCCGCCCCGCCATCGACCCATTCACCCGCGTCGTCCGGGCCGCGGTGCGCGATCCGCTCCGCCATGCGCCGGACGCGCTCGGTCAGCGCCTCCGCGCGATCCCCGGACGGCTGCCAGAACCCGGCTAGGCCGCACACGCGACGTACCCCGCGGCCCGCACCGGTGGGTCGACGATGCGCGCCGCCGTCGGAGAATCCGCCACGACGGCGAGGATATACTAAGCCGCCGTGCGCACTTCGGCGACGAACGCGCCGCGGAGGCGGCCGCGTGGCTTCGCCGCCTGAGCGCGTGCTCGTCACCGGAGCGACGGGCGCGCTCGGGCCGGCCGTGATCGCGGCGCTGCAGGCCCGCGGGCGCGCCGTCCGCGCGCTGGTCCGCCCCCGTGCCGCCGGTGTGGGTCCGGGCGTCGAGTGGGTCGAGGGGGACCTCACGGACCAGGCCTCGCTCGCGCGGGCCGTCCATGACGTCGACGCCGTCGTCCACCTGGCGGCCCTGCTGCACATCGTGAACCCCGCGCCCGCCCTCCGCCCGCGCTACCAGGCCGTGAACGTCGACGGCACGGCGGCCCTTGTCGAGGCCGCACGGGCCGCCGGCGCCCGGCGCTTCGTGTTCGCCGGCACGGCCGCCGTCTATGGCCCCACCGCGGTGGCCGTCGACGAGTCGGCGCCGCCGGCCCCCGACTCCTGGTACGCGGCGTCCAAGCTGGAAGCCGAGGCGCGGGTCCTTGCGGCGCACCGGCCCGGCGCGTTCCAGGCCACAGTGCTGCGCCTGAGCGCCGTCTACGGGCCGCGCGTGAAGGGCAACTACCAGCGCCTGCTGCAGGCCCTGGCCGCCCGGCGGTACGTGCCGATCGGCGCGGGACGGAACCGGCGGAGCCTGATCTACGAGACCGACGCGGCCGAGGCCTTCGCGGCGGCGGTGGACATCGATGCCGCGGGGCCCGCGGTCTTCAACGTCTCCGACGGCACGCCGCACGCGTTGGCCGCGATCGTCGAGGCGATGTGCCGGGCGCTCGGCCGCCCCGCGCCCCGGTTCGCCGTGCCCGCCGGCCCCGTCCGCGCCGTGGCCCGACTGGCGTCGGTCGCGTGCCGGACCGTGGGGCTGCCGCCGCCGGGCGTCGTGTCGTCGCTGACGAAGTACTTCGAGTCGTCGGTCGTGGATGCCGCCCGCGCATCGCGCGCGCTGGGCGTCCGGCCGGTCGTGGATCTCGACACGGGCTGGCGCCGCACGGTGGACGCCCTTCGCGCGGCGGGCAGCTTGCCGGGAGCGGGGCGCTAGGTGGCGGGCGCCTGGTCCACCCTGGCCGGTCTCGGCGCGGCCGCCGCCGCCGCCGCGTGGATGCTCGTCCGTGCGATTCGTGACGCCGCGCACGAACGGGGGCTGCTCGATCACCCGAACGAGCGCAGTTCGCACGCCGAACCGACCCCGCGGCTGGGGGGACTCGGCCTGCTGGCCGCGGTCGTCGGCGTGACCGGCGCGTGGGTGTGGTGGACCGGCAGCGACCGGCCGGCCCTGCTCGTCGTGCTGTCGGTCGGGAGCGCCATCGCGCTCGTGAGCCTGCTGGACGACCTGCGCGGCCTGTCGGCCCTGAGCCGTCTCGTCGTCCACATGGCCGCCGCCGTGCTCACCATCGCCCTCCTCGGCCCGCTCGAGATGCCCTGGCCCCTCGGCCCGGGCGCCGCGCCGGCCGTGGCCATGGCCGTCTCGGTGCTGTGGGTGGGCGGGTTCATCAACGCGTTCAACTTCATGGACGGCACCGACGGCATCGCCGGTCTCCAGGCCTTCGTCGCCTCCGCGGCCTGGGCCGCGGCCGGCTGGTGGCTGGGCCGGGCCGACGTGGCGGTGCTGGCCGTCGCCGTCGCCGGCGCCACGGCAGCCTTCCTGTTCCACAACTGGTCGCCCGCCGGGATCTTCATGGGCGACGTGGGCAGCGCGTTTCTCGGGTACCTCCTGGCGGTGCTGCCGCTCCTGGCCGAGCCCCGGGCGACGGTGTGGATCGCGCTGCTGCCGGTCTGGCCGTTCGTCGTCGACACCACGATCACGCTCATCCGGCGCGCGGCCCGCGGGGAGTCGCTGATGACGGCGCACCGCTCGCACTTGTACCAGCGGATGACGGCGGCGACGTGGACGCACGCCGGCGTGGCGCTGCTCTACGGCGCGTTGGCGGTCCCGGGCGCGGTGGTGGCGGTCCTGACGCTCACCGGCGCCGTCGTCTCGCCCACGGCGGGCTTGACGGTGCTGGCGCTGGGCACCATGCTGTTGACTCGGCTGACCGCCCGGGCCGAAGCGCGCGCCGCGCGCCGGGCCGGGCCTGCCCCCGGGAAGGACGCGATGCTCCGTGCGTAACCGGTACGTGTTCGTGGCCGATCTGGTGGCCATTGCGCTCTGTGTGCTGGGCGCCTTCGTCCTGCGCCTCGACTGGTTCTTCACGGGGCAGCCCGAGTTCGTGACGGCGTTCCGCTACTTCCTGGCCGGCGCCCTGCTGGTCAAGCCGGCCGTCTTCTACGTGTTCGGGCTGTACCGGCGCTTCTGGCGCTACGCCGGGACACGCGATCTGTCGGTGGTGTTCCTGGCCGTGTCAGCCGCGAGCACCCTGATGGCGCTCGTCGTGGCGCAGGGCGTCATGGGGCGGTTCGTCCCGTTCTTCCCGCGGTCGGTGCTGGCCATCGACTGGCTGCTGACCATGGCGTGCGTGGCCGGCATCCGGCTCTCCATCCGCGTGGTGGGCGAGTCGCTGTCCCGCGGGGCGCCCGTGGCCGGGCCGTCGACGGGCGAGGCGCGCCGCGTGCTCGTGGCCGGGGCCGGCGATGCCGGCGAGCTCGTCGTCCGCGAGATGCAGAAGAACCCGCAGCTCGGCATGCGGCCCGTCGGCTTCCTCGACGACCACCGCCAGAAGCGCGGCAAGCGCATTCACGGCATCCCGGTGCTCGGCGCGCTCGGCGACCTGGAGGCGATCGTCCAGCGCGAGGGCGTGGACCAGGTGGTCATCGCCATGCCGACCGCCGACGGCGCCGTCATCCGCGGCGTGATCGACGCCGGCCGCCGCGCCGACGTGCAGGTCCGCTCGGTGCCCGGCGTCTTCGAGCTGCTCGACGGCGGCGTCGCCGTGAACCGGCTGCGCGACGTGGACATCGCCGACCTGCTCCGGCGGCGGCCCATCCGGGCGCAGTCGGTCGCCGGCCTCTACCTGGGCGGCAGGACCGTCCTCGTGACCGGCGCCGGCGGCTCGATCGGGAGCGAGCTCTGCCGCCAGGTCGCGCGGGCCGGCGCGGCGCACCTGATCCTCGTCGGCCACGGCGAGAACAGCATCTTCGACGCCGTGAACCGCCTGCGGGACCTCTATCCGGCCGCGGAACTCCACGCCGTCATCGCCGACGTGCGGGACGCCGGGCGCATGGACGCGGTCTTCGCGCGCTTCCGTCCAGACGTCGTCTTCCATGCCGCCGCCCACAAGCACGTCCCCCTGATGGAGTCCGATCCCGAAGAGGCCGTCACCAACAACGTGCTCGGCACCGAGGTGGTCGTCGAGGCCGCGCTCCGCCACGGCGTCGACCGCTTCGTCCTCATCTCGACCGACAAGGCGGTCGCCCCCACGAGCATCATGGGCGCGTCGAAGCGCGTCGCCGAGGCGATCGTCCGCCGGGCCGCCGCACGGCATCACAAGGCGTACGTGGCCGTGCGGTTCGGCAACGTCCTGGGGAGCCGCGGCTCCGTGGTGCCGGCCTTCAAGGCGCAGATCGCGCGCGGCGGCCCGCTGACGCTCACGCATCCCGAGATGCGCCGCTTCTTCATGACCATCCCGGAAGCCGTGTACCTGGTGGTGAAGGCCGGCGGTCTCGCCCAGGGCGGCGAGCTCTTCGTCCTGAACATGGGCGACCCGGTGCGCATCGTGGATCTCGCGGGCGACCTCATCCGGCTCTCAGGCCTCGCGCCGGGCTCCGTCCCCATCACCTACACCGGGCTCCGGCCGGGGGAGAAGCTCGAGGAAGTGCTCTGGGAGCCCAACAGCGAGATCACGCCGCTCGGCGACGGGGAAGTGCTGCGGGTGGTCGAGCGGGCGTCGATGGCCGACGACGCGGCGCTCGACGCCCTGCTCGCGGGGCTGGCGCGCGCCGCCGCGGCCGGCGACGGCGCGGCCATCCACCGTGTCTTCGGCCGCTGGCTGCCCACCTTCGTGTCGGGTCTGGACCCCGGGCCCGGGGCGGAGACGGCGCCCGTCCGCATCCACTGACGGGACGATCGCGCGCATGCCGTTCCGCTCGATTCTCGGCCACCGCCACCTGACGGCGCTGCTCATGCGGGCCGTCGAGCGCGGCAGCGTGCCGCCCACGCTGCTCTTCGCCGGGCCCGCCGGCGTGGGCAAGTGGCGTGTCGCGCGCGCGCTCGCCGAGGCCGTCAACTGCCAGGCGCCGGCCGGCGGCGATGCCTGCGGCGAATGCCGATCCTGCGGCCGCGTCGCCCGGGACGTGCACGTGGACGTGCTCCCGCTGGTCCCGGACGACACGGGCAAGATCAAGGTGGACGTGGTCCGCGAGGCGCTGGAGCGCTGCGCGTTCCGCCCGTTCGAGGGCCAGCGGCGTGTCGTGCTCGTCCGCGAGGCCGACGCGCTGGTGGAACAGGCCCAGAACGCGCTCCTGAAGTCGCTCGAGGAGCCGCCGCCGACCACGATGTTCGTCCTGACGTCGGCCGCGCCGGATTCACTGCTGCGCACCGTGCGGTCGCGCACCATGCGCCTGACCTTCGGCCGCCTGCCGGCCGAGGACGTCGAGCGCATCCTCGTGCGCGACCACGAGCTGCCCGCCGCCGAGGCGCACCGGCTCGCCATGATGGCCGACGGCAGCGTGGGCGCGGCGATCGCGCTCGGGTCGAGCGCGCTGTCGGAGACCCGCGACGCCGCCACCGACCTGCTCCGGGCGGCCGGCGCCCCCGACATGGCGGGGCGGCTCGCCATCGCGAAGGCGGTGGTCGGCGAGAAGTCCCGCGAGAAGAGCCGCCAGGAGGTGCAGGCGGTGCTGCGGGTGGCCGCGTCCATCGTCCGGGACGTGTCGGTGCTGCACGCCGGCTCCGACCGCCGGCTGCTGGCCAACGGCGACATCGGGGACGTGCTCGAGCGGCTCGCCCGCCTCCTGCCGCCGCCCCGCGCGCGCACCGCGTTTGCCACGCTCGACCGCGGGGTTGCCGCGCTCGAACGCAACGCCGGGACGAAACTCGTCGTGGAGTGGGTGGCCGCGGAGCTGTGACCCGGGCCGCGGACCGCGGCCGGGAGACTGGTATCCTGTGCCGATGAAGCCGCGCGTGGCGATTACCGAGGGCGACCCGGCGGGTATCGGCCCGGAGATCGCCGCCAGGGCGGCCGCCGATCCGCGCGTCCTGGCCGTCTGCGATCCCGTGATCTATCCCGCGCGGGCGGACGCGCCCGTCAAGGTCGGCGAGATCAGTCCCCAGGCCGGGCGCGCGGCGTTCGACGCGATCGTCCGGGCCGTCGAGGACGCACGGCACCACGTCGTGCAGGGCATCGCCACCGCGCCCGTGAACAAGGCGGCGTTCGCCGCCGCCGGCCTCGGGTGGAAGGGCCACACGGACCTGCTCGCCCACCTGTGCGGCGTCTCCGACGTCGCCATGATGTTCCACTCCCCGAAGCTGCGCGTGGTGCTCGCCACCGTGCACGTCGCGCTGCGCGACGTGCCGCGCCTCATCACGCGGGATCTCATCCTGAGCACGCTGCGACTGACGGCGGGGGAACTGCCGTACTTCGGCGTCACCCGCGTCCCCCGCATCGCCGTGGCCGGGCTGAACCCGCACGCCGGGGAGGGCGGGCTGATGGGCACGGAGGAGATGGAGGTGATCGGGCCGGCCATCCGCGACGCCCGGCGCGAAGGCCTGGACGTGACGGGGCCCCTGCCGGCCGACACCGTGTTCCTGCGGGCCGCGCGCAAGGAGTTCGACTGCGTGCTCGCCTGCTACCACGACCAGGGCCTCATGCCCGTGAAGCTGCTCTCGTTCGGCGCCTCCGTGAACGTCACGCTCGGGCTGCCCATCGTCCGGACCTCGCCCGATCACGGCACCGCGTTCGACATCGCGGGGAAGGGCGTCGCCGATCCCGGCAGCATGATCCAGGCGGTCCTCCTGGCCGCCGAACTGGCCATGCGCATGGAGGCGGCCTCGTGAGCGCCCGCGCCGCGGCGCCGGCCGGGCGGGCCGGCGAGGGCGACGAGGTGCTCATCGCCGAGAACCGCAAGGCCCTCTACGACTATCACGTGCTCGAGACCTTCGAGGCCGGCGTGCAGCTGCTCGGCACCGAGGTGAAAGGCATCCGCGAGGGCCGCGCCAACCTGCGCGACAGCTTCGCGCGCGTGGAGCGCGGCGAGGTGTGGCTCTACAACGTGCACATCAACCCGTACAGCCACCGCGGCTACGTGGACCACGATCCGAAGCGCCGGCGCAAGCTCCTGCTCCACGCGATCGAGATCCGCAAGCTCGTGGGCAAGACGACCGAACGCGGCCTCACGCTGGTGCCCCTGCGGATGTACTTCAAGCGGGGCCGGGTGAAGGTGGCGATCAGCCTCGTCAGGGGCAAGCAGGTCCACGACAAGCGCGAGACGATCCGGCGGCGCGAGGTGGACCGCGAGACGCGCGCGGCCGTGAAGGAGCGCCGACGCGCATGACCGTGCCCGCGCCAGCCCCCATCCCCTTCAACCAGCCCGCCGTCACCGGCCGCGAAATGGACTACATGCGGGAGGCGATCCAGTCCGGACACCTCTCGGGCGACGGCGCGTTCAGCGCGCGGTGCCACGACGCCCTGCAGGCCCTGACCGGCGGTGCCCGGGTGCTGCTGACCACGTCGTGCACGCACGCGCTGGAGATGGCGGCCCTGCTGGCCGGCCTCGGGCCGGGCGACGAGGTGATCTGCCCGGCCTTCACCTTCGTCTCGTCAGTGAACGCGTTCGTGCTGCGCGGCGCCCGGCCGGTGTTCGTGGACGTGCGCCCCGACACGCTGAACCTCGACGAGCGCCAGGTGGAGGCCGCCATCACGCCGAGCACGCGGGCGCTGATGGTCGTGCACTACGCCGGGGTGGGCTGCGAGATGGACGCGCTGGCGGGGATCGCGGCGGCGCGCGGCCTCCACCTGATCGAGGACAACGCCCACGGTCTCTTCGGGCACTACAAGGGCCGGCGGCTGGGCAGCTACGGCCAGACCGCCGCCCTCAGCTTTCACGAGACGAAGAACCTGACCTGCGGCGAGGGCGGGGCCCTGGTCGTCAACGACCCGGCGCTCGTCGGCCGCGCCGAGATCCTGCGCGAGAAGGGCACCAACCGCAGCCGGTTCTATCGCGGGCAGGTGGACAAGTACACCTGGGTGGACGTCGGTTCGAGCTACCTGCCCTCGGACCTGCTCGCGGCCTACCTGTGGGCGCAGATCGAGGCGCGCGAGGCGATCCAGGCCCGCCGCCACGCCATCTGGGCCCGCTACGACGCGGCCCTCGCGGACTGGGCCAGGGCCGAGGGGGTCGGCCGGCCCCAGGTGCCCGCGCACTGCGATCATCCGGCGCACCTGTACTACCTGCTCCTGCCCTCGCTCGAGGCGCGCACGCGTTTCCTGGCGGCCCTGCGCGAGCGGTCGATCCTGGCCACGTTCCACTACCAGCCGCTGCACCTGTCCGACATGGGGCGGCGCTTCGGCGGGCGCGAGGGCCAGTGCCCGGTGACCGAGGACGTCTCGGACCGCCTGGTCCGCCTGCCGTTCTACTTCGGCCTCGGCGAGGACGACCAGGCGCGCGTCATCGACGTGGTGACGGGGTTCAGGACATAGACAGGAATAGCCGCTAGCCCTTGGCCGCTATGCCTGTCCCCGCAGCCCCCGCGCATACCGCGCGATCGCGTCCCGCCACGGCGGCATGACGACCCCGTGGGCCGCGAGCGCGGCGTTCGAGAGGGCGGCGTACCTGGGCCGCCGCGCCGGAAACGCGGCCGGGTCGAACGCCACGGGCTCCACCTGCGCGTCCGCGTCCACGCCGAGATCGGCGGCGAGCGCCCGGATCACGTCGAGCCACGTCGCCGAGCCGCCGTTCACGCAGTGGTAGAGGCCCGGCGGCACGCCGCCGGCGAGCAGCGCGGCCGTGGCCTCCGCCAGATCCACCACGTAGGACGGGCTGACGGTGCGATCGGCGAAGGCGCGTACCCGCCCTCCGGCGAGCAGGGCCGCGGCGATGCGGTCCAGGCTGCTCGTGGGCCGGCTGCCGCCGAAGAGGCTCTCCACCCGCACGACGTGGTGCCGGGGCGTCCTGCGCGCCAGGATCTCGCCGAGCAGCTTCGACTGGGCGTACACGCTGCGCGGGCGCACGGGCGCGCCCTCGTCGAGCGGTCCCGGATCGGTGTCCGGATCGAACACGAAGTCCGTGCTGAAGTGCAGCAGGCCGGCGTCGGTCCGCCGTGCCGCCTCGGCCAGCAGCGCCAGCGCGAGGCCGTTGACCTCGAGGGCGGTCCGGGCGTCCCGCTCGGCGCCGTCCACGTCGTTGTAGGACGCGCAGTTGATGACGACGGCGGGGTGGACCTCGTCGAAGGCCGCGCGCACGGACCGCTCGGACGTGATGTCGAGGGCCGCGCGCGGCAGGGCGGTGAGCGCGCACGCGCCGCCCAGGCGGTCGGCGATGGCGCCGGCGAGCTGCCCGCTTGCGCCGGTGAGCAGCACGCGCGTGTCGGGAAGGAGAGGCATGGGAAGAACCGCGCGCGGGGGCGCACGTCGCGCGGGGGCAGTCTATCATCCGGCCGCGGCCGACGCGCCTCGCGCCCTTGTGGCCGGGCTCCCGCGGTGGTACGCTTCACCGGTTGTCCTCGTCCCTGCGAGGGCTGCCCAGACCAGCCGACGTGAGCCTCTTCGAACGCATCGCCGACAGGACCGCCCGCATTGGAGTCGTTGGACTCGGGTACGTCGGCCTGCCCTTGGCCGTCGAGTTCGCGCGCGCCGGTTTCCACGTGATCGGGTTCGACGTGGACGCCTCGAAGTGCGCGGCGCTCAACGGCGGCACGAGCTACATCCCCGACGTCCCGACCGAGCACGTCGCCGAGGTGGTCGCGGCGGGCCGGTTCCACGCGACGACCGACCCACAGGCGCTGGCCGACGTCGACGTCATCGACATCTGCGTGCCGACGCCGCTGCGAAAGACGAAGGACCCGGATCTGTCCTACGTGGTGCAGGCGGTGGACGCGACGGCGAAGGTGCTGCGCGCGGGACAGCTCGTCATCCTCGAGTCCACCACGTATCCGGGCACGACCGACGAGGTGGTGCAGCCGGCGCTGGAGGCGGGCGGCCTCGTCGCCGGCACCGACTTCCACCTGGCCTTCTCGCCCGAGCGCGTCGACCCCGGCAACGCGCAGTTCTCGACCAGGAACATCCCGAAGGTCGTCGGCGGCGTGAACGAGGCCAGCACGAAGGCTGCGGCCTCCCTCTACGGCAGCATCATCGACACCATCGTCCCGGTGAGCTCGACGCGCGTGGCCGAGATGGTCAAGCTCCTCGAGAACACGTTCCGCGCCGTCAACATCGGCCTCGTGAACGAGCTGGCGCTCATGTGCGCCCGGATGGGCATCGACGTCTGGGAGGTCATCGACGCCGCGAAGACCAAGCCGTTCGGCTTCATGCCGTTCTATCCCGGCCCCGGCCTCGGCGGGCACTGCATCCCCATCGACCCGTTCTACCTGTCGTGGAAGGCCAAGCAGAGCGGGTTCGAGGCCCGGTTCATCGAACTCGCCGGGCAGGTGAACGGCGCCATGCCGGAGTACGTGGTGTCGCGCGTCGCCGACGCCCTGAACTCCCAGCGGAAGGCCGTCAACGGCGCGTCGGTGCACGTGGTCGGCGTGGCCTACAAACGCGACGTGGACGACATGCGCGAGTCGCCGGCGCTCGACGTCATCGAGCTGCTGAAGCGGCGCGGGGCCCGGGTGTCCTACACGGATCCTTACGTGCCCGTGCTGCGCCACGGCCCCGTCGACCTGGCGTCCATGTCGCTGGACGACGCGCTCGCGTCCGGCTGCGACTGCGCCGTGATCGTGACCGACCACGCCGTGTTCGACTATCCCTCCATCGCCGCGCGCTTCCCGCTCGTGGTGGACACCCGGAACGCCCTCAAGGGACGGCGCGCCCCCACCGTTTTCCCGCTGTAGGCATCTCCCTCCTCCGACGAACGAGACACATGGCCAAGACCGCGCTCATCACTGGCATCACGGGACAGGACGGTTCGTACCTGGCCGAGCTGCTCCTTTCCAAGGGTTACAAGGTCGCGGGCGGCATCCGCCGGCTGAGCGCGCCGAACCAGTGGCGCATCGCCCACCTCGCGGACCAGATCACGCTGCACCCGGCCGACCTCCTGGACCAGCTCTCGCTCATCAAGGTCATCGAGCAGACCGAGCCCGACGAGGTCTACAACCTGGCCGCGATGTCGTTCGTGCCCGCCTCCTGGGAGCAGCCGATGCTCACGGGCGAGTTCAACTCGCAGGGCGTCACGCGCATGCTCGAGGCGATCCGGCAGGTGAACCCGAAGATCCGCTTCTACCAGGCCTCGTCGAGCGAGATGTTCGGCAAGGTCCGCGAGGTGCCCCAGACCGAGCTGACGCCGTTCTACCCGCGCAGCCCGTACGGCGTCTCGAAGGTGTTCGGGCACTACATCACCGTGAACTACCGGGAGAGCTACGACCTGTTCGCGTGCTCCGGGATCCTCTTCAACCACGAGTCCCCCCGGCGCGGCCTCGAGTTCGTCACCCGCAAGGTGACCGACGGCGTCGCGCGCATCAAGTGCGGCGTGAGCGACTCGCTGGTCCTGGGGAACCTCGACGCGCAGCGCGACTGGGGCTTCGCCGGCGACTACGTCCGCGCGATGTGGCTGATGCTCCAGCAGGACAAGCCCGACGACTACGTGATCGCCACCGGGGAGAGCCACTCGGTCCAGCGCCTAGTCGAGCTGGCGTTCCAGCACGTCGGGCTCGACTGGCGGGAGCACGTGAAGTTCGACCCGCGTTTCATGCGTCCCGCCGAGGTCGATCACCTGATCGGCAACCCGGCCAAGGCCCGCAGGGTCCTCGGCTGGACGCCGGACGTGTCGTTCGAGCAGCTCGTGGGCATGATGGTCGAGGCCGACGTCCGGCGGCACACCGAGCGCCCGGGCGTCCTGCAGGGCTAGGCCGCCGGCCGGGAACCCCTCGCCGCCGATGTCCGTGCCCGCCTCGGCTCCGCCGGTCCCGCTCCTGGATCTCCAGGCCCAGTACGGGCCGATCCGCGAGGCGGTGCTGGCCGCCGTCGTCCGCGTCTGCGACAGCCAGCGCTGCATCCTCGGCGAGGAAGTGGCCGCGCTCGAGCGCGAGCTGGCCGAGTACCTCGGCGTGGCGCACGCCGTCGGCGTCTCGTCGGGCACCGATGCCCTGATCGCGGCCCTGATGGCGGCGGGCGTGGGCCCGGGCGACGAGGTCGTCACGCCCACCTTCTCCTTCTTCGCCTCCGCCGGGGCCGTCGTGCGGGTCGGGGCCCGGCCCGTGTTCGTGGACATCGATCCGGCCACCTACAACCTCGACGTCGAGGCCGTGCGGCAGGCCATCACGCCCCGCACGAAGGCGGTGATGCCCGTCCATCTGTACGGCCAGGCCGCGGCGATGGACGCGCTCCTGGCGGTGACCGGCGCCCATGGCCTCGCCGTCATCGAGGACGCGGCGCAGGCCGTCGGCGCGCGCGACGGCGGCGGGGCGGTGGGCGGGTTCGGCCAGTTCGGGTGCTTCTCGTTCTACCCGACCAAGAACCTCGGCGCCTTCGGCGATGGCGGCCTCGTGACGACCAACGACCCGGCCCTCGCCGAGCGGGTCCGCCTGCTGCGCGACCACGGCCAGCAGCCGAAGTACCACCACGCGATCGTCGGCGGCAACTTCCGCCTCGACGCCATCCAGGCCGCGGTGCTCCGCGTGAAGCTCCCGCACCTGGCGGCGTGGACCGAGGGCCGCCGTCGCAACGCCGCCCGGTATCGCGCGCTCTTCGCGGAGGCGGGGCTCGACGGCGTCGTGGGGCTGCCCTACGAGCGGCCCGGCGCCTTCCACATCTACAACCAGTTCGTCGTGCGCGTGCCCGAGCGGGACCGGCTGCGGGCGTGGCTGACCGAGCGCGGCATCGGTACCGAGATCTACTACCCCGTGCCCTTCCATCGCCAGGCGTGCTTCGCCGGCCTGGGCCACGCGGTCGACGCCTTCCCGAATGCCGACGCGGCCGCGGCCGCCGTGCTGGCGCTGCCGATCTTCGCCGAGCTCACCGAGGCGCAGCTCCGACGCGTCGTGGAGGGCATTGGCGACGGCCTGAAGGCGCTCGGCGCCGCGGCCGGCTGAGCGCCCGCGCGGCGCGCCGCTCTACGGCCGGCGCGCGACCACCGCGTAGTCGCGGTAGGTGAAGAAGAGCGCGTTCAGCCGATCCACGTTGCGATCGATGGCTTCGACGAGCGGCGCCAGCGTGTGGTCGGACCGCGAGGCCTCCCGGAGCGCCGCCGGAATCCGCTGCAGCTTGCCGCCGTCCGGGTAGGGCGACCGCCACTGGATCTCCGCGCCGGCGAAGCCGGCCGCCGTCACCAGGAACTTGAGCGTGTCGGGATGCACGGGCCGCACGTGGGTGAGGTCGCGGACGTAGCTGTCGAAGAAGGCGCTCCAGCACGCCGGGTTGATCGTCTCGAGCACGATCGGCGCGCCGGGCCTGAGCGCGTCGGCCGCGGCCGAGAGCAGGCGCAGCAGGTAGTCGGGCTGCAGGTGCTCGACGACCTGCGTCGCGATGAGGCCCCCGAGGCTGCCGGGCGCGGCGCCCGCCACGAACGACAGGGCGTCGGTCTCGGTGACGTCGAAGCCGTGCGCGTGGCACCGTTCGACCATGTCGTGGTTGAGGTCGATGCCCCGCGCCGTCACGCCGGCCTGGCGGAGGAGCTCCAGGAACTCGCCGCGGCCGCAGCCCACGTCCACCACGTCGGCGGCGCCCGAGAAGATCGGGACGTAGTCGGCCAGCCGCGTGCGGATTTCGGTCTCCGTGCCCCGGAACACGTCCTCGAAGCCCGAGTACTGATGGCTGTGCACCCGGTCGCTCGCCAGCATCTGCTGGCTGCCGCCGTCGGTCCCGGCGGGCGGCGCCGGGGCCGCCGCCGCCGGCGCGCCGCTCACGGCGGGGACGAGCCCTTCGGCCTGGACCCGGGCGATCTCACGCTTGAGGGCCAGCGACGTCTGCTGGAGCGTCGCGAGCGCGGCCGACAGGTCCGTCAGGCGCGTGTCGTAGCGCTGGTCTCGTCCGAGCAGCGTCTCGTAGCGCTTCAGCATCTCGTCCGACAGCCCGCTGAGGCCGGCGGCGAGCCCGCGCGCGATGTCGTCCAGGCGGGCCAGGGCCACCTGCCCGTCCTCGCTCGTGCGGCGTCCGAGGCCCGCGAACTCGTAGTCCTTGGTGTCCACGAACGGCGTCACCGTCTGCAGGAACAGCACGAGCAGCGACTGGAAGTGGGAGGCGGCCTCCACCTGGCGCCGGGCGAACCCGATCGAGGCCGCGATGGCCTCGCTGACGGCGCGCTCGCGGGGCACGCTGCGGTTCACGTGATCGACGAGGGCCGCGTTGAAGCGCTGCTGCGCGTCGAGGGCCGGCGTGAGGGTCCGCCAGACGAAGGCGGCCAGGCGGCCGCGCCATCCGGCCGCCGGCGGGGCGTGCCGCAGGATGTCCCAGCCCTGGTTGAGCGGCGTGATCTGATGCTCGTCCGGGCCCGGCGGCGGGTGCGGCACCTCGCCCACCTGCAGCACGGCGGCGTCGACGGCCGTGAGGGCGGCGTTGTAGCGCGCGTCGGCCTCCTCGCGCTCGCGCTTCAGCCGCGCGAGGTCCTCGACCGAGACCGTGCGGATCGCGCGGTCCGCCATCAGCGCCCGACCATGCCCTCGACCGGGCTGCTGGCGGAGGCGTACAGGCGCTTCTGGATGCGGCCCGCGAGATGGGCGAGGCGGCCGGCGACGACGGCGTGGCGCATGGCGGCGGCCATCGCCACCGGATCGCGCGCGCCGGCCACGGCCGTGTTGAGCAGCACGCCGTCGGCGCCGAGCTCCATCGCGATGGCGGCGTCGGACGCCGTGCCCACGCCGGCATCGACGATGACGGGGACGCGGGACCGCTCGCGGATGATCCGCAGGTTGGTGAGGTTCTGGATGCCGAGGCCCGACCCGATGGGCGCGCCGAGGGGCATGACGGCGGCCGCGCCGGCGTCCTCGAGCCTGCGGCACACGATGGGATCGTCGTTCGTGTAGGGCAGGACGACGAAGCCGTCCTTCACGAGCTCGCGCGTGGCCTCCACGAGCGCCGCCGTGTCGGGGAACAGGGTGGCCTCGTCGCCGATCACCTCGAGCTTGACCCAGTGCGAGAGGCCGGCCTCGCGGCCGAGGTGCGCCGTGCGCACGGCGTCGGCCGCCGTGTAGCAGCCGGCCGTGTTCGGCAGGAGCGTGATGGCCGACGTGTCGATGAAGTCGAGCAGGGACGCCGACTGGCGGGTGATGTCCACGCGCCGGACCGCCACCGTCACCATCTCAGTGCCGCCGGCGCGGTGGGCGGCCTGCATGATCTCGTGGGAGGGGTACTTCCCGGTGCCGAGAATCAGGCGCGAGGTGAACGTCCTGCCGGCGATGACGAGCGGGTCGGAGCCGGCCGCGCTCATCGCGCCGCTCCCCCGGGCGCGCCGCCGCCCACGAAGTTGACGATCTCCATCGCGTCTCCCGGCTGCACCACGGTGGTGTCGAACGCCGCGCGTTTCAGCACCACGAGGTTCAGCTCGACGGCGACGCGCCGTGGGTCGATCTGGAGGCTGGCCAGGATCCCGGCCACGGTCGTCGGGCCCGCCAGCTCGAACCGTTCGCCGTTCAGATGGATGGTCACGTGCGCGATCGCGTACGCCGAGGAGCGTACTCAGCGCTTCGGAGGCAAGTCAAGGCGGCGGGGGCGCTCGTCAGGGCGCCTGCCGCCCGAAAAGGCGAGGGAGGGCACGGGCCCTCCCTCGCGGAACCGCGCGGCCCGCGGGCGCCGGCCGGGCCTAGTCGTCCAGTTCGACCTTCGTCGCCAGCAGGCTGCCGCCCGCGATGTCGCCCTCGACCTCCACCTTCACGCCGGCCTTGAGCGACGCGCAGGAGACGTTGTCGAACTTCGTCGCGGCGGTGGTCATCACCGACACGCCGTTGATGACCATCGTCAGCGCCGGGCAGGTGCCCGTCAGCGTGCCGATGTTCCCCTCGATGCGCCCGCCCGGCTTGCCGCCCGGCTGGTCCTCGATCTCGATCTCCTCGGCGATCACGGCGCCGTCGGCCGTCTGCATGTCGCCCTTGACCTTGACCTTCGTGCCGGCCCGCAGGTTGGCGCACGAGCCGTTGCGGTAGACGGTGTTGGCGTCGGTCACGATCTTCACGCCGCCAATCATGATCGTGAGGTCCGGGCAGCTGCCGCTCACCGACGAGATCGTGGAGCGCCCCTCGACGTGCCGCGACTTGAACCTGATGTAGGTGGCGACGTTGGGGCCGGTGCCGTCGTCGTTGAAGCCGCGGGCCTCGACCTTCACCCCGGCGGCCAGGTCGGCGCAGGTGCCGCGATCGAAGACGGTCGCGGCGTTGACCAGGAGCGGCAGGTTGCCGAAGAAGATCGTGACGTCGGGGCAGGTGCCGGTGACCGACGTGATGCGGCCCTCGCCCTGGCCGAAGTGGCGCTGGCCCTTGATCTCGATCGTCCGGGCGCGGAAGCCGCCGCCGGCCAGGGGCACGGCCTTGACCTTGATCTTGGTGCCGACCTTGATGAGGGCGCAGGAGGCGCCCCTGCTGGACGGCAGGTAGCGGGTGAGGGCGTCGGCCTTCACCGTGAGGCCGTCGACCGTGATCGTGAGGTCCGGGCAGGTGCCCTGCACGTCGGTCACGCGTCCCTCGCCCTCACCCTCGCCGGGGCCGTCCTCGATGTCGATCATCTGGGCGACCACCGTGAGCGTCGTGCCCGTGATGGTGAGCGTCCCGCGAATTTCGACGAGCTGGTTCGCGGCGAGCTGCCCGCAGTTCTGGCCGAAGGGGAACGTCGTGGAGGCGTTGACGGTCACCGGGATTCCGGCGACGGTCAGCACGACGTCGGGACAGGCGCCCGTCACGGCCGACACCATCGCCTTGCCTTCGACGTGGAGCTGCTGCGACCCGGCCAGCAGCCCGAGCGCCTGGTCCTGCAGCTGCGAGGCGGCCGAGACGCCGGGGAGCCCGACCAAGGCTGCCGCAATGATTACGTTTCTGATAGCTCCGAGCATTCTCATCGTGGGTCTCCGTCAATCGCCTGGGCCAGCGTTCTGCGCGGCGGCGCCGCCTGCGCGCGCGGCCGCCGCGCGAGTAGCAAACGGTGTTCCCCGCACGGCCGGCCTGCCCGGCCGCCGGGTTCACCGGGCAACGCCCGCACAGGGATGAGATGTACGGACGGGGGCGGCCGGAACAGGGAAGTGGCACGACGAAACTTCCAGGGGCCCGTGTCATGAAACACTACGGTCGAGTTTCGCGGCGCCTGCCGACGATTTGAACGCTCGTTTGACTGATCTCCGGCCCGGATGTACCGTGATGCGTCCGGCCGACTGCCGGAGTCGTCCTCGATGAACAGCCCGCCCTCGCCGTTCGACGCCCTCGGCCTCCCCGATTTCAGCTTCGCCGACCTTCACGACCCGTCACGCCTGGCGGATCTGCACGCCCGATTCGCCGCCGAGGTGGCCGCGGCCGAACCGGAGCTGTGGGCCCGGTGGACTGCCGCCCCGTCCGCCGCGCTGCCGCCCGTGGACCAGTCCGCGCTGCTCGTGGCGCTGGCCCCGCACGTCAGCCGCTTCCTCGCCCGGCTCTTCGCGGTCGGCCCCGAGGCCGAGCGCCTCGCCGCCGCGACGCGGGCCTACGACGACCTCTTCCGCTTCAAGGCCGACTTCGTCAGGCGCCGCGTGCTGCCCCTCCTGAAGGGCGGCGCGGTCGTGGCGGCCAGCGAGGAGGACCACGCGTACGTCGACGCCCTGGCGGCCGGCGCCGCCGACGGCGGTGCCCGGGAACTGCTCGTGGCGTCGGCGGGCTGCGCCCTGCTGGACCGGGAGGCCGCGGCCCGGACCGCCGGCGACGAGGCCGAGAAGGCGGCCGTCGCGGCCGGGATCGACCGCCTGAAGCGGTGGGCCGCCGCCCACCTGCACGCGCCCGCGTGCAAGGGCTGGGTGTCGTTCAAATTTCCCGAGACGCTCGACTACGAGCACCTGGTGCACGTCATCCGCCCGGACCCGGCCCTCCCGAACCGCCTGGCCGGCCCCGAGCAGCACCGGCGCCGCCGTGACGGGTTCGCGCTCACCGACACGCGCTACGAGCACCGCGAGGTGCTGAGCGAGGTCCACTACTGCGTGCTGTGCCACGAGCGCGACAAGGACAGCTGCTCGAAGGGCATCCTCGACAAGCAGGGCGCCGTCACCGCCAACCCGCTGGGCATTCCCCTGGCCGGGTGCCCGCTCGACGAGAAGATCTCGGAGATGCACCTGGTCCGGAAGCGCGGCGACGTCATCGGCGCGCTGGCCATCGTGATGGTGGACAACCCGATGTGCCCGGGCACCGGCCACCGCATCTGCAACGACTGCATGAAGGCCTGCATCTACCAGAAGCAGGAGCCGGTCAACATCCCCCAGATCGAGACGAGCGTCCTCACCGACGTCCTCCAGCTTCCCTGGGGCGTCGAGATCTACGGGCTGCTCACGCGCTGGAACCCGCTGAACGCGGCGCGCCCGTACGCGCTGCCGTACAACGGAAAGAACGTGCTCGTCGTCGGGCTCGGCCCCGCCGGCTACACCCTGTCGCACTACCTGCTCAACGAAGGCTTCGGCGTCGTCGCGGTGGACGGCCTGAAGATCGAGCCGCCCGATCCGGCGCTCGCGGGCACGGGCGGGCAGCCGCCGCGCCCGGTGCCGCGCTGGGCCGACATCTACCGCCCGCTGGATGCCCGGGTGCTCGAGGGCTTCGGCGGCGTCTCGGAATACGGCATCACCGTGCGCTGGGACAAGAACTTCCTGTCGCTCGTGCACCTGACGCTCGCCCGCCGCCCGCGCCTGCGCATCTACGGCGGCGTCCGGTTCGGGGGCACCATCACGCTCGACGACGCCTGGGCCCACGGGTTCCACCACGTGGCCATCGCCGCCGGCGCCGGCCGGCCCACGATCATCGACATCGGCGGGAACCTGCTCCGCGGCATCCGGAAGGCCAGCGACTTCCTGATGGCGCTGCAGCTCACGGGCGCCTTCAAGGGCGAGGCGCTCTCCAACCTGCAGGTGCGCCTGCCGGCGCTCGTGATCGGTGGCGGGCTGACGGGCATCGACACGGCCACCGAGCTCCTCGCCTACTACCCGCTGCAGGTCGAGAAGACCCTCGACCGCTACGAGGCGCTCGCCGCGGCCCAGGGGGAGGCGGCCGTGCGCGGCGCCCTCGACGAGGAGGAGCGCGGCATCCTGGACGAGTTCCTGGCCCACGGGCGCGAGGTCCGCGCCGAGCGCCAGCGCGCCTCGGCGGCCGGCGAGCTGCCGGACTTCGCCCCGCTGGTCGCGCGATGGGGCGGCGTGACGCTCGCCTACCGCAAGCGGCTCCAGGACGCACCCGCGTACCGCCTCAATCACGAGGAGGTCGCCAAGGCGCTCGAGGAGGGTATCACGTTCGCCGAGAGCCTCGAGCCCGCCGACGCGCTGGCCGACGAGTTCGGCCACGTGCGCGCCATGGTCTTCACGAGCGCCGGGACGCGCGTGGAACTGCCGGCGCGGACCGTGCTCGTGGCCGCTGGCACCGCGCCGAACGTCACCTACGAGAAGGAGCACCCGGGCTCGTTCTCGCTCGACGGACGGCGCAGGTATTTCAAGGGCTACCGCGTCGACAAGGACGCCACCGGCCGGCAGGCGCTCGTGGAGGACCCGCAGGGCTTCTTCACCTCCCACGACGCCGGCGGCCGCTTCGTCAGCTACTACGGCGACAACCACCCCCGCTACAACGGCAACGTCGTCAAGGCGATGGCGTCGGCCAAGCACGGCTACCGGAAGGTCGTGGCGCTGTTCGAGGACGACCTCGCCGCCATCGACCCGGCGGCCCAGGGGCAGCGCGACGCCGCCTGGGAGGCGCTCGTCGGACGCCTCGACGGGGATCTCGTGGCGTCGGTCGAGCGCGTCGAGCGGCTCACGCCGACGATCGTGGAGGTCGTGGTGAAGGCGCCGGCGGCCGCCCGCCATTTCGAGCCCGGCCAGTTCTATCGCCTCCAGAACTACGAGCGCGGCGGGATCCACCTCGCCGCGGGCGCCCGATCGTCGGCGCTCGTGATGGAGGGCGTGGCGCTCACGGGGGCCTGGGTGGACCGCGACCGCGGACTGCTGTCCCTCATCACGCTGGAGATGGGGGTGTCGAGCCGGCTCTGCGCCTACCTCCGCCCGGGAGAGCCCGTCGTGGTGATGGGGCCCACCGGGGCGCCGACCGAGCTGCCCGAGAACGAGGCCGTCCTGCTCGCGGGTGGCGGGCTCGGGAACGCGGTCCTGTTCTCCATCGCCCACGCGCTCAAGGCGCGCGGCTCCCGGGTGCTCTACTTCGCCGGCTACAAGAACGGCGCCGATCTCTTCAAGCGCGAGGAGATCGAGGCGGCGACCGACCAGGTCGTGTGGGCGACCGACGCGGGCGTCGAGATCGTCCCGGCCCGCCCGCAGGATCGCCACTTCCGGGGGAACATCGTCCAGGCGATGGTGGCCTACGCCGAGGGCCGTCTCGGCGAGCCCGTCGTCCCGGTGCCCGCCGTCACCCGGATCATCGCCATCGGGTCCGATCGCATGATGCAGGCCGTGAAGGAGGCCCGCCACGGCGTGCTGGCGCCGCACCTCTCGCCGACGCACGCGGCCATCGGCAGCATCAACTCGCCGATGCAGTGCATGATGAAGGAGATCTGCGCGCAGTGCCTGCAGCGGCACGTGGATCCGGCGACCGGGCGCGAGGAGTTCGTCTTCTCGTGCTTCAACCAGGACCAGGAGCTCGATCGGGTGGACTTCGCGAACCTCCGGGCGCGCCTGAAGCAGAACAGCGTCCAGGAGCGGATCGCCGACCAGTGGCTCGCGCACCTGCTCGCCGAGGCGCCGGCGCCCCTGCCGCACTGCTGACGCCGGCCCGGGCGGCGGGGCCAGCGCTGCTAGACTGAGCCGGTGCTGCCCCCCGGCCACGTCATCGACGGCCGCTACGAGATCGTCGGCCCGCTCGGCACCGGCGGCATGGGGCAGATCTACAAGGCCCGCCGCGTGCGGCTGGGCGACGAGGTCGCCCTCAAGATGCTGCTCTCGCCCGACGCGGACGCCGAGGCGCGCGAGCGGTTCCTGCGCGAGAGCCGGGCGTCGGCCCAGTTGCGCCATCCGCACATCGTGTCGATCCTCGACTTCGACACCGACGCCGAGGGCCGGCCCTTCCTGGTCATGGAGCTCCTGAGCGGCCCCAGCCTGCGCGAGGAGCTGGACGTCGGCGGCACGTTCGGCCCGGCGCGCACGGCCGACGTCCTCCGGGTGGTCGCGAGCGCGGTGCAGCTCGCCCACGACCACGGCGTGACCCACCGCGACCTGAAGCCCGCCAACATCGTCGCCCACCGGTTCGAGTCGGGCGACCGCGTCTACAAGGTGATCGACTTCGGGCTGGCGTCGCTGCAGGCCCCGGCCGACGCCACGCGGCTGACGCTGCCGTTCACGTTCCTCGGGACGATCGCCTACTCGGCGCCGGAGCAGCTCGCCGGCGAGACGGTGGGACCGGCCGCCGACCAGTACTCGCTGGCGGTCGTCGCCTACGAGCTCCTGACGGGCCGGCGGCCGTTCGATGCCGCCGATCCGCTCGCCCTCGCCCAGCAGGTCCTGTCGGCCGGTCCGGTGCCGGCGTCCACGGTGCTGCCGGGCCTGCCGGCCGCGGCGGACGCGGTGCTGGCCCGGGCGATGGCGCGGGCGCCTTCCGAGCGGTGGGAGAGCGTGTCGGCGTTCGTCGAGGCGCTCGCTGGCACGCTGGCGGTGTCCGACGCCCCCCGGGACGGCGGCACCCTCGACGAGGTCGGCCTGCTGTCGCGCTACGACCTGGGCGAGGTCCTCGGTCCGGGCCGCCTGGGGAGCGTCGTGCGACGCGGCGCGCACCGGGCCCTGTCGGTGCCCGTCGCCATCCGGCACCTGCGCCGCGAAGGGCAGGCCGGCTGGGACGCGCTCCGGGCCCGGTTCCTCCAGGAAGCCCGCACCCTGCAGGTCCGGCATCCGCACCTGCTGCACGTGCGCGACTACGGCGAGGACTCCACCGGCGTGTTCGTCGTCACCGACCTCGTGGATGGGCCGAGCCTGCGGGCCGTCCTCGCCGGGGGCGGGCTGCCGTGGCCGCGGGCACGGCGCATGATCCTCCAGATGATCGATGCCGCCGGCGCCCTGCACCGGCACGGGGGCCTGCTGACGGGCGTGAACCCCGACACGATCCGCGTCACGGGCGAGGCCGAGGCCGAGCACGTCGTGCTCACGAGCGGCGGCATCCGCTCGCTCCAGGACGTGCTGGCGACGATGCGGGAGAAGGAGTTGCGCGGGCAGGAGGCGAGCGAGGTGGAGCTGCCCTACCTGGCGCCGGAGGTGCTGACCGGACGCACGCCCGACGCGCCGGCCGATCTCTTCACGCTGGGCGCGATCGCCTGTGAGCTGACCACGGGCCGCCGGCCGTTCAACGCGCCGACCCTGCCGGAGCTCATCGGCGTGATGCTGACGCCGGGCGCCGGTGCGCGGCCGCCGGTAGCCGCGCCGCCTCCGGCCGGACCGGCCATCGAGCGCTGCCTCCTCGCGGATCCCTCGGCGCGGGGCACCCTGGCGGACCTGGCGGCGGCGGTGCGGGCCACGGCCGGCTGAGCGGACGCCCGGCGGCGGCTGCGGCGAGGCCGCTGGACGTCTACGCCAGCGCCGCGACGGCCGCGCCGACCAGGCCGGCCTGGTCGTTCAGGATCACGTGCACCGGCACGTTGGCGAGCAGCCCGTCCATGGGCGCCTTGTCGCGGAAGGTCGCCATGAACCGCGCCTCGATGAACGGCAGGATCTTGGGCGCGATGCCGCCGCCGATGTACACGCCCGCGGTGGCCACGGCCCGGAGCGCGAGGTTGCCGGCCTCGGCGCCGTAGGCGTCCACGAACATCTCGAGGACGGTGCGACAGTCCGGGCACGTGCCCGCGGCGGCGGCGTCGGAGACGCGGGCCGTCGCGCCGTCCTCGGCAAAGCCGCCCGCGACGGGGCAGCGGTCCGCGCCGTGGACGTGGCGGGCCAGGTTGATCAGCCCGAGGCCCGAGACGACGCGCTCCACGTCCACCCGTCCGTAGCGCTCCCGGAGCGCCGCGACGAGGGCGAGCTCGGCGTCGGTCCGGGCCGCGAAATCGGCATGGCCGGCCTCGGACGGCACCGGCCGCCACGCGCCGTCCACGCGGTGCAGCGTCGCTTCGCCGAGCCCGGTGCCCGCCGCGATCAGGGCGGCGTTGCCGTGCGCCGACGTCCGCCCCGCCTGCAGCGTGTGCAGCTCGTCGGGCGCCAGCACCGGCACCGCGTAGGCCATGGCTTCCAGGTCGTTCAGCAGGCGGAGGCGGGCGACGCCGGTCCCCTCCACCACGTCGCGGGCCCGGACGCGCCACGGCACGTTGGTCAGGGTGGCCTCGTGTTCCACGATCGGGCCGGCGACGCCGAGTGCGATGGCGTCCACCTCGGGCCCGATCGGGCAGGCCGCGTTCAGCAGCGACAGCAGGTCCGGATAGTCGAGGGTCCGCACCGTGCGCGCCTCGATCAGGCGCGGGCGGGGCGCGACGCGCTCGAAGAGGCCCACCAGCGTCTTCGACCCGCCCACGTCGGCAGCGAGGATCATGCTGGTATTGTACGCGGCGACACCGCGGCTCAAGGTCTGCGTTGACAGGCCGCCGTCTCATTCGCCATCGTGAGGTGTCGATGCCCGTCGAGCCGACCGACACGCCCGTCACTTCTCCGCCGACGCCGGCGTCGCCGGCGTCGCCGGGCTCCGTCGACGTCCTGGGCATGTACCCCAAGCTCAGGGAAGACCACATCCGCTACCTGCAGAAGTGGGGTTTCATCACGCCGCCGATGCGCGGCGGCGGCACGCAGTTCTCCTTCCAGGATCTCGGCCTGCTCCGGCAGATTCACGCCGAGCTGCAGCAGGGCGTGCCGTTCCGCCGCGCCCTGCGCGAACTGCAGGCGTCGCGCGAAGGCCAGCTGGCGTTCGACTTCCGCCTCGACGTCGAGCCCGTGCGCATCCTCGCGCTCGCGCGGAAGGAGCCCACGCTGCCGGCCATGAAGGCGGCGACGGCGGCCGACGTCACGCTGGATCCGAACCGCACCCTGACGAAGGCCGAGCAGCAGTTCCTCGAAGGGTCACAGCTCGACGACGGCACGCCCGAGCGCCAGCTCGAGGCGGCACGGGCGTACCGCCGGGCGCTCCACGACGATCCGAACCTCGTGCCGGCCATCATCAACCTGGCCAACATCCGCTACGCCTGCGACGAGCTGCCCGAAGCCCAGGCCCTGTACGAGCGCGCCTTGCGGCTCGACGACACGTTCTTCGAGGCCCACTTCAACCTCGGGAACATCCACCACGACCTGGGCCGGCACGCCGAGGCCGTCGACTACTACCGGCGGGCCCTCTCGCTGAACGGCCAGTACGCCGAGGGCCACTTCTACCTGGCCGTCACGCTCGAGAAGCTGGGCCGGTCGGCCGAAGCGCGCCAGCACTGGCGCGCCTACCAGTTCCTGGCGCCCGACGGCGAGTGGGTGGATCTCGCCAAGGAATTCGGCGACGAGCCCCCGTCGCCGCCGCGGTGACGCCGGACGCCGACGCCAGACGGCCGCGGCGCGCCCGGGTGCCCTACTGCATGGTCTGACGCGCGGTGTCGGCCGCGCCCAGCGCCGGGCCCACGAAGATCCCGTTGAACAGGAACTTGAAGGTGCCGTGCGGCTGCGCGCGGAAGGTGATCTCCGGGCCGATCAGGAACACGCGGCCCTTGCCCACCGCGGCCTCGACCGCCGCCGTGCCGCCCTCCAGGTAGTGCTGGCCCCACGCCCAGCCCGAACGCAGCGGTTCCCTGCCCGCGAACCACGCGACGGGCCGGATCCCGCGCAGGGACGCATCCGGCGCCAGGCGCAGCACCGGCGAGTTCTCGAAGAAGACGTCCACCTGCGGCTCGAAGCCGAAGGCGAGCGGCGACGTGTTGTCCACGGCCACCCGCAGGATCGATCCCGGCACGTAGTACTTGTCGCGCGGCAGCGCGCGCTCCGCGCCGCCGGCCGTGATCTCCACCAGGTGGTTGCCGACTGGCAGCCCCAGTTCCTCGCCCAGCACGGCCGATCCGCCGAAGGCCACGATCACGCCACCGGCCTCGGCGAACTCCTTCAGCCGCGGCAGCGTGCGCGCGACCGTCACGCTGCCCAGATGGCTGCGGTACTCCTCCGGGATGTCCTCCGGCCGCGGCTGGCGGCCGCCGAAGCCCCCGCCGCCGCCGGCCTCGGGAATGCCGCCGTCGGGGAAGAGCAGCACGTCGTACCTGGCCTTGAGGTTCCCGGCGTCGAGCGTCTGCGGATACACCACGTCGAAGTCGAACTCGAACTGCTCGAGGAGCCAGCGCACGTGTCCCGACGGCATCGACCCGCCGTACTGGTCCCACAGCCCGATGCGCGGCTTCGCGATCCGGTAGAGCGCGCCGGCCGGCCGTTCGGCGACGCCGGTGGCGCTGACGCCGAGGTCGGTCGCGGCCTTCTGCAGGATCGCCAGCGTGGAGGGCTTGGCCGCCACGTAGATGGCGCCCGTCCCGTCGGTGCTCTGCCAGCGGCGATCGGCGACGAAGTACACCTCCTCGCCGGCCTTGAGCAGCCGGTTCACGACCGTGAACGCGTCGTTCTGCCTGTGGGCGATGGCGTAGCCGGTCGTGCCGTTCGCGCTCGTGACCGTGCCCGGCGCCGGCGTCACCACGTCGGTCAGCGCCTCGAAGGGCCCGGTGACCGGCTCCAGGTGCCGGTCGAACTTCACGCCCATCTGGAAGGCCAGCGTCCACCCGGCGTTGTCGTACGGGGGGATGGGCGGCCCGCCCGGGTACTGGAAGTCGTTGGGGTGGTCCTGCGGCTCGAACATGTCGAGGACGTGCGGCCGGAACGCCTGCGCCGCCTGCACGACGAACGAGCCCGCCGGGTACTCGGTGCCGCCGGCCGAGAACGCCGCCGTGGCGCGCTGCACCGTGACGCCAGCCTTGATGAGGGCGTTCACGAACTTCGTGGACGTGAGGAAGTCGCCCTGGCCGGCCGGCAGCACGTAGGCCCGCGCGTCCCGCCACTCCGGCTTGCGCAGCAGCTCGAAATACTTCGAGGGCACCGTCTGGGCGCGGCCCCCGGCCACCATGCGCGGATCGCCCGCCTCGAGCTTCATGTCCTTGGCGATCTCGGCCTTCACGGCGGCCACGCGGCTCGGATAGTCGGTCCACGAGTCGGTGGACCCGCGGCGGATGGCGTTCCGCCCCATCACGTAGATGTTGTAGAGCAGCGTCTCGCGGTAGCGCTGCGCGAAGTCGAGCACCGCGTAGTTCGCCGTCATCGAGTAGTCGATCGACTGCCGGAAGTGCCAGGTCTGCGGCGGGATCGGCATCGGGTAGTCGCCCTTGGCGATCATGCGGTCCGGCACGAAGCCGACCTGCTCGGGCGTCGGGTTGCCGATGCTCTCGGTGAGGAGGCCGACCTGGTTGTGGAAGTAGACCATCGTCCGGAGGCCGCCGTTCCACCACGTCGAGTAGTTCGACCCGGAGCGCGTCGTCACGCCGGGCTTGCCCTCGGCGTCGAAGCGCGCGTGCATGGCGGCGCCCACCTGGTCGAGCGTGTTCACGACGAGCGGGTCGTAGACGTAGTTGAAGGGGTCGCGGAACGGCGGCGAGAACATCACCGTGCCGGTCGGCCCCGTCTGGTGGTGGTTGTAGACGATCTGCGGGTACCACTCGCGGTAGAGCACGCGGTTGATGTTCGTGCTCTCGGGCTGGTTCATCGCGTAGAAGTCGCGGTTGTTGTCGTGCCCGACGTACTTCTGGTACAGGCGGGGAATCTGCGCGGTGCTGCGCTCGGTGGGCGTGGGCTTGCGCATGTACCAGTCCGACACCAGCTCCATGCCGTCGGGGTTGGCGTGGGCGGCGAGGATGATCACGTCGCGCAGGATGCGCATCGTCTCCTCGTCGGTCCGGCTCGCGAACTCGTAGATGGTCTCGGTGAGCTGCTGCGCGCCGAGCACCTCGGTGGCGTGCAGCCCGCCATCGATCCAGATCACGGCCTTGCCCTCCCGGGCCAGGGCGCGGGCCGTCTCGTCGGTGAGCCCCTCGGCGCGCGCGAGCCGGCTGGCGATCTCCCTGTAGCGATCGAGCTTCCTGAAGTTCTCGGGCGCCGTGATGATGGCCATGAGCTGGTCGCGGCCCTCGGCGGTCTTGCCGATCGACTGCACCACCATCCGGTCCGATTCCTTGTCGAGCAGGCGCACGTACTCACTGAACTTCGTGTAGTTCGGCAGCACGTAGTCGGCCCCGATCTGGTGGCCGAAGAACGCCTCGGGCGCAGTGACCCGGGGCGCGGCCACGCGGGCCGGCTGCGCCAGGAGCGTGACGGCGGCGGCCAGCGCGACGGCGGCGCTGGTGGCGGCGAGGAGGAAACGGCGTGGGCGCGTCATGGGCAACCTCGTGGTGGGCATCGCGTTTCATAGTGTCGCAGAAAAGCCCGCGCGCATCGCCCGCGGGGGCCCGGCGCCTGCCGGCCTGAGACATTCCGTGACAGCCGGCCGGCGGGGCGCGATACCCTGTCGCGCGGGAGGGAAGCCATGCGCTCGATCTCTGCTGCCGCCGCCTGCCGCCTCGCCGTCGGACTCGCGCTCGCGGCCTCGGCCGTTTCGATCTCCGGACAGGCGCCTCCGTTCGACGTGCTCATCACCGGCGGCCAGGTGCTGGACGGCACCGGCGCGGCCGCCCGGCGCGAGGACGTGGGCATCCGGGGCGGCCGCGTCGTCTCCCTCGGCCAGCTCGCGGGCCAGCCCGCCCGCCGGACCATCGACGCCACCGGGCTGGTCGTGGCCCCGGGCTTCATCGACCTCCACACCCACTCGGAGATGCCGCTCGTGGCCGACGGGACGGCCCAGAGCAAGGTCCGCCAGGGCGTGACCCTCGACGTCACGGGCGAGAGCACGTCGCCGGCCCCGCGCGATCACCTCGAGGAGGCGGGCGTGGACGGCGTGACGCCCGACTGGCGCACCTTCAGCGAGTACTTCGCGCGCCTCGAGCGGCAGGGCATCTCGATCAACACCATCGCCCACGTCGCCTCCGAACAGGTGCGGCGCGTGGTGATGGGCTACGACAGCGCCGATTCCACGCCGGCCCAGCGCAAGGCGATGATGGACTACGTCGCCCGCTCGATGCAGGAGGGCGCCTGGGGCCTCGTGACCCGCTTCGAGAGCGGCGGGCCCGAGCATCCCGAGGAGGTGCTCGAGATGGCGAGGACCGTGGCCCGCTACGGCGGCAACTACACGTCCCACATCGGCAGCGAGGGCTACGAGCAGAAGCGGGAGCTCGACTACGCGATCCGGGTCGCCGCCCAGGCGAAGATCCCCGTGCACGTCTTCCACTTCAAGATCCGGGGGCTGCCGAACTGGGGCACCATCGGCACCTACATCGACCAGATCGAGGCGGCGCGCGGGCGCGGGCTCGACGTCACCGCCAACCAGTACCCGTACACGGCGATGTTCCACGGCTGGAGCGCGTTCTTCCCCCTCTGGATGCGCGAGGGCGGGCCGCAGAAGTTCGCCGAGCGCCTCAACGATCCCGCGGCCCGGGCGCGCCTCAAGACCGACAAGGACTTCAAGACCTGGTCCGAGGAGCACGGCGGGTGGAGCGGCATCGCCCTGGCGCGGGCCCGCACGGCGAAGAACCGGCAGTACGAGGGCAAGCGGATCGCCGAGATCGCGAAGCTGCGCGGCGACGCCGACCCGATGGACACGTGCATCGACATCATGGCGGAGGAGGGCGGCAACGTCAGCGGCATCTTCCACACGATGTCCGAGGAGGACGTGCGCACGGTGATGCGGCTCCCGTGGGTGGCGGTGGCGAGCGACGGCTCGGCCATCAACCTCGACGCGCCGGGGGTACCGCATCCCCGGAACTACTCGACCAACGTGCGCGTGCTCGGGCACTACGTGCGCGACGAGAAGGTGTTGACGCTGCCCGACGCCGTGCGCAAGATGACGGGGCTGCCGGCCAGCATCCTCGGCCTCACCGACCGGGGCCTGCTGAAGACCGGCTATGCCGCCGACGTGGCCGTGTTCGACCCGGCGACGGTCGGCGAGACCAACTCGTTCGAGAAGCCGAAGTCGTACGCGAAGGGCGTGCCCTACGTGCTCGTCAACGGCGTGGTGGTCATCGACAAGGGCGAGCACACCGGCGCCCGGCCCGGCAAGCCGCTGCGCGGCCGGGGCTACGCCGCCCACTGAGCCGGTCCGCGCGGGAGGGCGCGTCGGCCGGGATCAGTACGGCGGGTGCGACTGCCACCCCGCCGGCGTCCTCAGGCGCGCGAGCGCCCCGACGAGCTCGCCCGCCTGCGACGTCCAGGCGGCGACCAGCGCCGCCGCGACGACGGTGGCGGCGACGATCCGCCACCGGGCGGCCACCCGTCCCGGCACCGACAGGCTGGCGGCCACGGCCAGGAGCGGCACGATCGGCAGGTGGAAGCGGCTCTCGCCGAAGCTGAGGGCGTGCAGCGCGCAGGTCGCCACCACGAACCCCGCCATGGCCGCGTGGACGGGCCGGCCCGGCACGCGCGCGCCCACGAGGCCGGCGAGCGCCGCGAGCGCGAGGATCGGGAAGGCGACGAGGAGCGCGGCGCCCCAGGCCGTCACGACCAGGGGACTGCGTGGGCCGAAGTAGCCGTTGCCGTAGGCCCAGGCGTGCTCCCGGCCCTCCAGGCCGGCCAGGTAGGCCACCTTCGCCACGGCCAGGCGTCCCCACCGCGCGGGGTGCGCGCGCGCCCACGCCAAAGCCGCCGCCAGCGCCCGGCGGTTGCCGTCGGCGGGCGAGGCCGACCCGTCCACGAAGGCCGCGCGGAGCCGGGGTTCGTCCCCCAGGACGAGACGGCCCGTGGCCGTGTCGTGCGCGCCGAGCAGCACGTTGATGCCGCTCGTGGCGTCCAGCATCGGCCCGCCGGCCACGCGCGTGGTGAAGAGGAGCCACGGCGTCAGGACGACGGCGGCGGCCAGCACGAACACCGCCACCCGCGTGCCGGCCGCGCGAAGCGTCGCGCCCTCCTGCACGACGGCCCAGGCCGCGACGCCCACGGCCGAGCCCAGCAGGGCGAGTCCTACCGACCGCGTGAGCATGGCGGCCCCCGCCAGGAGGCCGGCGGCCGCGATCCAGCCCGGCGAGCGGTGATCGAGGCACACCAGGGCCGCCACGACGAGCAGCGTGTACAGGCCCTCGGGCATCAGGTACACCGACGAGAGGACGAGGGACGGGTAGAGGGCAGCCGCGGCGGCCGCCATCCAGGCGCGCGCGCCCGCGCCCGCCCGCCGCGCCAGCCACCCGGTGGCGAACGCCAGGGCGCCGCCGACGAGGGCGTTGGCCACGCGCCCCCACCAGAACGACTCGCCTCCGAGCCGATAGGCGAGGGCGAGAAGCGTCGGATACCCGGGCCCGCGCAGGGCGTCGGCGAGGGGCGCGCCGTGGGCGAGCAGCACCGCCCGCTCATGGTACTGCGTCATGTCGGCGAACACGCCCGCGTCGGCCGACGCCCACGACACCGCCAGGCGCGCGGCGACGGCGGCCAGCGCCCAGGCGGCCACACCGGTCATGCGCGCTCCGGCGGGCCCGCCAGGGCGTGAGCCAGCGCCGGGAGCATCGCGTACACGGCGGCGGCCACCCACAGGTTCGCCTCGATGCCGAGGGTCATGGAGATCAGCACGGCGGCAATCGACGCGACGACGCCGGCCGCGCCGTTGGCGCCCCACATCCAGGCGACGGCCGCCTCGTCACGCCGCTGCACCAGCCGGGCCCCGTAGGGAAAGCACAGCCCCATCAGCGTCGAGAGGGGCGCCAGGAACGCGATGACCGTGGCGATGCGCGCGGCCGTCGGCCAGGCGACGGCCCCGGCCGAGACCGGGGCGACGGCCACGGCGGTGGCCGCCAGGCCCGCGGCGAGCGCCCAGACGGCCGCCGCGAACCGCCTGGTGCCGTCCCCGACGACGCGTTCCGAGATCCAGCTGCCGGCGCCCGCGAACAGGATCATCGAGAAGAGCACCACCGCCAGCGCGTAGGTCGGGTGGCCGAGCAGCACCGAGAAGCGCTGCAGGAAGGCCACCTGCGCGCACATGAACGCCACGCCGATGCCGGAGAAGTAGGCGAGCCCGGCGGCGAGGCTGCCGCCCGGCAGGGCCGGACGCCCCCCGATCGCCAGCGGCAGCACGATGGCGGCCGCGACGAACACGAGCGAGACGCCGAGGATCGCGACGAGCGTCCCCGTAGCCCGCAGGTTGCCCGAGATGACGCCGCCGTCGGTGGCCGTGACGCCGCGAAGCCAGGCCGCGGGCTTGAGCATGTTGAAGAAGAACGGCTGGGCGTCGGTGGGCGGCGCGTAGTCGAAGGTGGGGTCCGCGACGGCCGCCGCCAGCTCGGCATCGGACCCGCTGCGGAGGATGGCGTCGAGGCGCGCGTCGGCGACGGGCGTCCGCGGCGAGGCGAGCACCGTGAATCCCCGGGCGTCGCTGACCGCCCCGACCGCGTCCAGATCGGCGTCGCTCAGCGGCGAGGGCGAGACGAGCAGCGTCGCCACGTTGTGCCGCGCCACGAGCGCGACGTGGTCGAGCGGCCGCGTCACGCCGCGATCGAGGAGCGCGCTCACCGCGAGCGCGATGAGCCGGCTCGTCTCCGAGGCCTGGCCCGGCGAGAACCACCGCGACACGCTGATGAGGCCGGTGGGCGTGAGGCGATCGAGGAAGATGCGCCACGCCTCGCGCGTGTACAGGCCGTTCTCGCTCAGCGTGAACGCCCCGGCGCCCGTGGCGGCCCACGTGTCCACGAGCGACATCTGGAGCACGTCGAACTGGTCCGGCGAGCGGGTGAGGAACGCCCGGCCCTCGTCGTGGACCAGCGTGACGCCCGGGTGATCGGCGAGCCGGGTGAAGCGGCGGTGGTACTCGGTCAGGAGCGCCACGACGTTGTTGTTGATCTCGACGGCCGTGATCGAGGGGCTGCCGCTCCAGATGGCGGCCAGCACGTCCCGGCCGCCGCCGACGCCGACCACCGCCACGCGGCCGCCCTTGCGCAGGTGGTACGGCAGGGCCGTCACGTCGTAGGCCACCCAGTCGAGCGACTCCGGCCGCCCGTCCCACTCGGTCATCGGGGTGCCGGCCTCGCCGTCCACGAGGACGATCGCCTGGTTGTTGGTGAACTGCGCCGCGCCTTCGCCGCCGCCCCAGTAGAAGGCCGGGCCCCGCGCCGGCTGGAAGGCCAGGATGTGCGCGTGGCTGTTCCAGAGGCTGTCCATCACGGGCTGGGTCCAGGCCAGGCGGTTCTTCGGATAGAGGACGTGGATGGCCTCGCTCCGCGCGTTGCCGGCGAAGGCCGCGCACGCGAGGGCCAGCGTGGCCGGCACGAGGAGGCCCGCCCGAAGGCCCGCGGCCCGCCGGAAGGCCAGGGCGCCGAGCGCGGCGATGGCCGAGGCCGCGAAGGCCGCCGCGCTCAGGTTCGTCGCATCCAGGAGGACGACCGCCGCGATGCACCCCAGCGCCGCGCCGAAGAGGTCGGAGGCGTACAGGCGGCCCACGGGGGCCGGGACGCGCGTGAGCGCCAGCGTGGTGACGATGCCCCCGAGCGCGAAGGGCGCCGTCACGATCGCGAGGGCGAGGGCCAGGACGACCAGGTCCATCGCCGTCCACTGCTGGCCGCCGGGAATCGGCATGGACAGCGACAGCAGGTGCGAGATCGGAATCGCCAGGGCGAAGCGTCCGGCCCAGGCCGCGAGCTGGCGCGGGCCGTCGTGGACCGGGAAGCGGGAGGGCGACACGAAGACCGCCACCGCGCCGGCCGCCGCGCCGAGCATGGCGACCGAGATGGCGACGAACGACAGGTGATACCAGGTGACGACCGACAGGAGGCGGCTGTCGACGATCTCGACGAGCAGCGTCGCGAGCATCGTGAGGCCGAGGCCGGCGTAGAGCGGCGCCTGCGTCACGCCAGCCGACGTCCGCGGAGAGAGGGCCGCATCGACGTCGATTGTATGCTGTGGCGACTGGACGGCGGGCGGGACGCTCAGCCGCGCGCGAGCGGCAGGCGGCGCTCCACGGCGGCGGCCGCCGCCAGGAGCTCCGGCTCGGCGAAGGCCCGCCCGGCCAGCTGCAGTCCGACCGGAAGATTCCCGGCCCCGCGCCCGCAGGGCACCGACACGGCCGGCACGCGCGCCGCGTTGAAGGCCCAGGTGTTGCGCAGGATCCGCATGCCGTCGATCGGGCCCGCGATCGGCGGCGCCGTGACCGGCACCGTGGGCATGACGAGCAGATCGACCTCGTCGAGCGCGGCGGCCACCCGGCGCTCGAACGCCTCGCGCGCGTCCCGCGCGGCCGCCAGCGCCGGCTCCGTGACGGGCGAGCCCTGGAACACCGCGGCGAAGTCGCGCGAGAACGCGTCGGGCCGCGCCGCCCAGTCCGGCGCATAGGTGGCCCGGATCTCGCTCACGGCGATGGGATCGAACAGGCGGCCGTAGGTCGCGGGCGTGACGCCGAGATCCACGTCGCCCAGGCGCGCCCCCGCCGCCGACAGCGCCTGGAGCGCCTGCGCGAAGGCCGCGCCGACCCCCGGCTCGAGGTCGTCGCAGAAGTACGCCCGCGCGACGCCGAAGCGGCGTCCGCGCAGGCCGGCCTCGACGCCCGCGTGGTAGCGGGCGAGGAACGCGTCCCCGCGCGCGGCGCCGGCCCTGGCCGGCGACACGGCCGCCAGCACGAGGGCGGCGTCCTCGGCCGTGCGCGTCAGGAGCCCCGCGTGATCGAAGGTGGGACAGGCGCCGAGCAGGCCCCCCGTCGGCAGGAGCCCGAAGGTCGGCTTGAGCCCGAGGCACCCGCAGAGCGCGGCCGGGATGCGCACGCTGCCGCCCGTGTCGCTGCCGGTGGCCACGAGGGCGAGGTGCGCGGCTACCGCGGCCGCCGACCCTCCGCTCGATCCGCCCGGAATGCGGGCGAGGTCGTGCGGATTGTGCGTGGTCCCGAAGAACGGATTGATCGTCGTGACCCCGCCGCCCAGTTCGTGCGTGTTCGTCTTGCCCAGGAGCACGGCGCCCGCACCAGCCATGGCGGCGACGAGATCGGCGTCCTCGCCGGGCACCCACCGCTCGTGCAGCCGCGAGCCGCCGGTGGTCCTGACGCCGCGGGTCGCGAACAGATCCTTGTGGGCCACGGGTACGCCGAAGAGGGGCGGCACGGTGCCCGCCGCGGCCCGCAGCAGCAGCCGCCGCGTCTCGTCCACGGCGCGCTCCCGCGCCACGGTGACGTAGGCGCCGAGGGCGCCGTCCTCGCGCTCGATGGCCGCCAGGTAGGCCGCCGTCACGTCGATGGGCGTGAGGCGTCGATCGGCGTAGGCGCGCGCCAGCGCGGCGACCGTCAGGCCGGTCGGATCGTCCTCCGGAGGCCGCCCCGGCCGCGGGGACTGCGCCGCCCGGATCGCCCCCGGAAGCACCGCCGAGCTCCCGGCCCACGTCAGCCATTCGCGTCTGGTCATGCCGTTGCCCGCCGCATCTTACGCGGTCGCGGGATCGCCTGTGGCGGCCGGCCTTCCGCTATGATGCGAGCGGTCCGCGGCGCTCCGCGGCCAGGGGAGGACGTCATGGGGTGTTGGCGTAGGGTCGCGCTGGAACTGCTGTCGGTCGGTCTGGCCTGGGGACTGGGCATCACGCCCGCGCTGGCGCAGCACGACATGCACATGGACGATCCGGGCGGCCCCGCCGCCGGCGGCACGCCGGCCCTGCCGAAGTACGTCGCCGACCCCATTCCGATCTACACCGCCGGGCTCGGCCCCTTCACCAAGACCATCACCACCACGAACCCGGAGGCCCAGGCCCTGTTCACGCAGGGCATGCAGATGATGTACTCGTTCGCGAAGCTCGACGCCGTCCGGTCGTTCCGGGCCGCGTGGCAGCGCGACGCAGGCTGCGCCATCTGCTACTGGGGCGAGGCCTGGGCGTGGGGTTCGTACCTGAACGGCCCGATGCTGGCCGAGCACGCGCCCTTCGCCTACGCCGCCGCGAAGCAGGCCCTCGCCCTCAAGGCGAACGCGAAGCTGCCGTGGGAACGGGCCTTCATCGACGCCATCCAGTCGCGCTACGTCGAGCGGTTCGATCCGAAGGCGCGGATGGACCAGGAGCGCGCCTACGCGGCCGCGATGCAGAAGGTGGCGGAGGCGTTCCCGACCGACGTGGACGCGATCACCCTGTACGGCGACGCCCTGTTCCTGCTCGAGCCCAGGCGCGGCACGCGCGACATCAACGCGCCCAACATCCAGCGCCTGCACAAGGTGCTGCTCCAGGCGCTGGCGCTGGACCTGAAGCACCCGGGCGCCTGCCATCTCTACGTGCACGCCACCGAGTCCACCGTGGATCCCGGCCGGGCCGCCGAGTGCGCCGAGTTCCTGGGCAACGCGGTGCCGGGCGCCAGCCACATGAACCACATGCCCTCCCACACCTGGAACGAGATCGGGCGCTGGAACGACGGCGTGCGGGCGAACCTGCAGGCGTGGCACTCCGACATGAAGGCCGCCATCAACGAGGGCTTCGCCATCTATCCCGATCACAACCTGCACATGCTGCTCTTCGCGGCGTCGAACGACAGCCAGGGCGCCGTCGCCATCCAGGCGGGCAAGGACTACGCGAAGAGCACCGGCGACTCGATGTACCACGTGCTGACGCTCGTGCGGTTCGGCCGCTTCGACGAGATTCCCGCCGTCACGGCGCGCCCCGAGCGCGACGTGCCGGCCGGGATGTGGGACTTCGCCCAGGGCTACGCGAAGCTCCGCGCCGGTGAGATGGATTACGCCCGCCTCTACCTCTCGCGCGTGCAGAAGGCGGCGGCCACGTCGAAGCAGAACTTCCGCAACCACGAGGCCAAGGTCCTGCTGGGCATCGTGGGCAACATCCTGGAGGGCGAGATCGCCCGCTACGTGGGCGACCGGACGACGGCGCTCGCGAAGTTCCAGGACGCCGTGACGCTCGACGACTCGCTCGAGTACGACGAGCCCGAGCCGCTGCCCTTCGATGCCCGGCACTGGCTGGGCGCGATGCAGATCGAGGCCGGCCAGTACGCCGAGGCCGAGACGACGTACCGGACCGAACTCAAGGAGCATCCCCACAACGGCTGGTCGCTGCTGGGCCTGCAGCAGGCGCTCAAGGCCCAGGGCAAGCCGACGGCGGACGTCGACCAGGAGCTGGAGAAGGCCTGGGCCCGCTCGGACACCTGGATCAGGGCGTCGCGCTTCTGACCTGCGGGCGCCGTCCGGCGCGGCGCACCTCGGCGAGCTTGCCGCGGACCTGGTCCAGCATCTCGACGTCGGTGCCTTCCAGGGCGCCCTGCGCCTGCAGGCCGGCGAGGATCGACTCGGCCTCCGCGTAGTCGCGCTCGGCCGCGCTCCGATCGGCGGCGCCGCCCCCCGGCGTCGCCGCGAGCACGCCGAAACCGTCGGCCCGCTCGGCCAGGGCGTAGGCGACGTAGACCCGGCGCTCGAGGTTGGCCGGGTTCCGCGTGGCCAGCTCGCGGCAGATCTCGACGGAGCGATCGAGGTTCTCCAGCGCCGGCCCGCGGCGGCCGAGGCGGGCCAGCAGCCGGCCTCGCATGCCGTAGTTCGTGGCCACCTCGCCGCGGGCCCGCACGCTCTCGGGCGACGCGGCCGCCAGGCGATCCTGGATCGCGGCGGCCCGCTCGATCGCGGCCAGCGCCTCGGCGTAGCGGCCGTCGCCGTCGAGCATCTCGGCCTGCTTGTAGTAGGTGATCGCGAGGTCGTTCTGCGCGGCGGCATTGGTCGGGTCCTCGCGCGCCTGCGCCTCGTAGGTCTGGCGCGCCAGGCCTTCCTCGGTCAGGGCCTCGGCCCGGCGGCCGAGTGCGATGAGGATGTCCGCGGTGTTGCTGCGCGCCACCGCGAGGTTGCGCTTGAACATCGCGTTGTCGGGGAAGCGGGTGGACGCGCGCGTGAAGACCTCCACGGACTTCCGCATCTCGTCCAGGGCGGCCGCGTGGTCGCCGACGTTCGGGTAGTTCGGATTGCCGAGCACGTTGCCGACCTTGTTGTAGGCCACGCCGAGCTGCCTGAGGTTCGCCGGATCGTCGGGCGCGGTGGCGGCCAGCTGCTCCATGAGGCCCAGTGCCCGGCGGTGGGCCTCGAGGGCCTCGGTGGTCGCCCCGGTGGCCACCAGGAGGTCGCCGAGCCGGCTGTAGCCGGCGACGAGGTCGCGGCGCGCGTCGGGCGGCGCCGCCGCGTCGGTGGCGATGTCGCGCTGCAGGTCCACCCCGCGCCGCACGGCCTGCATGGCGCCGGCCGTGTCGCCCGTGGCGGCCAGGAGCTCGCTCAGCCGGAAGAGCGCCGTGGCGGTCTCACGCCGGAGCGCGGGCGGGCTCGCGGCGGTGACCCCGAGCGAGTCGTAGAGGGCGACCGCCTTCTGGTAGCTCGTCAGCGCGCCGGCCGTGTCGCCCAGGTTGGGGTTCAGGGGCCGCCCCTGCACGTCGCCGACGCGCAGGTAGCCGGCCGCCAGTTCGCGCCGCAGGTCGGCCCGATCGCCGGCATCGCGGGCGATCTTGTCGAGATACTCGATGCCCTTCTGCACCATCAGCTGGCGCGCGGGGGTCGACCCGGCCAGGTCCTTGACCGCGTCGTGGACGTCGAACAGGAACGCGCTCGCCAGCGCCCGCACGTCCTCGAACCGCTGCTCGGCCCGCGCCCGCTCGCGGCCGGCGACGCGCGCCTGCCAGACGACGCCGGCCATGCCGGCCACGAGCGCAATCCCCACCGCCGCGCCGGCCGTGACCGCGCCGCGATGCCGGCGGACGAACTTCGACGCGCGGTAGCCGAACGTGTCCTGCCGCGCCAGCACCGGCAGGCCGGCCAGGTGCCGGCGCAGGTCTTCGGCGAACTGGTCCACCGACGCGTAGCGCCGCGCGGGCTCCTTGCTGAGCGCCTTGAGGACGATGTTGTCGAGATCGCCGGCCAGCCGACGCTGCCAGCGCTGCGAGTCCGCCGGGCGCGTGGAACGCGGCCCCGTCCGCGCCGGGCCGGTGTCGGTTTTCGGGGCCGCCGGCCGCGTCACCGCGAGGCTGGGCCGCTCGGGCTCCTCCTCGCACACCGCGCGGACGATGTCGGAGAACGCGCGGCTGGTGAGCCGGTAGGGCTGGCGCCCGGTCAGGAACTCGTAGAGCAGCACGCCCAGCGAGTACACGTCGCTCGCCGTGGTGACGGTGTCGCCGCGCACCTGCTCGGGGCTGGCGTACTCGGGCGTCATCATCTGCAGCCCGGGTGCGGTGGGCGCCAGCGTGTGGCCGGCCATCTCGGGATTGAGGAGCTTCGCGATGCCGAAGTCGAGCAGCTTCGGCACGCCGTCGGAAGTGACCAGCACGTTGGCGGGCTTGAGGTCGCGGTGGATCACCAGGTTCTGGTGCGCATGCTGCACCGCCGCGCACACCTGCACGAAGAGCGCGATCCGGGCGGCGACGTCCAGCGACCGCGCGTCGGCGTACTCGACCAGCGGCGCGCCCTCGACGTACTCCATCACGAGGTAGGGCCGGCCGTCGGCGGTGGTGCCGCCATCGAACAGCCGCGCGATGTTCGGGTGATCCAGGCCGGCCAGGATCTGGCGCTCCGTGCGGAAGCGCCGCACGATGGCCTCGGTGTCCATGCCGCGCTTCAGGATCTTGAGCGCGACCCGCTTCTGGAACGCGTCGTCGTCCCGGACGGCCAGGAAGACCGTGCCCATGCCGCCCTGCCCGAGTTCGCGCACCAGGCGATAGGCGCCCACCCGCTCGTCGTGCGACGGGTCGTCCGCCCCGGGGGCGAGCTGGGTCGGATCGTCGGAACGGACGCTCACGGCTGGAAAATCAGAGTATATGCCGGGGCGCCGCGCGGCCCGTCCGGCCGTGGCGGTAGAATCTCGGCCACCAGTCGAGGCCGTCCGCGCGTCGGGTCGCGCGGGCCGTGGCCGGTCCGCCCCGAGATCTCCGCATGCCCCCGCGCCACGTGCTGCCCGACGACATCGAGGAGTTCCGGGACCGGCACTGGCGGCGGGAAGGGGGCCGCGAGATCACGTCGGCGGCCGGGGCCGAGCAGTTCGTCGAGGACGTGGGGTTCGCCGCGTGCCTGACCGACGCCCGCAAGCCCGGCCCGTCGCTCTATGTCGCGGTCTGCGGCCGCCGCGACGCCGTGATGCCGCGCAACGTCCAGAAGGATCCCGAGGCCTCGGAGGCCTGGCTGCTGAAGGACGAGGTGATCCGGCGCGGCAAGGTCTACTACGCGAAGCTCGCGCGCGGGAAGGCGATGTTCGTCGCCCCGCGCCTGGTCCCGCACTTCCATGCCCTGTGGGGCGTCCGCAAGGCCGACGAGGCCCGACGGCTGAGCCGTCCGGCCCGCGCCATCCTGAAGGTGCTCCGCGCCGAATGGGAGATGGCCACCAAGGACCTGCGCGAGGACTCGGGCGTGACGGATCGCGCGACGTTCCTGCGCGCGATGGACGAGCTCCAGGCCGCGATGCTGGTGGTGCCGAGCGAGGTGTTGTACGCGCCCTGGTTCACCTACATCTGGACCCTGGCCGTCGGCCGCTTCCCCGACGAGCTGACGGCGCGGGTCCGCCCCGACGTCGCGCGGCGTGAGATCGCGCGGGCGTTCCTCACCACGGCCGGCATGACCGTGCCCGGCGAACTGGCGCGCGTCTCGGGCCTGCCCCGCCCGGAGGCCGGGCTCGGCAACCGCGCCCTGGTCCAGGAGGGCGTGGCGACCTCGCCGGCGCGCGGCGTCTACGTGCTGGCGTCTATCGCGGCTGGTAGTCCGGCGGCATGAACTCGATCGCGACGGCTTCGCCGGCCGTGGAGCCCGAGGCGCCCGGACGATAGGTGACGAGCACCGGGAGCGGGCGCTGGGGGCCGCATCCGACCGCCGGCGCGCCGCCCTGCCGATAGGACACGAAGTCCACGCTGGCCATCCGCGTTGCGCGCAGGCGCAGATCGCGGCCGCCCACCCGCGCGACGAGGGTCACGGCGTTGCCGCGGATGCACTCGATGAACGACCACGTCCCGAACACCTGTCGTTCCCCTGGTCGTACCGGCCGCAACTGGAGCACGTAGGCCGGAGACGCGGGATCGCCGCGCGTGTCCGGGGGCGTCGCCGGCGATTCCGGGGGCGCCCCCGTGCCGGCGGCGGGCCCCCCGGGTTCCGGGGCGGGCGCAGGCGCTTCCGGCGCGCCGGCCGGGGCCTCGATCCTGGCCAGGTCGATTTCGAGGGCCGTCGTCAGATAGTCGCGGGCGCCGGCCCGGATCCGGTCGCTGCTGCCGTGTTCGGCGAGCGGCTCGAGCACCACCCGCGCCTTCGACGTGTCCCTCGCCAGCAGGTGGAGGCGCGCGAGCTGCAGCCGGTAGTCGTCGCGCACGGGCGCCAGGGCGATGGCGCGGCGCACGAGCTGCAGCGCCTCGTCGCGCACGGCCTCCCGCCCGTCGATCTGGCGCGACAGCTCGACGTGGGCCTCCGCGAAGGTCGGATTGAGCCGGAGGGACTCGCGAAGCGCCGCTTCGATGAGGGGCGCGACGGCCGCGGCGTCCGCCGTGACGCCGTCCAGGGCCATCGCCCGGTAGTACTCGGACAGGAACGTGGGAGGGCCGGCGGGCGTCGTCGCCAGGCGCCGCGCCTCGTCGAGCCGGCCGGCGTCGGCCTCCACGAGCGCGAGGGCGCCCAGGGCGAGCGGCTCGCGGTCGTCGAGTTCGAGGGCGCGGGCCAGGTGGGCCCGGGCCTCGGGGCGCCCGTCGAGCAGCCGGAGGAGATCCCCTAGGAGGGCATGCACGGACGCCTCGGGGACGGGGCTGGCGTCCAGCCGCTCCATCTCCGCGAGCGGCGCCGGCAGCGCCAGCGTGGCCGTCGGGAAGCCCGGGCGGGCCACGTACCGCCGGATCTGGGCGTCGAGCGTGTCCGGCGCCACGCCCAGGATGTCCTGGCAGGCCCGGGTGAACGGCGTGCCCGCGGCCAGCGCCTCGACGAAGCGCGGGAACGCCGCCGTGTACGCCCGGTCGTTCCCCAGCTGCAGGTAGTGGACCAGTGCCCACGACTCGGCGTAGAACACGGTCGAACGCTCCCGCTCGTTGTAGTCCGGGGACTCCCGCGTGACCGCGACGAGCTGGCTGACCGGCATCTGCCCCCGCCGCAGGGTGTTCACGTGATGCGGGGGGACGTCGCCCACCCGCACCGCGCGTCCGCCGTCGGCGAGGTCGACCGTGCTGTAGAACTCCGCCAGTCCCTCGCCGAGCCAGGCCGGCACCTCGCCGAGGGTCCTGTTGATCACCAAGTGGACGTACTCGTGCAGGGCGACGCTGTGATCGGCGCCGTCGAGGCCCCCCAGCATCGTGATGTAGTTCATGGGCCCTGGCTGGAAGTAGCCGCCGACCTCGTGGACGGCGCCGCCGTAGATCGGCAGGAACGGCCGGTACGACGCGCGGTCGCGGAACACCAGGACGGTCGTGTCCGGGGCGCGGCGGTCCGCCGGGCCGAGGCTCTCGAGCAGGAGGTGCAGCTGCTCCATGCGCTCGGCCGCCCGTCTGAGCGCACCGGCCCCCGCGTCGCCCAGGAGGTGGAAATGCGGGCTCTCGACGCGCTGCCAGGCGCGGAGGGGCGCGAGATCGCCGTGTGCCGGAGATGCCCGGCCGGTGAGGCACACCACCACGCCGAGAGCCGCGATCACGCGTCGCATCGAGCCGGTCCTTCCGGGGGCGCGGGTCGATTATAGGACGGCGGTCCGGCCCCGGCGGCCGGGCGCGATATCATCGCGGCCACATGCCTGCCACCCGTTCCGTCCGCGTCGGCGTCCTCGGCGCTGGCGCCTGGGCCCTCGGGGCCCACCTCCCGGGCTTCCGGCGCGATCCGCGCGCGGAACTCGTCGCGATCGCCGATCCCAGGCGGGATCTGGCGGAGGCGGCGGCCCGGCAGTTCGGCATTCCCCACGTCTACGACTCGCACGAGGCCCTCATCGAGCGGACCGACATCGACCTGGTGGACGTCTGCACGCCCAGCGCCACGCACTTCGCGCTGTCGTGGGCCGCGCTCGAGGCGGGCAAGCACGTGCTGTGCGAGAAGCCCGTGGCCTTCGACTACCGCGAGACGCGGCGCGCCGCCGATCTCGCGCGCGCCAAGGGGCTGAAGACCAAGCTCGGCTTCACGTTCCGCTACGCGCCCGCGATGCGCTATTTCCGGAAGCTCGTGGCGGACGGCTTCACGGGCACGCCCTTCATCTTCAACGGCTACGAGCAGAACTCGCAGTGGCTCGACCCGATGAACCCGCTGCGACAGGTGGATCCCGACGCCGATCCCAACGTGCTGCACGTCTCGTCGCTCGAGGGCTACGGCGCGCCCGTGATCGACATCTCGCACCTGCTGGTCGGCGCCGATCTCGCCCAGGTGGTCGGCACCATGCGGAACTTCATTCCGGACCGCATGGTCAGGGCCACCGGGCGGATGCAGCGCATGAACATCGACGACGGCGACATCTACCTCGGCGAGTTCGTCAACGGCGCGCTGTGCTCGATCCAAACCAGCTACGTGACGGTCGGCAACTACCCGGGCATCGAGGCGCGGCTCTACGGCAGCGAAGGCGCCGTGATCTGCCGGCTCGTCGAGGAGCAGGGCATCTGCGAGCGGCTGTGGGTCGCCGACAAGGATCACGTCGAGTTCCGGCGCGTCGAGGTGCCGCCGGAGTTCTACCCGTCGGGCGGCCGGCCGGACGAGCTCTGGCGCACCCTCTTCTATGCCAACCTGATCAGCAGCTTCGTGGGCGAGATCCTGGCCGACGACGACGCGAACGAGGGCAGCTTCGACGACGGCGCGTGGGTGCAGGAGACGATCAATGCGGTGGAGCGATCGTTCCGGGAGCGGCGATGGGTGAGCCTGCCCCTGGCCTGACGGGCCGGTCCGCCGCGGAGGCGGCGCTCGACGGCTTCTTCGACACGTTCTACCGGCAGCGGCCGGTGACGGCGACGTTCACCGGCGTCCACGCCCACGACGACCGCCTGCCGGACTGGTCGCCCGAGGGGCTGGCGCGGGCGCGCGACGAGATGACGGCCGTGCGAGCCGCGTTGCGCGAGGCCGGGTGCCCGGCCGACGAGCGCGTCCGGGCGTTCCCGGGCGACGTCGATCTGGCGCTGGCCGATGCCGTGCTGGACATCGCCATCGCCGAGGACGACTCCGGGCACTTCGTCCACAGCAACCCGTCGCTCTGGACCGGCGAGGCGATCTTCGGCGTCCTCAGCCTGCTGACGCGCGACTTCGCGCCGCTGGCCGAGCGCCTCCCGCCGGCGCTGGCGCGGCTGCAGGCGGTTCCACGCTTTCTCGCCGCGCTGCCCGACGTGCTCGGCCCCGCGCCCCGCGACTGGCGTGGGCGCGCGAAGCGCGAGTGCACGGTCGCCGGGGACCTCTTCGCGGTCGCCCTGCCCGCGTGGCTCGAGACGTGCCGGGCCGGGGATCCCGCGCTCTGCACGGATGCGGAACTCGCGGCGTGGACGAGGGCGTCGGCGGCGGCCGCACGCGCCGTTGCCGGCCTCGAAGCCTGGCTCGAGCAGCCGACCACGCCCCGGACCACGCTGCGGGCCGTCTATGCCCACGAGTACGTGGGCACGGACTTTCTCGAACTGCTGTTGAGGCGCGGGCACTGGGTGGACACGCCGGCGGCCGACCTGCTCCTCGAGGCGAGCGACGCGCTGACCGAGGCCCGGGCGCGGCTGGAGGAGATGGCGGCCCCGCACGGCGGATGGCCCGCCGTTCAAGAGGCGCTCGCCCGGCAGCATCCGACGGCCGCGGCCTGGCTGGGGCGGTTCCACGAACGGTGGCGGCAGTGCCGGGAGGCGGCCGAGCGCGCCGATCTCGTCACCTGGCCCGATGCGCCGCTTCGTTACGTCCCGTTCCCCGACCACGTCCGCGCCGCCGCTCCGCACCTGTATTACCTGCACTATCGGTCACCCGCGCCGTTCGACCCCGTGGGCACGTTCGACTACGCCGTGGCCCCCCTCGACGGGCTGTCCGACGCGGAGACCGAGGCGCGCCTGCGCCAGTGGAACGACAGCGCGATCACGCTGAACCACGTCGTGCACCACGGCGCCATCGGTCACCACGTGCAGAATCACCATGCATACCGCGGCGCGTCGCGCATCGGCCGGGTCGCGGCGGCGGACGCCGCGACCCGCATCTCGATGTTCGTCGGCGGCAGCCTGGCCGAAGGCTGGGCGTGCTACGCGTGCGACCTGATGGACGAGATCGGCTTCCTCACGCCGCTCGAGGCGATCGCGCAGCAGCACACGCGCGTGCGGCTCGCCGCCCGCGCGGTCGCCGACCTGTCGCTCCACACGGGCCGCCTGACGATGGTCGAGGCCAGCCTGATCTACGAAGACCAGGCCTACATGGCCGGTCCGGCCGCCCAGGCCGAGGTGCTCCGGAACAGCATGTTTCCCGGGGCGGCGGTGATGTATTGGCTGGGGACGCGCGCGATTCACCGCCTGCGGGCGGAGGTCGCCCGGCGGGAGGGGGCGGCGTTCTCGCTGCGGCGCTTCCACGACGGGTTCCTGTCGTACGGCGCGATCCCCGTCCCGCTCATCGCGCGGCTGATGCTGGCCCGGGAGACCGGGCTGGCCGAGGGACCGGCGTCATGACCGTCCGCGCGCTCGCCCTGGCGGTGATGGCGGCGGCGCTGGGCGCGGGCTGCGGCGGCTCGCCGGCGCCCGGCGGCGGCGCGCCGTCCCCCGGCGCGAGGCCCGCCGACCGGCTCGTCGTCGGGTACGACCGCGAGCCCGACACGCTGAACCGCTTCAGCACGCACATCCTCGAGGACATCGAGACCTGCGTGGTCGAAGGCCTGGTGACGACGAACGAGAAGATGGAGGTCGTGCCGCTCCTGGCCGCGTCGATTCCGACCCTGGCGAACGGCGGCGTCGTGCTCCGGCCCGACGGCGGCATGGACGTCACCTGGCGGCTCCGTCCGGGCGTGACGTGGCACGACGGCACGCCGCACACGTCGGCCGACGTCAAGTTCACGGTGGAGGCCATCAACAGCCCCGCCTACAACCCCGAGAGCACCGACGGCTTCGACCGCATCACCAGCGTCGACACGCCCGACCCGCTGACGGCGGTCCTGCACTACAAGGAGGTCTACGCGCCGTACCAGTTGCAGTTCGTCCGCGGCACCCTGCCGAAGCACGTGCTCGAGGGCCGGGACATCGACACCGCGAACGACTACAACCGCGCGCCCCTGGGGACGGGCCCCTACAGGGTGGCCGAGTGGAAGAGCGGCGAGTTCATCCGGCTCGAGGCCGTGCCCGGCTACTGGCAGGGCTCGACGGCGTCGATCACGACGCTCGTGTTCAAGTTCATCGCGAACACCAACACCCGCATCAACCAGCTGAAGAGCGGCGAAGTGGACATGGTGGTGATGTTCCCGTGGGACAAGCACCGCGAGGTGGCGGCGATCCCGGGCGTCGCCGTGCACCGCATCGACGGCAACGGCTACGAGCACGTCACGCTCAACGAGCGGGCGTTCCCGGCCTTCGCGGACGTCCGCGTGCGCCGCGCCCTGAACCACGCCGTGGACCGCGACCTCATCGCCAGCACGATCCTCGAGGGCCTGGCGCCGGTGACGCACGGCCCCGTGCAGCCGGTGTCGTGGGCCTACAACCCCGACATCACGCGGTATCCCTTCGACCCCGCCCGTGCGCGGGCGCTGCTCGACGAGGCCGGCTGGCGGGACGCCGACGGGGACGGCGTGCGCGAGAAGGACGGACGCCGCTTCGCGTTCACCCTCATCACGCAGGCCGGCTTCGCCGTGCGCGAGAACGTCGCGCAGGTGCTGCAGCGCCAGTTCAAGGACGTCGGCGTCGAGACGGCCGTCCAGCTGCACGACGGCACCAGCATCAGCAAGCTGTGGTTCGACGGCCGGTTCGACGCGATGCTCCATTGGTGGCAGCTGCCGGCCGACCCCGAGCTGACGCTCTTCTTCGCCAAGGACCGGACGCCGCCGGCCGGGCGCAACATCAACTACGTGAACGACGACCGGCTGACCGCGCTCGTCTACGCGTCCGATCGCACGGTGGACCAGGCCGAGCGGGCGCGGCTGCTGCGCGAGGCCCAGGCGCGGGTGGCGGACCTCGCCGTGGAGATTCCCCTCTACGGCGTGACGAAGCTCGACGCCGTGCCGGCACGGCTGAAGGGCTTCACGGGGAACCCCACGAACACCGGACCGTTCTGGAACGTGCATCAGTGGACCCTCGAGTGATCCGGCTGGCGCTCCGGCGCCTCGCCGAGGCCGTGCCGCTGCTGTTCCTGGTGTCGGCCATCACCTTCGGGCTGCTGCAGCTCGTGCCGGGCGGGCCCGTGGAGGTCTACCTGTCGAACCCCGGCGTCCGACCCGAGGACATCGCGCGGCTGCGGCAGGCGCTCGGACTCGACCGTCCGCTGTGGGTCCAGTACGTCAGCTGGCTCGGCGCCTTCGTGACCGGGGACTGGGGCTACAGCTTCAGCGACGGGCGGCCGGTGCTGGCGCGGGTGCTGGAACGGGTGCCGGCCTCGCTCGAGCTGCTCTCGGCGTCCTTTGCCCTCGCCCTGGCGACGGCGCTGCCCGCGGGCATCGCCGCGGCGGCGCGCCGGGGCCGCGCACTGGACCGGGCCCTCTCGGGCCTGGCCGCCGTCGGGCTCTCGATGCCGGCGTTCTGGCTCGGGCTGATGCTGCAGCTCGCGTTCGCGGTGGACCTCGGCTGGCTGCCATCCTCGGGCCGCGGCCCGGAGGGCGCCGGACTCGCGCGCCTGCCGTACCTCGTGCTGCCCGCCGCCGTCCTGGCGCTCGTGCACGCGGCCGCCTGGATGCGCTACCTCCGCACCTCGATGATCGAGGTGCTGTCGGCGCCGTTCGTGGCGGCGGCGCGCGCCCGTGGACTCGATGCGCCCGCCCGCCTGACCCGTCACGCGCTGCCCAACGCGCTGGCGCCGCTGGCCACGGTCGTCCTCCTGGACGTCGCCCTGCTCGTGCCCGGCGCGGTGGTGACCGAGAGCGTCTTCGCCTGGCCCGGGGTCGGCAGCCTGTTCACCGAGGCGCTGGGCCGGCGCGACTACACGGTGCTCATGGCGCTGCTGATGGCGAGCTCCGTGGGCGTCGTGCTGCTGAACCTCGTCGCCGACCTCCTGCACGCCTGGCTGGATCCCCGGGTGACCGCATGAATCGGGCCTGGTGGTGGGTGGCGGCGCTGGCCGCGGTCGCGCTCGCGGCGCCCCTCCTCGCCCCCTACGCGCCGGACGCGCTGGATCTGGCCCACCGCCGGGCGGCGCCGTCGCTCGCGCACTGGTTCGGCACCGACGATCTCGGCCGGGACGTGTTGAGCCGCGTGCTCTACGGCGGCCGGATCTCGATCGCCATCGGCCTGCTGTCGGCGGCGGTGGCCGTGTTCGTCGGCGTGGTGGTGGGCGCCACGGCCGGCTACGCCGGCGGGTGGACGGACTCGGTGCTGATGCGGGCGACCGACGCCGTCCTGTCGATGCCGCGGCTGCTCCTGCTGATGGTGGCGGCGGCCACGCTCGAACCCTCGGTGCCGAGCCTGGTCCTGCTCGTCGGCGCCGTCGGCTGGATGGAGACGGCCCGCATCACCCGGACCTCCGTGAAGGGCCTGCTCGGCCACGACTACGTGACCGCGGCCCGTGCGGCCGGGGCCAGCCACCTGCACCTCGTGCGCCGGCACCTGATCGTGAACGCGGCGGGCGCCATCCGGATCTCGGCGCTGCTCGCGGTCAGCCGGGCGATTCTGGTCGAGTCGGCGCTGAGCTTCTTCGGCGTCGGCGTCCAGCCGCCCGACGCCACATGGGGCAGCATGCTCTACCAGGCGCAGTCGGCGATGGCCACCGAGCCCTGGCTCGCGCTCTTTCCCGGCGCGTGCATCGTGGCCACGGCGTTCGCGCTCAGCCGGACGGCCGACCACGGCTGAGTGGCTCGACATTCTTCGTGCAGCTACAGTTCTTCATGACCTTGCAATACCGGTAATCCTGTATTTACCTCAGCCGCGACCGTCGGCTAGCCTCCGCGGAATTCCCCGGTTCTGCGCTGAACCGGTCCTTTCCGGCACGCCAGGAGGCCCAGATGATCCGCCAGTTGTTCGCCCGATGTGTCGTCAGTATTTGGATCGCGACCATCCCGGTACTGGCGTATGGCCAGACAGGTGATGGCTCGCTCCGCGGCTACGTCAAGGACGAGTCGGGTGCGGTGCTGCCCGGCGTGACGGTGACCGCCACCAGCCCCGAACTGCTGGCGCCCGTCACCTACGTCACCGACGAAGCCGGGCTCTACCGGCTGAACAACCTGCCGCCCGGCACTTACGTGCTGCAGG
>JBFWXO010000014.1:0-119534 GCA_050187355.1 Vicinamibacterales bacterium
CTACGTGAACTGGCGGTACGCGCAGGCGCCGCACGCCCGCTACTCGATCGCGGCGCTGCGCCGATCCGACGGCACGGCCGGGTACGTGGTCTACCGGCATCTGCACGAGCCGCGGGGACGCGTCACCGACATCGTGGACTTCCTCGTCGAGCCGGGCGACGATCGCGCGCTGAAGACGCTGCTCAGGTGGATGGATCGGGAGGCCCGCGCCGCGGATTCCGACAAGATCCGCTGCCACGCCATCCACGCCGGGTTCCGCCGCGTGCTCCGCCGCTCCGGGTATTTCGGCGTCCGGTCGGCCCGCGCGCTCGCCGTGCGCCTCGGCGACGTGCCGGGCGGGCGTACCGTCCTGGAGCACACCGACGACTGGCACTTCACGCTCGGCGACGGCGCCAGCGACCGCTGACGACGGGGCCGGCCCCATCGGAGGACTCATGACCCTCACCGACACGATCAGCGCGGACATCGCCCGCGCGATGAAGGCCCGGGACGCGACCACGCTGGCCGCCCTCCGGATGCTCAAGACCGCGCTGACCAACAAGAGCATCGAGCGCGGCCGGGCGCTCGACGGCACCGAGGAGCTGCAGGTCGTCAACGCGCTGGTGAAGCAGCGGAAGGACTCGATCGAGCAGTTCGACGCGGCCGGCCGCCACGATCTCTCTGCGAAGGAGCGCGCCGAGATCGCGGTGCTCGACGCCTACCTGCCGCCCGCCGTCGGCGACGAGGATCTGGCCGCGGCCATCGACACGGCCATCGCGGCCACCGGCGCGGCCGGGCCGAAGGACATGGGCCGTGTGATGAAGGCCGTGATGAGCGCGCTGTCCGGCCGGACCATCGACGGCAAGCGCGTCAACGAGCTCGTGCGCGCGCGGCTGACCTGACCTCGCCGGGCAAACTATTTCGTCGCGATCATCGTCTATCGGATTGAAAGGCCTAGTCAGCCTCTCACCATCCTCCTAGGGCTCCCGCCACCCGGCCGGAGCCCATTTTTTTCGTGTAATCCGCGGCGCCCGCCGCCCGTGCGCGTCGTTCGGCGGCGGACACCGTTCGATTGCGACCGCCTCGGTGCGTGTTACGCTTCGGACGGTCCTGATGGCAGCCTCGGAATCGACGTCGGACGGCGGCGCGCGGGCCGCGAGCCCGACGCCGGGTGTCCCGGTCGAGGCGGCGCCAACCTCCGCAGGTCTCGCGCGCTCGGCCGGGGTCGTCGGGGCGGCCACGATGGCGAGTCGCGTGCTCGGACTTGCGCGCGATCAGGTCCTGGCGTACTGGTTCGGCGCCGGCGACGCGATGGACGCCTTCCTCGTGGCGTTCCGTGTTCCCAACCTCGTCCGCGACCTCTTCGCGGAAGGCGCGATGAGCGCCGCGCTGGTCCCCACCTTCAGCAAGACCCTCGCCGCCGATGGCCGCGACCGCGCGTGGCGCCTCGGCAACTCGGTGATGAACGCGCTGGCGCTCGTGACGGGCGCCCTCGTGATCGCGGCCATCGTCTTCGCGCCCCAGCTGGTGTGGTGGATGGCCGGCGACTTCACCGCGGTGCCCGGGAAATTCGAGCTCACCGTGACCCTCACACGCGTCATGGCTCCCTTCCTCGTGCTCGTGGCCGTGGCGGCCGCGTGCATGGGGATGCTGAACTCGCTGCACGTGTTCTTCGTGCCGGCGCTCTCGCCGGCGATGTTCAACGTGGCGTCGATCGCGGTCGGCCTGGGCCTCGTGCCGGTCGCCATGCGGATGGGCGTCGAGCCGATCCTGGCCATGGCGATCGGCACGCTCCTGGGCGGTCTGGGCCAGGTGTTCCTGCAGTGGCCGGCGCTGCGGGCGCAGGGCTACCGCTACACGCCGCGCCTGGATCTCTCCGACCCCGGGCTGCACCGCATCCTCGTCCTGATGGGCCCGGGCATCGTGGGCCTGGCGGCCACGCAGCTGAACGTGTTCGTCAACACGATCGTGGCCACGAGCCAGGGCACGGGCGCCGTCTCGTGGCTCGGCTATGCGTTCCGCGTGATGTACCTGCCGATCGGCCTCTTCGGCGTGTCAATTGCGACCGCGGCGACGCCGACGGTGTCGCGACAGGCCGCGGCCGGCGACATGGCGACGATGCGGTCCACGCTGGCGTCGGCCGTCGCCCTCATGCTCATGCTGAACGTGCCGGCCACCGTGGGGCTCGTCGTGCTGGCGAACCCGATCGTGCGCCTGCTGTTCGAGCGCGGCAGCTTCGCCGCGGGCGACACGGCGGCGACGGCGGCGGCCGTGCAGCTCTACGCCGTCGGCCTGGTGGGCTACTCCGTGGTCAAGATCCTGTCGCCTGCCTTCTACGCGCTCGGGCGGAGCCGCACGCCGGCGGGGGTGGGCGTGGCGTCCGTGCTGCTGAACGCCCTGCTCAGCGTCTCGCTGGCGCCGGTGTTCGGCTACCGCGGCATCGCGCTGAGCGCATCGATCGCGGCGCTCGTGAACGCCGCGACGCTGCTCTGGCTGCTCCGCAAGGCCCTCGGCGGGCTGGAACTGACGCGGGTCGCCGCCAGCGCCGTCCGGATCCTCCTGGCCGCGGCCGCCATGGGCGCCACCGCCTGGTGGGGCGAACGGCTGCTGGCGGACCTGCTGCCGGGCCGCGGGCTCGGGCCACAGGCAGTGCGCCTCGGCGCGGCCATCCTCGCAGCGCTGGCCGTCCTCGCGCTGACCGCCTGGGCGCTGCGCATCCGCGAGTTCGAGGAGGTGGCGGCCGGCGTCGCCCGGCGGCTCGGCCGCCTCGGCCGGCGGTGAGCCCGTCGCAGCGCGTCAGCGCGCGTTGACCAGCACCTGCCACGCGTCCTGCGGGCGGGCGCCAGGCAGGTCCGCGCGCCGGGCCCGGGTGCCGGACGGAACGCGGCACGACCCCGCCGCGATGTAGCCGAGGGCGGTGGCGAGCGACGCTTCCCCCGGATCGCCCAGCTCGTGCTCGATGTCGTCGGCGGCCGGACAGTCGGCCGGGAGGCCGTCGAAGTAGCCGCCCTGGCCGTCGGCGTTCGTCATGGAGAACGCCACCGGCGCCAGCACCCGGTCGCAGAACGGGAAGAGGTACTGGCCCACGGGCTTGCCGTAGGTGCGGTCCCCCACGATCACGACCGGCACGAACGGCCGCAACCCGTTGATGAGGAGCTCGCTGGCCGAGGCCGATGCCTTCGTCGCGATGACCACGACCCTGTCGAGCCCCAGGGCTCCGGACGGCGCGCCGAATCGAAGGGTGGCGTCCAGGCGGCGGTTGCGGTCGTTGTGGTGCGACTGCGCGAACACCTGGTCCACGGCGGCGGGGCCCGCGATGAGCCCGGCCAGGTGCACCGCCACGTCCACGAGGCCGCCGCCGTTGTAACGGAGATCGAGCACGAGCTCGCGAACGCCGGCCTGCCGCAACGCGGCGAACGCCTCGTCGAGCGCGACGGCCGAGGGGCGGACGAAGTTGCGGAAGAAGACGTAGCCCACGCGGCGGCCGCCCACGTCGAAGACGCGGGTCAGCGACACGGTGGGAATCGTGACGGTGCGCTTGCGGAGAGCGACCTCCATCGCGGTGCCGTTCCGCGTCTCGAAGCCGAGGGTCACCAGATAGTCGGCCTCCGCGGGCCCGAACGCGTCGTCCACCGTTCCGGCCGCCAGCAGGTCCGCCACCGCCCGGCCCGCGATGGCCGTGAGGCGCGAGCCGCGATCGAGGCCGGCCTCGGCGGCCGGCCCGCCGTCGAAGACCTGCAGCACGCGAAGCTCCCCGTCCACGACGGCCGTGGACAGGCCCAGCCCCACGAACTGACTCTCCGAGAACAGGGCGTCGCTGGCGGCGCGCGACTGGATGTAGCTGAACGTGGCGTCGCGGGGCCGGACGCGCGCGGCGGCGAGATAGGCGTCGGGCGAGTCGTAGTCCGCGGGATCCAGATCCGGCAGATCGCGGTACCAGAGATAGACCTCGTCCAGCGTGTCGCGAACGAAGGTGGCCTGGCCAAGGGCTGAACAGGAGGACTGCGCCCGGGCAGGCGCCGGCGGGGTCAGCACCGCGACGACGAGGAGCGCAAGAACCCACCGGCAGCGCATCGGCACGACCATGATAGCGTCAGCCCGCCCCGCCGCCGGCGTCCGGGCGGACGTGTACACTTGCCCGGATGGGGCGACGCGCGTGACGCCGGCAGAGGCCGCTTCGGAGCCGTACCGGGACGGCACGACCGGCCGCAGCTTCGCGGGCCTCCCGGCCGCCGTCCTGTCCCTGGCGTCCACGCACTTCATCGTCGACGCCTACACCAACATCTACGTCCCGCTGCTGCCGCTGCTCATTCCCAGGCACGGGCTGTCGCTGGCGGCCGTCGGGACGCTGGCGATGTGCTTCCAGATGGCGTCGTCGGTCTCGCAGCTCGGATTCGGCGCGCTCGCGGACCGCTGGCGGCCGGGTCTGCTCCTCATGGTCGGCCCCGTGGTGTCGGTCGTCGTACTGAGCCTCGTCGGCCTGGCGCCCACGCCCGTCGTCCTGGGCGCGGTGCTCGTCCTCGGGGGGTTCGGCGGCGCGGCGTTCCATCCGCCGGCCGCGGCCGCGGTCTTCCGCGCCTCGGGCCCGAGCAAGGGCTTCGCGATGTCCGTCCACATCACGGGCGGCTCGATCGGCATGGCCATGGCGCCGCTGTTCTTCGCGCCCGCCCTCGAGCGTTTCGGCCTGCACTGGTCGCCGGTGCTGGCCATCCCGGGCCTGGCGGCCTTGTGGGTGCTGCTCCAGCGCGTCCCGCCGGTGCCGAGGCCGTCGCCCGGCAGCCGCGACGGGCTCGCCGCGCTGGCGCCGTACCGCCGCCCGCTGGCGCTGCTCTACTTCTCGGTCGTGCTGCGCACGTTGACCTCGACGGGATTCGCCACCTTCCTGCCCGTGCTCCTGACGTCGCAGGGCATGTCGATCGCGAATGCGAGCCTCGCCGTCACCTGCTACCTGCTGGTCTCGGGAATCGGGGGATTCGCCGGGGGGCCGCTGGCCGACCGTTTCGGACCGCGCCGCATCATCCTGGTGTCGTTCGTCTCGTCGGTGCCGTTCATGGTGGCGGCATCGCAGCTGTCCGGCTGGTGGCTGACCGCCGCGGTGTCGATCGGGGGATTGCTCCTGCAGTCCACCCTGCCCGTGAATGTCACCTATGCGCAGGTGCTGGCGCCGGTGAGCGCCGCGACGGTCTCGTCACTGATGATGGGCTTCGCGTGGGGCATGGGCAGCGTGATGGTGCCGGTCGTGGGCTACCTCGCCGATCGCATCGGCCTGCCGTCGGCGCTCCTGTGCATTGCCGGGCTGCCGCTGCTGGCCGCGGCGCTTGCCGCGCAGCTGCCGGAGTCGGCGCCGGACGGGCCGTCCGAGGGCCCCGGGCACGCGGGCGCGCCCCTATAATCGGGACATGCCGCGCTACAGCACCGCCGGGTACGCCATCGGTCCGGGCCCGCTGACCCAGGCGATCAAGACGCTGATCGCGCTGAACGTCGGCGCCTTCGTGCTGAGCTTGATCGTGCCCGCCCTGGTCGAGCGCCTCGGCCTGACACCGCGCGAGGTGGTGACGGGCTTCGCGCTCTGGCAGCCCGTGACCTACATGTTCCTGCACGGGGGCATCGGGCACCTGCTGTTCAACATGCTCGCGCTGTGGATGTTCGGCACCGAGCTGGAGCGCACCTGGGGCACGCGCTTCTTCCTGCGCTACTACTTCGTCACGGGCATCGGCGCCGCCGTCGTCACGATCCTGTGGGCGATCCTCCCGCTGCCCCTGGCGGGAGCGCTGTACCGCTCCGTGGTGATTGGCGCCTCCGGATCGATCTACGGGCTGCTGCTCGCCTACGGCATGTACTATCCGCACCGCACCGTGTTCCTCTACATCTTCCCGGTGCCCGCGCGGATCGCGGTGATGATCCTCGGCGCCATCGCCTTCCTCTCGTCGATGGGGGCCTCGGGCGACGGCGTCGCGCACGTCGCGCATCTGGGAGGCCTGCTCGTGGGCTACCTCTACCTCAAGATGCGCCGGGGGCCGCTCGACGAGATCAGGTACCGCTGGGCGCAGTGGCGCCTGGGACGCTCGCGGTCACGCTTCGACGTCTATCAGGGCGGAGGGCGCGGCGCCGGCGCGCCGGGCACCGACTGGACGAAGGAGTGGAAGAAGCACGTCCACTAGGGTCTGGGGACGTGTAGGGACCAGGGACTGGGGACCGGGGACGGAAGATCGGATCCGGACCTGCGACCGCCATCCGCGCCGGATCAGAGCCGTACCGGGCGGGCGGCTACGACGACGACTCGGGGCCGGGCGTGGGCGTGTCGTTGAAGTAGCTGTCGGTGCCGTCGAGCCAGTCCTGACGGATCGGGCTGAAGAGATCGATCTCGAACGTGTCGTCGAGCGCCTCGGCCTGGTGGGGCACCCAGGACGGAATGTGCAGGACCTCGCCCTCGCGCACGGTGATCTCCTCGCCGTGGATCAGGAACTTCAGCGCCCCCTGCAGCACGTAGGTCAACTGCTCGCTCTCGTGCGAGTGCATCGGTACGATCGCGCCGCGCTTCAGGTAGATCTGGCCGATCATCTCGCGCTCGCCGGTCACGACCTTGCGCGAGATCATCTCGGTGACCTTTTCGAGGGCGATCTCGTCCCAGCGATGGAGGCGAACGGGGCGTGTGGACATGGAGGCCTCGGGCGCGGCAATCGCGTGCCAGCCGCGTGAATTCGTCCGTCGGATGCGACCCATGCGTCGACGGCGCGGGCATCATAACATCGGAACCCGGGTGCTATAATTCCGCGTTGCAGACACCGCGGGATAGGCCGCACGGGCGCGTGCCCGGCATCCTCGACAAGGACACCGCATGAAGGGTTCCACGCTGGCCAAGAACGGTGAGACGACTGCCAGCCGCACCGGCGCCGCGGCGGCCGCTCCGGACTCGCCGCACACCCGCGAGGAGCTCCTGCAGGCGTATCGCACGATGCTCCTGTCGCGGCGCCTCGACGACAAGGAGATCCAGCTCAAGAACCAGAGCCTGATCTTCTTCCAGATCAGCGGCGCGGGCCACGAAGCCATCTGCGTCGCCGCCGCCGCGCACCTCAAGCCCGGCCACGACTGGTTCTATCCCTACTACCGCGACCGCGCGCTGTGCCTCGGGCTCGGCATGACGCCCCTGGAGATGCTGCAGGGCGCCGTGGGCGCGAAGGACGACCCGAATTCCGGCGGCCGCCAGATGCCGTCGCACTGGGGACACCGGGCCCTCAACATCCCGTCGCAGGGCAGCCCCACGGGCACGCAGGCGCTCCAGGCCGTCGGCTGCGCCGAGGCCGGGGTGCTCTTCGGACAGATCGCGGGCATCGCCGACGCCGCGTCCCTGCACCGCGACGACGAGATCACGTACGTGTCGCTGGGCGACGGCGCGACGAGCGAGGGCGAGTTCTGGGAGTCGCTGAACTCCGCGTGCGCCCGGCCCGCGCCGGTGCTCTATCTCATCGAGGACAACGGATACGCCATCTCGGTGCCCGTGGACGCGCAGACGCCGGGTGGCGACATCTCGAAGCTCGTCGAGTCCTTCCCGAACCTGAAGGTCGTGCGCTGCGACGGCACCGACTACTTCGAGAGCCATCGCGCCATCGAGGACGCCGTGGCCTGGGTGCGCACGGAGCGCAAGCCCGCCCTGGTCCACGCGAAGGTGACGCGGCCCTACTCCCACTCCCTGTCGGACGACGAGCGCCTCTACAAGACGCCGGAGGAGCGCGAGGCCGAGGCCAGGCGGGACCCGCTGCGAAAGATGCGCGAGCACCTGCTGGAGCACGGGCTCGCCACGGAGGCGGAGCTGAAGGAGCTGGCCGCGGACGTCGAGCAGGAAATCGCGCGCGCGACCGACGCCGCCATCGCCTCGCCGAAGCCCACGGTCGACACCGCCGGGCTGTGGGTCTACTCGCCGGACGTCGATCCGACCTCCGGGGCCTTCGACACGCCCGAGGAACCGGATGGCCGCGCGGACACGATGGTGGCCGCCATCAACCGGACCATGAAGGACGAGATGGCCGCCAACCCGCGCATCGTCGTCTTCGGCGAGGACGTCGCCGACGCCTCGCGGGCGTCCGCGCTGTCGAAGGTGCAGGGCAAGGGCGGCGTCTTCAAGGTGACGCATGGCCTGCAGCGCGCGTTCGGCGCCGAGCGCGTCTTCAACTCGCCGCTGGCGGAGGCCAACATCATCGGCCGGGCCGTGGGCATGGCCACGCGGGGGCTCAAGCCCGTCGTGGAGATCCAGTTCTTCGACTACATCTGGCCCGCGATGATGCAGATCAAGGACGAGATGTCCATGCTGCGCTACCGCTCGGGCAACAACTGGTCCTGCCCGATGGTGATCCGGGTGCCGATCGGCGGCTACCTGCGCGGCGGCGCGCCGTATCACAGCCAGTCGGGCGTCTCGATCTTCGCGCACTGCCCCGGCATCCGCATCGCCTTCCCCTCCAACGCCACCGACGCGGCCGGCCTGCTCCGCACGGCCATCCGCTGCGACGATCCGGTGATGTTCCTCGAGCACAAGCACCTGTACCGCCAGACCTACAACAAGGGCGTGTACCCGGGCGCGAACTACATGGTGCCGTTCGGCAAGGGCGCCCTGCGGCGCGAAGGCACCGACCTGGCCATCATCACGTGGGGCGCGCTCGTGCAGCGGTCGGTGCTGGCGGCGCAGCAGGCGGAGAAGGACGGCATCAGCGCGGCCGTCTTCGACCTGCGGACGATCATGCCCTACGACTGGGAGGGCATCGCGTCCCTCGTCCGGAAGACCAACCGCGTGGTCGTGGTGCACGAGGACCAGCTGACGTGCGGGTTCGGCGCCGAGCTGGCCGCGCGGATAGGCGACGAGCTCTTCGACCATCTCGACGCGCCGGTCAAGCGCGTGGCGGCCATGGACTGCCCGGTGGCGTACTACCCCGAGCTCGAAGAAGCGATCCTGCCGCAGACGTCCGACGTCCTCGCCGCGATTCGGGCGCTCGCCGCCTACTGACGCCGAGGTGACGGGCGCCGGCCCCTCCGTCGCCGCGGTCCTGATCGCCCTTGCGGCCGCGTGGCCGGTCGGTCCCGCCGTGCCGGCCCCGGACGGCCGTCTGGGGCGCCGCCAGGATCCACGGGACGCGGCGTCGCCCGGCCACGTCGACGTCCTCAGGGCGGTCGACGCGCTGCCGGTCGAGATCGTGGGCCGTTTCCGCGAGCCGCTCGGATACGAACGCCTGGCGAACGGCGACGAGCTCGTCTTCGATCGCCGGGGCCACACGGTCTACGCGGTGCCCCGCGGCCGCGCCTCGGCCCGCGCGCTCGTGTCGATCGGGGGCGAGGACGGCCGCGTCATCGAACCGAGCGCGTTCGATGCCAGGCCGGACGGCACCTTCGCGGTCGCCGACGCCCCCCGCGGCCGCGAGCGCATCCAGATCTTCCGCCGCGACGGCTCCTGGCAGGGCGGCTTCCTGCTGCGGTCGCGGGCCACGCCGCGAGTCACCGTCGGCGGGCTGTCGCTGAGCGGCGTCGGGACGATGCGGTACACGGGCAGTTCGCTGCTCGTGAGCGAGCCGGAGACGGGCGGCCTGATGGTGGAATACGGCCTCGACGGCACCTCGGTCCGCACCATCGGCCGCTTGCGGACGACGGGCCACGAAGCCGACAGGGATCTCCACCTGGCCATGAACGCCGGCGTCCCGATCAAGGACCCGCGAGGCGGCTACTGGTTCGTGTTCCTGGCCGGCGAGCCGGCCTTCTCGCGCTTCGACGCCGACGGCGCGCTGGTCTTCCACCGGCGCATCCAGGGCCGGGAGCTCGATCCCGTGCTCGACGCGCTGCCCTCGGTCTGGCCGCGCCGCACCCACGAGGGCGCGGAGATTCCGCTGGTGTCGCCCACCGTGCGGACGGCCGCGCTCGACCCCGCGGGACGTCTGTGGATCTCGCTCGTGGTCCCCTACACGTACGTGTTCGACGGCACGGGCGAGAAGATCCGGACCGTGCAGTTCCAGGCAGCGGGGCTGGCGGCGCCCAACTCGCTGTCCTTCCCGTCCGAGGGGCGGGCGCTGGTCACTCCCGGGTGTTTCGAGTTCGACGTCCGCTGACGGCCGGGGCAGCCCCTGTGGCCGGCCGGCCGGCCGCTCGGTATGATCGGGCGCGCATGGCGCGGCCAGTGGTCAACCAGCACGCCCGCGGTCGGTGGGCGCGCCTGATCGCGGCCGCCGCGGCCGGCGTTCTCGCCGCCGCGTGCGGCGACGAGCCCGCGCTCCCCACGGCCCCGACGATCCAGACCTTCGCCGTTCAGTGTCCGGCCGACGTCCTGGGGCAGTCCGCCGACGGCGGGCCGGTGACGATTCGGGTCTCGGCGCCGACGACGACCGGAGGGGTCCTGCCGGCCACCGTGGCGTGCGCGCCGCCCGGACCCGCATTTCCGGTCGGGTCCACCCAGGTGTCCTGTCAGGCCACGGATGCCCGCGGCGTCCGGGCCACGTGCAGCTACGCCGTGAACATCGCGCCGCCGCCGCTGTCGGCCACGCGGTTCCTGGCCTTCGGCGACAGCTTCACGGCCGGCGAGGTGACGATGCCGGTGGGCGCCGCGCTCGGCGCGGACGGCTTCCCGAACTTCCGGCTGATCGTCGTGCCCAACGAGTCCTACCCGACCAAGCTGACGGCGCTCCTGAAGGCGCGCTACTTCACGCAGGCCCAGCAGATCACGGTGACCAATGCCGGGGTGCCGGGCGAGTACACCTACCTGGGCGTGAAGCGGCTGCCGGGCGTCCTCGCGGCGACCTCGCCCCAGGTCGTGCTGTTCCTGGAGGGCGCCAACGATCTCGAGGCGATTCCGACGGCGAAGGGCGTGGACGACGCGCTGCGGACCCTGCAGACGATGGTCCGGATGGCGCAGACGTCGGGGGCGAAGGTCATGATCGCCACGCTGCCGCCGGCCAAGCCCGGCGGCCGGTTGTCGCTGCCGGCGAACATCGTCCAGGCGTTCAACGACGCGCTCCGGTCGGGGGCGCCGCTCGAAGGCGCCGTGGTGGTCGATCTGCAGTCCACCATGACCGACGTCGGCACCCTCATCGGCAGCGACGGGCTGCACCCGACCGAGGCGGGCTACACGCGCATCGCCGAGTCCTTCTTCACCGCCATCCGCGCCTCCTACGAAGGCCGCTGATGATCGACGCCGTGGATCTGTCCCGGCGGTTCGGCGAACGCGTTGCCATCGACGGGGTGACCTTCACGGTGGGCGCCGGGGAGGTGCTGGCGCTGGTCGGCCCCAACGGCGCCGGGAAGACCACGATCTTCCGCCTGCTGGCGGGCCTCCTCTCGCCGTCGCGCGGGCGCGCCACCGTGGCCGGCCTCGCCGTGGACGCCGCAAACGGCGCCGCGGTCCGTACACGCGTGGGTCTGCTCACGGAGGCCCCGGGCCTGTGGGACCGACTGACCGTCCGGACCAACCTCCTCACCTACGCCGAGCTCCAGGGCGTGGAGCGACCGGCGGCCGCCGTGGCGCGGGTGCTCGAGCGACTGGGCCTGGCCGACCGCGCCGGGGAGGTGTCGGCCGTCCTCTCGGCCGGCCTCCGGCGGCGGGTCGCCCTGGCCCGCGCCATCCTGCACGCGCCGCCCGTGCTCCTGCTCGACGAGCCGACGTCCGGCCTCGATCCCGCCGCCGCCCGCGACGTGCGCTCGGTGATCGGCGAGCTCCGCGCCGAGGGCGTGGCGACGCTGGTCTCCACGCACAACCTGGCCGAGGCCGAGGCCCTGGGCGACAGAATCGGCGTCGTGAAGGGCCGCCTGCTCGCGCTGGACACGGCCGAGGCCCTGCGGGCGTCGTCCGGCCCGCCGGCGATCGCGGTGGATCTCGAGGGCGAGGCGGCAGCGTGGCAGGCGGCCGCCCGTGCCGTGGCGAGCCGCGTGGAGGCGTCCGCCTCGAGGCTCCGCGTGACGCTCGCCCCAGGGCGGACCGTGCCCGATCTGGTCGCGGCGCTCGTGGCCGACGGCGCCCGCGTGACCGGCGTCAGCACGGAGCGCCCGGGCCTCGAAGACGCGTACCTCGCGCTCGTGGGGGCCGCGTGACGGCCGGGGCCCCGCACCGGGTCGGCGCGATCCTCCGCAAGGAAATGGCGGAACTGCGTGCCGCCAAGGGCGTCCTGCTCGCGCCCCTCGCGATGCTGCTGGTCTCGGTCGCCATCCCGGTCTTCGTCAGCACCGTGCTGCCGGCATGGACCGGCGAGCGCCTCGACGGCGACACCGACGTGGTGGCACTCGCCCGCGGCGCGCAGGTGCCCGGGGGCGCGCGCCTCGGCGATGCCGCCGTCGTGCAGGCCTTCCTGCTGCACCAGTTCCTGCCCCTCCTCGCGCTCGTGCCGATCGTCGGCGGGATGGCGCTCGTGACGACGTCGATCGTCGGCGAGAAGCAGGCCCGGACGCTCGAGCCGCTGCTGGCCACGCCGATCACGAGCGGGGAGCTGCTCGTGGCGAAGATCGGCGCGGCGTTCGGCGTGGCGCTGACCCTGGGCGCGCTCGGCTTCGCGGTGCTCGCCGGCGCCGCGGCCGTCGCCGGCCTGCCGGGCGTCGTGGGGACGCTCGTCTCGCCCCGGCCGATCGCGCTCGTCGCCCTCGTGGCCCCCGCCGCCACGCTGGTCGCACTCACCCTCGGGGCAATCGTCTCGACGCGGGCGAAGGACGCACGCTCGGCGCAGCAGATCGGCGTCGTCGTCGTCCTGCCCTTCGTGCTGGTGTTCCTCGCGGGGCTCGACGGCGATGTCGCGCTCACGACGCCGGCCCTCGTCGGCGCCGCGGCGGGACTGCTCGCGGCGGCCGGCGCCCTTGGCGCCGTGGCCGTGGCCCTCTTCGACCGCGAGCGGGTCCTCACCGACTGGACCTGACGCGCTCAGCGTCCGCGGCCGCGCCGGGCGGCGTCCCGCAGCCCGTCGCCGAGCACCGAGAAGCTGAGCACCGTGGCCGTGATGGCCACGCCGGGCGCCACGGCGCCGAGCGGCGCGGTCCTGAGCAGCTCGCGCCCCCGGCTCAGCATCGCCCCCCACTCCGCGGCCGGCGGCTGCACGCCCAGCCCGAGGAACGACAGCCCCGAGGCGAGCAGGATGGCGCTGCCGAGCATCACCGTCGCGTGCGCCAGCACGGCCGGCCAGCAGCCGGGCAGGACGTGGCGTCGCAGCACGTAGGTCGCGGGCGCCCCGGCGGCCTGCGCGGCCAGCACGAACTCGCTCCGCACCAGGGGCTGAGCCGCGGCCCGCACGATGCGGGCGAAGCTCGGAACGGCGTACACGGCCACGGCGACGACGGTGGACGACGTGCCCCGTCCGAGGATGGTGATGGCCGTGATGGCCAGCAGCAGTTCCGGCAGGGCCAGCAGGATGTCCACGAGGTGCAGCAGGGCGCGCTCGACGAGGCCGCGCCGCCACGCGGCGGCGAGGCCGATCGTGCCGCCCGCCACCAGCCCGCATGCCGTGCTGGCCAGGGCGATGCCGAGCGACACGCGCGCGCCGGCCACGAGGCGGCTCAGCGTGTCCCGTCCGAGGTGATCGGTGCCGAGCGGATGCGCCACGGAGCTCGGCAGGTAGTTCGTCGCGAGATCGACGGCCAGGGGGTCGTAGGGCGTCAGCCACGGCCCCAGCGTCGCTGCCAGCGCGATGACGGCGAGCACCACGAACGAGGCGACGGCCAGGACGTCGCCCCGGATGCCGTCCAGGAAGCGTGTCATGCGCGCACCCGCGGATCGAGGGCGCCCGCGACGACGTCGGTGATGCCGTTGACGACGACCACCATCGTAGCCACCACCAGGACGCCGCCCTGGACCACCGGGAAGTCGCGGGCCACGACCGCGTCCGCCATCATGCGGCCCACGCCAGGTACGGCGAACACGCTCTCGACCAGGACCGTCCCGGCCAGCAGGCCGCCGATGCGCAGCCCCACGAGGCTGACGACCGGGAGGATCGCGTTCCTGAGGGCGTGGACCAGGAGCACGCGCCGTGGCGGCACGCCCTTCGCGGCTGCCGCCCGCAGGAACTCCTGCCCCAGCACCTCGCGGACCGACGCGCGCGTCATTCGGGCGACGGCGCCCGCCGACTGCAGCCCGAGGGCCACCGACGGCAGCACGTAGTGGAGGGGCGAGCCGACGCCGATCGCGGGCAGCCAGCCCAGCGTCAGCGAGAAGAGCAGCATGAGCATCAGCGCCAGCCAGTACGACGGCGTGGACGCCGAGACCAGGCTGGCGGCGCTCAGGGCGCGATCGACCAGCACCCGCCGGGACAGCGCCGCGGCGATCCCGATCACCAGGCCGAGGGACACCGCCAGCGCCACGCCGCCCCCGGCGAGGACGATCGTATGGGGCAGGCGGTCGAGGATCTCGGCGCCGACGGGCGCGCCGGTCCGGATCGACACGCCGAAGTCGCCCCGCACGGCCCGCGACACGAAGTGGAGGTACTGCTGCGGCAGCGGACGATCGAGTCCCAGGTCGCGCCGGATGGCCTCCACCGTCGCCGGCGACGCCTCCAGTCCGGCCGCGACCACGGCCGGGTCACCAGGGATCCAGTGGACGATGGAGAAGACCAGCACCGAGATCACGGCCAGGACGGGCACGAGGCGGCCGAGCGCGGCGCCGATCAGGCGAAGCGCGATCGTCATGGCGCCGGGACGGCGGTCACGACCCCTGGACCGAGGCGCGCTCGAACGTCACGACGCCGAGCGGCTGGGGACGGAGGTCGACGACGGACGCCCGCGAGGCCACGCTGTAGAGCGTGTCGAAGAGCCACACCGCCCCCGGATCCTCCAGGTACACGATCTGCTGGGCGCGCGTGTACAGCTCCTGGCGCCGGGCGGGGTCCGTCTCGCGCATGGCGGCCTCGATGACCCTGTCGAACTCGGCGTTGGAGTAGTAGCCGTAGTTGTTCTCGTTGGTCGGAGCGGTCCTGAAGATCGGACGAAGCCCCCAGTCGGCATCCGCCGTCGACGCGCCGGCGCCCATGATGAAGATCTCCTGCGGATTCTTCTCCGGAGGCAGGCCCGCCCAGAACTGGACCATCGTCGCCCAGTCGTACACCTCGATCCTGGCCCGGATGCCCACCTTGCGCAGGTCCGCGGCGACGGCTTCGGCCAGCTCCACGCCCATCGGATAGCGGGGCGTCGTGGAAATGGTGGTCGCGAATCCGTCCGGGTACCCGGCTTCCTTCAACAGGCGCCGCGCCGTGTCCGGCTCGTAGGGGATCGGGCCCAGGTTGGCGTAGCCGCGCATGATCGGCGTGAGCGCGCTCGTCGAGGGGCGCGCGAAGCTGGACACCAGGTTGTCCACGATCGCCTGCCTGTCGATCGCATACGAGATCGCCTGCCGCACGCGCCGATCTGCAAAGGGCTTCTTCGCCAGGTTGAAGCGGAACTGCTGGGCGCCGACGCCTGGCACCTTGTGAACGGCGATGTCCTGGCGCGCTTCGAGGCGCGGGATGTCCGTGGCCGGAATCCGGCTGATGACGTCGACGTCGCCGCTCTCCAGGGCGAGCACGCGCGCGGCGGCTTCCGGGATGGGCCGGTAGACGATCTCGCGGGTCCTGCCCTTCGGGCCCCAGTAGCCGTCGAACCGCTCGAGCACGATCTCCTGGTCCTTCTTCCAGCTCGCGACCCGGTACGGCCCCGTCCCGGACACCGCGTCCGCCGAGCTGCCGAACTGCCGGCCGTGGCTCCGCGCCACGGCGGGGCTGACTATGGCCGCCGACACGTGCGCCATGGTGGGCTCGAAGGCCCCGAACGGGTACTTCGTGACGATGCGCACCGTGAGCGGATCGACCACGTCCATGTGGTCGATCATGCTGAAGAGCGACAGGCGCTTGTGGTTGGCGACCGGGTCGAGCACCCGGGTGAAGTTCGCCTTCACGGCCTCGGCGTCGAATGGGGTGCCGTCGTGGAAGCGCACGCCGGACCTGAGGTGGAACGTCCAGGTGACGCCGTCGGGATCGACGGCGTAGCGCTCGGCCAGCCGCGGCACGATCCGCATCGAGTCGTCGAAGGCCAGCAGCGGCTCGTACACCATCATGATCACCTGGTCGGATTCGGTGTCGGTGGTGTTGTGCGGATCGAGCGTGGTGGCGTCGGCGGGCGCCGCGAACACGAGCCGGTCCCGCGCCGCCGCCGGCGAGGCGGGCGCTCCGGCGGACCCGCACGCCGCGGCGACCAGACACGCCGACAGCAGAGCTGCCGCGGCGGAACGTGGGGGTGTCGCCATCGGCGGGGATTATAGAACCGGCTTCCGCGCCACCCGCGCGCACCGTCCCGCCCGATTGACACGGTGCCGGCGGGAGCGAAGAATGAATGAACGTTCATTCATGAAGCGCGCCCTGACCGCCACCTCGCTCCGGCGCCCGCCCGAACCCCGCCCCGCGCCGGGCGACAAGCGCGACGCCATCCTGCGCGCGGCGACGCGGGTCTTCGCCCAGCACGGCTTCTTCAACGCCCAGGTGGCCGACGTCGCCCGCGCCGCCGGCGTGGCCGCCGGCACCGTCTACCTGTATTTCCGCAGCAAGGACGACCTGCTCGTCTCGCTCTTCGAGCGGACGATGCGCGACGCGATCGCGGAGGGCCGCGCCGCCCTGGCCGGCGCCTGCGATCCCCGGGATCGGCTGGCGCGGATCGCGCGGCTGCACCTGGAGCGCCTGGGGCGGGATCGCGATCTGGCCGTGGTGTTCCAGGTGGAGTTGCGGCAGTCGACGAAGTTCATGGAGCGCTTCTCGTCGAGCTACGTGCGGGAGTACCTCGGCCTCATCCGTGAGGCCATCGAGTCCGGCCAGGCCGACGGCATGTTCCGCCGTGACGTCAGCGCGACGACCGCCGCCAAGATCTTCTTCGGGGCGCTCGACGAGATGGCCACCAACTGGATGCTGAGCCGGCGGCGCTATCCGCTGGAGGCCGACGCCGACACGGTGGTGGATCTCTTCCTGAACGGCGTCGGCGGGCCGCGGCCCCGGGGAGCGGCGGAATGACGATCGCGAGCGTCGGCGTGCTCGGGGCCGGCACGATGGGGGCTCAGATCGCGCTGCACGCGGCCAATGCCGGCGTGCGGGCCGTCCTGCTCGACGTCACCCGCAAGGCCGCGGACGAGGGCCTGGCGCGAGCCCGGCGGCTGCGGCCGGACCCGCAGTTCACGCCGGACGCGTGGCGCGCGGTGACGACGGGCTCGTTCGAGGAGGACCTGCGGCTGCTCGACGGCGTCGACTGGGTCGTCGAAGCCGTGGTCGAGCGCCTCGACGTGAAGCGCGCGCTCTGGGCGACGGTGCTCGGCGCCGTCGGCCCCGGCGCCATCCTCAGCACCAACACGTCGGGCATTCCCGTCGGCGCGATCGCCGAGGGCTGGCCCATCGACGTGCGGCGCCGGTGGCTGGGCACGCACTTCTTCAACCCGCCGCGCTACCTCCGGCTGCTCGAACTCGTGCCGACCGGCGACACCGATCCCGCCGTGGTGGAACGGATGCGCGCGTTCGGCGACCACGTGCTCGGCAAGGGCGTGGTCGTCGCGAAGGACACGCCGAACTTCATCGGCAATCACCTGGCCCTCCACGGCGTGGCGGCGATGCTGCGGGCGGTGGACGAGGGCCGCTACTCGATCGACGAGGTCGATGCCATCACCGGCACCGCCATCGGCCGCCCGGCCTCGGCCACGTTCCGCACGATGGACATCGCGGGGCTCGACGTCCTCGCGCTCGTGATGCGCAACCTCGAGGAGCGGCTGGACGACGCCGCGGACCGGGCCTGGTTCCGGCAGCCGCCGCTCCTCGCGCGTCTCCTCGAGCGCGGGGCGCTCGGCGAGAAGGCCGGTCGCGGGTTCTACGAGCGGCGCAAGGGCGAGGACGGGACGTCGGCGGTCTACACGCTCGACCCCGCCACGATGGACTACCGCCCCCAGCAGAAGCCGGCCTTCCCGTCCATTACGGCGGCGGCCGCCATCGAGGACGCCGGCGCACGGGTCCGGGCGCTCTTCGGCGGCAGCGACCGGGTGGGGGCCTTCCTGCGAGAGACGCTGGCGCCGACGCTCGTCTACGCGGCCCGCGTGTGGCCGGCGATCGCGCGGTCGATCGACGACGTCGACCGCGTGATGCGATGGGGCTTCGGCTGGGAGCTGGGACCGTTCGAGCTGATGGATGCCCTCGGGCACGATCAGGTCGTCGCGGCGGCCCGGGCGGCAGGAGTTGTCCACGTCCCCGCCCCGCTGGCGGCGGGAACGGGCCGCGCGGCCACCTTCCGCGACGCGCCCCTTCCACCCGCGGGCCCGGGCCTGCTGATCCTCGGCGAAGCGGTCCGCCAGTCGCAGATCGTGAAGAAGAACGCCGGGGCCAGCCTCGTGGACCTGGGCGACGGCGTCCTCTGCGTCCAGTTCCACTCGAAGATGAACGCCCTCGGCGGCGACGCGATCCAGATGCTGCGGGCGGGCGTGACCGAGGCGGAGCAGCGGGGCCAGGCCCTCGTGGTCGGCTGCGAGGCGGCGAACTTCTCGGCCGGCGCGAACCTGATGCTGGTGCTGCTCGAGGCGCAGGAGGGCAACTGGGACGAGATCGACCTGATGGTGCGCGCCTTCCAGGGGGCGGTGATGGGCCTGCGCTCCAGCGCCGTCCCGGTGGTGGTCGCCCCGGCGGGCCTCGCGCTGGGCGGCGGCTGCGAGATCGCCCTCCACGCCGACCGCGTGCAGGCGGCGGGCGACACGTTCATGGGGCTGGTGGAAACCGGGGTCGGGCTGATCCCGGCCGGGGGCGGCACCAAGGAGATGATCGCCCGCGCGATGGCCCGGCGGACGTCGCCGTCGGCCGACCCGCTGCCCGTCATCCAGCAGGCGTTCGAGACGGTCGCGCTCGCTCGGGTCTCGGCGAGCGGCCCGCACGCCGTGTCCCTGGGCTACCTCGCGCCGACCGACGGATTCTCCATGAACCGGGAACGCGTCATCGCCGACGCCAAGGCCCGGGCGCTGCAGCGCGTCGCCGACGGCTACCGGCCCCGGCTCCCTCGCGCGGCCATTCCCGTGGGCGGCGACTCGCTCGCGGCGGCCTTGAAGCTCGGCGTGCACCTGGCCTGGCGGGCGGGGCACGCCACCGACCACGACGTCACGGTCGGGAAGACCCTGGCGCACGTGTTCGCGGGTGGATCGCTGGCGCACGCCACGACCGTCAGCGAGCAGTACCTGCTCGATCTCGAGCGCGAGGCGTTCCTGCGGCTCCTCGGGCACCCCCAGACGCTGGCGCGCATCCAGCACACGCTCAAGACCGGAAAGCCCCTGAGGAACTGACATGCCGCCACGCATCGTCGTCCGCGGGACCGGCCGCCCGATCGTGCTCATCCCGGGCATCCAGGGCCGATACGAGTGGGGCCTTCCGACGGTGGAGGCGCTGGCCCGCCTCGGCAGGGTCATCACCTACTCGCTCGCCGACGAGCCCACGAGCGCCTTCGCGTGGAACGAGGCGGCGGGATTCGAGAACTACCTGGCGCAGCTCGACGACGCGATCCAGCAGACGGCCGCGGTGCCTCCCGTTCTCGTCGGCGTGTCCTACGGCGGCCTCGTGGCCACCGAATTCGCGGCCCGGCACCCAGCCGGCGTGGCCGGCCTGGTCGTGGCCTCGGCGCCGCCACCGGCGTGGACGCTGCCGGAACGCGCGCGCCGCTACCTCGCCGCGCCCCGGCTCATGGCCCCGGCGTTCTGGCTGGGCGCCCCCTTCCGCATCTACCCGGAGCTCAAGTCGGCCATTCCCGACGCGCGCCGGCGGCTCACGTTCATGGCCGGCCAGGGCCTCCGCATCGCCGCCGCGCCCGCCTCCTCGCGGCGGATGATCCGGCGCCTGCGCTGGCTGAGCGCCGCGAAGACGACGCTGGATCATCCGATTGACGTGCCCGCGCTCATCGTCGTCGGCGAACCGGCGCTCGAACGCGTGGTGCCACCCGACGCCACGCTCGCCTACCGTGCCTGGCTGCCCCGCGCGAGCGTCGTCACGCTCACGGGCACGGGCCACGGGGGCACCGTCACACGGGCCGGCGAGTTCGCGGCCCACGTCGCCGCCTGGATGCAGCACCTGCCACCCGCGCGTCCCGCCGGGTCCGGCCTGCCCACATCAGAGGAGTCCGTTCGTGCCGACCGAGTTTCTTAAGGACATCGCCGGGCCCGTGGGCCGGCTCGAAGCCCGGCTCGACCTGCCCACGGGAGCGGCTCGAGCGGTGGCGGTCTGCGCCCACCCGCACCCGCTGTACGGCGGCACGATGCACACCAAGGCGCTCTACCAGGCGGCGAAGGCGCTCACCCGGACGGGCGTGGCCGCCCTGCGCTTCAACTTCCGGGGCGTCGGCCTGAGCGGCGGGACGTTCGATGCGGGTCCAGGGGAGAAGGACGACTTCCGCGCGGCCGTGGACTTCGCGGCCGCGCGCTTCCCGGGCGTGCCGATCTGGGCCGTGGGCATGTCGTTCGGGTCGTGGATTGCGGGCGCGGTCGGCGCCGAGGATCCGCGCGTGTCGCTCGTGGTGCTCATCGCCCCGCCCGTGGACCGCTACGACTTCACGCCGTTGGCCGGGGCCGGCCGTCCCGTCTTCGTGGTGCACGGCGAGGACGACGAGCTCATCCCGGCGAAGGACGTGCGCGCGTTCTACGCGACGCTCGCCGAGCCGAAGGAGCTCGTGATGATCGAGGACGCGAACCACCTCTTCGAGAACCGGACGCCGCTCGTGGGCGACGCCGTCGAGGGGCTGGCCGCCGACTTCCAGGGGTGACCATGACCGACGCGGTGATCGTCTCCGCCGTGCGCACGCCCGTCGGGAAGGCCCCGAAGGGCGTGCTCCGCTTCGCCCGTCCCGACGAGCTCGCGGCGCTCGTGGTGAGGGAGGCGCTGCGGCGGGCGCCCGGCGTGGCGCCGGAGGACGTGGACGACGTCGTCATCGGCTGCGCCATGCCCGAGGCCGAGCAGGGCCTGAACGTCGCGCGGATCGCCAGCCTGCGGGCCGGCCTGCCGGTGACCGCGTCGGCCGTCACGGTGAACCGCTTCTGCGCCTCCGGCCTGCAGGCGATCGCGTACGCCGCCGATCGCATCCGCCTCGGCGAAGCGCGCGTGATCGTGGCGGGCGGCACCGAGTCCATGAGCCTGGTGCCGATGGGCGGGCACACGATCGCACCGAATCCGGCGCTCGTGGACGGCTATCCGGACGTCTACCTGACGACGGGGCTGGTTGCCGAGAACCACGCGCGCCAGTCCGGCATCTCGCGCGAGGCACAGGACGCCTTCGCGCTGCGCTCGCACGAACGCGCCGTGGCGGCCCAGGACGCGGGACGGTTCGCGGACGAGCTCGTCGCCGTCCCCGTGACCGTGGTCGACGGCTCGGGCCGCTCCCCGGTGTCGCGGACCACGATGGTCGAGGCCGACGAAGGGCCGCGCCGCGACACCTCGTCCGCGGCACTCGCAAGGCTGTCGCCCGCCTTCCACATCGCCGGCACCGTGACCGCCGGCAACTCGTCGCAGACGAGCGACGGCGCCGCGGCCCTGATCGTCACCTCGGCCGACTACGCGCGCGAGCGGGGCCTCGCGCCGCTGGGCCGGTTCGTCACGTTCGCGACCGCCGGCGTGGCGCCGGAACTCTTCGGACTGGGCCCGGTGCCGGCCGTGCGCAAGGCCCTCGCGCAGGCGGGTCTCGCCCTGGCGGACATCGACCTCGTGGAGTTCAACGAGGCGTTCGCCGCGCAGGTCCTGGCCTGCCAGCAGGAGCTGGCGATTCCCGAGGGTCGGCTGAACGTGAACGGCGGCGCCATCGCCCTCGGACATCCGCTGGGGTGCACCGGGGCCCGGATGACGACGTCGCTCCTGTACGAGATGCGGCGGCGCGGCGCCCGCTTCGGCCTGGTCACGATGTGCGTCGGCGGCGGCATGGGTGCGGCCGGCATCTTCGAATGCGCACCGGCGCAGGCCGGCGCGGACGGCGGACGATAGCAGGAGACTGACATGGCGACGACGGCAGGTGCACTCACGGCCCGGGGGGGCGGCTGGCTGGTGGCGGATTCCGATCCATCGGCGGTCATGACGCGGGAGCGGATCACCGAGGAGCACCGGCTCATCGAGCAGACCGCCGCGGAGTTCATGACGGGCGAGGTCCTCCCGGTCCTGGATCGCCTCGAGCGGAAGGACTGGGCGCTCAACCGGGAGCTGCTGGCCAAGTGCGGTGCGCTCGGCCTCCTCGGAACGAACGTGCCGGAAGCCTACGGCGGGGTGGACCTCGACAAGGTGGCGACGCTGCTCGTGAGCGAGCAGCTCGCCGCCAATGCCTCGTTCGCGGCCACCTTCGGGGCGCAGGCGAACCTCACCATCCTGCCCCTCGTGATGTTCGGCACCGAGGCGCAGAAAGCGAAGTACCTGCCGCGCCTCGTCGCCGGCGAGCTCGTCGGCGCCTACTGCCTGAGCGAGACCGGATCCGGATCGGACGCGCTCGGCGCCAGGGCGCGGGCCACGCGGCAGCCCGACGGCAGCTACGTCCTGTCGGGCGAGAAGATGTGGATCACCAACGGAGGCTTCGCCGACCTCTACGTCGTCTTCGCGAAGGTGGACGGCGAGCAGTTCACGGCCTTCCTGGTCGAGCGCGCCTGGCCCGGGGTCTCGTCGGGCAAGGAAGAACACAAGATGGGGCTCCACGGCTCGTCGACCACGCCGGTGCTCCTGCAGGACGTGGCCGTCCCCGCCGATGCCGTTCTCGGGGAGGTCGGCAAGGGCCACAAGGTGGCGTTCAACGTCCTCAACTTCGGGCGTTTCAAGCTGGGCGCGATGACGTCGGGCGGCGTGAAGGGCGCGATTGCCGACTCGACCAGGTACGCGGCGTCCCGCAAGCAGTTCGGCGTGCCCATCGCCACCTTCGGCGCCATCCGCCACAAGCTGGGCGAGATGACGGCCAGGCAGTACGCTCTCGAGAGCCTGATGTTCCGTACGGCCGGACTGGTGGACGAGGCCGTCGCGGCGGCCGGCCACGCGCCCGGTGCGGTGCTGCGGGCGCTGGAGGAGTTCGCGGTCGAAGCCTCCATCGCGAAGGTGTACGGCAGCGAGGTGCTGGACTACGTCGTGGACGAATCGGTCCAGATCTTCGGCGGGAACGGCTTCGTCGCGGACTACCCCGCCGAGCGGCGCTACCGCGACGCCAGGGTCAACCGCATCTTCGAGGGCACCAACGAGATCAACCGGCTGCTGATCCCGGGCCTGCTCATGAAGAAGGCGATGCGCGGCGATCTGCCGCTGGTGGCGGCCGCGCGCGCGCTCCGCGACGAGATCATGGCGCCGGCCGCGCCGCCCGAGACCGACGAGGCGCCCCTGGCCGGCGAGCACCGGGCGACCGGAGCGTTCAAGAAGGTGGCGCTCCTCGTGGCCGGCGTGGCCATGGAACGGCACGGCGACGCCCTGCAGCACGAGCAGGAGGTGCTGTCGTTCCTGGCCGACATCGTGAGCGACACCTACGCCGCCGAGAGCGCGGTCCTTCGCGCGCGGGCCGCGCAAGACGGAGACCAGGCGTCGCTGCACCGCGCCGCGGCCTCGGTCGTCACCCACGAAGCGGCGGGCCGCATCGAGCTGGCGGCTCGATCGGCGCTGGCGGCGCTCGCCGACGGAGACACGCTCCGCACGCACCTGGCGGCGCTGCGCCGGCTCCTGAAGGTAACGCCCGCGAACGTCGTCGCCCTGCGTCGGCAGATCGCCGACGAGGTCGCGGCGAAGGGCGGCTATCCGTTCGCGTGACGGGCCGCGGGCCGGCCGCGACGAGTGTGGCACACTGACAGCGTGAGTGGTGTGAAGAAGGCGCTCGTCCTCGTCGTGGTGGCCGGGCTGGCGGGCGCGGCGGCCTGCGCTGACGAGCCGCCGGACGTCGTCTACGCGCGCCGGATCGCCGCCGAGCGGGCCCGCAAGGACGAGTTCTTCGCCAGCGGCTCCAGCGACTCGCCGATCAAGCCGGGGGACCAGGCGAAGTTCCTGCCCATCAGCTACTTCGACATCGACCCCGCGTACGCCGCGCCGGCCACGCTGCGCCTGCTCGACGAGCGCACGCGCCTGGTCATGCCGACCTCGACCGGCAAGCTGCGCGACATGGAGCGCGTCGGCTTCCTGGAATTCACGCTCAAGGGACAGCCCCAGAAGCTGACGGCGTTTTCCGAAGCCGGGCAGCCGGTCTCCCGCCTGTTCGTGCCCTTCAGCGACCTGACGAGCGGCACCGAGACCTACCAGGCGGGCCGCTACATGGACATCGACCCGCAGACGAGCGGTGTCTACGTGGTGGACTTCAACAGCGCCTACCACCCGTACTGCTACTACAACTCGGACTACGACTGTCCGTTCCCTCCGGCCGAGAACCGGCTGAAGGTGCCGATCCGCGCCGGCGAGCGCCTCAGGGCCGCCGACGCGCTGGCGCCGGGTCGATGAGCAGCCTGCAGGCCATCATCTTCGACTTCGACGGCGTGATCGCCGACAGCGAGCGGCTGCACATGCGGGCGTTCCAGGAGACGCTGCGGGCAACGCCGGTCACGCTGACCGACCAGGCCTACTACGCCGACTACCTGGGCTTCGACGACCACGGCGTCTTCCGGCACCTCGGCCAGGATCAGGGCCACCCGTTCGACGCCGACACCCTCGACCGCCTCGTCGCGGACAAGGGCCGCCGTTACGAGGTCCTGGCCGCCGCCGGGCACCTGCTGTATCCGGGCGCCGCGGCGTTCATACGCGCCGCCGCGGCGAGGGTGCCCATTGCGGTGGCGTCGGGCGCGCAGACGCACGAGATGGAGGTCGTCGTGGGCCGGGCGGGCCTGCGGGACCTGTTCAAGGCCGTGGTGGGCGCCGACCAGACCGCGGCCTCGAAGCCCGCGCCGGATCCGTACCTGGAAGCCTTCGCGCGGATCGAGCGGGCCGTCGGGTACGCCCTGGACGCCAGCCGCACCGTGGCCATCGAGGATTCCCGCTGGGGCCTGGAGTCGGCGCGCGCGGCCGGGCTTCGGACCGTCGCCGTCACCACGTCCTACCCCGCTGACTCGCTCGCCCCCCACGCGGAGCTCGTCGTCGAGAGCCTGGATGGGCTGCCGCTCGAGCTGCTCGACCGCCTCTGCGTGCCCGCATGATCTGGCCTTCGGGGCAATCGATCGCCCGCGCGCTCGAAGACGCCGACGCCCGGCCGGCGCCGGACCTTGCCCCGGGCGCGCTCGTCATCGCCGGCATCGAATACCCGCGGATCGAGCTGCCCAGGTACCTGAAGCGGATGGACGAGCTCGGGGCCGCGGCGCTGGCGCGCGTCGCCGCGGGCGCCGGCGCCGAGGGCCCGCTCCACGCCCGGGTCGAGGCCGTGAACGCCTACCTGTTCGCCGAGCAGGGGTTTCGCGGCAACCGGGATCGCTACACCGACGTCCGGAACAGCTGTCTCAACCAGGTGCTCGACCGCCGCACGGGCATTCCCATCACGCTCTCGGTGGTCTACATGGACGTCGTTCGCCGCGCGGGGCTGCGCGCCGAGGGGATCAACTTCCCGGGGCATTTCCTGGTGCGGGTGAAGGACGCCGCCGGACCGGATCCGGCCAGCGACGCCGGGCTCATCGTGGACCCCTTCAACGAGGGCGCGATCCTGACCGAACAGGACTGCCGCGACCTGCTCGCCAGGCACGACGACTCGATGGCCTTCGCGCCCGACCTGCTCGCGCGGGCCACGCGCCGGCAGGTGTTCGTGCGGATGCTGGTGAACCTGAAGCGGCTCTACGTCCAGAGCCGATCGTTCCCCCAGGCCCGGGCCGTGAGCGAGGCCCTGCTGACGCTCACGCCCTCGGCGCTGTCGGAGCTGCGCGACCGCGGGCTGCTCTCCTACCACCTGCACGACTACTCGGCCGCGCTTCGCGATCTCGAGGAGTACCTGCGCCTGCTGACGCTCACCGACAAGGGCGAGGAGGAGCGCGAGGAGACCGCGCAGGTCTGGGACCACGTGAAGACGCTTCGCCGGCGCGTCGCCTCGCTCAACTGACGGCCGCGCCGGCGCCAGCGGCGTGCGCGCACCCGGCGCGGAGCGGACAGACGCCGCAGTGCGGCGCCTGCGCGAGGCAGGCGTGGCGGGCGTGGTGCACGAGCAGCGTCACGGCACGGGAGAGCGCGTCGGTGTCACGGCCGACCGACGCCGCGAGCGCGGCGCGGGCGGCCCGCCGCCGCCGGCGCTCGCTGCCCGCCGTCAACCCCAGCCATCGGACCAGCACGCGGGCGGCCCCCTCGTCCAGCGCCGCCACCGGCCGTCCGGCCAGGAGCAGCGGCGCAGTCGCGCGTGCCCCCGCCGACAGGTGCGGCACGTCCCGGAGCGCCCGCGCCAGGCCGGCGAGGCTGCGGGCCGCCACGTCGGGGAGGTCGCGGTGACGGCGGAAGTGACCGCTGCCCTCGCGGAGCGCCTCGAGGCGCCCGTCGATGTCGCCCAGGGGCTCCAGGGCCGCCTTCAGGTCCTCCTTGGGCGCGCGGAACATCGCGTCGGGCGTGAGCGCCGGGATCCGGCGGATGGCCAGCCAGGCGCGGTCCCGGCGGGCGTCGAGCGTGCGCGCCGACACCACGTCCCAGACGAAGTAGGCGAACGGCTCCCGCGGCGGGGCCGCGATGGGACCGTAGAACGCCGCGAGCGCGGCGAGCGCCTGCTCCATCTCAGCGCAGGCGCCCGATCTCCTCGTACAGCGCCGCCGAGGCGATCACGCCGTTGTGGAAGTTGCCCAGGTCGATCTTCTCGTCGGGCGCGTGCGCGTTCTCGTCCGGCAGGCCGACGCCGAAGAGGACGCACGGCAGGCCCAGCTCCTCCTGGAAGGTCGCCACCACCGGGATCGACCCGCCCTCGCGGTTGAACACGGGCGTCTTCCCGAAGCCGCGCTCGATGGCGCGGCCCGCGGCCTGCACGTACTGGTTGTCGAACGAGGTCATCCACGGCTTGCCGCCGTGCATGCGCGTGAGCGTGAAGCTCACGGACTTCGACATCACGTGCTTCACGTACGCCTCGAAGAGGTCGCCGATCTTCTGCGGGTCCTGGTTCGGAACGAGGCGCATGCTCACCTTCGCCATGGCGACGGCCGGAATGACCGTCTTGGCGCCGTCGCCCGTGAAGCCCGAGAGCAGTCCGTTCACCTCGAAGGTCGGACGCGCCCAGACCCGCTCCAGCGTGCTGTACCCGGACTCGCCGAACAGCTTCGGCGCACCGAGCTCCATCCGGTAGCGCTTCTCGTTGAACGGCAGCTTCGCGAACTCCTGCCGCTCCTCGTCCCGCAGCGGCACGACGTCGTCGTAGAAGCCCGGGATCTTGACGCGGCCGCCCTTGTCCTTCATCTGCGCGAGGGCCTGCGCCAGCGCCATCGCCGGGTTGACCACCGCGCCGCCGAAGGAGCCGGAGTGCAGGTCGGACTTCGTGCCGCGCACGTCGATCTGGAAGTAGGCGAGGCCGCGCAGCCCGTAGCAGATGGACGGGACGTCCCGATCGAACATCGGCGAGTCGCTGATGACGACGACGTCGGCCGCGAGCAGGGCCTTGTTGGCGCGGACGAAGTCGTCGAGGTTGACGCTGCCGACCTCCTCCTCGCCCTCGAGCACCACCTTGATGTTGACGGGCAGCGAGCCGGTCTGCGACAGGTGGGCCTCGATGGCCTTCATGTGCATGAACACCTGGCCCTTGTCGTCCACCGCGCCGCGCGCGTAGAGCTCGCCGTCGCGCACGGTGGCCTCGAACGGCGGCGAGGTCCACAGGTCCACCGGATCCACCGGCTGGACGTCGTAATGGCCGTAAAAGAGGATGGTCGGCGCCCCGGCGGCGCCGAGCCACTCGGCGTACACGACGGGATGCCCGGGCGTCTCGATCAGCCGGGCGCCCTGCATGCCGATGCGCGTCAGCTCGGCGGCCGTCCACTCGGCGCAACGCCGGACGTCCGCGGCGTGGGCCGGCAGCGCCGAGATGCTCGGGATGGCCAGGTAGTCCTTCAGCTGCTCGACGTAGCGGTCGCGGTTGACGTTGATGTGGTCGAAGATCTTGTCCATGGCGTTCTCTGGCGTCACTGTAACACTTGCCACGCGCGGTCACCCGACCAGGCGCCACGCGCCTCCGTCGGCCGCCGCGCGTCCCTCGTCGGCCAGCTTGACGAGGTGTGCCAGCACGCTCTCCTCGGCCATCGGCTGCAGCGCGGGATCGAGGCCGTCGTAGATGCGGGCCGCGATGGCGGCGGGGTCGCCGACGCCCGCGCGGAGCGCGTCCACGACCTGCCGCTCGCGGAACTGGCGGTGCGTGAAATAGGAGCCGATGAGGGACGCCGGATCGTCGATGGGCGGACCGTGCGCGGGCAGCGCACGCCGGAGGCCGAGCGACGCGACCGTCTCGAGCGAACGGAGGTAGTCGGACAGGCGGCCGCCCCGGGTGGCCGGAATCACGACGGTGCCGCCGGCGACCAGGAGGTCGCCCGTGAACGCCGTCCCGGAGTCCCGGTGCCAGAACACCAGGTGATCGGGTGAGTGGCCGGGTGTGTGGACGGCGATGAGTGGGCCCTGGTCCGTCTCGACGGCGTCTCCGTCGGCCAGCGCCGCCCACCGCACCTCGGTGCCGTCGTGCCCCGGCCAGGGCCGCTTCAGGAAGCGCGCCGCCGGGAACCTGCGGACCAGCGCCGGCGCGCCGGACGCGTGGTCGGGATGCGCATGCGTCACCAGGACGCGGTCGGGCCCGCCCGGAGCCTCGGCCGCGATCGCGTCCAGGTGTTCGGGACGGCCGACGCCGGCGTCGACCAGCACGGGACGGGCGCCGGGCAGCAGGTAGGTCCAGTTGCCGGCCCCGGTCATCGGTCCTGGATTGCCGGCATGGAGCGGAACGACCGTCACCCCGCCCATGCGATGCCGCGGCTCCTCCGCCGGACCGGCGGAGCGCTCAGACGCCTCACGTGCCCCCGTAGCCGATCGTGACCTTCCCGTCCTCCACGATCACGGGCACCGCGCGCCTGCCGTTGGAGTACTCGAGCATCCGCGCCAGGCCCTCCGGATCCTTCTTCACGTTCACGTAGGTCACGGCCCCACGCGCCCCGTACGCCTCACGGGCGTCGGAGGTGTGCGGTCAGGTGTCCTTCCCGAAGATCAACACGGGTTCGGCGCTCATGCCGGCATCTTACCGGACGCCGCGTTCCCGGGCGCTCAGGACGAAGGACAGCGCGACGTAGTACGCGGGGAAGACGAGCGACAGCCAGGCCCACGGGCCGTCGGTGGCCGGCAGGCGCCAGATGGCCACGAGGAGGCAGCACGCCCACCACGCCGACAGGGCCAGGGTCGCGGGACGCCAGGTGACCGTCCGCGACGGATAGACGTAGCGGACGGGCACGAAGACCAGGGCGGCCAGGACCGCCAGGACGGCGGCATTGACCGCCGGCGGCAGGCGGAACAGGTGGAGGTAGAGGCAGACGATGTTCCAGTACGACGGGAACCCGGTGAAGAAGTGATCCGTGGTGGCCACCTTGGCGTCGGTCCGGCTGAACCCGTACCCGCTCGACAGCAGCATCGCGGCGGCGACGGGCACGGCGGCCTCGCCCGGCACGAGGTCCGTCTTCACCACGATGAGCGCCGGGACGAACACGTAGGTCAGGAAGTCCACGAGGTTGTCGAGCCCGGCGCCGTCGAACCACGGCAGCCGCTCCTTGACGGCCAGCGCGCGCGCGAGCACGCCGTCGGTGGCGTCGATGGCCACGGCGCCGGCCAGCCATAGGTAGGCGGCGCGCAGGTCGCCGGCGTCCAGGGCCAGGACGGCCATCAGCGCCGTGACGGCGCCTGACGCGGTGTAGGCGTGGGCGAGCCAGGGCGTCATCGGGACGGCTGGCGCGCCGGCGGCGCGGCCGGGCGGCCCCTCACCGGGCGTCCCTGCGCGACAGCCAGCGCATCACGTACCGCACGAACCGTTCGTTGTTGGTGTCCGGCCACGACAGCCCGGTGGGCCGCACGCCCGACTGCCGCTCGATGGTGAGCAGCTCCGTGTCGCCGAGCACGACCACGCGGCCGCGCCCCCGCTCGAGCGCCACGGCCAGCGCCAGCCCCGCGACCCGCCGGCCGGCGGTGGGCGGGGCGCCGGCGTGCGCCACCTCGGCCGCCGACGGGCTGAGGCGCAGCAGGATCGTACCGTCCGCGGGCGGCTCCATGGCGAGCCCGCCGAACACGACGACCCGGTTCACGGGCGGGGCGCCGGGCCACCCGTCCAGGATCCGGTGGGCGCCGATCAGCCCGTTCTCGCGCGAGAACAGCAGCCGGGAGGGCTCCGGCCCGTCGGAGTGGCCCACGTCCACGACCAGCCGATCGTGCAGACGCACCCCCAGCCGTTCGGCCAGGCCGCGGGCGCCGCGGGCGTACGGCGCGGGATCGACGGCGAGGAGCAGCGAGCCGCCGTTCTCGACCCACTGGGCGGTGGTCTCGATCTCCTGGGACAACAGCCCGTCGTCATCGAAGCTGGGCCAGTCGCCGGCGCCGACCGCCGCGCCCCAGCGCCGCACGGTGCCGACGACCCCGAGCGGGTTGACCACCACGCCGACCCTGGCGTCGGCGAGCGTCTCGGCCCGCGTGGCGTTGCCGCCCGGGAGGACACGATAGCCGTCGGCCGCCAGGAGCCCGGCGAACGCGGTGAGCCGGCCGTCGCCGGTGCCGCCGTTCCAGTGGGCGTTGTCGATGAGCACGGCCGGTCCCTCCGACGCCCAGGTCGGGGCCGGGATGGCGGCCTCGTAGCGCAGGGCGGCGTCGGCGGACGCCCAGCGCCAGCCCGCGGCGGCGGCCGCGGTCAGCGCCAGCGCGGCCACGGCGGAGATCCATCGGCGGGACGGCGCCATCGCGCTACTCGTCGTCGTCGCGGGCGTGATAGCGCGCGTACTCGTCGAGGTAGGTCAGCGAGCCGAGCGACGTCATCCGGTCCAGGAACAGGACGCCGTCGAGGTGGTCGGTCTCGTGCTGGATGACGCGCGCCGGGAAGTCCTCGGCCTCGATCTCGACCGTGCGGCCCTTGCGGTCGAGCGCCTTCACGACGATCGAGCGGGTGCGCGGCACGAGGCCCCGGATCTCGGGAATGCTGAGGCAGCCTTCCCAGCCCTCCACGATCTCGCTGCCGACCGGGGTGATGACGGGGTTGATGAGGACGCTCGCCTCGGCGTCGTCCCCCGTCGCCAGCATCGCCACGAACACCCGCAGCCCTTCGTGGACCTGCGGGCCGGCCAGGCCCACCCCGTTGTACTCGTGCATGGTCGCGATCATGTCGTCCAGGAACTTCTGGAACCGGGGGTCCGTGATCTCCGACCGCTCGAGCGGCCGCGCCCGCTTGCGCAGCACCGGGTGGCCCATGCGCGAGACCTTCAGGATCGACATGTCTCCAAGTACAACAGAGTCGCGACGGCGTGTCCACCCGGAGTCCGCGGGCAATCGGGTGTAGACTCTCGCGCGTTCGTCCGTGGAGGTTGCCGTGAAAGCACTCGTACGTCAGCTGGGACTCGCCGTCGCGCTCGTGGCCGCCATCGTCGTCGGCGATGCCAGGGCCCAGGTCTATCCGAACGCCAAGACCGGCGGCAACTACATGTACAACTACTACTTCGCGCCGGCGGCGAGCAGCACGCCGTGGTGGCCGTCGTGGTCGCCCGACGGCAAGCGAATCGTGTTCGCCATGGACGGATCGATCTGGACGGTCGACGTCGGCGGGACGGTGGCCCGCGAGCTGGTCTACTCGCCCACCGAGTACCTCTCGATGCCGGAGTACTCGCCCGACGGCAAGTGGCTGGCCTACACCGCGGACGACGACGGCAAGAGCATCAACCTGCGGCTGCTGAACGTGGCGACGGGCGCCTCGGTCGCCCTGACGACCGGCCCGTACGTGAACCACGAACCGGCCTGGTCGCCCGACGGCCGGCGTCTGGCCTACGTCTCGACCGCGCCGAACGGCTACTTCAACGTATTCGTGATGGACGTCGCGGACGGCAAGCCCGGCAAGAGCGTCCAGATCACGACCGACCACTCGTTCGGCCGCGACCGCCTCTACTTCGGCGACGTGGACGTGCACCTCTCGCCGGCCTGGTCCCCCGACGGCCGCGAGCTGCTGCTCGTGTCGAACCGCGACATCCCGCTCGGCTCCGGCGGCATCTGGCGCGTGCCGGTCGAACCCAACGTGATGGCCACGCCGCGCGCCAGGCTGATCCACAAGGAGGAGACCCTCTACCGGACGCGGCCGCAGTGGTCGCCGGATGGCAAGCGCATGATCTACGCCTCCCACCTGGGCGGCCAGTACACGGAGCTCTTCGTCCTGCCCACCGTCGGCGGCGAGCCCTACAAGATGACTTTCGGCGAGCACGACCACTTCCTGCCGCGCTGGTCGCCGGACGGCGAGTGGGTGGCCTACATCTCGAACGAGGAGGGCCTGCCCCAGCTCAAGCTGATGAAGGCCTGGGGCGGCGGCCAGCAGGTCGTCCGGATCGCCGAACGCCGCTATGCCCGTCCGATGGGCACCGTGTCGGTGCGGGTGGTGGACGACGCGACCGGGCACGAGACGGCCGCGCGCGTCTACCAGACCGCGTCGGACGGCAAGCCGTACACCCCGGCCGATTCCTACGAGCGGCTCGGCCCGCTGAACCGCCACCTGTTCCACACGCCCGGACACTACGTCGCACGGGTGCCGGTGGGCCGGTTCACGATCGAGGCCACGAAAGGGTTCGAATACGAGCTGTCGACGACCACCATCGACGTGAAGCCCGGCTCGACGACCGATGTCGTCGTCCGCATGAAGCGCATGGTGGACTTCGGGGCGCGCGGCTGGCGTTCGGGCAGCAATCACGTGCACATGAACTACGCGGGCAACCTCCACAACACGCCCGAGAACATGCTGATGATGGCTCGTGCCGAGGACATGGGCATGACGAGCCTGCAGATCGCCAACAAGGACAACCGCGTCCTGGACGTGCAGCACTACACGCCCGGCCAGAAGCTGCACCCGCTGTCGAAGGGCGACTACGTGATGCACGTCGGCCAGGAGTACCGGCCGCCGTTCTACGGCCACGTCTCGCTCTTCAACCTGACCGAGCACCTCATCTCGCCGTTCGTGACCGGCTACGAGGGCACGGGCATCGGCAGCCTCTATCCGTCCAATACCGACATCTTCCGCTACGCGAAGGAACAGGGCGGCATCGGCGCCTACGTCCATCCGTTCTTCGGCGACGCCGACCCGCTCGACGGGAACCTGGGGACGGCCAAGGGCTTCCCGGTGGACGCGGCGCTCGGCACCATCAGCTATCACGAGCTCTGGTCGCAGAGCGCCGGCGACGCCGTGCTGACCGTCTGGTACCACGCCCTCAACAACGGCTTCCGCATCCCCGTGACGGGCGGCGAAGACTCGATCTCGAGCCTCCACCGCGTGGAGCTCGTCGGCACGTCGCGCGGGTACTTCCTCATCGGCGATCAGCCCCTCAACTGGGACACCTGGATGAAGGCGCTGCTCGCCGGGAAGGGGTTCGTCACCAACGGCCCGCTGCTCGAGTTCACGGCCAACGACGCCAACATGGGCGAGGAGATCGCGCTGCCTGCGGCGGGCGGCCGGATCACGTTCAGGGGCGCGCTGCACTCCATCGTCGGCCTCGACCGCTTCGAGCTCGTGTCGAACGGCAAGGTGATCCACACGATCCCCCTCACGGGCGACAAGCGCTCGGCGGCCTTCGAGCTGCCGCTGGACGTGAAGGAGAGCGGCTGGTACTCCCTGCGGGCCATCGGCGCGCCGGGGACGTTCCCGGTTGAGAACACGCGGCCGCAGGCCGTCACCAACCCGATCTACGTGACGGTCGGGTCGCAACCGATCCGGAGCCAGGCGTCGGCCGCCTACTTCGTCCGCTGGATCGACAAGCTCACCGAGATGGCCTCGGCGGATCCGGGCTGGAGGAGCGACAAGGAGAAGGCCCACGTCCTCGGCCAGTTCAAGGAGGCGCGCGACATCTACCTGGCGCGCGGCAAGGAAGCCGCGGCGGCGGGGCGGCCCTAGACGGGGGGCGTGGCCGGTGGCGCAGTTCCGGTTCTGCCCGGTGTGCGCGGCGCCGCTCGAGCCGCGCGTGCTGAAGACGGGCGAGCCGATGCGCCTCGTCTGCACGGGCGCCACCTGCGGATTCGTCTTCTATCTCGATCCGAAGCTCGCGGTGGGCACGATCATCCGCATGCCCGACGGGCGCCTCGTCCTCACCCGGCGGGCGATCGACCCCGGCTTCGGGCGCTGGGTGTTCCCCGGCGGATACGTCGATCGCGGCGAGGAGGTGCGCTCGGCCGCCCTGCGCGAGGCGCGCGAGGAGGCCGGCATCGAGGTCGCGATCGACGGCCTCGTGGGGATCTATTCCTACCCCGGCACCACGGCCGTGATCATCGTCTACAGCGCGGTCTGGACGGCCGGGACGCTGGCGATCGACGACGAGAGCTCGGAGATTCGCGCGTTCGACCCGGCCGGACTGCCGTGGAACGAGCTGGCGTTCCCGAGCACGCGCGACTCACTCCGCGACTATCTCTCGCGCGCGCCGGCCCCGCCGGGCGTCAGCGGGGCCTGACCGCGAACGGACCGACTTCGGGCTTGCCCTGGGTGTTGGCCAGCGCGCCGAGTTCCGCGGCCGCGCCCCGCGCGATGGCGGCCGTCTCGCTCCCGGCCTGGAAGCACGTGAAGTCGGGGCGGTCGCGCCACGCGAACGGCCCGCACAGGCGGACCCCGGCCGCCAGCGCCGCGTCGTGCACGATGTTGATCGCCCGCTCGTAGTCCGGCTGCCCCTGCCGGTAGCCCGTGAAGTTGCCGAGATCGCCGCTGGCGGCGAACACGGCGGTCACGCCCTTGGTCTTCGCGATCGCCTCGGCGTTCTTGAGCCCGTCCAGCGTCTCGATCATCAGCACCAGCACCAGGTTGTCGTTGATCGTGGCGCGGTAGCCGCCGGGCACGCCGCCCCACATGGCGGCATCGAACGCCTGGCCGCCGCCGTTGCTCCGGCGGCCCAGCGGCGGGAAGTAGGCCCAGTTCACGACCTCCTGCGCCTCCTCGGGCGTGTCCACCGTGGGCACCACCAGCACGAGGGCGCCGGCGTCGAGCGCGTGCTGGATCTCGCGCTCGTCGGTGTAGGCGATGCGGACGCCGGGCACGGCCTTGGCCTGCGGGCACGTCCGCCACATCCTGGCCGCGTCGTCCCAGTCGCGCTGCCCGTGCTGCATCTCGGTCCAGATGAAGTCGTAGCCCGCGTTGGCCATCGCGCAATACGTGCTCGGGTCGGTCGCGCCGAAGAGCGTGCCGCCCGTGACCTTGCCGCCGGCCTGCATCTTGACCTTCACGGGGTTCCAGAGCTTGGCGCCGGCGGGCGGCGCGAACGCGTTGCCGTACTTCCAGGTGGCGGGATCGAAGGGTCCGGAGTTGGCCGCACCCGCCGGGGCGGTGTCCCTCGCGCGGCTGTCGGTCCCGGCCGGCGCCGCGAGCGGGAACTCCGACGCGCCCGGCGCGGCGTTGTTGGCGTAGGGGTCGGCCGACGGGGCCGGCGCGGCGGGGCGCGGCGGCGGTTGCTGGGGCTGCTGCTGGGCGCTTCCCGTGGCGAAGCCGATGGCCCCGAGAGCGAGTGCGCCGCATGCGACGATGACCGGGACCGGGTGCTTCATGACGCCTCCCTGCTGTGGACGCGATGCTAGTGTCCAAACCGCGGCGAATCAATACCGCCGGCCGGCGGGGGCCCTGGCGGCGCGGCCTGCCGGAGCGGCGTCGTCGCGCCGGGCGATCCCTTCGTCAACGCCCGGCAGGATCTGCACCACGCGCACGCCGTCGGCCTCGGCCAGGACCTCGCCCCGGAGGTGCTCGCGCGCGAGCTGCCGCGGGAGAATCCCGCGCGTGGGACCGAAACCGGGGACGTCCCGCAGGACGTCCACGATCACCAGGCGGCGATCCGCCCGGCGGGCCTCGTCCAGGAGCGGCGCCAGCGACGACTCGGCCGGGACTCCGGTGTAGGTGCCGGTCGGCCGGCCGCCGCGCAGCACCACGAAGCGCTCCTTGAAGAAGTCGTCGAGCACGAGCCAGGCGTCGAGGCGGCCCGCCACGAGCACGCCGCCCAGCTCGTCGTCCGAAGCGACGAGATCGCCGGACTGAACGGCGGCGGAGACGGCGGCCGGGTCGAACGTGGGCCTGGACGCCACCGCGCGCGCCTCGTCTCCACGCGGCCCTCGCCACGACTCGACGGTGATCGCGCCCCCCGCCAGCACGCCGGCCGCGGCGATGGCGGTCAGGCGGGCGGGCCAGGCGCGGGCCAGCGCTCCCAGATCGACGGCGATGGCCAGGGACGCGAACACCACGGGGAACAGCAGGTACCGGACGGTGATGCCCGACTCGATCACACCGAACCACAGCACCCATCCCAGCCAGAGGGCGTGCAGCGCGCGTTCACGCCCCGTCCAGTCGCCGCAGAGCCCGCGCGCGCGGCCCACGAGGGCCGCGATCGCCGCGACGGCGAGCCAGGGCGACCGCGTCGCCAGGTGCGTGAACATGTCCAGCGGGTAGACGAACGCCGAGGCGGCCACCCGCTCGAACGCCGCGCCTGGCGGGAATCCGGCTCCCGCGAGCGCGATCGTCCAGAACGCGAGCGACGCCGCCAGCACGGCCAGCGCCGTGCCTGCCACGGACTGGCCGACGCGCGGCGGCGCCAGGACGAGGACGGCCAGCGCGGCGACCGGGCCCAGTCCGAGCTGGCCGAGTCCCGCTCCGGCTCCGGCCACGAGGATCGCGGCGGCCGACCAGGGGTCGGTCCGCCACCGCAGGACGCACAGGCCGGCCGCGGTGGCCACGCCAGCCGCCGCCGCGGCGGGCAGCAGCCGCGGAAGGTCGAGAGGCGGACGCTCGAACAGGTTCAGGACCTGCCACAGGAAGAACCGCCGCACCATGACGTCGCCGTTCGATGGTGGCGCTGCCGCGTGCACGACGAAGATGACGGCCTGCCCCGCCGCCAGCCCGAACACGGCGGCCGCCGAGGCCAGGAGCCAGGTGCGCCGGTGCTCGGGACGATCGAGCAGGGCCGCCGCCACGGGCACCGCGGCGAGCAGGACCGCGAGCTCGTGCGTCCAGCGGGCACACGCCGCGGCGAGCGCCAGGACGGCGAGGCCGGACCCGCGCTGGACGCGCGCCGCCACGAGCGCGAGGAACGCGACGTGCGAGAGGAGGAACGGCGCGTAGAAGCGCGCCGTCGTCGCCGACACCCAGAAGGGCAGGGAGCACCCGGCGAGCAGCACGGCCGCCGCGGCGGCGGGCGCGCCCGCGAACCGTCGCAGCTCGCCGAAAATCAGGGCCAGCGCGAGCGCCGCGGCGACGGCGCTCACGGCTCGCGGCCCGGCCAGTCCGTCCCCCGCGGCCAGGCTCGCCAGCCACGCGGCGTAGGAATAGCCGATCCCGCGGTCGTACAGCAGGCCCGACGGCAAGAGCGGCAAACCGTGCCGCTCGATGCCCCGCACGGCGAACGTCGTGAACTCCTCGTCCGGCGAGTACCCGGCGCGGCCCAGGTCGGGCACGACGACCAGCGCCGCGATGAGGCCCACGGCGGCCAACGCCAGGCCCCACGGGCCGCCGGTGCGGCCACGGTCGCCGGCTCGCGGCTCCATCACGCGGCGTGATTGTACCCGCGGCGGACCGGCTATCCTTGTGCGCGATGTCGCCCGGGGGCACCTGCGCGAACTGCCACGCCACGCTGACGGGCCCCTACTGCGCCCGGTGCGGCCAGCACGAGAGCGCGTCGCACCCCGCCACCCTCGCCCACCTCGCCCACGAGCTCACGCACGAGCTGCTGCACGTGGACGGCAAGATCTGGCGCACCCTCAAGGCGCTCTTCGTCCAACCTGGCCGCCTCACCGAGGCGTATTGGGCGGGTCAGCGGGCCGGCTGGATCGGACCGATCAGGATCTTCCTGATCGCGGCGGGCCTTCACGCGCTGTTCGTCCCGGGGATCGGCCCGATGAACCTGCAGACGCTCGTGCAACGGTCGCCAGACGGCACGCTGCGCATCAGCATGGGCACGGCCGCGGAGACGCGGCGCGGCGTCGGCGGCGCCACGGCCCTGCCACCGGAGGAAACGGCCGACTACGTCGGCCGGTTGCGCCGCGCCTATCTGAGCGTGCGGTACGCCGCCGTGCCGCTGTTCGCGCTCGCTTCCCTGGCGGTGTACCGCAGGCGGCAGGCGTACTACGCGGCCCATGTCGTACTGGCCGTCCACTTCTACAGCTTCTGGTATTTCCTCGGGCTGGCCACGAGCCGCCTGCCGAATCAGATCGACGCGGTGGCGGGCATCGGCGTCTCGGCGCTCTACCTGTTCCTGGCGCTTCGCCGGCTGTTCCGCGACGGGCTCATGGCGACGCTCGGACGCACCCTCGTGCTGTACGGCGCGATGGTGACGCTCGAGATGGTCCTGGCGTTCGCAGCCATCGCCATCGTGATGAAGAACGCCGGCTGAAGCGCGTTCGGACCTCGGGCCCGGCATCTCGTCGTAACAGATCTGCACATCCTCGAAACGCGAGGCGGCTGATGCGGCCGCCCACGCGTGATGCGAGCGGCTGGACCGGCGCGGAAACCGTGTTACCTTTTCCGGGACACTCGGAGCACCTCTTCTCTTCACGAAGGACGCGATGACCGGAACCGCAGGTAAGGCCACTGACATCGTCGGGCTGCTCGGAGACGACGCAGCAGCGCTGCTCCGACACGAGTGCCGGACGATCGGCCGGGACCAGCTCCACCTGCCGGGGCCCGACTTCGTCGATCGCATCTTCGCGCTGTCCGATCGCTCGCCCCGCGTGCTCGGCTCGCTGCAGCGGCTGTTCGACACGGGCCGCCTCGCCGGCACCGGCTACGTCTCGATCCTGCCCGTCGACCAGGGCATCGAGCACTCGGCCGGCGCGTCGTTCGCGCCGAACCCCGCGTACTTCGACTCCGAGAACATCGTGAAGCTGGCCATGGAGGGCGGCTGCAACGCCGTGGCCTCGACGCTCGGCGTGCTCGGCTCGGTGGCGCGCAAGTACGCTCACCGGATCCCGTTCATCGTCAAGGTCAACCACAACGAGTTCCTCTCGTACCCGAATTCGTACGACCAGATCCGATTCGCCAGCGTGAAACAGTGCTGGGACATGGGCGCGCAGGGCATCGGCGCGACCATCTATTTCGGGTCCGAGGAGAGCAAGCGGCAGATCCAGGAAGTGTCGGCGATGTTCCAGCAGGCGCACGAGCTCGGCATGTTCACCGTACTCTGGTGCTACATGCGGAACGCGGCCTTCAAGACGAAGGACGCCGACTACCACCTCGCCGCCGACCTCACGGGCCAGGCCAACCACCTCGGCGTGACGATCGAAGCCGACATCATCAAGCAGAAGCTGCCCGAGACCAACGGCGGCTACAACGCCCTGAACTTCGGCAAGACGCACAAGGCCGTCTACTCGAAGCTCACCACCGACCATCCGATCGACCTCACGCGGTACCAGCTGGCCAACTGCTACATGGGCCGCATGGGCCTCATCAACTCGGGCGGCGCGTCGGCGGGCGAGACGGATCTCAAGGAGGCCGTGAAGACGGCCGTCATCAACAAGCGGGCCGGCGGCATGGGGCTCATCTCGGGCCGCAAGGCGTTCCAGCGGCCGATGGCGGACGGCGTGGCGCTCCTCAACGCCATCCAGGACGTCTACCTCTCGTCGGGCGTCACCGTCGCCTGATCGCGGGCCGGCGCCAGCGGCCACTCCACGCGCTCCACGACCGGGGCGGCGGCCGCCGCCGCCACCATCGCGTCGATCGGCAGGTCCGCCTCGGCCCGCGCCACCTCGGCGCGCTTCGCCCGGGTCAATGGATGCCTCGGCGTGAAGAGCGTGCAGCAGTCCTCGCCGGGGAGGATCGAGATGGGGAACGTGCCGATGCGCCGCGCGTCGGCCACGATCTCCTCCTTGCCCATGCCGACGAGCGGACGGACGACCAGGCGGTCCGTCGCGGCGCCGATGGTGGCCAGGTTGTCCAGCGTCTGCGACGCCACCTGCCCCACGGCATCGCCCGTGACGATCGCGCGCGCGTGGACCTTCGAGGCCAGCGCCGCCGCGATGCGCAGCATCAGGCGCCGGTAGATCACGACCCGGAGCGGCCCGGGCACGCTGAGCGTCACCTGGCGCTGCAGCTCGCCGAACGGCACGAGCATCAGGTGGGCGCCGAGCTGGTAGGGCGACAGCGTGCGGACCAGCTCGCGCGCCTTGTCGATCGACGCGTGCGAGGTGAACGGATGCCCGTGGAAGTGCAGGAACGTGGCGTGGCAGCCGCGGCGCATCATCCGCCACGCGGCCACCGGCGAGTCGATGCCGCCCGAGAGCAGCACCAGCACCCGTCCCCCGGTTCCCGACGGCAGCCCGCCGGCCCCCGGCTCCTTGCCGAAGTGGTAGTAGGCGGCCTTCGGCACGATTTCGACCCACACGGTGAAGGCCGGGTGCGAGAGGTCGACCTTCCATCCGGTTCGCGTCTGAATCGGGCCGCCGATGGCCCGCTCCATGCCCGGCGACGGCACGGGAAACTGCTTGTGCGCGCGGCGCACTTCCACGCGGAAGCTCTCCACGGGACGGTCGACCGGCACATCCCGCAGCACCGCCTCCACGATCGCGGCGGGGTCGGGCTCCACGCGGTGGGCGATGGCGAAGTTGGCGATGCCGAACACCCGGCGCACCCGGGCGCGCACGGCATCGACGTCGACGTGCTCGCCGAGGGGCACGTCGACACGCCCCATCGGCAGGCGGACGTCGCCCACGTCGAGCCCGGCGAGGGCGTCGCGGAGGTTCCGCGCGAGGTGCCGGATGAACCACGGACGGTTCAGGCCCTTCAGCGCGATTTCCTGGTAGTGCGCGAGCAGGACTCTCATGGGTGCGCGCCGCGCGCCGGTCCGCCGCCGGCACCCAGCACCGACATCGCCGCCGCGGCGGCGCGGTGCCCGCTGACGACGGCGCTCTCGATCGTCGCCGGAAGGCCGGTGTCGATCCAGTCGCCGGCCAGCAGGAACCCCGGCAGCGCCGTGGTCACGGACGGCCGCGCCGGCTCGCCGGCGGCGAGCGAGAACGTGGCCCGGCGGTCCCGGATGACCGTCCCGCGCAGGAGGCGAGCACCCGCGACGGCCGGCAGGGCGTCAGCCAGTTCCCGGTGGGCCAGGCGCACCAGCTCGTCGTTCGTCATCGACGCGATCGCCGACGCGCCGCTGCTCACGAGCGACAGGTGGGCGGCGCGTCCAGGCGTGACCCGCCCCTTGTCGAACGCCCATTGGAAGGTGCGCCCGGGCATCCCGACCATGGGCGCGCCCAGGACGTCCCTGTCGAACCAGAGGTTCGCCGTCACGATGGCCTCGCTCCCGCGGACCGAGGCGGCTGTCGCCACGGCGGCCAGCGCGTCCGGCACCGGGTCGAAGAGACCGGCGAGCGCGTGCCATGGCACGGCGGACACGACGACGGTCGGGGACAGGGTCCGTGCCCCGTGGGCGACGCCGCGCACGCGGCCGTCCGACACCAGGACCCGCGCGGGCCGTCCTGCGGCCACCTCCCCCCCCCGGGCGCGGAGGTAGGCGACGGCCGGATCGACGAAGACCGCCGACAGCGAGTCGGCCGGCCAGGCGATGGCCGCATCGTCGGCGCCCGGTCCGAGGATCCGGCGCACGACCTCGGCGAACGTCGTGGCCGTGGCCACGTCGATCGACTGGTTGAGGGCGGCCAGCGCCAGGGGCTCCCAGAGCAGCTCGCAGAGCCGGGCCGCCTGGCCGTGGCGGGTCAGCCACGCGCGCACGGTCTCGGCGGGATCCGGCGGCCGGCGCGGGTCCACCGCCGACCGCATGGCCGCCACAGTCAGCCGCTCCCGCCACGACAGCGCGTCCCACGCCAGGACGCCCGCCACGAGCTGCAGCGGCGTCGGCAGGTCGGGACATTTCAGCTCGCTGGCGCGGCCCTGCAGGTCCACGACGGGCGCGGCCAGCATGCCCTGAATCCGGACGCGGTCGCGCGACCCGATGCGCTCCAGGTAGGCCAGCGTCTCGTGATACGCGCCGAAGAGCACGTGCTGGCCGTTGTCCACCCAGTCGCCGGAGACGCGATCGCGGATGGCGAACGTCCGTCCGCCGAGCACGGGCCGCGCCTCCACGACGGTCACGGTGACGCCGGCGGCGGCGAGCGCGCAGGCGGCGCTCAGGCCGGCGCAGCCGGCCCCGATGACGACCGCGTCTGGCTGGGTCACGGCGTGCGCGCGGGAGCCGCCAGCGCCTCGACACCGGCGCGCATCAGGGTGCGGGCCCACGTGGTGGCGGCGATCCAGGCGCGCTCGGGCCGCGGCACGCGCACGATCTCGCCGAACACGTCGTAGCCGCGGGCCTCGATGCGGCGCAGGATGCCGAAGTAGATGGCGCCCATGATCTCCGCGGCCACCAGGTGCCGGGCCTCGCCGGCCGGAAGCGCCGCGGATGCCCGCTCGTAGTATTGCCGCGCGCGCGCGAGCTGGTGCTGCAGGAGCGCCCGCACGTCCTCCGTGACGGCGCCGGCGCGCAGGTGGGCCTCGGTGCAGTGGAAGCGCCGCATCTCGTCCTGCGGCAGGTAGATCCGGCCGTGATCGAGGTCGGTCCGCACGTCGCGGACGATGTTGGTGAGCTGCAGCGCCAGGCCCAGGTTCATCGCGTAGTCGCGGCTGCCCGGATGCCGGCACCCGAAGATGTTGAGGCAGATGAGGCCCACGGTGGAGGCGACCCGCCAGCAGTACTCGCGCAGGTCGTCGAACGTCTCGTACCGGTCGTGCTCGAGGTCCATCTGCACGCCGTCCACGAGATCCTCGAACGCGCGGCGCGGCAGCTCGAAACGGCGGGCGACCGGCTGCAGGGCGAGGCCCTGCACCGACTCGGGCGTCCCGCCGTCGAACACCCGGGCGATCTCGTCCCGCCAGAACGCCAGCGCGACCCGGCCCGCGTCGGCGCTCGGGGCTTCATCCACGGCGTCGTCGATGGCGCGGCATACGTCCCACACCGTCACGATGGCGCTCCGCCGGTCGGCGGGCAGCACGAGGAACGAGTAGTAGAAGGAAGTGTCGCGACTCACGTGAGCGCCCTCCACCCTACCACCAGCGCATCGAGAGCGCCCAGCCGGGGCCGGTGGGCCACTGGATCGAACCGGCCCTGCTCGAGGAGTTCCAGCAGCCGCCGGCCGCCGTGCCACGTCGCCGCGATCTCCAGCTTCAGCCGGCCGCGAAGGTGGTCCAGCAGCGGACGTCCCCGCTCGAAGAGCGCGGAGGTCCGCGCCCCGCAGGCCGCGAGGGCCGCCTGCCACTCGCGCGGCAGCGCCGCCATGTGGGGCTCGAGCTGCTCCGGAGCGGCGCCGGCCGCGATCCACGCCTCCTCGGGCACGTACAAGCGGCCCCGGCGCCAGTCGATGGCGAAGTCCTGCCAGAAGTTCGTGAGCTGGAGGGCGGTGCAGATGGCATCGGACCACGCGTCCAGCCGCGGGTCGTCGTGCCCGAAGAGCCGCAGCACGATCCGCCCCACCGGGTTCGCCGACCGCCGGCAGTAGTCGTCCACCTCGGCCCACGTCCTGTAGCGCGTCACGAGGACGTCCTGGCGGAACGCCGACAGCAGGGCCTCGAACGGATAGACGGGCAGGCGCCGATTGCGGATGGTGTGGCCGAGGGCCCGGAAGATCTCGTCGTGGCCTTCGGCCACGGGATCGGGCCAGGCCGGCTCTCGCGGGACGACGGGACCGGCGGCCGCCTCCCCGGCGCCAACGGCGACGTGCAGGCGCTCGAGCCACTCGTCGAGCAGGCGGAGGCGCTCCCGCGTGGTGTGCCCGTCCTCGTCGGCGAAGTCGTCGGCCGTCCGCGCGAAGGCGTACACCGCCGCAACGTGGGGGCGCAGCGGCGCCGGCACCAGGCGCGACGCCACCGGGAAGTTCTCGTAGTGCGAGCGGGCCAGGGCCTCGCAGTGGGCGTAGGCCGCCCCGAGGTCGGCGGCCCCGGTCACCAGATCTGCTCTGGCACGCCGGCGCGGTGGTTGGCGGCGCGGGCCATCACGAACAGGAGATCGGACAGCCGGTTGAGATAGGCGAGCACCACCGACTCGACGGCGCCGTCGCCCATCCGGCACGTCTCCACCTCGGCTCGCCGGCACACGGTCCTGGCGACGTGGAGCGACGCACCCGCCGGGCTGCCGCCCGCCAGGATGAAGTGCCGCAGCGGCGGCAGGGTGTCCTCGAGCGCGTCGATGTGCCGCTCCAGCCGCGACACTGCGGCCTCGTCCACGACCACCTTCTGCACCCGCGCCGCGATCCGGTGACCGGGATCGGCCAGCCGCGCGCCGAGGGCGAAGAGGTCGCGCTGGATTCCCGTGACGATTCCGGCGAGGTCGTCGTCGAGCCCGGCGGCAATGGCCGCGCCGAGGCCGGCGTTCAGCTCGTCCACCGTGCCGTAGGCGACCACGCGCGGATCGGCCTTCGAGACGCGCGTGCCGTCGAAGAGGCTCGTCGTCCCATCGTCGCCGGTCTTCGTGTACAGTTTTCCGGTCACTCAGGGAATTATGGCCCGCCCGCGGGGGACCCGCGCTCGAAAACCCACCCTGCCCCCGCCCCCCGAACGCGCCCGCTTCCGGCGCGTGCTCCTGCGGTGGTACGACAGGCACGGCCGCGACCTGCCGTGGCGCTCGACCGACGACCCGTACCACATCCTCGTCAGCGAGGTCATGCTGCAGCAGACGCAGGTGGACCGCGTGCTGCCGAAGTACCACGAGTGGCTGTCGAAGTATCCGTCACTCGAGGCCCTGGCGGCGGCCGACGGCGAGGACGTCAGCGCCACGTGGCGCCCGCTGGGTTACAACATCCGGCCCAGGCGCCTCCACTCGATCGCACGCGAAGCCGTGGCGACCTACGGCGGCGCGCTGCCGTCGGACCGCGAGACGCTCCTGTCGTTCAAGGGCATCGGCGAGTACACGGCCGGCGCCATCCTCAGCTTCGCGTTCGGAAAGCGCGCCGCCATCCTCGACACCAACGTCGCCCGCGTGCTGTTCAGGGTGTTCGTCGGCGACGGCGACCCCAAGGGGCACGCGACGACGAAGCACTTGTGGGCCGTGTCGGAGGCCCTCGTGCCCCGCGCGCGGGTGTTCGACTTCAACCAGGCGCTGATGGACTTCGGCGCCCTGCACTGCACGGCGAGGAAGCCGGCGTGCCTTACCTGTCCGATGGCGGCGTTCTGCCGCTCGTGCCCGACGACCCGGTCGTCGCCGGGGCCCCGGGCGGCTCGAACGCCGCGCGCGCGGTCGCAGGCTCGATGAGCCCGACGGCCAGCGCCGACCCGACCGCGAACGCGAAGAAGACAACGGCCCACTCCCGCTGGCCGTCCAGCAGCGCGATCCCGGCGTAGCCCCAGAGCGCGACGAGCGCCCAGTCGGCCAGCGCCACCCAGCCCCGCGTCCTCGCCCGCTGATCGGCCAGGTGCTGGGGGAGGACAACGGCGGAGAAGCGCAGGTGGAGGCGCACGTTGGCGGCGACGATGGTCGCGGCCAGGCAGCCCAGGAACCACGGCAGGCCGTCGGGCACGCCGCGGTGGACGATCCAGGCGGGCGCGATCATCATCCAGTCGACGGCCGCCGCCGCGGCCTGATGGAAGCGCCACCACCAGAGCGGGGGGCGTCGGCCCGTCTCGGGATGCCGCGCCTCGACGGCCGCCAGGCGGCGGACGCGGCTGGAGTCGCGGACCGGCGCGGGCGGCGCATCGCCGCTGGCGATGGCATCGAGCGCCGCGACGACGGCGCCCGTCGTCGGATACCGATCGGAGGGACGCTGCCGGGTGCAGCGATCGACGAACGCCGCCAGGCCGGGGCCGAGGGCCTCCGTGGCCACCGTTGGCGGCAGGCCGTCGGCGGCGAGGGCCCTGGCGATCGACGCGGCCAGCGTGGGCCCCCCGAATGGATTCACGCCCAGCGCCATCTCGGCCACGAGCACGCCCAGCGCGAACTGATCGCAGCGTCCGTCGACGTCCAGGCCCTGAATCTGTTCCGGCGCCATGTACCCCGGCGTCCCGGCCACCTGGCCGTCGAGCGAGACGCGCGTGAAGGTGGCCAGTTCGCGGCCCTCGCCGCGAAGGCGGGCCAGGCCGAAGTCGAGGATCTTCACCTGTCCGTCGGGCTGGCGCAGGACGTTCTCGGGCTTCAGGTCGCGGTGGACGATCCCCCGCCCATGCGCGGCGTCGAGGGCCGAGGCGAGGGCCCGCGCCGCCGCCAGGACCTCGGCCCGCGGCAGCGGCCCGCCGTCGAGCACCTCGCGCAGCGTCCGCCCCTCGAGCAGTTCGCTGGCGATGTAGGCCCGGCCGTCGATCTCCTCGAGCGCGAAGATGGTGGCGATGTTCGGGTGCGCGAGGGCCGCGGCGGCCCGTGCCTCCTGCCGGAGCCGCTGCTGGTCGGCGGGGCCCGGCCGCGCCGACGCCACGGCCTTGAGCGCGACACGGCGGTGCAGCCGCACGTCCTCGGCCTCGAAAACGACTCCCATCCCCCCCTCGCCCAGGAGGCGCAGCAGGCGGTACGGCCCCAGCGTCGTCCCCGGCGCAAGCTCCGTGCGGGGCGTCGGGCCTGCGAGGGTCGCGGCGCCGCCGCCCGGAGGCGCCTCGAGGAAGCCGCTCGCGCCCGCGTGCGCGGCGAGCAGCGCCAGCACTTCGCGCTTGATCGCGTCGGGCGCCTCGGCCCGATCGACCCAGGCCGTCCGGCCCGCGCCGGGTTGCTCGACGGCCTGCCCGAAGAGCGCGCCTACCTGCTGCCACTGCTCGGGCGTCATGTCAGGCGCCGTCGAGCGTCCGCTTCAGGAAGGCGCGCGCCAGCGCCCAGTGGCGCTTCACCGTGGCCGGCGAGAGGCCGACGGCGTCGGCCGTCTCCTCGACCGTGAGGCCGCCGAAGTACCGGAGCTCCACGATGCGCGCCTGTGCGGGGTCGAGCGCCGCGAGCGCGTCGAGCGCGCGATCCAGCGCCAGGAGATCCACCTCCGCGCCCCGGGAGTCCGCCGGCAGCATCGCCTCGTCCAGCGTGAGGCGTACCGCATCGCCGCCGCGCTTGGCGGCGTGGCGCCGCCGGGCGCGGTCCACCAGGATCTGGCGCATCGACACGGCGGCGATCGCCAGGAAGTGCGTCCGTCCCTGCCAGGCCTGTCCGGACGGGCGCACGAGACGCACGTAGGCCTCATGCACGAGTGCCGTCGGCTGCAGCGTCTGTCCGCGTCGCTCGCGCCGCAGGTAGCCCGCGGCGAGCCGTCGCAGCTCGTCGTAGACGAGGGGCATCAGCCGGGAGGCTGCGTCCGCGTCTCCCCCGGCGGCCCGGCGCAGCAGGCGCGACGCCCCGGCGGCGACGTCCACGTCGATCCCGGGGGCGGTGCCGCGTCGAGGGCCGCGCCCACGTTCCATCCGGCGATTCTACGGCGGCGCCAGCTGGAGGGTGTGGCCCGCGTACGGCGGGGGCCCGTCGCCCCCCGGGTCTTCAGAAGCGCGCCACGGCGGGCCGCGACTCGGCCTGGTAGAGCCGCCACCCCATCGAGAGCGCCGAGACGGCGAGCGCCAGGAGCAGCCCCACGGCCGCCACGGCTCCGCCGAGGTCCATGACCAGGACGCGGCCGAGGCCGGGCACGTCGGCCTCGGGCCAGCGCAGGAGCGCGAGCGCCGCCGCGGAGAGCGCGAGGCGCAGTTCGGTGGGACCGACGCGCGCGAACGACAGGCGGAACTCGCCGCCCACGGCCGTGGCCAGGAACACCTCCGCCGACACCAGCAGGTAGGCCACGAGCACGCCCAGCGCGAGGAGGGGCGACATGTACCCCGAGAGCGCCAGCCCGCCCATCAGCGCCGACACGCCGCAGATGTCCAGCACGTGATCCACGTAGTAGCCGTAGCGCGGCCGCTCCTGCCGCCGGACCCGCGCCAGCGTGCCGTCCAGGCTGTCGCCGAACCAGTTCACGGCCAGCCCCAGGCCGACCCCGACGAGGGCCACGGGGAAGAGCCGCGCCAGCGCGAACGACGCCGACGCCATCGCCGTCCCCACGACGGCGACGGCCGTCAGGTGATCGGAGTGGACCCAGCCGGGCAGCCGGCGCGCCAGCCAGATCAGCAGCCGGCGCTCCAGCGCGGCCGTCAACCCGTGGTTCACACGTACGTGCGTCACTGCGGCATCCGCCATCACGTCCTCCCGGGCGGGCGTCCTCCGCCCACCGGCGGCACGCATCGCCGCCCTCACCCGGGTAATGCGCAAGCCCCGGGGGAACGGGCTCACGACGTCCGTCCGAGGGCAGCGGTGGGAGGCGGAACGCGGCCGGGCCGTGGTCAGGCCTGGGCGGCCAGCAGCCGAATCAACGCGGCATCGGCCTCCGGGAACGGCAGGCCGGACAGGTGCTCGCGGGCCACCCAGCGCACGTCCTGGCCGATCATGGGCTTCGGGGCGCCCTGGAACGCGCACGCGTAGAAGCGCAGTTCCACCGTGCGCTCCGCGTAGGCGTGCGTGACGGCGTGCACGAGGTCCCCGACCTCCGCGAGGATGTCCAGCTCCTCGTGCAGTTCGCGGCGCAGGGCCTCGGCGTCGGTCTCGTGCGGCTCGCGCTTGCCGCCCGGGAACTCCCACAAGCCCGCCAGGTGCGAGCCGTGCGGACGGAGCGTGAGCAGGTAGGCGCCGTCGCGCTCGATGACGGCGGCCACGACGACGACGGGCGTGGCGGTCACGGCCGGACGCTCCCTCGGCGGGCCCGGGTCATCACTGGGGCGAGGCGTGCCGGGGCGCCAGCTGCCGGTCGAGGAAGTCCGCCGCCGTCGTGAACAGGCGCCGCCAGCTCCGCTGCATGAGGAAGCCGTGCACCTCGTCCGGGAAGACGAGTTGTTCGGTGTGGACCTTGCGCGCCCGCAGCTGCTCCACGAGCTCGACCGACTCGCTGAACGGCACGTTGCGGTCGTCATCGCCGTGCACGAGCAGCACCGGCGAGCGCCAGCCGTCGACGAACGCCATCGGCGAGGCGTCGAACGCGCGGCGCGCGAGCTCCGGACGCCGCGCCGGATCGTAGGAGGGCACGAAGTTCCGGATCGCGTTGTTCCAGTCGTGGACGCCGTGCACGTCCACGCCGGCGGCGAACATCCCCGAGGCCCGCGCCAGCGCCATGGCCGTGAGGTACCCGCCGTAGGACCCGCCCCAGACGCCGATTCGCGACGCGTCCAACTCGGGCTGCGCGGCCAGGTAGAGCCCCGCGCCGACGACGTCGTTGAACTCACTCGCGCCGGCGGCGCCGTAGCCGAGGGCCTCGCGGAACTCGAGGCCGTAGCCGGTGCCGCTCCGGTAGTTCACCGAGAGCACGACGTAGCCCTTGCTGGCCATCAGCTGATTGAAGGCGTACGTGTGGTGGTAGTAGTTCAGGTAGTGCCAGCCGAGCAGCATCTGGCGGCGGGAACCGCCATGGAAGAAGACGAGCGCGGGCCGGCGCTGCCCCGGCGCCAGCCCGGGCGGCCGGAAGAGCTGTGCCGGGATCTGCATCCCGTCCGCGGCGGTGAGGAGCACGGCCTGCGGCTCGACGAGCGCCTGCGCCGGAAACGCGGGAGGAATGGCAGTGGGGGCCAGGTCGTGGATCGTGCCGCCCGACAGCACCGCCGGCTGGCCGGGGCGCCTGGCGTCGCCGTGCACCAGGGCCACCGACGAGCCGTCGGCCAGGACGGCCGGGAACCACTCGAGACCGCTGCCCGACGTGAGGGACACCGGCGGGGCCGCGGCCGAGGTGGTGACGCGCCACAGGTGGCGCCGGTGCGGGTCGTCCTGGTTCGAGCTGACCACGGCGGCACGGCCGTCGGCCGTGTAGCTCACCGAGTCGATCTCGAAGCTGCCGGGCGTCAGCAGCACCGGCGTGCCGCCGGCGGCTTCCATCGAGTAGAGGTGCAGCCACCCGTCGCGCTCCCAGGGAAAGACCAGCCGGTCGTCGGCCGACCAGCGCAGGGGCTCGGCGATGTCGCCGGCTTGGAAGACGCTGCCGCGGCCCTCCGGCGCGCGCCAGACCTCGCGGCTGACGCCCGTGCGCGCGTCGGCCACGTGAATCGCCCACGGGGCGCCCTCGCGTTCGGGAAAGAACAGGAGCCGGTCTCTGACCGGCGGCCGGCGGACGAAGGCGACGCGCATGCCGTCGGGCGACCACGCCGGGACGTCATCGGTGTCCAACGACGGCCCGAGCCAGGTGACGGCTTTCGACGCCGCGTCCAGCACGCCGACGAACGCATGGTCACCGCGGGCGCTGACGAAAGCCAGGCGCGTGCCGTCGGGCGACCAGATCAGGCGGCGGGCGCCGCCGCGAATGGCGGCCGCTTCGGCGGCAGGCCCGGTCGCGCCTGGCCCCGCGCCGCCGAGCCAGATCCGCCCGCGCCTGACGAACGCGACGCGATCGCCCTTTGGCGAGACGGCCGGCGCGCTGCCCTCGCCGATCTTGACCGGTGTGCCGCCGCTCGCCGGGACCGCCCAGACCGACTGCTCGGCGCCGGCGGCGGCGCTGGTCGGGTTGGGTATCTCGCCCGCGCGGTTTGGCGCGCCGCCCCTGACGTAGACGACCGTGCCGCCGTCGGCCGTGAAGGCCAGGTCGGTGATGTCCTGGCCGTCGTCCCCCTTGTATGCCGTCAACCGCCGCCCCGTGAACGCCGGCCCCTCGGCCGCCCAGACGTTGCGCGCGCCCTGCTCGTCGAAGACCCACGCGACCCCGGCGCCCGACGGCGAGGCGACGATCTCGCTCGTGAACGGCACCGAGAGCAGCGCCTCGAGCGACAGGCCCGCGGGCTGTCGGGCCAGCCCCTGGGGTGCGATCGCGAACAGGGCGGCCGCGGCGGCAGCCGTAGCGAGCCGCCGCCGGCCGAGCGCGCGGATGAACGGACCCATCTCCACCTCCCTGCGCGACGGCCGACCTCGGCCGCGCTACTCGATCGGAAACGCCTTGACCGTGGCGGGAACGGCGTCCGGGCCGCACTGAACCGTCACCGCGGTGCCGGGTTCCGTGAAGTCCCGATGCACGTAGCCCATCGCGACGGCCCTCAGGAGGCGCGGCGACCATGCGGCGCTCGTGACGCGGCCGATTTCGCCGCGCTCGCTGCTGATGGCGGCGCGCGCCTGTGGGACGTCCGCGCCGTCGAGCGCGAGGCCGACGAGCTTGCGTGCCACCCGCCCGCCACCCCGGTGCAGGACGCGGACGACGACTTCCTGGCCGACGTAGCAGCCCTTCGTGAACGAGATGGCGCGGTCCTCGATGCCCGCTTCCAGGGGGATCGTGTCGGCGTCCATGTCGACGAGGAACTGCGGCCGGCCGGCTTCGATGCGGGCGTACTCGATGGCCTCGGGCGCCGCCAGGACGCCGCCGGCCAGCCGAAGCCGCGAGGCCCACAGGTCGGTCTGGTCCGCGGGCACACGCAGTACGTAGCCGGGAACACCGAACGTGCGTGCGGCGTACATCCGCCCGTCCGGGGGCAGGCCGGCATGGGTGTACTCCGGCCAGTCCTCGAGGGTCTCGGCGCTGAGCGACGAGCCGGAGGCCCGCGCCCGCGACCCCACGAGCACCCGGGCGATCACCTCGGCGGCGTGCGTCCCGTAGACACCGAGCGTGCGCCAGGTGGCCGACTCGTCCACGGCGACGACGTCCTCGGCGAAGATCGCGGCCGTGAGCTGCCTGAAGAGCGGCGCGGCCAGGAGCGGCGGCAGCTCGACCGTCAACGACTCACGCTCGGCCAGCACCACCGCATCGGTGAGCATCCGCCCTTGCGGCGTGAGCCAGGCCGAGTAACAGCCGCGGCCGGGCGTGAGCGCCTGCACGTCGTTCGACAGAAGCCCCTGCAGCCAGGTCGCCCGATCGGGTCCAGACACGCGGACGACACCGGTGTCTCCGTGCGTGACGACGAGCGCGCTGTTCAGCAGGACGCTGTGGCTAACGAGTCCCGGCAACGATGCTACCCTTGAACGTGGAGCCCCTCGTGCCGCCCACGATCCCGGATTGTACCCGTCGAACGGCGCCAGCGCTCGCCCTCGCGGCGGCCCTCGCGGCGGCCCTCGCGGCGGCCGCAGCGGCCGCGCAGACGCCGGTCCCGAGACCGGCGACCGTGGCCGGCGCCAACTCGTTCGTGGTCTTCGTGGCGGGCCGCCAGGTCGGCCGCGAGGAAGTGGCCGTCTCCCGGCAGGCCGACGGCTGGGTCATCCGCGGCTCCTCCGCGCTGAACCCGCCCTTCGGCATCCAGATCCGGCAGGCCGAGCTCAGGTACGACGGCGAGTGGCGGCCGCAGTCGCTGTCGCTCGACGGCATCGTCCAGGGACGGGAGATCTCGCTGGCCACGACCTTCGCCGACGGCAAGGCCGCCAATCATTTGACGGAAGCCGCCGAGTCCTCCGACAAGGTGGACGACGTGTCGGCCGACGCCGTGGTGCTGCCGAACGTCTTCTTCGGCGGCTACGCGGCGCTCGCGGCCCGGCTCGTCGGGATGGCGCCGGGCAGCGAGATCAAGGCGTATATCGCACCGCAGGCGGAGATCCCCATCGTCGTCGACTCGGTGGGCGACGAACGCATCGAGACCCCCGGACGCACCTTCGCGGCCCGGCGCTACACCGTCACCTTCAAGAACCCGTCTGGGGCGCTCACGGCAAGCCTCTGGACCGAGACGTCCGGCGCGCTCGTCAGGCTGAGCGTCCCGGCCCAGACGCTCGAAGTGGCTCGCGAGGACGTGGCGTCGGCCGCGTCCCGGATGTCGGCGTTCTCGATCCCCGGGGACGAGTCGGTCCGCGTGCCGGCCAACGGATTCTCGCTCGCGGCCACCATCACGACGCCGAAGGATCTCGCCAGGCCCGCGCCCGCCGTCGTGCTGATCGGAGGGTCGGGGCCGACGGACCGGGACGGCACGGTGGCGGGCGTGCCCGTCATCGGCCAGATTGCGAAGGCCCTCGTCGAGGCCGGGTTCGTGGTCGTGCGCTACGACAAGCGCGGCGTGGGCCAGAGCGGCGGCCGCGCCGAGACGGCGACCCTCGTCGACTACGCCGAGGACGCGCGGGCGGTGGTCAACTACCTGCGCAAGAGCCGCAAGCGGGAGGTGGACGGCCGCCGCATCGCGGTGCTGGGCCACAGCGAGGGCGCGTGGACGGCCATGCGGCTGGCGGCCTCCGAGAAGAACGTGGCCGCGCTGGTGCTGGTCGCCGCGGCGTCGAGCACGGGCGGGGCCCTGGTCCTCGAGCAGCAGCAGCACCTGCTCGACGTCATGAAGGTGCCCGACGAGGAGAAGCGCGCCAAGGCCGACCTGCAGACGCGCATCAACGCCGCCGCTACGGGACAGGGCCCCTGGGACGGGATCGAGCCGGATCTCAAGGCCCAGGCCGACACGCCGTGGTTCGCCAGCTTCCTGGCCTTCGACCCTGCCAAGGTCATGAAGGACGTCCGCCAGCCGATTCTGATCGTGCAAGGGGAACTCGACACGCAGGTGCCCGCCCACCACGCCGATCAGCTGGCCGACCTGGCCCGGGCCCGGAAGCGCCGCGCCGACGTGGAAGTGGCGCGCGTCGCCGGCGTGAATCACCTGCTGCTGCCGGCCGTGACGGGCGAGGTCACGGAGTACACGTCGCTCTCGGGCACGCAGGTCAGCCAGGAAGCCACCGGCGCGATGTCCGAGTGGCTGCGCGAGACGCTCGCGGCCCCCGGGAAGTAGGCGCCTGGAGATGAAGCCGCTGCGTGCCGCCGATGTGCGCCGGGCCGTCGGCGCAGCGGGCCGGGCCCTCAGCGCGGCGCTCGACACCCGCCACAAGACCATCGACCCCGAGATGCTCAACTCGGCGGGCAGCGTCAGCGCCGAGTGGTACATCGAGACCCTCTGGCACTACCTCGCGAAGCGGGCGCTGCTCGACGGCGTCAGCAGCTTCGACGTCGAGTTCCGGCAGCCGGCCCGCCCCGGCGACAAGCAGCTGCACTTCGCGCTGCCGCACCCGGAGGACGACGACCTGGTGATGAACTTCCACGTGATGCGCCCGGGGTCGGCGAAGCAGTCCGAACGCGTGCCGGTGGCGCGCATCGAGATTCACCGCGGCCGCCGGCGGCGCCGCCACGGCGTCGCGCCCGATCCGCCGATGCACCCGTATGGCATCGAGGTGCGCACGCGCCACCTGAACGAGCGCGGGCACGTCTCGTGGTACACGCTCGTCGCCGTGATCATGGACGTCGCGCGCCGGGGCCTGCAGTTCGAGGATCCGCGCGTCGACCGCGAGGACGCCAGCCTGCTCTACATCGTCCCGCGCTTCTCGTTCACGCCGCTGGCCGATGCCGCGCTCTGCCAGAACCTGTTCGTGTACCCCGAGTTCTCGGTGGATCGGCCGTGGCGGAAGGGGCGGACCTCGGCCACGGCCCGCATCACGATGTGGGCGGCGGCCAACGGCGCGCCGTGGCCCATTGCCGAGAGCCTCGTGACGGTGGTGCGGACCAGCGTCGTGGACGGCCAGCGGCGGCCGGTGGACGATCAGGGCCGCGTGCCGAAAACCGGAACGTAGCGGGCACCCCCGGCGCGCGGTGCACCACCGCCGACCGCGGGTGCGGCGGTCACAGCCGCTGCCACATGTCGTCCACCGTCGACCGCAGCCGGTCGGTGAGCTCGGCGACGCTCTCGCCTGGCCGCGGGGCGAGCGGAGGACCAATGGCGATCCGCACCCGGTGATTCTTCCACGCGCCCACATATCGCCAGTCGATGGGCCTGGTCCGCGGCCACATCTCCCAGATTCCCTTCAGCGCGACGGGGACGATGGGCACCTGCCGGTGCGAGGCGAGGATGGCCGCGCCCTTCTTGAAGCGCCTGACGGTGCCGTCGATCGACCGCTCCCCTTCCGGAAAGAGGAGCAGCACGCGCCCGTGTGCCAGCCCGAAGACGCCCGCTTTCATCGCCGGCACGAGCGCGGCGTCGGGGTCGATGGCCACCAGGTTGATCTGGTCGGCCACCCAGCGGGTCGCCGGCGTGGCGAAGTACTCGGCCGCGCCCACGACGAACATCTGCCGGAAGACGCCGTACGGCAGCACGCTGCACAGCAGGAACGGGTCCGGGTAGCCCTGGTGGTTCGGGCAGATCAGGTAGGGACCCGACGCCGGCAGGTGCTGGATCCCCTCGACGCGGACGCGCGCGAACACCCGGCCGGCGATGCGCGCGGCCAGCCACAGGACGCGCGACGCGATCGGCCGTGACCGGAGCAGCCGGCCCAGGACGGGATCGGTGTCCGGGGGTACGTCGGCCAGGATCGCCGCCCATCCCGCATCGCCCGCGCCCTGCACCTGACCCGGCGACGGGCGCACGGCCTCCACGAGCTGGCGCACCGTGAAGATCTCGTGGAGTACGGCCTCCGGCACGCTCACGCCGTACCGCCGCTCGAGCTCCGTGAAGAGCTCCACCCGCTCCATGCTGTCGAGCCCCAGATCGAGCTCGAGGTTCGCGTCGGGGCGGACGGCCGCGCCGCCCATCGCCCGCGCGCCGACCAGGACGACGGCGTCGGCCACGTGCGGGTCGTCGAGCCAGTCCTGCTCGGCGCCGCTCGGCGGCCGCTCGGCCTCGGCAGCCCGTGCGCTCTGGCGCTCCTGGAGCATCCGCTGGATCTGGAAGCGCTTCAGCTTGCCGGTGGTCGTCCGCGGGAGCGGCTCGAACCACACGTCGTAGCCCAGCACGCGCTTGTGCGAGGGCAGGGAGGCGCCGGCGCTCTCCATCTCGAATCGCAGGAGCTCCCCGGCGTTCGTGATCTTCCGGGCCTTCAGCACGTCGCCGTCGGGTACGACCACTGCGTGCAGCCGTTCGGTGGCCGGCTCGCCCGGCCGCGCGACGCCGAGCACGCAGATCTCCTTGATCACGGGGGACTTCCGGTACTGCGCCTCGACCTCGTCCGGGTAGATGTTCTTGCCCGAGGCGAGCACGATGATTTCCTTCTTCCGGCCCGTGATGGTGAGCCGCCCGGCCGCGTCGAGGCGGCCGAGGTCGCCGGTGAGGAACCAGCCGTCACGGAACACGTCCGCCGTGGCGTCGGGGCGGTTGTAGTACCCCTGCATCACGATGGGTCCGCGTATGGCGATCTCGCCGTCCTCGGCGTCGCCCTCGGGCGGCATGAGCCTCAACTCGTTCCCGGGCAGGATGCGCCCCACCGTGTCGATGTGAGCCTCGTCGGGCCTGTTGATCGTGGCCGCCCCCGACGTCTCTGTGAGCCCGTAGGCCTGCTGGATGGTGAAGCCGAGCGCATACAGGTCGCGCCCGATCGCGGGGTCGAACTTCGAGCCCCCCGTGATGAGCAGCCGCATGTGGCCGCCGAGCACGCGGTGGACACGGGCGAAGAGGGTCGGGCCGAGGTTGAGGCCCAGCGCGCGCAGGCGCAGGTTGAGGGACAGCAGCCCGCCGAAGAGACCGCGTTTCAGGGCGCCGCCCCTGGCCACCTCGCCCATCACGCGCTGGTGGATGAGATAGAAGAACTGCGGAACGCACGCGAAGATCGTGATCCGGCGCTCGGTCAGCGCCTTCAGCAGGTCGGTGGTGTTCAGCGTCTCGAGATAGACGACCCGCGCGCCGACCGCGAACGGCAGGAGCAGGTTGGCCATCTGGGCGAGGGAGTGGAAGAGCGGGAGCACGCCGAGCACGGCGTCCCGCTGGTCCACGTCCACCACCGCGAAGGCGGATTCCCGCTCCCCCGCGAGGTTGCCGTGCGTCAGCACCACGCCCTTGGGGTCCGAGGTGGTGCCGGACGTGTAGAGAATGACGGCCGGGTCGGACGCCCCGGCGGGACAGGGCGGCGCCGACGCGGCGACGGGGCCGATCATGTCGTCGAGCGACGTGCCCGCCGCGGCGCCGCGCTGCATGGTGACGAGCGGGATCGACAGACCGGCGGCCTCGGCGGTGCCGACCAGGCGCAGCCCCACGAACAGCACGCGCGCGCCGGAGGCGGACACCACGGTCGCCACCTGCGCGGGCGAGTAGTTCGTGTCGAGGGGCACGACCACGGCGCCCAGGCGCAGCAGGCCGAGGTACACCGCGCACCACCGGGCGTCGTTGTCGGCCAGGATGGCGCACCGGTCCCCGGGGACCACGCCGTCGGCGGCGAGCCGGGCCGCGATGCCCTCCGCCCAGGCCTTCAGCTCGCGGTAGGTGACTTGTTCGAGACCCGACGCCCGCTGGATCTCCACGGCGACGTTGCCGCCGAAGCGGGTGGCCGCGTCGTCGAAGGTCTGCCAGAAATTGGGCACGCGCGACCGAATTGTAGGCCAGCCCGCCGGCCCGCCGCGCTCAGCGGACGCGGCCGGGCTTCGCCGCCGCGATCACGGCAAACGACGCCCTGCGCCAGACGACGTCCACGCGGAAGCCGGCGCGGCGCAGCAGCGCGACTTCGAGGGAGACCGGGAAGTAGGTGTCCTCCCGGGACCACGCGGCCAGGAATCGACGCGCGCCGGCAGCGCCGTGGCTGGCGGCCAGGTGCCGGCGCCACGCCTCTCGGTCGCGCGCCTGCAGCCGGGGATCGTCGGCCGGCAGGCAGTCCGCCTCGATCAGCAGGCCGCCCGGCCGCAGCGCCTCGAACGCCCGGGCGAACAGCCGGCGCTTCACCGCCGGCGAGGCCACGTGGTGCAGGGAGAACGAGGCCGTCACGGCATCACAACGCGGGAACGGCGTGGACTCGAACGCGCCCACGACCGCGGTCAGCCGGCGGCCGAGCCGGGCCCTCGCCCTGTCGAGCATCGCCGCGTCGGAGTCGATGCCGACGACCCGGGCCCCGCGGACCCGCGCAAGACACCGCGACGCCAGGGCGCCAGAACCCGTGCCGAGGTCCAGGAGCGCGCGGGCCGGACGGCCCGACGCGGCCAGCGCGGAGGCGGCCTCGTCGAGCATCTCGGCGTAGAACGGGATGAAGGTGAGAATGAGCCGGTCGTATGCCGCCGTCTCGATGCCCAGGTGGGACGCCACGCTCATCGTCGGATTCTAGCGGCGCGGCCGCCGCGGCGATCCGCGTCCCCCGCGTGGCGCCCGCCTGGTGTTCATCGACGGGACTGGCCGGCCGTCGCGCCAGCCGGCGTCATGGGCGCTGGCCGGTCGTCACCCACCGCACGAGGTCCGCGAAGGCACCCTGCATGTCGGCCGGCGTGAAGGCGCAGTGGCCCCACGCATTCACGGGCCGCTGGACCAGGAACTGCGACCGCCCGGCGGCGGCCACGGCGGCCGCGAACAGGGCCTCGTGGTCGAAGGGGATCCCGGGATCGCGAATCGTATGCAGCGTCAGCACCGGGACGTCGATCGTCCCGGACGGCTGGTAGTTGCGCGTGTAGTAGTTCAGGGCGGCCTGGTCGCCGTCGTAGCGGGCGACGCCGGCGTTCAGGAGGGCGCTCAGGTACTCGTTGGTCACCGGATCGGCGACCTCCACCCGGTACGCGGTATCGCGGTTGTCGTACGGGATCTTGCCGTTGACCCGCTCGACGAGGTCGTTCGTGTAGCGCAGGCCGAAACCCACGACGTAGAGCGCCGACGAGATGAGCTCGGTCGGACTCGCGAACGGGAGCTTCGCGGCGGATGCCCATTGCGCGGTGGCCGGCAGGTTGCCGAGGAGCGCGGCGTAGACCTGCAGGAACAGGGGGCTCGGACCGCCGGGATCCGCCGGGGACAGGTACGACGTGCCCTGCGGCACGTGGAACGGATCGCCCGGCAGCAGGCCCGGGAAGTAGTAGTCGAACGTGATGCGCGCGTCGCCGGCATAAGTCAGCTCGTGGAGCGCGCCGCCGACGGGCCCGCACATCGGGAGCGCGCCGTCGTACTGCCCGCGGTAGGTCTCGACCATCTTCACGATCACCAGGGCCCCCATCGAGTGCCCGGCGAGGTAGGTCCGGTTGGGCCGTCCGGCGTAGGCGGTGAAGATGCCGCTCAGCTGATGGGTGCGGCGAACCGCGTCGTCCAGCGACCAGCCGTTGGAGGAGTAGCTGGATGCGGCCACCGCGTAGCCGGCCGCCAGGACGGCCGCGCGGAGCTGATTGTACCCGTCCTGGACCGTCGGAAGGGCCACGGGATTGTCGGCCTGGACGATGCCATGGGCGTAGAGCACGAGGTCGCCGTTCCAGACGGCTGGGACGTCGATTTCGTAGGAGGAACCGGGACCGATCTCGCCGGTGACGTGGAGTTGGGCGGCGGCACGAAGCGGCAGCAGCAGCACACACGCCAGCGCCAGAGCGGCAGACATGCGGGACCGAGGACTCATCGCAGCCTCCCTTGCAAGTGGCGTCAAACGCCGTCATGGCTGAGCTGCGAGAAACACGCCAACAGCGAGGGCCCGTGTTGCGACGGCGGGGGCAGGTGGAGGTCCGGGACCGTTCCGCGGCCCCCCGGCGCCGGGCGCCGCTCGCGGGATTCCCGCGGGGGTGAGTGGGTGAATTCCCTGCGGACGGACCCTGAGGCCGGTCGGGCGTCACCCGATGGGCGTCGGGCCGGCCCGAATCGGGGGACGGCCCCGGCTAGCCGGGAGACGGCACCGGCGTCACGGCGTCGCGATCCTGCTCGCCGGTTCGAATGCGGTAGATCTCCTCGATCGGCAGCACCATGATCTTGCCATCGCCGACCTCGCCCGTCCTCGCGGCGCCGAGGATGGCATCCACGGTGGGCTGCACGAACTCGTTCGAGACCCCGATCTCCAGCCGCACCTTCTCGGCCAGGGCCATCTTCACGGTCGTCCCGCGGTAGTTCTCGACGTGCTCCATTTCCCCGCCGTGCCCATGGACGCGGCTGATGGTCAGCCCGCGCACCTCGGCGTGGAAGAGCGCCTCGAGCACGTCGCTCAGCTGCTCCGGCCGGACGATGGCGACGATCAGCTTCACGATCGGCTCCCGCCGGGCACGGCGACGACCTCGCCCGCGGCCTGCGGATAGCCGGCGTCGCGGCGCGCGACGAGAATGGCGCCGTCACCGCCCGTGTAGGCCTCCTCGCCGTGCTCGGTCACGTCCAGGCCCACGCCTTCGTACTTGCGGCTGATGCGGAGGTCGAGCACCAGCGAAAGGACCTTCAGGATCGCGAACGACGCGATGCCGCTGTAGGCCGCCACGATGAGCACCGACAGCGCCTGCACGCCGACCTGGGCGGCGTTGCCGGCGAGGAGGCCGGATGCCCCGCCGCTCCACGCCGGGTCCGCGAAGATGCCCGTGAGGATCGCGCCGGTGGCGCCGCCGAGGCCGTGCGCGGCGACGACGTCCAGCGAGTCGTCCAGCTTGGTCCGGGCGCGGTAGATGAGGGCGAAGTAGCTCGGCCCGGCGGCGATCGCGCCGATGGCCAGCGCCGCGGCCGGCCCCACGTAGCCCGCCGCCGGCGTGATCGCGACCAGGCCGACGACGATGGCCGTCGCGGCACCGATGGCGGTGACCCGGTTCTCGCGCGCCAGGTCGATGGCCGTCCAGACCGCCAGCGAGGCGGCCGGCGCGAGCAGCGTGTTCGCGAACGCCAGGACCGCGGTCGGCGAGGCTTCGAGCGCGCTCCCGGCGTTGAACCCGAACCAGCCGAACCAGAGCAGACCCGTGCCCAGCAGGGTGAACGGCACGTTGTGCGGCAGCATGGCGTGCCGCCCGTAGTCCTTGCGGGGACCGACGACCAGCGCGGCGACCAGGGCGGCCGACGCCGCGTTGACGTGCACGACCGCGCCGCCGGCGAAATCGAGCGCGCCGAGCGTGCCGAGCACGCCGCCGCCCCAGACCCAGTGCGCGACGGGCGCGTAGACCAGCAGCACCCACGCCACGATGAACGCGAGGTACGCGCCGAACCTCAGGCGCTCGACGACGGCCCCGGAGATGAGCGCGGCCGTGATGATGGCGAACGTCCCCTGGTAGGTCATGAAGAGGACGTGCGGGATCGCGCCGTGCGCCTGGAGGCCGACGCCGCGCAGGCCGGCGTATTCGAGCGAGCCGACGAGCGAACCGCCCGAGCCGAACGCGAGCGAGTAGCCCACCAGGGCCCAGGCGACCGTGATCGGGCCCAGGGCCGAAAAACTCATCATCAGCGTGTTGAGCGTGTTCTTCGACCGGACCATGCCGCCGTAGAAGAACCCGAGGGCCGGCGTCATGAGGAGGACGAGGGCGGTGGACACGAGCATCCACACGGTGTCCGCGTTGGCCATGCGGATATTGAATCGAATACCTCGCATCGTGTCCAATACGAGATAGTTCTCGATTCCACCCACCGGCGGGATTCTCCCGCCGGCGCGCGCGTGGAACGTGCCGGAATCGGCGCGGCCGCTTGGCCTCAGTTGGCCCGGCGCACGACGAGGCTCTTGCCGGCGTACGCGGCCGGATCGATCGGGCCCATCGACTGCGTCTTGCGGCCGTCCCTGGACATGAACGTGACCTCGACCCTGACGGGCTGCGGCGACGCCAGGCCCACGTGCACGGGCGCCGCACGCTGGGAGTTGTAGCCCCCGCCCGTCACGACCTGGCGCGTGGCCAGGATCGCTCCCGCGCGATCGAACACCCGGACCTCGGCCCCGAACTGCGTCTGGTGTCCCTTCGCGTCGAGTACGAGGACGCTGAGGCTGCGCTTCTTCGCGGCCGCGGGCAGGTCGTTCCTGAACAGGAAGTGCCCGCCCACGGGGCCGTACCCGTCGGTGAGGCTGAGGTCGATGCCGCCGTCGTTGTCGTAGTCCACGAACTGGACGCCGTGATCGGCCTTGTTCATCGGGCTGTCCTTGGTGATCACGTTCACGAAGCCCTTTGCGCCGTCGTTCCTGAAGAAGGCGTTCACCGGTTGCTGCTGGCCCACCGGGCCCTCGTAGGACGCCACGAAGAGGTCGAGATCGCCGTCGTTGTCGATGTCGCCGAAGTCGGCGCTCACGGCGTGATTCTCCACGCCGACGCCGGCCTGACGTCCCACCTCGGTGAACGTCCCGTCGCCGTTGTTCCTGTACAGCTGGTTGTGCCCGTAGTTGGGCACGAAGATGTCCAGGTGACCGTCGTTGTCGTAGTCGGCCACGGCGCAGCCCACGCCGCCCTCGTCCTTCGTGCGCGGCGGTCCGGTCATCCTGAGCTGGGGCGCCACGTCGGTGAACGACGCGCCGTCGTTGCGCCACATCGCATCGGCGGCGCCCGACTGGTTCGCCAGGAACAGGTCGAGGTCGCCGTCGCGATCCATGTCGAGCCAGCAGGCGCCCACCGTGGGCCGCGGGTCGGTGGGACCGGCGCCCGCGAACACGCGGACGAACTTCCCGCCGTCGTTCCTGAACAGCATGTTGTCGCCTGTGCGATCGGTCGAGTAGACGTCCAGGTCGCCGTCGTTGTCGTAGTCCACCCAGTTGGTCTGGCGGGCCGACCGGCCGGGGATGGTGAGGCCGAGGGCGGCCGCGACGTCCACGAAGCGGCCGTTGTCGTTCCGGAAGACCTTCGTCAGCTTGTCGTTCGCCGTCGCGCCGCCCAGCAGGTCGATGTCGCCGTCGCCGTCGTAGTCGCCCCAGCTGAGGCCGCGCAACTCGTAGCTCCCGCCCCCGGCCTGCGGCATGCCGGCCTCGGCGCCGACGCTGGTCAGCGTGCCCTTGTCGTTCCGGTACAGCCGCACCTCGCCGGTGCCGAGCGACACCGCCAGATCGAGGTCGCCGTCGTTGTCGTAGTCGCCCCAGGTGTTCGAGTACGAGTTCGGGACGGCGAACAGGTCCGTCTGGACCGACGTGAACGTGGGCGCATCGGCGAGAAGGGCCGCGGCCGCAATCGCGGAGGCGACGAGTCGGGAGGTCATGGCTGCAGCGCCGTCCTTTCGTGGCGGGCCACCCGGGCCCGCGCCGGCGGCCGCGTGGGCGGCCGACCGGCAGCATCGTCGCACAAGACGGCGCCCGACCGGCGGCTCAGCGCGTCCAGGGGATGGCGGCGTCGCGATGGACGTTGACGCCGGGCGCGGTCTCGTGGGGCCCCTGCGCGGCAAGGCGGGGCTGGAACCCCTCCCAGTCGCGCCGGGCGCGGTCGGTCCAGCCGACTTCGGCGAGCGCCGCCAGGCGGGGGAACGCCAGGTACTCCGCCTCGTCGATGGTGGCGGTCGTCCCGGACCAGAGCGGCGCCTCGACCCCCGGCACGGCCTCGCGCTCGGCCGGTTGCCGCGCGAGCGCCGTGCGGTCCTCCTTGGGGCAGACGCCTCCCCGGCAGCCGCCGGCGGTGCGCGTCAGTAGTTCCACTGCACCTGCAGGCCGATGCGGTTGGCGCCACGCGTCTCGGCGAACGGGAACGCGCTCGTCCGCGTGCGCCGGAAGGTGTGCGTGAAGAGCCCCGTGATCTCCACCTCGGCCCACTTCGCGAACTCGAGCCCGACATCCATCTCGTTCACATGGTCGGCCGGCGCGTTCCTGGCGAACTTCCGGGCGCCGTCGTAGTACTGCCAGCGCGTGAACGGCAGCCACGTGCCGAAGGCGTTGTTCGCGCGGTAGCTGAACTGCACGTAGCCGCCGTGGAGCAACTGCGACGTGATGCTGCGGAGGTCGTCGGCAATCTGGGGCCCCTTGCCCACGTTCCACTCGGCCTCGATGCCGAAGGGCTGCGGGAAGAGCACCGCCGTCACGCCCACCCGCTGGTCGAGCACGCCGGACCCGGGCTGCGCCGGCGTGAACGTCGCGCCGCCGGACGTGACGGCCTGGGTGGGGGCGACGAAGCGCCCGCGGTACGCCTGGAGTCCGAGCTCGTAGAAGCGGCCGGACTTCGTCCGGAAGGGATACGCCGCGCGGACGACGACGTGCGGGTCGCCGTTCTGGTCCGACCGGTTCAGCCCCTGGCCGGAATAGGCGCCGACCGCCAGCACGCCGTAGTCACCCGACCCCTTCAGGCGCGCGTTCGCCAGGTCCCGGAAGCGCTGCTTCGCCGTGGTCCCGGCCCACATCAGCGTGGCGCCCAGATCGCGCTCGCCCTCGACGGCGCTGTTCAGGGCGTCCGGGCGCTCGAAGGCGGCGCGGTTCGAGCTCGACTGCATGTTCACGAACCCGTACGGCACCTTCGACTGCCCCAGACGAATCCGGTAGGTCTTGGCGCCGTCCAGCCAGACGTCGCCGTACAGGTCGCGCATCTGCACCGCGAAGTCGCCGCTGCCGGTGGAGCCGGCGAAGTCGCTCTGCGCGTAGAGCGAGAGGTGCGGCGCGACGTCGCCCTGGATCACGACGCGGCCGCGGCGGAGCTGAACGCTCTCGTTGGCGTTGACCGATCGGTCGGGGGGAATCTCGAGCGCGGCGCCCGAGCCGGCATCGACCTCCGAGTAGCGCAGCTGCGAGTAGCCGCGGATGGAGAGCCGCTCGTACCACTTGCCGGCCAGGGCCGCCTGGACGACCGGGGCCGGGGCGCCCGTCGTCGCCGCCTTCACCTCGGCGATCGCCTTGTCCTGCTCCAGGTCCTTGGCCGACGCCGCGGCCGGCGCCGGCGCGTCCGGGGCCTCGGCCACGGCGCGAATCTCCTCGTACTCCTGGGCCGAGATCGACCCGCGATCCCTGAGCACCTGGAGAAGCCGCAGGATGGCGGTGTTCGAGGCCCTGGCGGGCACGGGGACGGCCAGCAGCAGGAGCATGGCGGCCCGGACGGCGGTGGCGGCGCGGCGCTTCGTACACATGCGCCATACATGTACGAAACAAATATTTCGCACGCGTATCGGCGATGTTACGCCTGCGTTACGGACGGATCACTCGTAGCGGAGGGCCTCGATCGGGTCGAGCCGCGACGCCCGCCAGGCAGGCACGAACGCGCTGACGAGCCCGACGACCATGAGGATCGCGGCGCAGATGACGAGCAGCTCGGCCGACAGCAGCAGGTGGATGTCCGCCGACCGCGAGCGGTCGTCGAGCAGTTCGGACAGGAACGGCCTCGGGCTCACGAGCATCACGAGGCCCCACGAGACCAGGACGCCGATCGCGCCGCCGGCCGCGGCCGTCGCCATGCCCTCCATGAGGAACTGGAGCAGAATCGAGCGCCGCCGGGCGCCCAGCGCCTTTCTGATGCCGATCTCGCGCGTCCGCTCGGTGACGGAGACGAACATGATGTTCATCACGCCGACGCCGCCGATGGCCAGGGTCAGCACCCCGATGAACGTGAGCACGAGCTTCAGGCCCAGCGTGATCCCGGCCGTGATCTGGGCCGTCTGCGACGACCCGAACAGCCGGAGCGCGCGCTCGTCGTTCGGGTCGAACCCGAGGCGCTTGCCGAGCGCCTCCTTCACGTACCGCGTGGCCCGATCCTCCTTCGAGGCGTCCACCGCCTGATACACCATCACCGTCGAGTACTCGGTGTTCCAGAGCTGCCCGGCGGTGGTGTACGGGATGAAGATCGACTCCTTGTCCGGACGCATGTAGTTGGAGAGCTGCACCTTCTCCCGCTGCACGCCGGCCACCTCGAACGCCATCCCCCCGATCCGGATCCGCTGGCCCACCGCCGGCACGTTGCCGAAGATCTTGCGGGCGACCTCGCTGCCCAGGAACGCCACGCGCCGCTGGAGGCGGACGTCCTCCGCGTCCGGGAACCGCCCTGCCTGCACCCACTGGCTGCGCATCACGGCGTATTCCGGCGACACGCCCCGCACGAGGAACGAGCCCTGCCTGGCCCCCCAGCTGATGGTGAAGTCCTTCGTGAACTCCGGGCTGACGAACTTGACGAAGGGGAGGCCGCGCACGGCGAGGACGTCCGCCTCCTTGAGCCGGATCCGCTTGCCGGCGCGTTCGCCGCCGGCCTGGGACGAGGTCTGCCCCGGCCACACGATGACCACGCCGTCGCCGAAGGCTCCCCGGAATCCGCGCTCGAGCGCCGCCTGGAACCCGTTGCCGTACGCCAGCAGCATCACCACGGACACGATGCCCCAGGAGATGCCGAGCATCGACAGGCCCGCCCGGACGCGGTTGCGCGCGAGGCCGGCGGCGGCCTCGCGGACGACATCGGAGATTCGGGCGCCGCCCGCGGCCCCGAGGCGCGGGCTCGGGGCGATCGGCACGGCGGCGGCGGTGTCGTGGGCCATCGGATCAGGCGTCGTAGCGGAGCGCTTCCACCGGGGGCAGGAGCGAGGCCCGCCGCGCGGGATACGTGGACGTCGCCACGCCGATGAGGACCAGCACGCCGAGGGCGAGGGCCCCAGACTGCCAGGTCATCACCATCCCCTGGAACCGGGGCGGCATGGGCAGCTGGTTGACGGCTTCGCACAGCCCGGCGGCGAGCGCGAAGCCGATGCCGCCGCTCAGCATGGTGAGGAAGAAGCCTTCGAGGAAGAACTGACGCTGGATGGCCGCGGTGGTCGCTCCCAGCGCCTTCCGCACGCCGATCTCGCGCGTGCGTTCGCGGACGGCGACCAGCATGATGTTCATCACTCCCAGTCCGCCCAGCGCCAGCGTCACCAGGCCGACGGTCCAGAAGAAGTCGCGCATGGTGTCGATCATCCGGCCGAACATCAGCGTCTCGAGGGACGTGTCCCACACGCTCAGGGCGTCGCGGTCGTCCGGATCGAACCCGTGCCGGCCGGCCAGTACGCGTCGCACGTCCTTCTCGAGCGGCCAGTCGATGTCGGCGATGCGGCCGGAGCGCGCGTCGAGCACGGCCTCGAGCCCGGCGACCACCTGGGGCCGCGGCGCGACGATGATCTGGGACAGCGTGCCGGCCGGCACGTCCGGCCGCGGGAAGTCGCGCGCCATCGCGGCGAACGGGACGAAGACCTTGTCGTTGTCCGGGCCGCTGTAGTTGCTGTCCTGCTCCTTCTTGCGGATCTTCCCGACGACGGTGTACGGCAGGCCGTTGATCTGGACGGTCTCGCCCAGTCCGTCGTGGGCGCCGAAGAGCTGGTCCCAGGCATCCGCGCCGATGATGGCCACGCGCCGCACGTGCTCTTCGTCGGGCCAGCCGAACACGCGGCCGTGCTCGACGTCGATCGTGCGGATGGCCTGGTACTGCGGCTCGACGCCGTGGACGCTCAGCGCGGCGGCGTTGTAGCGGCTCTTCACCTGGAGGCCGCCGCGGTTGATCTCCGGGCTGACCACCGCGGCCAGCGGCGATGCGGACGCGATGGCCCTGGCGTCCTCGAGCGTCAGGAAGATCTGGCGGCCCGCGCGCTGTCCGCCGGCCTGCATCGTCGTGCGGCCGCCCCAGACGATGGCGATGTTCTTGCCGAGCTCCTCCAGGACGGTCTGGTTGCCGCGCTGGAACCCCTCGCCGGTGGCCGACAGGATCACCACGGCGATGACACCCCAGAGGATGCCGAACATCGTCAGCACGCTGCGCAGCTTGTTCGCGCGCAGGTTGTCGATGGCCTGTCGAATCGCCTCTCGCATGGCGTCTCCGCCCCCGGCCGCCGGCCGTCGCGGGCCGGGCCCCGGGCGCTAGCCGGGCAGTACGACCTTGTCCCCGGCCTTCAGGCCGTCGACGACCTCGGTTCGAGTGCCGTTGCCGATGCCGACCTTCACGGGCACGCGTCGGCGGCCGCTGTCCACGCCAGGATCGACCACCTCCACGGAGGCGGCCTTCGTCTCGTCGTAGAGGATGGCGGCCTCGGGCACGACGAGGGTGTCGGGGCGCTCCTCCAGGATGACCTCGGCGTTGGCCGTCATGTTCGCCTTGAGCTGCTTGCCCGGGTTCTCGATCGACACCTCGATCTCGAAGGTGGTCACGTTGTCCTTCTCGACGCCGATCGGCGAGATCTGGGTCACCTTCCCGGTGAAGGTCTTGTCGCGGAAGCTCTCGGTCGTGATGCGGGCCGGCATGCCGAGCCTCACGAAGCCGATGTCGGCCTCGTCCACCTTGCCGCGCACGAACACCTGGCCGATGTCGCCCAGCGTCATGACGAGGGTGGCGTTGGCGCCCAGGTTCAGGATGGAGGACACCGGGCTGCCGATCTCGACGTCCCGGGTGAGGACGGTGCCGGCGATGGGGGCCCGGATGGTGGCGTTGGCCAGTTCTTCCTCGGCGCGTTCGGTGGCCGCCTGGGCCTGCGCCACCTGGGCCCGCGCCTCCTGCACCTTCGCGCGGCTCACGAGCAGCTGCGACTGCGCGGCCCTCTGCCGGTTGAGCGCCTGTTCGTAGGCGGTCCTCGCCTGATCCAGGGCTTCCTGCGAGATGAGCTTCTGTGCCGACAGCTCCCGGGCCCGATCCTGGGCCGACTTCGCGAAAGCCACTTCGGGCGCCTCGGCCTCGATCTCGTTCTTCCGGGCCTGGGCCTCGGCCGCGGTCAGCGCCGCGCGGGCAGCCTCGAGATTGGCCCTCGCCTCGCGCAGGCGGGCGTTCAGGTTCTCCTTGTCGAGCTCCGCCAGCACCTGGCCGGACGCGATCGGGGAATCGACGTCCACGGCCAGCCGCTCGATGATGCCGTTGGCCTTCGACTTGATCTCGACCTTGGTGATCGGCTCGATCTTGCCGGTGGCGACCACCGATCGCACCATCGGTCCGCGCTCCACCGACGCCAGGCGCGACGGATCGATGGAGGCGCCAGCGCCGTTCGCGGTCGTGAAGTAGGCGCCGGCGGCCACGAGGGCCAGTACCGAGCCGCCAACGGTGAGCTTGCGTGTTCTGGACATGACGGTTGGGCGCATGGGCCACTAGGAATTACGGGCGCCCGGAGGGTCGGGTTCCGGGGCAGCTCCGCGGTTGGTACAATTCCCTCCCGCATGTGGCTTCTCGAGTCCGCCGCCGACGCTCCCGAGCGACTGCTCTTCCGGATCCTGCCAGGCGGGATCAAGACCGTGGGCCGGGCGCCGCGAGCCGACTTCGTCGTGGATGCGCCGCTGGTGTCGCGCCTGCACTGCCGCCTGACGCTCCAGCCCGATGGCCTCCTGGTGGAGGACCTCGAGAGCACCAACGGCACGTTCGTGAACGGCGAACGCGTCCAGAAGCTCCTGATGCGCAGCGGCGATGCCCTGAAGGTTGGCCGGGTGGAGTTCTCGGTCCGGGAGGCCGGGGACGTGGGCGACGCCTGAGGCGCCGCGAGACCGGAGGCCGTGGGCTCAGCGGCCGGTCGCGGCCGCCCAGTCCAGCAGGAACGGGTTGGTCTGCCGCTCGCGGCCGATGGTCGTGTCGGGCCCGTGCCCGGGACGCACGACGGCGTCGTCGCCGAACGGCAGCAGCACGTCGGTGATGGCCCGCATCAGCACCTCGTAGTTCCCGCCGGGCAGGTCGGTCCGGCCAATCGATCCGGCAAAGAGCGTGTCGCCCACGAACAGGTCCCTGCCCGGCACGCCTCGCGGGCCTGCCTGCAGGCACACGTTGCCCGGGCAGTGGCCGGGCGTGTGGTGGACGAAGACCTCGTAATCGCCGAACCGGAGGGGCCCCGGCCCGTCGTAGTAGCGGTCCACGGGAGGCGGCTGCTCCAGTTCGTAGCCGAACATCGCGCCCTGCTCCACGGCGTGGGCGTAGAGCCAGGCGTCGTCGGGGTGCAGCCAGATCGGCGCGCCGAGGGCCCGCTTCGCTGCGGCCACGCCGGACACGTGGTCCACGTGGGCGTGGGTCAGGAGGATGCCCGTGACCGTCAGCCCCTGGCGCGCGATGTAATCGAGCAGGTCCCGCACCTCGTCGCCAGGATCGATGTAGATGGCCTCGCGCGTCCGCTCGCAGCTGACGATGAACCCGTTCTTGAGGAAGGGCGGTGCGCAGGCGGACTCGATGACCATGGCTACTTCCTGGGAGGACGGGCGGGCCGGATCTCGATGCGGCTGGGCAGGCTCCGCGCCGGATGCGACAGGAGGTGGAGCACGGCGGCGGCCACGTCCTCGGGGTGCAGCTTCCAGTCGGCGCCGGCGTCGGGCGCCCGGCCGCTGAAGCCCGTCGCCACCGAGCCCGGGCAGATCTGGGCGACGCGGATTCCGTCGTGCCGCACTTCCTGCATCAGAGCCTCGCTGAAGGCGTCGAGTCCGGCCTTGGTCGCGCAGTACGCGGCGCCGCCGACGAACGGGTTCTTCCCGGCAAGGCTGCTGACGTTGACGATCCAGCCCCCGCCGCGCGCCTTGAGGTGCCGCAGCGCGGCCCGGCAGCAGTGGAAGACACCGGTCAGGTTCGTGTCGATCAGGCGATGCCACTCAGCCTCGTCGAGCTCGGCGATCGGCGCCCCGACGCCCACACCCGCGTTGTTCACGAGCACGTCGAGACCGCCGAAGCGCTGGGTCGCGGCGTCGATCGCCCGGCGGACGGCCCCGCCGTCGCGGACGTCGCACTCGAGCCCCATGACGCGGGTGGCGTCGGCGGCGGCAAGCGCGACGGCCGTCTCGGCCCGCTGCGCCGACTCGATCGACGTGCCGGTCAAGGCCACCGAATCGCCGCGCGCGACGAGCGCGCGCACCACCGCGAGCCCGATCCCCCGCGTCCCCCCCGTGACGAATGCCACCGCCATGTTCCTGGTCCCCGGTCCCTGGTCCCTGCCGGCCGCCGCTGGTCCCTGCTCTTAGAATAGTCCCCCGTGTCCACCTTCGCCGTGCTTGGCGCCGGTCCGATCGGAGCGGCGGCCACGTACGTGGCGGCGGCAACCGGCGCGGCGCGCCGCGTCGTCCTCGTCGACGACGCCGCCGCCGTCGCCCGCGGCCTCGCGCTCGATATCCGGCAGTCGGGCCCGATCACGGGATCCGATGCGGCCGTCGAAGGCACGGGCGACCTCGGCGCCATCCTCGGCGCGTCGGTGATCCTGGTGGCCGATCGCCACGGCGCCGGCGGCGCCCGAACGGACGCCGAGATCGCCACCCTGGCCGCGGCGCGAACGCTCAATCCGCGCGCGTTCATGGTGTGCGCCGGGCCGGACGACGCCGGCCTGGTCGAGCACCTGGTCAACGAACGGTCGGCGGACCGCCGGCGCGTGGTGGCCTCCGCGCCGGAGGCGCTGAGAAGCGGCGCGACGGCCCTTGCCGCGCTCGAAGCCGGCACATCGCCGCGCGAAGTGGTCCTGGCGGTGGTGGGGCGCCCTCCACGGGAGCTGTTCGTCGGCTGGTCGGGAGCGTCGATCGGCGGCTCGCCGGCCACCGACGTGCTCGCTCCGCCCGCCGTGAGCCGCCTGGACGGCCAACTGGCCAGGCTCTGGCCGCCTGGGCCGTTCGCGCTCGCGGCGGCGGCCGTCCATGTGGCGGCGCGTTACGCCGCGAGAACGCCGGGCTGGTCCTGCGTGTTCCTGGTCCCGCCGGCGGACCAGGGCCCCCGAACGCTGGGAGTGGCCATTCCGGCCGCCTTCGACGTCCACGGGGCCGCGCCTCACTGGCCGGCGCTGGCGCCGAAGGACCGGGTCCGCCTCGCGGCGGTGGCCGGCGGACGCGCCGGCTGAGGCGGACGCCGCCGTCAGCAGGCCGTGACGGGCGAGTGCAGCGACAGGCCCCCGGCAAAGTGAGCCAGGCGGTCCCGCAGGATGAGCCGTCCGCGGTGCAGGCGCGACTTCAGGGTCTGGTCCTTGACCTTCAACTGGCGGCTCGCCTCTTCGGTGGACAGGCCGCGGAGGTCCCTGAGGATCACGGGCGCGCGGTAGATGGCCGGCAGTTCCGCCACGGCCGTGCGCAGCGCCTCGCGCAGCTGCCTCCGGTGCACCAGGTCGTCGCCCAGGCCGGTCCAGTCGGCTGGCTCGGTCTGCCGCGCCACGACCTCGTCCGGCGCCGGCGCCGGATCGGCCGGAACCTCGTGGAGGCGGGCCGAGCGCGTCGAGCGGAGGCGCGACATGGCGGCGTTGAAGGTGATGCGGTAGATCCAGGACGAGAGGGCGGCATCGCCCCGGAACGCCTCGATGTTGTCCCGCACCTTCAGCAGGACGTCCTGGACGATCTCTTCGGCATCTTCCTTGTTGCGGGTGTAGCGGAATGCGAGCTGGAAGACCCGGGCACCGTAGGTTCGGGCCAGGTCGGTCAGGGCCGTCTCGTCGCCGGCCTGCAGGCGCTCCAGGAGCGCGGCATCGCTGGAAGTTCGTGGCACGGGATCCTCGTCTTGTTGGGTTCACAGGGGTGAACACCAGACGAGGCCGGTCCATTCCCGGGGGCCCGGAAGCCCCTGGAGCACTCCAGAAGCGGCCCGGGCGTCCAGGCCGGCGGTCCGCCCCTGGTCGGGGGGCGGGCCGTCAGATGTGGTGCAGACCGCCCCAGATGGCGGCGGCGAGGTAGAACGGCACCGCGATACCGACCCCGAGGGCCGCCGCGAGCGCGGCCGAGGCCAGCCGGCCCCGCCCGTCCACGACCGGCAGGGCGGCGTGGCTGCTCCCGTCGGCCTCGTACTCACGGACCTTCAGGATCGCCCGCGCGGCGATGACGATGGTCGCCGTGATGGCCGTGATGAGGGCCAGGGCGTACATCTCGATGTCGGCGTCGAAGGTGCGCCCGTAGAGCGACACGAGCCGCCAGGCGTTTGCGCCCTGGAACGCAATCCACACCATGGCGAGGAGGGCGATGCCTTCGGCCGCGTGCACGGCGGCCGCGTCGGGCAGGACGTGCTCGCCCCCGGCGCGCCGGCTGCGGCGCACCAGCAGGGCCACGACGCTCAGGAAGACGAGGCCCAGGGCCAGTTGGAGGACCACCGGCAGGTAGACGAACGCCGGCGTCTTGAAGGCGAACTGGAGTGGATTGCCGTCGTCGAAGAGGACCGGCAGCAGGAGAGGCAGCCGATCGTATGCATCGCGCAGGAACAGGTAGGTGGCGGCGATGAAGAGCACGCTCAACCACCCCGCGATGCGGGTGTACTCCGTGCAGCGAGAGGGGGTTTCAGTCATTCGGCCGCCGGCTCGGCCAACACTATACGTCGGCCGAAGACGTCGACGAACTGCTGCACGAACCGTGCCTCGACGTCTTCCATCGGGATTCGCGCCCCGAGCTCGCGCTCCAGAGAGGTCACGCCGTACTCGGCGATCCCGCATGGAACAATCAGCCGAAAATACTCAAGGTCCGTCCAGACATTCAGCGCGATGCCGTGACTCGTGACCCAGCGGGAGATCCGGACGCCGATCGCGCCGATCTTGGCGGCCGCGGCGGACGGCGATCCGGTGGAGTCGCCGGAGACGTGCAGCCAGGTGCCGGTCTTGCCCGCGATGCGGCCGGCGGCGAGCCCGAAGGTCCCGCACACGCGGATCATGACTTCCTCGAGATCCCGCACGTAGCGGTGGACGTCCCGCCGGTCCGGGTCCAGGTCGACGATCGGGTACGCCACGAGCTGGCCGGGGCCGTGATAGGTCACGTCGCCGCCCCGGCCGGTCTCGAGCACCTGGACGCCCAGTTCGGCCAGCCGCGCCGCCGGGGCCACGATGTGGGAGCGGCCGCCGTCGCCGCGGACGCCGAGCGTCACCACGTGCGGGTGCTGCAGCAGGAGCAGCGTGTCGGGAATCTCGCCGCGCTTGCGGCGGTCGACCAGCGACTGCTGCAGCGTGAGGGCCTCCTCGTAGGGCACGGTCCCCAGGCGTCGGACGGCGAGCGGTCGTGGCTCCATGGTCCGCGTGTCGGATCCAGCCGCTGACCTCAACCGCCGGCCCCGTCCGAGCGCCCTCTAGACCTGGGCGGAATCGAACTCCTCGATGTAGCGCTTGAGGTCGGCCATGAACTGGTCGGCCACGGCGCCGTCCACGAGCCGGTGGTCGTAGCCGAGGGTGAGATACCCCTTCAGCCTGATGCCGATCATGTCGTCGATGACCACCGGGCGCTTCTCGATCGTGCCCACGCCGAGGATGGCCACCTGCGGCTGGTTGATGATCGGCAGTCCGAACTGGGCGCCGAAGGTGCCCGGGTTCGTGATGGTGAAAGTGCCGCCCTGCACCTCCTCCGGATTCAGCTTCTTGGCGCGCGCGCGATCGGCGACGTCGGCAATCGCCCGCGACAGGCCGAGGATGTTCTTCTCGCCCGCGTTCCTGACGACGGGCACGATGAGACCGGGGTCGAGGGCCACGGCGATCCCGAGGTTCACGTCCCGCCTGTAGACCACGTTGTCGCCGTCGATCGAGGCGTTGATGACCGGATGGCGGCGCAGGGTGTCCACGGCCGCCTTGGCGATGAACGAGGTGAAGGTCAGCTTGACGCCCTGGCGCTCGTAGTCGGCCTTCCGCGCCTTGCGGATCGCGTCCACGCGGCTGTAGGTCACCTCGAACACCGAGTAGACGTGCGCCGAGGTCCGCTTGCTGAAGACCATGTGCTCGGCGATCTTCCGGCGCATCACCGACATGGGCTCGACCTGATCGCCGGCCAGCAGCGTGACCGGCGGCGGGGCCGCGGGCCTGGCCGAGGGGACGGGCGCCGCGACGGAGGCCTCCGCGGGCGCGGCCGGCCCGGCCGGCCCGTGCTCCAGGAACTCGAGGATGTCGCGCTTGGTCACGCGGCCGCCGGCGCCCGAGCCGTTCAGGCGGCTGATGTCCACGCCGTGTTCCTTGGCGATCCGCCGGACGAGCGGCGAGGAGCGCTGCCCGCGGCCCTCCGGGCCCGCCACCGCCGTAGGGGCGCCCGCGGCAGCGGGCGGCGGCGGGGGCGGTGCGGCGGGCGCGGCCCCTTCCGGGCCGGAGGCGGCCGGCGGGGGTGGCGCGGCGGCGGCGGGGGCGGCGGACGCGGCCGGACGGGCTCCGGCGGCGCCGATGGTCGCCACGACGCTGTTGACGGGCACCGTCTCGCCTTCCTTCACCGCGATCTCGACGAGCACGCCGGCGGCGGGGGACGGAATCTCCGCGTCCACCTTGTCGGTGGAGATCTCAAAGAGCGGCTCGTCGCGATCGACGCTGTCACCGACCTTCTTGATCCACCGGACGATCGTCCCCTCGGCAATCGACTCGCCCATCTGGGGCATCACTACGGGCGTTGACATGCTCGGCTCCTCGTTCGGGCGCGCCTCGCCCCGGTCCCCGCGGGGGCCGGGGACCAGGGACTAGATGTGAATGGCGGCGCCGTGCGCGGCGTGTGCGGCCTCGCCCACCGCCTCGGACATCGTCGGATGGGCGTGGATGGTCTTGACCAGCTCCTCGACCGTGCACTCGAGCCGCAGCGCCAGGACGGCCTCGGCGATGAGCTCGGTGGCGCGCGGGCCGATGATGTGCACGCCCAGCACCTCGTCGTATTTCTTCTCCGCCACGATCTTGACGAAGCCGTCGGTCTCCCCCGCCATGCGCGCGCGTCCGAGCGCGCGGAACGGGAAGCTGCCCACGCGGACGTCGTGACCGGCGGCCTTCGCCTGGGCCTCGGTGAGGCCCACGCTGCCGATCTCCGGGTCGCAGTACGTGCAGCGCGGCACGTGGTCGTAGTTGATGGGCCGCACGTCGTGGCCGGCGATTCGCTCGGCGAGGAGGACGCCCTCCATCGACGAGACGTGCGCGAGCTGGTAGTGCGGGCCGCCCATCGTGATGACGTCGCCGATTGCGGAGATGCCCGGGACGTTCGTGCGGAACAGCGGGTCGACCACGATGTAGCCGCGGTCCATGGTGAGGCCCACGGCGTCGGCGCCGAGGCCCTCGGTGACCGGCCCCCGGCCGGTCGCGACCAGCAGCAGCTCGACGGCGAGGGACTCGATCTTGCCGTCGGCCTTTTGCATCGTCAGGTCGACGCCGGTGGCCGTGGCCGTGGCCGCCGTGACCTTCGTGCCCGTGAACGCCTTGATGCCGCGCTTCTTGAAGGTGCGCTCGAGCTCGTTCGAGACGGCCTCGTCTTCCGACGGCACGAGCTTCGGCAGGAGCTCGACGACCGTCACCTCGCTCCCGTAGCTCTTGAAGATCGACGCGAACTCGACGCCCACGGCGCCGCTGCCCATGATGGCGATCGACTTCGGCACGTACGGCAGGTGGATGGCCTCGTCGCTGAAGATGATGCGCGTGCGATCCACCTCGATGCCCGGCACCGACCGCGGCGCCGATCCGGTGGCGATCACGAGCTCGCGGGCGGCGGTGAGGGTCTGGGTCCCTCCATCGTGGAGGGTCACCTCCACGCCCTTCCCGCCGGTGAGGCGGGCCGTGCCCTTGATCCAGTCGATCTTGTGCTTCTTGAAGAGGCCCTCGATGCCGCCGGTGAGCCCGGCGATCATCTTGTCCTTGCGCGCGTGCACCGCCGGCATGTCGATGCCCACCTTGCCGCCGTCCACGCCCGTGAGCCCCCACTCCCTGGCGGCTTGCGCGACCTTCAGCGCGTGGGCGTGCTCGAGCAGGGCCTTCGTGGGAATGCAGCCCCAGATGAGGCACGTGCCGCCGAGCGCCTTCTGGCGCTCCACGACGGCCACCTTCAGCCCGAGCTGGGCGGCGCGGATGGCCGCCACGTAGCCTCCGGTTCCGGCCCCCACCACCACGACGTCGTATGCGCTCGCCACGCTCGCTCCTTTTCGTCCGGCCGCGTCAGTCGACGGCTGGACAGCCTTTCACTCTCCCTTGGAATGCGTGGAGAGGTCAACCGCCGCAGCGTGCGGCATGTCCCTGGCGCATGCGTGTCATCGCTTGACGCTGGTCAGGGGCACGAACTGCGTGCCGGACGGCATGCGGGGCGGCTCGCCGGGCGCCGGCAGCGCCCGGTCCACGCGCGCCTTCAGCTCGCCGTGCTCGAACTTCAGCTGCCAGTACATCGCCGTGACGTCGCGCGCCTGACGCGCGGCGCGCCGCGCCACGATCCAGCTGGCCGCCGCCACGACAGCCGCCGCCAACGCCGTCCATCCCGCAGCCATGTCCGTCACCCCGGCCCAGTATGCGTCCGAACGGCGCGCGGCCGCGAGGGGTCGCGTACGACTGGTCCTATACTGGCCGCTGCATGTCGTCCCCGCGCAAGACCGTGATGGTCGTGGACGCCGACGAGTCGAGCCGCGAGCGCCTCGGGCAGGTACTGCGGCGGGACTACCGGCTGCTGCGCGCCGGATCCGCCGAGGCCGCCCTCGGGATGATCGGACGCGACGGCGTGGACGTCGTGCTCGCCGATCGCACCTTGCCGGGCGTGAACGGCTTCGACTTCCTCCGCATCGTCCGCGAGAACTATCCGCTGGCCGAATTCGTGATGATCGCCGACGGCCCCGACGTGGACGCGGCGGTCATGGCCGTGAAGCTCGGCGCCTATCACTTCCTCGTCAAGTCCGCGGCGCCCGAGGCGGTGCTCTCGATCGTCGCGCACGCGTCCGAGCGGCAGGACCTCAACCGCAAGGTGATGGTGCTCGCCGACGAGGTCCGCGAGCGGAGCGGCGACCGGGAGTTCGTGTCGGGTCCCAGTCCGGCGATCCGGGAGGTCCTCGAAAGCGTGCACAAGGTGGCGATGCTGTCGGCCACCGTGCTCATCCAGGGCGAGAGCGGGACGGGCAAGGAGCTCGTGGCGCGGATGATCCACCGTCACTCCGAGCAGCCGGAGGGCCCGTTCATCGCCGTGAACCTCGCCGCCATCCCGCGCGAGCTCGTCGAGAGCACGCTCTTCGGCCACGAGAAGGGCGCCTTCACCGGCGCCGTCCGCCAGCAGATCGGCAAGTTCGAGCTGGCGCACGGCGGGACGCTGTTCCTCGACGAGATCGGCGAGCTCAAGGTGGACCTGCAGGCCAAGCTGCTGCGCGCGATCCAGGAGGGCGAGATCGAGCGGGTCGGCGGGGGCAAGCCGCTGAAGGTGGCGTTCCGGCTCGTGGCCGCCACCAACGTGGACCTGGAGCGCGCCGTGAAGGACGGCTCGTTCCGCGAGGACCTCTACTACCGCATCCGGGTCATCCCCATCCGCATCCCTCCGCTGCGGGAGCGGATCGAGGACCTGCCCGACCTCGTGCGGTTCTTCCTCGAGCGGTACAACACGCGGTTCCGCAAGAAGGTGGAAGGGGTGTCGACGTCGGCGCTGCAGATGCTCCAGAACTACTGGTGGCCCGGCAACATCCGCGAGCTCGAGAACCTGATCGAGCGCCTGGTAGCCACCTGCGACCACGACTGGATCACCGACGGGGATCTCCCCTTCGAGCTGCAGGTCGCGGACCTCGATCGTCAGGGGGGCGGGGCGAGCCTGCTCGACCGCGCGCTGATGACATTCGAGCGCAACTACATCATCCGCGCGCTCGAGCGGAGCCGCTGGAACGTGACCCAGACCGCCAAGTACCTGGGCATCCCGCTCAGCACGCTCAAGTTCAAGATGGACCGGCTGGAGTTGAAGGACATCACGCGCCGGATCCGCGCCGGCGGGTAGGCGCGACCCGCCTCACGGGCGCAGCGGTACCGCCGGCGTCGACACCACGCCACGGAAGGCGGAGGAGCTCGCCTCGGCCAGATGGACCGCTGCGGGGAGGCTGACGGCGGAAGGTGAAGCTGGTGGCGACGGGAACCGCGTGGCTCCCGCCGCCCGGGCGCTCATTTGGGGGGAGCGGCGCCCGTAGTTACTTGCGGGGCAGGACGGCGTCCTTCAACTGCTTGACGATACGGGCCTTGACGACCGTCTTGGCCGGAATCGTGATGGGCGCACCGGTGGCGGGGTTGCGCCCGGTCCGGGCCTTCCGCTTCTGGACGACCAGCTTGACCATGCCCGGGATGACGAACTCTCCCGAGCGCTTCAGTTCCTTCTCGCAGAGCACGGTCATCTCTTCGAAGATCTCCCGCACCTGCGTCCGCTTCAACTCGAACTTCTCGGAGAAATGCGAGAAGAGCTCCGACTTGCCCATTCTGCGCGCAGCAGCCATTGTGTGTTCCCCCTGGGTCGCATCCACGCCGCGTCGCTTCCATCGTCCGAACGGCCGTGCGCGGAGGCGGCTCGTGCGGAAAATCTCATGCAAAAGCGGGGGTAATGCTAGCGCGCGCCGTACGACGTGTCAACGCGGCGAGGCGTCGCGCGCGAGCGGTCCGGGAGGCGGGTGCTAAGATTCCGGGCATGTCGACCGGCGCGCTCGAGACGTTTCCGAACCCGCGGCCCGAGCGTGAGTACGAGATCGCGATCGCGTGTCCCGAGTTCACGTCGATGTGTCCGAAGACGGGTCTGCCCGACTTCGGCACGATCACGATCACCTACGTGCCGGCAGCCATGTGCCTCGAACTCAAGGCACTTAAGTACTACCTGCTCGCGTATCGCAACCAGGGCATTTTCTACGAGGCCGCGACCAACCAGATCCTCGACGACCTCGTCGCGGCCTGCCGGCCCAGGCGGATGACCGTGATCGGCGATTTCACGGCGCGCGGCGGCATCACGACGAAGGTGACGGCCGAATACGCGGAGTGAGGGCGGGGCCTACGCGGCCGGGAGGTGGCGCGCCGCGATCGCGCGCGCCAGGCGTTCGACCTCGGCGCCGAGCACACCGGACTTCAGCGTGGAGAGCGGCACGCCCGCGTTGAGCGCCGTCGCCACGGTGCGGTAGTCGCTCGTGAAGCGATGGTCGATATGGCGGCCGAGCGCGATCTCGATCTCGCGCAGCGGCACGACGGCCGCGCTCGACGCGCGGTTCAGGACGTAGCGGACACGATCCTCCGGCACGCCGGCCAGGCGCACGACATCGCGCAGGCGCTGCAGGTTGCGGAGGCACGGCAGGTCCGGGTTCGCGACGAGATGCACCTCGTCCGAGCCGTGCAGCGCGGCAGCGGAAACGGCGCTCAGCTGGCTGCCCGCGTCGACCACGACGTAGTCGTGGGTGCGGCGCAGCAGCTCGACCGCGTGCTCCACCTCGACCGCGTCCGCCGAGCTCGGGCGCCCGTAGTCCGCGCTGCCCGGCAGGACGTGGACGCCGCAGGCGTGCTGCACGAGCCGCTCGCGCACGGCCTCGGGCTGCAGCCAGGCGAGCTCGTCGAGCAGGTCGAGTACCGTGAAGCGCGACCGGACGCCGAGGAACAGGCCGACGTCGCCGGTGCCCGGCTTGAGATCGACGACGACCGTCGGCCTTCCGGTGAGACGGTGCAGTTCGGCCGCACAGTTGACGGCGAGCATCGTGGTGCCGGTACCGCCCTTCGTTCCCAGGAACGACACGACCATGTCGATGGCTCGTCGCAACGGGTGTGCCAGTGACAGGTCTGTCGGCGCGGCTTGGAAAACTGCCCGGCCCTGCACGATTCCTGACGCCGGCGGCGAGCGCCGCATGATCTCCGTTTTGTAAGACGGCTGACCAATTCCGGCTCGGCGCGCCGGGCCGGAGGCACGGCTCGTGCGATTTCTCCACCATTTCCCTGCTCGTCCGGCGAGGGCACGCCGATTGCTCCTGTGGGACACGCTTCCATGTCGCCAAAACGACCGCCCTCCAACGAACGACCCGCTCAGGACGCCTGGCAGATCACGGACGAGTGGGGGATCTACGATCCGGCGAAGGCCGGCATGCAGGCGCTCTATGCGCGCCTCGGCAAGCCGGTGCTCCGCGACTCGACGCCGGCGCGCAAGCATCGCCGGCGGGCGGCACGGCCCGAGCGGTCGGCCGAGGGCGTGGGAGAAGCCCTGAACGAGGCCCGGCGCCGCGCCGGGCTCCTGCCGCCGAGCGGCGAGTTCGAGGCGATTCCGCAGTCGCCGGCGCGCGCGATGCGCGCGGCACTCCAGGCGCGCGCTGCCGAACCCCAGCCCGCGCCTCACGTGCCGGCCCCTGCGGAGCACGAGCCGGCGCCGGCCAGGACGGAGCCGAAGCCGGCGGCGCGGAAACGCGTGGCCCGAAAGGCCCCGGCCGCCGAACGGCCGGGCCGGACCGCCCCAAGCGCGCCGGTGCCCGAAGCCCACAAGGTCCGGGCGCGCCCCGCAGCGCGCGCACGTGCGAAGGCCGCGGCAGCTCCGAAGGCCGCCGCCTCCGAGGCGCCGCGCCATCAGCCGCCGGCGCCGGCGCCGGGACGGCCGCGTGGGCCGGTGCCGCTCGCCGCGTGGGCGCGATCGGTGATCGAGACGCCGTCGATACCCGCCCCCGCCGCGGACAAGCGCTGCTTCTGGCGGCGGGTATTCCTGATTCCGTCCGAGGTGGCGCTCGTCGAGTACGCGCGGGGATGCCGCATCCATCGGCTGCTCATCGAAGCCGCCGACGAGCCGGTCCTCGACTTCATCTGACGGGCGGGCCGTCGGCCCACGGGGCGAGCAGCGCGTAGAGCGTCGCGACGATCGGCGTCTGGACGCCTCGCGCCTCGGCCCGCCGAAGGGCGGCGCCGTGCAGGGCCTCCACCTCGATCCGCTTCTGCTGCTCGAGGTCCACGAGCAGCGACGACTTCGTGGCGGCGGGAATGCCGTCCATGTACTCGCGGAGCCGCTGGAACCGATCGGCCGAGATCGCCACGCCTTCCGCCTCGGCAATGGCCGCGACCTCGCGGGCGGCGGCGTAGAACGCCTCACGCACGTCCGCCCGGCGCCACAGCGGCCCGATGGGCAGCCGGGCGCAGCCGGTGAACCCGGAGAACGGCACGAGGTAGACGAACTTGTCCCAGATGGGCACGCGCGCGTCCGGCACGGCCTGGACCTGGATGTCAGCGGCAGCCAGGACCGCGGCGAACGCCTCGACGCGCGCGGACACCGCCTGCCGGTCGCCGAAGGCCTCGCCGAAGATGATCGAGCGGTGCGTGCCGGTCTGGGTGATCACGCCCGGGGCCGTCAGCGACGTCGCGACGTAGGTGGTCCCGCCGAGGACCCGCGCGGCCCCGACGGCCGCGGCGACGTCGTCCGCCGAGTCCACCCCGTTCTGCAAGGTCAGCACGGCGGTCTCCGGACCGAGGAGCGGCGGGAGCAGCGGCAGCGCGGTGGCCGTGTCGTAGGTCTTCACCGCGAACAGCACCAGGTCCACGACGCCGATCTCGCGCGGGTCCGCCGAGGCGCGCACCCGGGCCGTGAAATCGCCGAGGGCGGAGCTCCGGACTCGCAGCCCCTCCGTCCTGATGGCGTCCAGATGCGCTCCCCGCGCGACGACACCGACGTCCTGGCCCATCCGTGACAGCCGGGCCGCGAAGTAGCCGCCGACGGCCCCCGCTCCCACGATTGCGATGCGCATGGCGTGCTCCAGGCCCGACCCCGCGCCGCCGACGGGCGTGGCGGGCACACGGCCGGGGCCGGCCGGACTGGCCGTCCCGGCGGTCGGCCCGCGGGTCGAGGGACCGGCTTGCGGTTCTATCACGACGGCCGGGGCGGCGCGAACCGCCATCCGGGAGGTTCCGTCTAAACTGGCGCCAGCCGTCTGCCCGGCCGGGTCGCGACGACCCGCCGAGCCTGCCAGGAGAGTTCTCGTGCGCCTATGGCTCGCGGCAGCGTCGTGCGCGCTGCTCCCCGCCCTCGCCAGCACCCAGCCGGCCGTGCGGCCTCCGACCGATCTCGATCGCTTGATGGAAGAGGTGGTCCAGCGGCGCGACGACAACTGGCAGAAGCTGCAGCAGTACATCCTCAGCGAGCGCCAGCGGGTCACGGTCACCGGGCCCGAAGGCCTGCGCCTCTACGGGTTCGATCGCGAATACCAGTGGTTCGTGAAGGACGGCTTCTTCGTGCGAAGCCCCCTCTCGGCCAACGGCGTGTCGATCTCCGAGTCCGAACGCCGCGCCTACGAGGCGCGCTACCTCCGCCGGCAGCAGCGACGCGACGAGCGGCGGGCCACGCGCGCGGCCGAACGCGGCGAGCCGGCGCCCGCGCCGCCGCCCGAGGCCGTCGGCGACCTGCTGCGGCAGCAGTCCGAGCCCAACTTCATCTCGGCCGCCTACTTCCTGCGCTTCAAGTTCGATCCCGGGCGCTATGCGCTGGCCGGCCGCGAGACCATGGACGGACGCGAGGTCCTCCGGGTGGAGTACTACCCGACGCGACTCTTCGACGACGACAAGGACGACAAGACCCGGGCCGAGCGGCGGGCCGAGCAGGCGCGCCGGCGCGACCGCCGGGAGGACGACGAGGACGAGCGGATCGAGCAGCAGATGAACAAGGCCTCGCTCGTGACGCTCTGGGTCCTGCGCGACCAGAAGCAGATCGTGCGCTACGTCTTCGACAACGTGGATCTGGGGTTCCTCCCAGGCCGAAGCGTGCTCCGGATCGACGAGCTCACCGCCTCGATGCGCATGCGGGAGGCGTTCCCGGACATCTGGCTGCCCGAGGCGATCGGGGCCAGGATGTCGGTCGCGACCGCCCTGGGCAGCGTCGGGGCCGTCTACGACATCAGGTACAGCGACTACCGGCAGGCCGGCGTCACGGTGCGCGTGAAATGACGCGGCTCCTCGCCGTCGCCTGCCTGGCGCTCTCCGCGTCGGCGGGGCTCGCCGCACAGGCCGTGCCGCCGATCGCCGAAATCCGCGTCCACGGCAACCACTCCACCCCGGACGCCGAGGTCGTGGCCCTCTCCGGCCTGGCGGTCGGCCAGCCATCCTCGGACGAGGTGCTCGACGCGGCGCGCGCGCGCATCGAGGCCAGCGGACGCTTCGCGTCGGTGGACGTGCGGCGGCTCGAGCGGTCGCTCGACGTCCCCGGCGACATCATGGTCATGCTGCTCGTCGAGGAGCGGCCCGGAGTGACGCCCGACGACCTCACGCCCGGGTGGTGGTCGCGCCTGTCGTACAAGCGCATGTGGGCGCCCGTGCTGCGCTACGACGAGGGCTACGGCCTCACCTACGGCCTGCAGCCGGCGATGGAGGACGTGTTCGGCCCGCACAGCCGGATCGCGATCCCGGCCACGTGGGGGGGCGAGCGCCGCATCGGCGTGGAGGTGGAGCGTGCCTTCACGGGCCCCGTGCTGTCACGCATCAAGGCCGGCGCGGACCTGCGGCGCAGCGAGCACCCGGCGTTCGACCGGGTGGAAGAGCGCGCCGGGTATTTCGCGCGGGTGGAGCGGGCGCTCGTGCAGGGCCTCCGGCTGGGCGCCGAGGGCGCCCACGACCGCGTGCGGTTCTCCGGGGCCCGTGCCGACGTGAACCGGCTCACCGCGGACCTGTTGCTGGACACCCGCACCGATCCCGCCTTCCCGCGGAATGCCGTCTGGGGCCGGGCCGCCGTCGACCGGCTGGACGTCGCGACCGGCGTGCGGCGCCGCGTCAGGGCGGATGCCTCGGGCGCCCTCGGGCTGCCGTTCGGGTCGGCGCTGACACTCCGCGGGTTCCTGACGACGAGCGACGGCGCGCTGCAGCCGTACGAGCAGACCATGATCGGGGGGGGGGTGGCCACGCGCGGCTTCCGCCGCGGCTACCGCGTCGGCGACAACGCCGCCGGTGCGTCGCTGACGTGGGCGCTGCCCTTCGGGTCGCCGCTCGCGCTCGTGCGCCACGGCGTCCGGACATTCGTCGACTGGGGCGGCGTCTACGACGCCGGCACCAGGCTGTCCGACGCCGACTTCGACCGCGGCGCCGGCGTGGGCTGGTTCGCGAACCTGATGGCCGTGAACGCGTACGTGGACGTCGCCAGGGGACGGGGCACGGGGACGTGGCGCGTGCACGTGCGTTTCGGCACGGGGTTCTGACGCGGCCCGGCGGCCTCAGGCCCGGTCGTCCAGCACGTATCGCCTGAGCGCCTGCGCCAGCCCGGCCTCGTCGTGGCGCCCGGTCATCGGGAACCCGAGGGCGCGGAGTTCCGGCTCGGCGTTCCCCATCACCACTGCCGTCCCGGCCCACTGCAGCATGTCCACGTCATTGTGGTTGTCGCCGATGGCGAAGACCTCGTCCTGGGCTACTCCGAAGCGTCGGGCGACGTCGGCGAGCGCCTGCCCTTTCGTGGCGCCGGCGGCGTTGACGTCCACCAGCGTGAAGTCGCGAGCGGGATACGCCGTGACCGACACCGAGACGGCGTGGTCGGTGGCGATCGCGCGCACGGCCGCGATCACGCCCGCCATCTCCAGGGCGCCGCCGTTGAATGCGACCTGCACGGGCGGCTCGGCGTCGAGGGCCAGTTCGAGGTCGGCGACCTCGGCGACCAGGTGCCGGATCCGCGCGTAGTAGCCTCGTCGGTTCGGCCGCTCCCACGACATCCGGTCGACGACGGTCTGGCCGTGACCGTCGCGGTCGAACTGCATCAGCGTGTGCTCGCGCCAGGCGCGGGTGCCGGCGAGCAGCTGGCGGGCCGTGGCGCCCGGGAGCGGCCGGACGGCGAGCGTCTCGCCGCCGCGCACGCGGGCGACGGCGCCGTTGTAGCCGACGATGGTCAGCGGGTCCGGCAGCGCCTCGACCGCCTGCAGGGCGAACGGGTAGCTCCGGCCGGTGACGACCACCAGGTGCACGCCGCGGCGGGCCGCCTCGTGGAGCGCCGACAGGTTCTCGGCGGCCACGCCCCCCGCGCCGTCGAGCAGCGTGCCGTCGACGTCGATCGCGGCGAGGCGGATCAACCCGTGATGCGCTTGACGAACGCGTCGTACGCGTCCGGGCTCTGCGCCTGCATGTGGCGCGAGAAGTCGAGGGCAATCCGCTCGAGGTTGGCCATGTACGACGGGTCCTTGTAGGTCTCGCGGATCTGCGGCAGGACGACGCGCAGCCGTTCGTAGACGAGCAGGAGCTCACGGCCGCTCTGGAAGAACAGTTCCTTGTTGAGCACGCCCGAGACGATGAAGGACGCCACCATGTCCCAGTAGGTAATCACCATCCGGTACGACGCGTTCTCGGGGCTGCCCGGCGGCGCCAGCGACGTCAGGTCTTCCCACGTCTTCGGGCGGAAATGGGCGGTGAACCACGACCGCGCTTCGCGCATGCGGTCCTCGCGCCGAAGCTCGTAGAGCCGCAGGATCAGATTCACGTCGTCGTATGTCGGTCGGGAGATCATCGCGCTCGTGTCCTCCGCAGGACGAACCTTCATCGTGTACTACAATAATTGAGCCGTGAATCCGTGGAGTGACTTTACCGGCGCCAACGCGGGCTTCGTCCAGGAGCTCTACGAGCGCTACGAACGCGACCCGGCGTCGGTGGACGCCGGAACGCGGGAGGCCTTCCGCCGCTGGGGACGGCCGCCCGCGCCTGCCGACGCCGCGGGTCCCGGCGCCCCCGCCGGCGGGGCCGATCTTACCGCCGCCATCGGCGCGGTCACGCTGGCCGAGTCGATCCGCCGGTACGGCCACCTGGCCGCCACGCTGGATCCGATCGGCTTCGATCCTCCGGCGGGCGACCCCTCCCTTCGGCCCGAGTCGCACGGCCTGACCGAGACCGCGCTCCGCGCCGTGCCGGCGGGGATCGTCGGCGGTCCGTCGGCCGCTGGCGCCGCGAGCGCGCTCGAGGCCATCGAGCGGCTGCGCGCCATCTACTGCGGCACGACGGGACACGACCACTCCCACGTGTTCGTGCCCGAAGAACGCGCCTGGCTGCGCGAGGCCATCGAGGCGCGGCGCTTCCGGCCGCCGATCGACCCGGTCGACGGGCGCGAGGTGCTCGACCGACTGAGCCAGGTCGAGGTCTTCGAGCGGTTCCTGCAGCGCACGTTCCCTGGCAAGACCCGCTTCTCGATCGAGGGCCTGGACGTGCTCATCCCGGTGCTCGACGAGATCATCGCGGACGCGGCGGCCGGCGGGGTCCGGCACGTGCTCATCGCGATGGCGCACCGCGGGCGCCTCAACGTCCTGGCGCACGTGATGCGCAAGCCCTACGCCCAGATCCTGGCCGAGTTCAAGGATCCGCTCTTCTCGCGAAGCAGCCGGATCGACCTCGGATGGATGGGCGACGTGAAGTACCACGCCGGGGCGCGGGTGGAACAGCCCGATCGGCCGACCACCCTCGTCATCACGATGCCGCCCAACCCGAGCCACCTCGAGGCGGTCGATCCGGTGCTCGTCGGGATGGCGCGCGCGGCCGCCACGTCCACGGCGGCGGCGGGACCGCCCGCGCTCGCCACCGAGACGGTACTCGGGATCCTGATCCACGGCGACGCGGCGTTCCCGGGCCAGGGCGTCGTGGCGGAAACCCTCAACCTGTCGCGCCTCAGCGGCTGGCAGGTCGGCGGCACCATCCACATCATCGCGAACAACCAGCTCGGGTTCACGGCCGATCCCCACGAGTCGTTCTCGACGAGCTACGCGAGCGGGCTGGCGCGCGGGTTCAAGGTGCCGATCGTCCACGTGAACGCCGACGATCCGGAAGCGTCGATCGAGGCCGCGCGGCTCGCCTGGGCCTACCGCCAGCGCTTCGGCCTGGACTTCCTCATCGACCTCGTCGGGTATCGGCGCCACGGCCACAACGAGGGCGACGAGCCGGCGTTCACCCAGCCCCGCCTCTACCGCCTGGTGGCCGCCCACCGGACCGTGCGTCAGCGTTACGCCGAGGCGCTGGTCTCGTCTGGCGCGATTCCCGCCGCGGCGCCCGACGAGATGCTGGCCCGCCATTCGGCGACGCTCGAGTCCACCTACGCGGCGCTCAAGCCGGACGAGCAGTACCTCCCCGACCTGCCCGCGGTGCCGCCCAGCGGCGCGGCCGGACGCGTGCAGACGGCGGTGGCGCTCGATCGCCTCGTCGAGCTGAACGACGCCCTGGCCCTGGTGCCCGACGGGTTCACCGTGCACAAGAAGCTCGAGCGCGGACGCGAGCGCCGCAAGGCCATGCTGGCCACGCCCGACGATCCCACGGTGGACTGGGCCGCCGCCGAGGAACTGGCCCTGGCGTCGATCCTCGCCGACGGCATCCCGATCCGGTTCACGGGCGAGGACGTGGAACGGGGCACCTTCAGCCAGCGGCACGCGGTGCTCCACGACGCCGAGACGGGCGGGCGCCACGTGCCGCTGCAGCGCCTGCCCCAGGCCCGGGCCTCGTTCGAGATCCACAACACGGCGCTCTCGGAGCTCGCCGTGCTCGGCTTCGAAGTCGGCTACAACCTGTACGACCCGCGCCAGCTCGTGCTCTGGGAGGCGCAATACGGCGACTTCATCAACGGCGCCCAGACGATTCTCGACGAGTACCTGATGTCGGGCCGCGCCAAGTGGGGTCTCACCCCGTCGATCGTCCTCCTGCTTCCGCACGGGTACGAAGGCCAGGGGCCCGATCACTCGAGCGCGCGCGTGGAGCGCTTCCTGCAGCTGGCCGCGGACCTCAACGTGCGCATCGTGAACTGCACGACCGCCGCCCAGTACTTCCACGTGCTGCGGCGCCAGGCCGTCCTGCTCGCGACCGACCCGCTGCCGCTCGTGATGCTGACGCCGAAGAGCCTGCTGCGCCACCCGATGGTAGCCTCCGCCCCCCGCGCGCTCGCGGAGGGCCGGTTCCTGCCCGTCATCGACGACGACCGCGTGGCGGGCGCTCCCGGCAAGGTCCGGCGGCTCCTGCTGTGCAGCGGCAAGGTGTACGTGGATCTGGCCTCGAGCGACGCCGCCAGGTCCGCCGCCGGCGTGGCCGTGGTCCGCATGGAGCAGCTCTACCCGTTCCCGGCCGAGGCCCTGACCTCGGTGCTCGACCGCTACGCCAAGCTGCGCGAGGTGTGCTGGGTGCAGGAAGAGCCGGAGAACATGGGCGCCTGGGACTTCGTCCGCCCGGAGCTCGAGCGCGTCATCGACGGTCGCTGGCCGCTGCGCTACATCGGCCGGGTCCGCAATTCCAGCCCGTCGGAAGGGTCGGCCACGTGGCATCAGGTGAATCAGCGCGCGCTGGTCGCGCGCGCCTTCGAGACCGGCGTGGACGCCCAGGGTGGGGACCGCGTGGTGATGAAGCAGGCCTAGCCTGCCAGGCTCGATGAGGACTGGGGAATCATCGTGAACATCGTGGTGCCCGAACTGGGTGAGTCGGTGGTCGAAGCGCGTGTCGCGCGCTGGCTGAAGAAGGCAGGCGACCAGGTGGCGACGGGCGAGCCCCTCGTCGAGCTGGAGACCGAGAAGATCGATCTCGAGGTGGCCGCCGACCGCGCGGGCGTGCTCGTGTCGATCGCGCACGGCGACGGCGCGGACGTGAAGGTGGGCGAGGTGCTGGGCATCCTGGACCCCTCGCCCGCGGGCGCCACGCCGGCGCCAACGGCCGCTCCGGCCACGCCCGCGGCCGAACCCCAGGCGCCTCAGGCCACGGCCGCGGGGCCCCAGGCAGCGGCCGCGGCGCCCAAGGCCACCCCGGCCGCCCGCAACGTCGCTCGCGAGCTGGCCGTGAACCTGGCCGACGTGGCGGCGTCGGGTCCCCGCGTGAGGAAGGACGACGTCCGGCAGCACGCCGCGGGCGTGCCGGCCTCTCAGCCGCCCGCCGCTCCGGCGGCGGCGCCCGCGTCGGCGTCGGCGTCGGGCAGCCGCGCCGAAGAGCGCGTGCGCATGAGCAAGCGCCGGGCGACGATCGCGAGGCGGCTCGTCGAGGCCCAGCGCACGGCCGCGATGCTCACGACCTTCAACGACGTGGACATGAGCGCCCTCATGGCGTTCAGGGCCCGTCACAAGGAGGCGTTCCAGAAGCGGCACGGCGTGGGCCTGGGCATCGCGTCGTTCTTCGTCAAGGCTTCCGTCGCCGCCCTGAGGGCGTTCCCGGAGCTGAACGCCGAGATCCAGGGCGACGAGATCGTCTACAAGCGCTACTTCGACCTCGGCGTCGCGGTGGGCGCGGAAGGCGGCCTCGTGGTGCCGGTCCTGCGGGACGCGGACCGCATGACATTCGCGAGCGTGGAACTGGCCATCCGCGACTTCGCGGCGCGCGCCAACAACGGCACCCTGACGCTCGACGACCTCAAGGGCGGCACCTTCACCATCACCAACGGCGGCGTGTTCGGCTCGCTCATGAGCACGCCCATCCTCAATCCGCCGCAGGTCGGCATCCTCGGCCTCCACAAGATCGCCGACCGGGCGGTGCCCGTGAACGGCCAGGTCGCAATCCGTCCGATGATGTACGTCGCCTTGAGCTACGACCATCGCCTGGTGGACGGCCGTGAGGCGGTGCAGTTCCTCGTCAAGATCAAGGAATGCATCGAGGATCCCGCGCTGCTGCTGGTGGAGGGATGAGCCACCTGCGTTAGAATCGCCGCACCTCCCCAGAGGATTCGGCACCGTGGAACCCAGCGCGACGATACTCCTCCATGCCTGGAGGGGCGGCGAGGCCACTGCCCTCGATCGCCTGCTGCCGCTCGTCTACGACGAGCTGGCGCGGATCGCGCGCGGCGCGCTCAGGTCGGAGCGGCCCGACCATACCCTGCAGACGCGGGCGCTCGTGCACGAGGCCTACCTGCGGCTCATCGACGCCGACGTCTCGTGGCAGGACAAGGCGCACTTCATGGCCGTGGCGGCGCGGACCATGCGGCGGGTGCTCGTGGACCACGCCCGCAGCCGGCGCCGGCAGAAGCGCGGCGGCGGCGCGGTGAAGGTCGAGCTCGACGACGTCGCCGCCGTGGTCGGCGGGCCGTCGGTGGACGTGCTGGACCTGCACGAGGTCCTGGAGCGGCTGTCCGCGTTCGACGCGCGCAAGGCGCAGATCGTCGAGCTGCACTTCTTCGGAGGCCTGAGCTACGAGGAGACGGCCGAAGCCGTCGGGGTGTCGCCCGCCACCGTCGATCGCGAGTTGCGGATGGCCAAGGCGTGGCTCCGCCACGAACTCACGACCGGGGGCGGGGCCGCAGCCGAGTAGCGCGCGATGGATCCGCAGCGGTGGGCCGACGCGCAGCACCTCTTCGAAGAGGCCCTCGCGCGGCCCCAGGACGAGCGCGCCGCGTTCGTCGACGCCGGGGCGGGCGACGCCGCCCTGGCCGCGCTCGTGCACGGCCTCCTGGCCGCGGACGCCGAGGAGCAGGCCGGGGCGTCGATCGCGTCGGTCGTGCGCGACGCCGTTGAGGAGGTGGCGGCGGCCCCGAAAGAGGCGCCGCAGCGGCTCGGGCCGTACAAGCTCGTGAAGGTGCTCGGCGAGGGCGGCATGGGCACCGTCTACCTGGCCGAGCGCGACGACGACGAGTTCCTTCAGCAGGTCGCGGTGAAGATCGTGCGGGGCCTGCTGCATCCCGAACGCGTCCGGCAGTTCCGCACCGAACGGCAGATCCTCGCCTGGCTGGAGCACCCCAACATCGCCCGCCTCTTCGACGGCGGTACGACGGCCGACGGTACGCCGTACCTGGTGATGGAGCACGTCGAGGGCGCGCCGATCGACCGGTACTGCGACGAGGCCGGCCTCGGAGTCACGGGCCGCCTCAAGCTGTTCCTGACGGTGTGCGACGCCGTCAGCCACGCGCACCGCAGCCTGATCGTCCATCGCGACATCAAGCCGAGCAACATCATCGTGACGGCGGACGGCATTCCCAAGCTGCTCGACTTCGGCATCGCGCGCCTGACGCAGGAGGGCGTGACCGAGGGCGGGCCGGCGCCGCCGTCGCGGATGATGACGCCGTTCTACGCCAGCCCCGAGGTGGTGCGCGGCGACCAGGTGACGACGGCGGCCGACGTCTATGCCCTGGGCGTGCTGCTGTTCGAGCTCCTGACCGGCACGCGGCCCCTGCGCTTCACGACGATGACGAGCGAGGAAGTGGAGCGCGTGGTCTGCCACGTGGATCCGAACGCGCCGAGCGCCGCGGCGCTCGAGCCGGGGGAGGGCGACGATGCGCCTGCCGCCCGGGCCGCGCGCCGGCGCCTGACGCCGGCGACGCTCGCGCGGCGGCTCTCCGGCGACCTCGACGCCATCATCGCGCTGGCGCTGCACAAGGATCCGGCCGAGCGGTACGCGTCGGTAGAGGCGCTCGCGGCCGACATCCGGCGGCACCTGGCGCGGCGGCCGGTCGCGGCGCGGCCGGCCACGTGGACCTACGTGGGGTGGCGGTTCGTCGTGCGGCACCGGTGGGGCGTGGCCGTGGCGGCGGTGCTCGCGCTGATGGTCAGCGCGGCCGCCGTGGTCTTCTCGGTTCAGGCGGCGCGCCTCGCCGAGGAGCGCGACCGGACGGCGCGGGAACGCGACACGGCGCAGCAGGTGCTCGACTTCCTGACCGACCTGTTCGAGGTCTCGAATCCCGACGCGACGCCGAACGGATCGACGGTCACGGCGCGCGAGCTGCTCGATCGGGGCGCCGATCGCATCGACACCGAGCTGGCGGGCCAGCCGGTGGTCCAGGGCCGCCTCCTCGGCACCATCGGCAACGTCTACGGCTCGCTCGGCGCCTACACCCGGTCCGCGGCGTTGCTCGAGCGCGCGCTGGAACTGCGGCGCGCCACGCTGGGCGCCGACGCCCCGGAGACCGCGTCGGCGATGGAGGACCTGGCGGAGGCCTACCGCGAGCTGGCGCGCTACGACGAGGCGGAGGCGCTCCACCGCGACGCGCTGAGCCTGAAGCGGCGGAACGGGGCGCCGCCGATCGCGATCGCGTCGTCCCTGAACAACCTCGGGCTCACCGTGAACGAGCGCGGCCGCCACGCCGAGGCGGAACCGCTGCTCCGCGAGGCCATCGACATCTGGCGGACGACGGAGGGCGGCGATGCGGAGCACGTCGCCGTCGGCCTCAACAACCTGGCGGCCGTGCTGCGGCAGGAGGGCCGTCTCGCCGACGCGGTCCCACTGCTGGAACAGGCCATCGACATTCGACGGCGCCGCGGCGGCAGCGCGCACCCTGGCCTGGCGCTCGTGCTGGGCCATCTCGGACAGGTCTTCAACCAGCAGGGCGAACTGGCCAAGGCCGAGCCCCTCCTGGTCGAGGCGCTCGCGATCCGGCAGCGGGCGTATGGCAACGATCACCCCGATACGGCGACCGCGCGCAACAACCTGGCCTCCCTCCTCCAGGACGAGGGGGACCTGGTCCGGGCCGAGTCGCTGTACCGGACCGGCCTCGAGAGTCTCGAGAAGCGCCTGGGGAAGAATCACCCGGACTACGCGGTCCAGCTGAACAACCTCGCCTCCCTGCTCGAAGAGCGCGGCCACTTCGCCGAGGCCGAGCGCCTCTATCGCGAGTCCCTCGCCATCCGGCGCGCCAGCTACGGGAACGAGCACCCGGCGGTGGCTCGCGTGCAGCACAGTCTGGGCCGGGCCCAGCTCGCCCTCGGGCGGCTGACCGAGGCCGAGGCCAACGTCCGTGAGGCCCTCGGGATTCGGGAGCGGGTGCTGCCGGCCGGCCACTTCGAGATCGGCCTGGGACACGCGCTGCTTGGCGAGATTCTGGGCGTCAGGGGCCGCCAGGCCGAGGCCCTCACCCTGCTCGAGCAGGGTCTCGACGAAATACGGAAGGCCCAGGGCCCGAAGCATCCTGCGGTGGCCGACTGTCTGCTGACCCTGTCGACGTTCTTCCGCCGGATCCGCCAGCCCGCCGCGGCGCTGCCCCTGGCGCAGGAAGCCAGCGCCATCCGCAACGACCGGCTGCCCGCCCGGCACTGGAAGCGGGCCGCAGCCGGCCTGGAGCTTGGCGCCGTGCTGCTCGACCTCGGCCGGCGGCAGGAAGCGGCGGCCTTGCTGGGCCCGGCGGCGACGGCCCTGGCAGCCAGCCTGGGGAGCGACGATGCCCGGGCCGCCCACGCCCGCGCGCTCCTGGCCGAAGCCTCGGCCTCCTAGTACGGCTCCGCGGTCGGGCCGGCTCGACCGCGGGCCGCCGGCAACGCATGCCCGCCCGGTGATGACCAAGTTCTGGATTCGCCGCTAAGTAGTTGGGCCATTCAGGCAATTTAATCCCGAGCCGAGTTGACTTTTGTTCTCGGACTGGTCCCTCATAGCGATGACGCCAGTAGCCCAAAAACACCTCCGGAATATGCACGAACAGCCAGACTTTCACGTGGGTTCTCCGGTTTTTCCTCGTGTTTTCGACCAGCGCCTGGCGCGGCCCTGTTCTTGCTCGGGGCGTGGTGTGGCCCGACAAATTGGCTGGCCTGCGCCGGCCGACGCTTCCACCTGGGTGGCGAGCGGAGGGTCCAGGGAACGACTTGCGAGGACGAACGACATGCTTTCGGCAGCCGCGGAACCGCAACTGATCGGGGACAGTCCCGCCGTCAACGACCTGCGCGTCGATATCGAGCGCACGGCCCGTTCGGATGCGAAGGTACTCATCACGGGCGAGAGTGGCGTCGGCAAGGAGCTCGTGGCGCGGGCCGTTCACGCGCATTCCGCCAGGGCGGCCCGGCCGTTCGTGGCCGTCAACTGCGCCGGCCTCCCGGAGACCCTCCTGGAATCGGAGCTGTTCGGCCACGTGAAGGGGAGCTTCACGGGGGCGTACCGCGACAAGCAGGGCAAGCTCGAGATGGCCGACGGCGGCACCCTGTTCCTCGACGAGGTCGGGGAGATGACCCTGCGGATGCAGGGGTTGCTGCTCCGGTTCCTCGAGACGGGCGAACTCCAGAAGGTGGGCGCCGACCGGTCCAAGGCCACGGTGAACATCCGCGTCATCGCGGCGACGAATCGGAACCTTCGTGAGTTGATCGCCCAGCAGGCGTTCCGCGAGGACCTGTACTACCGACTCAACGTCATCCACCTCGTGGTGCCGCCGCTCCGGGAGCGCCGCGGCGACATCCCGGAGCTCGTGGAGCGCTTCGTGCAGAGAAGCACGGCGAGCGGCCACTACGTGCTCCGGTCGGTGTCCCCGGAGGCCATGGAGGCCCTCACGAAGTACTCATGGCCCGGCAACGTCCGCGAGCTGCAGAACCTCGTCGAGCGCCTGGCCGTCACCTGCCAGCGCGAAATGGCGATGCCGGACGACCTTCCCCCCGAGGTGCGGCTGCTGCCCGTGGGCGCCTACCGGCCGCGGCGGGAACGGCGGCGGACGGTGTCCGACGAGCTCTACCAGAAGCTCGTCGATACTGGCGAATCGTTCTGGACCCTCGTCTATCCTCTGTACATGCAGCGCGAGATCACGCGCGGCAACCTGCGCGACCTGGTCCGGAAGGGGCTCCAGGAGGCGCGCGGCAACTACCGGATCGTCGTGCGACTCTTCAACATGGCTCCGACCGACTACAAGCGCTTCCTCAACTTCCTGCGCACGCACGAGTGCCAGGTTTCGTTCAAGGAGTTCAGGTGAAGGCGCCACTCTCGCTCGCACTCGCGCTGCTCGTGTCGTCCACCCCTGGCGCGCAGTCCCGCCAGGCCACCACTCCCCAGCCGCCACCGGCCGCACGGCAGGCGGCGCAGCCCACGCCGGCGGCGAAGGGAGTGGACGCGCCGCCCGACTACGTGATCGGTCCCGACGACGTGCTCGACGTGATCGTCTGGCGCGAGAAGGAGCTGTCCACCGACGTCAAGGTCAGACCCGACGGCAAGGTTTCGCTACCCCTGCTGAACGACGTCCAGGCGGCGGGCCTGACGCCGGAGGAATTCCGCCTGGCGCTCACCGAAGCGGCGGCGAAGTTCGTCGAGGACCCGAGCGTCACCGTCATCGTCAAGCAGATCAACAGCCGAATGGTGTTCGTGATGGGCGAGGTGGTGAAGCCCGGCACCTATCCGCTCACGGCGCCGACCACCGTGCTGCAGATGCTGGCGCTGGCCGGCGGCCCCACCACCTACGCGAAGCTGGACGAGATCGGGGTGGTGCGGACGGTGGGCGGCAAGACGACGCGGTTCTTGTTCAACTACAAGGACGTCACCCGAGGGCGCAAGATGGAGCAGAACATCGTGCTCCGGCCTGGCGATACGGTCATCGTTCCATGACGCCGTCCTCGCGCCTGGCGCCGCTCATGGCGCTCGGGTTCTGCCTGGTGGCCGTGGCCGCGTCCGCACAGCCGCGGCCTGGCGCGCCCGGCCGCCCGATGCGCGGCCCGAGATTCAACGCCAACCTGTTCGGCGGGTGGGACGCGCCGCTGTTCGACCCGAGCGCGGGCGCGTCCCTGCGGCCTCGAAGCCAGTGGTTCACGGGGGCGGACGTCAACCTCTCCGTCAACAAGTCCTGGCGACGCTACTCGATGTCGACTCAAGCCAACGCGTCGAACCGCTACTACCCCAAGTTCACGCCGTCCAACTCCCCGTCCTATGGGGGATTCATCTCGTTCTCGTCGAACTACCGGGGACGGTGGCAATGGGGGCTGTCGCAGTTCGCCCACTACGCGCCGCTGTCCGCCGCCAGCATCTTCTCCACGGGCACCGGGCCCAACTCGCAGTCGCTGCAGTTGGCCAACGCCATCGCCTTCCAGCAGTCGACTTTCCGCCAGGTAGAATCCAACTCCATCGGATCGCTGTCGTACTCGCTCTCCCGCCGGACGAGCGTCGGGTTCACGCTCCTTGCCGGTACCCTGATTCCCATCGACTCGCCGAGCGCCCGGGCGCTTCGCCTGAACGGCAACCTGCGCCTCTCGCGCGGCCTCACCCGGAACCTGACGGGGTATTTCAGCTACAGCGTGTCGCAGAACCGGGTGGCCAGCCAGGGCGCCTCCGCCGCCACGAACTACACGGTGAGCGGCTTCGACTTCGGCGTGGACTTCGCCCGGGGTATCCAGCTCACGCGGAACACCTTCCTCGGGTTCCGCACCGGGTTGGTGAACGTGCCAGAAACCAGCGGAAAGGCGTACCAGTTGACGGGCAGCGTCACCCTCGACCGCGGGTTCCGCAGCGGCTGGAACGTGAACCTGACAGCGGTCAGGGATGCACGCTTCGTCCAGACCTATCGGAACGCCGTGGTTTTCTACGGAGCGTCCGCGTCGGCCGGCGGACGGCTGACCCGCTCCCTGGGGTCGATCTTCTCGGCGAACTACTCGTCGGGTACCATTAATGCGGCCAATGCCGTGGGGTTCAACACCGCCTCGGCGTCGGTGATGCTGCGCTACGACGTCAAGCGGACGGTGGGAACCTTCGTAGAATATTCGCTGTTCCGATCGGACGTCGACTCCTCGTTCGTCCTGCCCGGTCAGCCCTCAGGTCGTTTCGGCCGGCAGGGCGTCCGGGCCGGCCTGTCCTTCGGCCTGAGTCCCTTCAGCCGTCCATAGATCACGGAGACGCGACAGACATGCTGCCCGGCAAGAGCTACACCATCGACGACGTCGCCCGCATCGCGTGGCGCGGCAAGTGGATCGTGCTGGCCCCGGCGATCCTCACCTCGCTGCTGGCCGCGACCTACCTGCGGTTCGTACCGGACATCTACCGCGCCGAGACGACGATCCTGGTCGTGGCGCAGCGGGTGCCGAGCGACATCGTCCGGACCACCGTGACCACGAACGTCCAGGACCGGCTGCGGTCCATCTCGCAGCAGATCCTGAGCCGCACGCGACTCGAGCCCATCGTCCTCGACCTGAACCTGTACCCCGACCTCCGGCAGAAGGAGCCCATGGAGGACGTCATCGCCTACATGCGCCGCGAGGTGGACGTCACGACGATCCGCGGCGACGCCTTCGTCGTGGGCTACAAGTCCGAGAACCCGGTGCTCGCGCAGCAGGTGGCCGAGCGCCTCGCGTCCCTCTTCATCGAGGAGAACCTCCGCGATCGCGAGGTGCAGGCCGAGGCCACCAGCCAGTTCCTGGAGTCGCAGCTCAACGACGCCCGGCAGAAGCTCATCGAGCACGAGAAGCGCCTCGAGGCGTTCCGGATCCGCAACGCCGGCCAGCTGCCGACGCAGGTCAACAGCAACTTCCAGGCGGTCCAGACGCTCAACATGCAGGCCCAGGGCCTGAGCGACTCGCTGGACCGCGACCGCGATCGTCGCGCGGTGGTGGAACGCGCACTCACCGATCTGGCCGCAGCCGTCAAGGTGGACCCGACGGACGGCACGACCGTGGCGCAGGGTGACGCGGCGCCGCCCCCAGGATCCGCGGCCGCCGAGCTGGCGACGGCCCGTGAGGCGCTGCGCGTCCTCAAGACTCGTCTGACGCCCGAACACCCCGACGTGGTCCGCGGCGAGCGCATCGTGGCGGAGGCGGAGCGCAAGGCCAGGGCCGAGCGCGAAGCCGCGGCGGCGGCGGCCGCCGCCGGAGGCCCGAGCCGGCCCGCAGCCACGATGTCCCCCGCGGAGCGCCAGGCGCGCAGCTATCGCGACGAGCTCGACACGCTCACCAAGAACATCACGACGAAAGAGGAGCAGCTGGCCAAGGTGCAGGGCCAGATCGCGGAATACCGCGGCCGCATCGAGTCGGTGCCGTCGCTCGAATCCGAGCAGACCGAGCTGATGCGCGACTACACGACGCTCCAGCAGACCTACCAGTCTCTGCTGGCGAAGCGGCAGGAGGCGCAGATTGCGTCGAACGTCGAGCGCCGCCAGATCGGCGAGCAGTTCCGCGTGCTGGACCCGGCGCGCCGCCCCGAGAAGCCCTACTCGCCGAACCGCCCGCTCATCCAGGCGATCGGCACGCTCCTGGGCATTGCCATCGGGGTCGGCATCATCGTGCTGATGGAGCTGCGCGACAAGACCCTGCACATGGAATCCGACGTGCTCCAGGCGCTGAACCTGCCGGTGCTGGCGACGGTGCCGCGCATGCGCAACCGCGTGGAGCGCAGGCGCCACCTGCGGCAGGTTCTCGGGCTCTCCGGCGCCGCCGTGGCGGGCATCGCCGTCGCGGTCGCCATCGCCTGGAGCTGGTTGCGGTAGCGCGACGCCATGTACCACGAGTTCTACGGGCTGACCGAACGGCCCTTCGACCTCACGCCCAACACGCGATACCTGTACCTCACGCCCATGCACCGCGAGGCGCTGGCGGCGGTCCAGTACGGCATCACGTCGCGGCGCGGGATCATCGTGGTCACGGGCGAGGCCGGCACCGGCAAGACCACCATCGTCCGCGCGGCGCTGCGCGCGCTGCGCGGCGAGAACGTCCGGCAGACCTATCTCAACAACCCCGCACTGACGCGCGACGAGTTCCTGCAGTTCCTGGGCAAGGCGTACCGCCTCGGACCCGACGCGGCGGAGTCGAAGACCGACCTGCTGTCGAGGCTGACGGCCGCGCTCGCCCGCAATCACGCGCAGGGCCAGATCACGGCGATGGTCGTCGACGAAGCCCAGAGCCTCCCGCACGAGCTACTGGAGGAGATCCGGCTGCTGGCCAATATCGAGACCTCCACCGCGAAGCTGCTCCAGGTGGTGCTGGTCGGCCAGCCGGAGCTGGCGGACCGCCTGAACGACCCGTCGCTGCGTCAGCTGAAGCAGCGCGTGGCCATCCGCGCGACGCTCAAACCCCTGGACCTGCGGGCCACGGCCGCCCTGATCGCCGGCCGCATCCGGGTGGCCGGGGGCAATCCGCCCGAGATCTTCACGCCTGCAGCGGTCGAATTGGTCTACCGATACTCCGGTGGAGTGGCGCGGACCATCAACGTGATCTGCGACAACGCGCTGCTCAGCGGCTTTGCGGCCGATCAGAAGCCCGTCGGCCCCGCGCTCGTGGAGGAAGTGTGCAAGGACTTCGACCTGACGCCCCGCGAGGCGCGCGCGAAGGCCTCGGGACGCTCCGGCGCCGCCGAGCCGCCCAGGGCCACGCTGGCCACCCGGGCGGCCGCCGCGCCGGGAGGAGTGGCCACCGCGGCGGACCCCGCAGCGGTCCGGCCTGCCGGCAGCAACGGCGCGACCGTGGCCGAGCCTCCCGACGACGGGAAGTCGCGCGACATGTTCACCACGTTCCGGCACCGGCGCTGGTTTCCGTTCGGTAAAAGGTCATGAGTCGTTTCGGTAAGGCCATCGAACGCGCCCACTCCGGCGCCACCAGCGAGACGTCGCCCGCCATGGCGCCCACCGAGGCGCCGGACGATGCCGTGTTCGACGCGGCGTGGGACGTCAAGGACGCGCCCGCTCCGCCGCCCCCCGATCGACCGGCAAGGCCGATTCCGCGGTCCCTCGACGTCCATCCCGCGCTGGCCGAGAAGGTCGCCACGCCGACCGGGGCGCCCACGGTCGCGCTCGAGCAGTACCGCAAGCTCGCCGCCAAGCTCCACCAGTGGCAGCTCGACCACGACGGCAAGGTGGTGATGATGGTGAGCGCCGTGGCGGGCGAGGGCAAGACGCTCACGACGGTGAACCTCGCGCTCACGCTCAGCGGCTCGTACCAGAAGCGCGTGCTGGTGATCGACTGCGATCTTCGGCGACCCACGATTCACGGCGCGTTCCAGATCGCGGGATCTCCTGGAGTCGCGGACATCGTCGAGCGCAGCGAGATTCCCGTCGTGCGCATCACCGAGCGCCTGTCCGTCGTGCCCGCGGGCCGGGTGGACGGCGACCCGATGGGCATCCTGACGTCGAACGCGATGGCCGCGCTCCTCGAGCACGCCCGCCGCGAGTACGACTGGGTGCTGCTGGACACGGCGCCGCTCGCCGTGCTCCCGGACGCCAACCTGCTGGCCGATCACGTGGACGGTTCGGTGCTGATCGTGTCGGCCGGCGCCACGGCGTTCGAGCTCGTGGACACGGCCATTCGGGTCATCGGCAAGGAGCGCGTGCTGGGCGTCGTGCTCAACGGCGTCGATCCGCGTGACATGAGCACGGCGAACTACCACGCGGACTACTACGGGAGGCGGTAACCCCGCGTCGGGGACCGGGCATGGCAGGCCAGCTGGGTACCAGGACTCTAATCCTGGCGCTGCTCGAGACGGTCTCGATAGTCCTGGCCGTGACGACGGCCGCCGCGATCCGGCTCGGGCCGGAGTCCGGCCTGGCGGTGCTGACCACGCCCGACGGGCTGCTGCGGGCGGGCGTCGTCGCCGGCATCTGCCAGCTCTGCCTCTTCTTCGCGGACATGTACGACCTGCGGGTCGTCGCCGACCGGCGCGAGCTCTTCGTGCGCCTGCTCCGGGCGCTGGCCGCCACCACCATCATCCTGGCAGTCGTCTATTACTGGGCGCCGACCCTGATCGTCGGACGCGGCGTGTTCCTGCTGACGACGGCCTTTATCATCGCCGCCATCCTCTTGACGCGGCTGCTGTTCGAGTGGGCGACCTCCCAGGTCCAGCCCGGTGAGCGGCTGCTCCTCATCGGCTCGACCCCGGCCGCGGTGGCGCTCGCCCAGGAAATTCACGAACGCCAGACCGAACTCGGCGTCGAGATCGTCGGCTTCGTCGAGCCCGACGCCGCGCGGGTGGGCACCTCCCTCTTCAATCCGGGCGTCATCGGCACCATCGACGACATCCCCCGCATCGTCCGCGAGCGCGCCGTGGACCGCGTGGTCGTCAGCCTCGCCGATGCCCGCGGCCGCCTCGACATGGTCAAGCTGCTCGAAATCAAGCTGAGCGGCGTCACCTTCGACCACCTGGCGACGGTCTACGAGCAGTACACGGGCAAGATCGCGGTCGAGAACCTGCGCCCGAGCTGGATGATCTTCTCCGAAGGCTTCAGGAAGTCGCGCTCGCAGCTCGTGACCAAGCGGATCCTCGACATCGTGGTCTCGTCGCTCGGCCTGGTGCTGGCGGCTCCGATTGCGGCCCTGGTGATGCTGCTCATCAAGGTCACGTCGCACGGACCGGTGTTCTATCGCCAGGAACGCGTCGGCCAGGACGGCCGCACGTTCATGGTCCTGAAGTTCAGGTCGATGCGCGTCGACGCCGAGGAGGGCACCGGCCCGGTCTGGGCGACGAAGAACGACTCGCGGGTCACGCCGATCGGCGGCTTCCTGCGCCGCACGCGGCTCGACGAGATTCCGCAGCTCTGGAACGCGCTCCGCGGCGATATGAGCATGGTAGGCCCCCGTCCGGAGCGGCCCGAGTTCGTCGCCGACCTTACACGACAGATCCCGTTCTACGGGCAGCGCCACGTCGTGAAGCCCGGCGTCACGGGCTGGGCGCAGGTGCGCTACACCTACGGCGCGAGCGTCGAGGACGCGCTCCAGAAGCTGCAGTACGACCTCTACTACATCAAGAACATGTCGGTGTCGCTCGACATCTTCGTGATGTTCCAGACGGTGAAGACGGTCGTCATGCGCCGGGGGGCCTCGTGAGCGCCCCCGGGGCCGACACGCCGCCGCGTAACGCGATGACCGTCGACGTGGAGGACTATTTCCACGTCAGCAACTTCGAGCGTGTCGTGGACCGCGCGTCGTGGGCGTCGCGCGAGAGCCGCGTCGAGGCCAACACCGACCGTCTGCTGGCGCTCTTCCGGGAGGCGGGCGTCTCGGCGACGTTCTTCGTCCTGGCCTGGGTCGCCGAACGCGTGCCGGGCCTGGTGCGGCGCATCGCCGCCGAGGGGCACGAGGTCGCCTCGCACGGCTACGGCCACCGCCTGATCTACGACCAGACGCCGGACGCCTTCCGCGAGGACGTCCGCCGCGCCAAGGGGCTGCTCGAGGATGTCTCGGGCCAGCGGGTGGAGGGCTACCGGGCGCCGAGCTTCTCGGTGACCGAACGCTCGCTGTGGGCGCTCGACGTCCTCATCGACGAGGGCTATTCGTACGACTCCAGCATCTTCCCCGTCCACCACGATCGATACGGCATTCCCGACGCCGGGCGGCACGCGGGCGTCATCACCCGTCCGGGCGGCACGATCGTCGAGGTGCCGGCCTCCACGGTGCGGCTGGCCGGCGTCAACTGGCCGATCGGCGGCGGAGGCTACTTCCGGCTGCTGCCGTACGGGTGGACGCGATGGGGCATGCGGCGCGTGAACGACCGCGAGCGCGCGCCGGCCGTGTTCTACCTGCACCCGTGGGAGATCGATCCCGGGCAGCCTCGGCTGCCGGCGCCGGCCCTGGCGCGCTACCGGCACTATCACAACCTGGACGACACCGAGCCCCGCCTCCGGCGCCTGCTCGGCGAGTTCCCGTTCGGCACCATGCGCGGTCTCATCGCGTCCGTGCCCCTGCCGCCGCTCACGCTCGGCGGCGACCGGCGCGAGGTGAGCGCGTGACCGAATCGATCGACTCCCAGGCCCGGCGGGGCCTCGTCGTGGAGGCCTGCACCGACCCCGCCGCGTGGGATGCGTACGTCGAGGCGCATCCGGACGCTTCGGGTTACCACCTGTGGGCGTGGCGCGGCATCTTCGAGGGGGTCTTCCGCCACCGCACGCACTACCTGGCCGCGCAGCGCGGCGGACGGATCACGGGCGTCCTGCCGCTCGTGTTCTTCCAGTCCCCGATCTTCGGCCGCTTCGTCGTGTCGGTGCCGTTCCTGAACTACGGCGGCGTGGTCGCCGACGACGAGGCGGCGGCCGCGGCGCTCGTCGAGCACGCGGGACGCCTGGCGCGCGAGCACAAGGCGACCCACGTGGAGCTCCGGCACGACCGGCGCCGCTTTCCTCACCTCGTGCCCAAGGAGCACAAGGTCGCGATGACCCTCGCGCTCCCCGGCGATGCGGACGCGTTGTGGGCGGCGCTCGACCGGAAGGTGCGCAACCAGGTGCGCAAGGCGGAGAAGAGCGGCTTGACGGCCGAGGCCGGCGGCAGCGAGCACCTGCGGGACTTCTACGGAGTGTTCGCCACGAACATGCGCGATCTCGGCACGCCCGTCTACTCACCGCGGCTGTTCGAGGCAGTGCTGGCGACGTTCCCGGAGCGGACCCGGATCGTCGTCGTCCGTCACGAGGGACGCGCCGCGGCGGCCGGCCTCACGTGGCGGTGGCGGGAACGGACGGAGGTGCCGTGGGCGTCGTCGCTCCGCGAGTTCAACCAGATGTCGCCGAACAACCTGCTCTACTGGACGATCCTCCGGGAGGCGATCGCCGCCGGCTGCACGCGGCTCGACTTCGGGCGCTCGACGCCGAACGAAGGCACGTTCCACTTCAAGAAGCAGTGGGGGGCGGAGCCCACGCCCCTGTGCTGGGAGTACGACGTGGTGACCGGCACCCTGCCGGACCAGAGCCCCAAGAACCCGAAGTTCAGGCTCGCGATCCAGGCCTGGCAGAAGCTGCCGGTCGGCATCGCCAACGTTTTCGGGCCGCCTATCGTCCGGTCGATCCCGTAGCCTCGCGTCTCGACCAGGCTCAACCGGCCGCACAGCCGAGCGGCCGGCGCGAACGCGTGACGGTCTGCGCGAACAGCAGCGGCCGCTAGGGCACCACGACGCCGATGTCCCGAGTGGGGGCACCGCGGCCGGACGCGTTCACCGCGCGCATTCGGAGGTAGTACGTGCCCGACGGCACTGCGCGTGCCGAAAAGCTCGTCACGAGCGGGAGCTGGATGCCGTCGGTGATGTTCGTGAGGCCAGGTGCGGTCCCTGCCTCGAGCAGGTAACTGGTTGGCGCACCGCCGCCTCCGGGAGGCTGCCAATAAATGGTCACCGTGCCTGTCGCGTCCGCCACGGCCTGGAAGCCGTCAGGCGTCCCAGGGAGGCCGCCGCCCCCACCGCCCGAGCCGCCGACGACGGCGACGACCTCGTTCGACGGCACGCTGAGACCGCCGCTTCCCGCCGAGCGCACGCGGACGTAGTAGGTCCCCTTGGGCACGTTCTGGGCCGTGACCGTGTCGATTCTGCCCACCCGGTTGCCGGCAATGAGATTGGACTGGCCCGGCCCGGTACCCGCCTCGAGCACGAAGTCCGTCACAGCCGGTCCGACCGGCGCCCGCCACGACAACGTGACGTTCGAGCCCGCAACGTCGGCGCGCAGGCCGGTCGGCGGAGGCGTGCCTCCGTTGCCGACCCCGCGGGCGCTGTAGACATAAATGACGCCCGGTCCGCCGGCCGGGAGATAGCGCACCAGGTAGTACTCACCGCGGACAGGGTTCCACGCCCCCCCCGTCACAAGCTCACCCGGACCCGAACCCGGCATGTCGACGGTGGCGTATTGCTTGATGTCCCAAGGCTGCTTCAGCCCGCGCTTCACGGCCACCAGTTCGCGCATGTCGTACAGCTTGGCGACGAGGCGGTAGGGATACCCCATCGGCCCTTTCTGATTCGGCGTGTCGCTCAGGCTGTAGCACCTGGTCGTGCGTCACGTCTGCCGGGTCGAAGACGGTTGCCGCGGCGCCATAGCTCGACCGTGACACGATCGACGAGTATCCGGCCGAGGACATGGCTGGCCCGCCGACCAGGGCGCGCCATTCCTGTGGAACGGCGATCATCTGGCTCTTCACGAGGCCCGGCTTCACGGTTCCCGCGAACGGCCCTGAGAGCTGCGTCAGTGAAGGGCCGCTCCAGTGACTGGCCGTCGCGGCGCCGTTCGCGTCGTAGATGATGAAGCCTGTGACGGTGATGCGCCCATTCAGTTCGAGCACGCCACCGAGCACCGGACGCCAGGCGGACAGGTCGGGGTGGACCTTCGCGATGTCGGCGCGCCGGGGTCCCAGGCACGGCGCGACGACGCGCGCCAGCCCGCCGGGGGGTGGAATCTCGAGTTTCGCGATGCCGTTGTCGTCCTGCTGGCACGACAGGTACAGGTAGTTGCCATCCTCAGAAACGTCGATGGCACCGCCGCCGTAGCTGATGTTGGTCCCCGCGCCGTCGTCGGAGGGAACCAGGAACGAATACATCGAGAGCCCGGCGAACTCTCCGCCGGTGAGCAGAGGCAGCGACAGTGGGTCGACCTGGGCCTCCAGGAAGACTGGCAGGCCCGCCCATGCGACCGGTGACGAGCGCCAGGATGCCCAGAATCCTTCGCCAAGTTTCGCGGGCGGCGTGTGACGGGAGGGAGCCGGAGTTCGCCGAGGAAGAACCGCGCTGTGCAGACATCAAGACACGCCGCGAACTACATAGGTCGGGCGCCGCCCCGAGCAACTGCTGGGCCGTCGACTGCGCTGGCCGATAACGCCAGCGCAGTCAACGACTTACAGGTCCTGACCGCAGGGGCTGCGACGCCGCCGCCTGTATTCCTCCAGAACGGCGGCGTGCAGAAGATTCACTGTCGCTTCTCGCGACTTCACTTCACGACCAGCTTGCCTTCGTTGGAGGCCGGTCCTGCGCCGCACACGTTCGAAGCCCGGACCCGGACGTAGTAGGTGCCGCGCGGCGCGTCGATCAGCAGCTGTTTGGCCCTCGCCATCGGCACCACACCGATGTCGGATGCGCCGGGCGCGGTGCCCGCCTCGATCACATACGAGAGCGGCGACAGCCGGTCCTCGAAATCCGCGATATCGGGGTCGAGCGGCGACCAGAACAGGCCCACGCGCCGCCCGGCCACAACGGTCCGAAGGCTCGTGTGGGTCCGCGGCGTGGAGCAGGTGTTGCCGTTGACCGTGAACTGCAGCGTCGTGCTGTCACTGTCGCCGTTGTCGGACCGGGCCGTCACGCGGGCCGCGTAGGTGCCCGAGGGCAGGACGGTCGTGAGCGCCGGTTCGCTGGTCGACAGCACCTGGGACGCGACAGCGTTGCTCAATGCCACCCGGTAGCTCGTCCCGCTGCAGCCATCGGGATCGGACCACGACAGGGTCACGAGGCCGTCGCGTGTGGCCGCCGAGAGGCCGGACACCTTGCGGGGCCGCTCCTTGCAGCCGACCGACAGCGTGACCTCGTTGGACGGCAGGCTGGAGCCGTTGGCGTTGCGCGCCACGACCCGGACGTAATAGCGGCCGGCGCCGACGTCCGGCACAGACAGCGTCGTGTTCAGGCCGACCGGGGCGGAGTAGACGGTCGTCCCGGGCGCGAGGCCCGCCTGGATGACGTATTCGCCCACCGTGCCGCCGGTGATCGGCGGCTCCCATTTCAGGGACACCGTGGACCGCTTGACCGAGCCGTAGAGACGCTGGGGAGCTCCAGGCACGGCCTTGTCACCTTCGCACCCCTCGTCCACGAGGCCGTCGCCATCGTTGTCGATGCCGTCGCCGCAGATCTCGACGCCGCCCTGGCAGTTCTCATCGACCAGGCCGTCGCCGTCGTTGTCGATGCCGTCGCCGCACACCTCGGTCGCGCACCCCTCGTCGACGAGGCCGTCCCCATCGTTGTCGAGACCGTCACCGCAGATCTCGTAAGAACCGCCGGTCGACGTCGGGAAGCCCTCGAAGACCGCGACGTCGGCCTTTCCGCCCGTGCCGGGATACAGCTCGCGCGACAGGTAGTACTGTCCCGTCACCGGGTTGAACGCGCCGCCGCCCGTATAGCCGATCATCTCGCCCGCCGTCGAGCCGGGCATGGTCACGACGGAGTAGGGATCGACGTCCCAGGGCAGCTTCTTGCCCAGCTTCACGTCCACCAGATCGGCAAGGTCGAACAGCTTTCCCACGAGACGGTAGGGATAGCCCTTCGGGCCCTTCTCCATGAGAGGGTCGGAGAGGCTGTAGCAATAGACGGCGTCGAGGTAGGGCAGCCCGTGCTGCGACTGATCCCGAGTCGCGTAGCCGTAGCAGGTCGGGCCGTCAGCCTCGCGCTCGACGACGAAGAGCGTACGGGTGCCCGGCACGATGAACGCCCCACCGGACTGTTCGCTGCCGTTGTACAGGACGGGCGACTGCGGAGATCCGTAGCGGCTCGCGCACTTGCTCAGGAAGTTGTAGGTCCCGGGCTCGTAGTATGGGCAGCCGAGCAGGAACTTCATCGCGAAGTTGTCGTTCTTCACGTCGGCCGCGTTGAACACGGTGAACGCCGCGCCGTAGCTCGCGCGCGAGATGATGCTGGTGAAGCCAGCCGTCGCGTACGAATCCCCGCCGAGCAACGCCTGCCATTCCGGCGGCACGTGGCCCATGTAGCCCTTCACCAGGCCGTTGCGGACGGCGCCCTCGTAAGGCCCAGCCAGGGAGTTCAGGGACTGGCCCGACCAGAACGTGTGACGGAGCGCGTAGACGCCGCTGGTGTCGTAGGTGACGAAGGCATTCACGATCAGCTTGCCGCCCGACTCCAGGATGCCTCCTACGGTCGGGAAGTAGTCGCCGGGGTTGCCCGTCACCTTCACGAGCTCGTTGTTCGGCAGCCCCTGGCATGGCTGCACGAGCGCGGCGGATCCGCCGACTCCAGGAATCTGTACCTTCGCGATGAGACCGCGGGTGGACTGGCCGGCCGCGTCCTGGCGGCAGGAGACGTAGAGGAACTTGCCGTCTTCCGATACGCCGACGCCCGAGCCGCCGTAATTGATCATCACACCGTTGGAGTCGGTGCCGGGGATGGTGAACTTGCCCGCCCTCGTGATGCCAGACGGGTCGAAGCGCGGAAATGCGCAAGGGCCGTCAGTGCGTCCGACGCAGGGATCGGTGGCCGCGGCGGGCGCGGGCGCGGAGAGCGCCTGGCTCTGGGCGCTCGCGACCGCAGCTTCGACGAGAACGACGGACAAGGCGACGACGACTGCTCGAAGTGGAAACATGACAAATCCCCGTGGGCGACCTTCCCGAGTCCCAGGCATCACAGGCGGGGGGACCTGCAACGGCGGCTCGATGACATGCCGTTCCTCTGAGCAAGGGGTGTGCCTCGCGAGCCGGCGGCGTGTAAGTCACTGCGCCCGCGTGGGTTGAATCGGCTGACGTCGCGGCGCCGCATCGCCTGCGGCATCCTCGTTTCGAGCCTGGGATTACGAGACTGATCGCCGACGCGATCGCGTGGTGTCGCGTCGCGGCCGATCGACGCCGCCAGGGCCCTGAGCGATATTCGGACGGTCGATTACGAAGCCGTCCTGGCAGGGGGACGTGCGGTTCACGCAAGCGCCGGTACGTGCGCGCAGGCGCGCGATCTACTCGGGATTTCCAGGGGCACGCGTGATCGTCAGCGCCGTCTGCTGGACGTGGTGCCCGCGTCGCGGCGCTCGTGGAGGCGGAAGCGCGATGGCTTCGTGTTCCCTGGCCTGCGGCCACGCATCGTCCGAGACCTGGATGCGGGGATGCCATCGCGGGACGTGGCCGCGACTCATGCGTCAGTCGGTCGTGGGTGCGCCGGTCCGGCAACGGCCGTGCGACATCACACCCTCTGCGTTCAATGGCGGACGCACACCGCGCTCGCGGGCCTCCGGGTGTGCGCCCGCATCGCCAAGGTCATGCACGTCGGTGCACTCACCGAGTGCGCACACGACGACCGGCACACCGGCGATCGTGTTCCAGCCCCGTTGGAGAGAACGCGCTAGCGCGATCCGAGGCGCCGCGCCCAGCGCTCGAGGCACCAGACGCTCCACAGCGCGGCGGAGCGGTTGCGCGATCCGGCGCCGTCCTCGCGGACCCAGCGCTCGAGCACGGACCGATCGACGAGTCCGGCCGTGGCCGCGTCCGCCGACAGCACCTCGTCGCGGAACCACTCGCGGTAGCGCCCGCGCATCCACTCGGCGGTCGGCGCCGTGAAGCCGCGCTTCGGCAGCGCGTCCAGCGTCGGGGGCAGGCGCCGCGTGCCCAGCGTCCGCAGGAAGTGCTTGGATCGGCCGGGCTGCGCCTTGCGGGAGGCGGGCAGGCGGAACGCGAACTCGATGACACGGTGGTCCAGCAGCGGACATCGCACCTCGAGGCTGTTCGCCATGCTCGTGCGGTCGACCTTCACCAGCGGATCGTTGGGCAGGTAGATCTTCAGGTCGGCGTACTGCGCGCGCTGGACGTCGTCCAGCGATCCGCAGCGGCGGTACGGCGCCGTCACGGCCTCGTAGACGGGACTGGCTTCGACCGCACGATCCGCCGGCCGTCCCATGAGCTCCCGTGCGTCCCACGGCTTCACGATGCACAGGTCGGCGTAGTACGCGGCTTCCGGCGAGCGCGCGAGGTTCTCGAGGACGTAGCCCGCGCGGAGGGGCCGGGGCAGCCTGGCCGACCGGGGCCACTGCCGGCCCAGCCATCCAACGGCCGCCCGGCCCGCGGCGCCCGGCACGAAGCGGCGCCAGCGGGCTTCGAGCGCGTGCAGCTCGTAGCGGAAATCGTAGCCGCCGAACGACTCGTCGCCGCCGTCGCCGGTCAGGGCCACGGTGACGTGGGCCCGGGCGGCCTTGGAGACGTAGTAGGTGGGAATCGCGGAGGCGTCGGCGAATGGCTCGTCGAACGCGTCCACGAGTGTGTCGAACACCTCGTCCAGCCTCGGCTCCAGCAGCATCGGGTGATGCTGGGTCCGGAAGGCGGCGGCCGTGAGCGCCGCGGCGTCCAGCTCGTTGTGGGCCTTCTCCTCGAAGCCCACCGACGTCGTCACCACGCCGGCGCCCTGCGCCTCGGCCATCCACGACACGACCAGGCCCGAGTCGATGCCGCCGGACAGGAACGCTCCGAGCGGCACTTCGCTCTCGAGCCGGCAAGCGACGGCGTCGGCCAGCAGCGGCCCCAGTTCGTCCAGCACCTCCGCGTCAGGACGCGTGTCGGTGTCGAACTCCGTGATGTCCCAGTACTTCCGGGTCTCCACGCGCCCGTCGGCAATCCGCATCCAATGGCCGGCTTCCAGCTTCCGCACGTGCCGGTAGATGGTCGCCGGCTCCACGACGTAGCCGAGCGAGAGATAGCCTTCGAGGGCCCCGGGATCGAGCGCGCCGTCCCACGCGGGGCTCCGCCGCAAGGCCTTGATCTCGCTGGCCACGTGCACGACGCCGTCGAGAACTGCGTAGAAGACCGGCTTCTTGCCCAGGCGATCGCGGGCGATGAAGACTTCGCGCCGCCGGGTGTCGCACACGACGAGCGCGAACATCCCGTTCAGCCGTTCGACGCAGGCGGGGCCGTACTCCTCGTAGGCGTGGAGGATCACCTCGGTGTCCGACACGGTCCGGAACCGGTGTCCCCGCGCCTCGAGCTCGCGGCGCAGCGGCTTGTGGTTGTAGATCTCGCCGTTGAAGACGATCCAGCAGGTCTCGTCCTCGTTCGTCATCGGCTGGTGGCCGCCGGCGCGGTCGATGATCGACAGCCGCCGGTGGCCAAGGGCGGCGAAGCCGCAGTCCACGAAGCCGTCGCCGTCAGGACCGCGGTGGGCCAGGGCGTCCGTCATGGGACGGAGACTGCGGGCGATGTGCGGAGCGAGGGGGCCGTCTAGCGCAACCAGGGCGCTGATGCCGCACACTAGCGCGCTCCGGCCGACGGCATCATCCATTCATTGTAGCGGACGGGCCGTGAAGGGCCGCCGGGGTCGTGCAACCGCGGGCGATTCCGGCGTCAGCGGGCCGCGACGTCGCGGTAGACGTCCTCGTACCGCCGGACCATCTCGTCGATCGTGAAGTGCGCCAGCAGCCGGCGACGTCCCGCCGCGCCCCACGCCCGGGCTCGCGCGCCGTCGCGGCACGTGTCGAGCAGCGCTTCGGCGAGGGCTTCCGGATCGCGCGCGGGTGCGAGCCGGCCGGTCTCGCCGTCCACCACGACCTCCGGCGTGCCTCCCACGCGCGTGGCCACCACTGGCAGCTCGGCGGCCATCGCCTCGAGCAGCGTGAGCGAGATGCCCTCGCTCGTGGAGCTGTTCGCAAAGGCATCGAAGCCCGCGAGCAGGGCTCGCACGTCGTCTCGATGACCGAGCAGCCGCACGCGGTCGCGCACGCCGAGTCGATCCACCACCTGTTCCAGCGTCTGGCGCTCCGGTCCTTCGCCGATGATGGCCAGCCGGACGGCGGGTTGCGTTCCTGCGGCACGGGCCACCGCGTCGACGAGCGTGCCGAGGTCCTTGACGGGATCCAGCCGGGCAACCGCGCCCACGACCCAGTCGTCGGGAGCGGCGCCGAGGGCGGCGCGCGCCGCCGCCCTGGCGGCCGGCTCCGGCGCCGCGCCGGGATCGATCCCGTTCCAGATCACCTGCATGCGCTCGGGCACGGCCTCACGGACCAGATGGCCGCGCAGATCGTGTGACACCGCATAGAGGTCCCGCGCCCCCGCCATCAGCAGGCGGTTCACGAGCCGCCGCTTGAGGGACGGCGGCTCGTCCGACAGGCGTCCGTGCTCCGTATACACGGCGCGAACGCCGGGCAGGAGGAACGACGCCAGGCGGCCGTAGACGAAGGGCGAGTAGTGATGGCAGTGCAGGACGTTGGCGCCGAACGCCCGGGCGGCCGCCGCCAGCCGTGGCGCCAGGGACAGGTGGAACCCGGGCTGGCGATCGAGGACGTGGAGGGGGACGCCGAGCGTGGCGACCCGGTCCGCCCAGGCGCCCGCGGCGTCGAGGCAGCACACGGCCATGGGCACGCCGGTGTGCAGCCGCCGCACGATCTCGATGACGAGCCGCTCGGTACCGCCCGGATCCAGCCGCAGGACCACCTGCAGCACGCGCGGGGCCCTGACCCTGGGCGTCACGCGATTGCTTGGCGGCGAGGTCTGGGCACGACGGCCGCGACCCGGTCGGCGGCGACGGGCATCGGCTTCAGCGCGTCCACGTCCTTCCGGTAGAGGCGGTGGAGGATCGCGATGACGAAGAACGTGAGCCAGGTGAGCTCGTTGTTGGCCGAGGCGATGAACGTGCCGCCGACGATGAAGGCGAACATCGACGCCATGAACGCATTGGCCATGGTGACGTAGAACTTCCGATCCTCGTCGCTCAGTCCGGCGAGGCTCGCGGCGCCGTACCTGACGCGCAGGCACAGCACGAAGGCGTAGACGAACATCACGATCCAGATCGCGAAGCCCGCGTACCCCATCTCGGCCAGCACTTCGAGGTGGCTGTTGTGCACCGACCGGTGCGAACCCCAGTAGCCGGCCGAGTCGTCGTGGTCGTCGTACGCGTCGTCGAAGCGGCGCAGCCCGACGCCGTACGGATTGCGGGAGACCATCACCGCGGCGATGTGCCAGAAGTGGAACCGGCTGAGCGCCGACCCTTCGCCGACCTCCTCGTACGTCTGGATGGTCTGCATGCGGGCCAGATAGCCGTCCGGCAAGGGCACGACGGCGAACATCAGCGCGCCGGCCAGCACGAGCCCGCCGGTCCAGACGACCGGCCGGCGCTGCAGCATGCCGGCGCTGAGCACGAGCGAGCCCAGTGACAGGAGCCCGGCGCGCGACATCGTGCCGATCACGGTCATGATGCTGAACGGGATGCACAGGAGGAAGCTGTAGCGGAGGTACTTCAGGTACGGGACGTCCACCTGCAGCGTGAGCGCGGTGGCCGCCATCAACGGGATCGCCATGTTGACGGCCATGGCGTAGCCGTTGTTGTCGACGAAGGCGCCCGCCTGGCCGGCCGAGAACTGCACGCCGCCGTCGATGTAGAAGAAGAGCCCGGCCTTGGCAGCGAAGAACGCGAACGAGCCGGCCATCACCGCCACGACCTGGCTGAGCCGCTTCTTCGAGTTGACGAGGCTGACGGCGAGCATGCAGACGACGAGGAGCCGGGCGAACTGGTCCACCCAGAGCCAGTTCGACTGCAGGTACGACGTGAAGTGCGCGACGAGCACCGTGGCCAGGAACGACAGGCTCAGGAGGCTCATCGGGTTCGTGACGTTCGGCAGCCAGCCGGTCAGCAGGCACGGAACGAGGAACAGCAGGCCCGCGATGAGCGACAGGCGGTACGGCCGCATGTCCCACCACATCCACTCCAGCGGCCGGAACAGGGCGAACCAGATATAGGTGAGCAGCCCGACCTGTCGGCTGACGACCGAGCCGGCGAATCCGAGGGCGATGAGGGCGAGGACGAAGATGGAGCGCATCGTGCGCGGACGCAGGAAATTTCTACGGTAGCACAGGCCGCGACGGCCCGGCTGCGCACGGAAGCACGCCGCTGCGGCGCGAGAACGCGCCTCAGCGGAGCAGGAGCGCGGCGGCGCCCCCGGCCACGAGGGCGGCCCCCGCCGCGGCCGCGGCCTTGAGCCGGCGGACGGCCGTGGCCTTCTGCGGTCGGAAGCGGACGGGCGGCGGCCAGGCGGCGGCCGGCAGGGGCCGGATGGGCGCCCCGGAGGTCGCACGGTCGAACCACTGGCGGGCGAATCCGTACTGAAGGAGCAGCACCAGCGGCCGTGTGCGCGTCCGCGTGGGCGACGACGCCAGGGTCGCGAGCGAGCGGGCGTGGAAGTACCGGGCGCGCTCGAGGAACCTCGACCGTTCCTCCTCGCTCGGCGCATGGTAGGCGGCGAGGTCGAACACCTCGGACTTGCGCAGGTCCTGCGCGGCCCATGTCTCGGTGGGGAACTCCAGGACCTCGGGCTTGTCGAGGTAGCAGTACTCGTGGTCCGCCATCCACCGCGCGTAGTGAAGCAGGCACGCCCGGGCGTACGCGTAGCGGCCCGCGTCCGGCGTGTGGGTCCACAGATAGCGTCCGAGCGCCTGCAGGAACACCGTGTAAGACCAGCGCCGCTCGACGTCCAGGAGATCGAGCGCCGCGATGTCGTCGTCGGGGTGAATCACCCGCCGCAGCAGCTCGTCGGCCTTGGCAGGCAACGCCGGATTCCCGCTCAGGCGGTGGGCGTTGAAGAGGGCCGCCATCGCGTTGGCCGGACCACGCCCGGGCCCGTGGTACTCGGGTGACACGGTGGCGCTCGCAGTGCCAGTCGCGGCGCGCGAGAGCCACGGCAGGGGCCACCTGGCGAGCCGTCCGTCGTCCATCGCGATGACCCAGTCGCCCAGGCTGACGACCGCCGCGCGGCTCAGGGGGTCTCCGGTCAACAGGTGGTGCAGGAGCAGGCCGTGCGAGTAGCAGTGCTCGTTCGACGGCCCGCCGCCGTGCAGGCCGGCGCCGCGTGGGTAGCACCGATGCGTGGACTTCCCCGCGTCGACGTAGTGGCCCGTGTGCCAGAACGTCCCGCCGTTGTAGGCCGCGCGGTCGGCGGTGGTCCAATAGACGTCGACGCGGGCCACGTGCCACGCCAGGTCGGATGCCATCTCCCACCAGCGGTGGTCGTCGTGGCGGAGGGCCTGCAGCGTCAGGCCGAGCACCGCGTCGTACTGGTTGTTGTAGTGCGAGACCCGCGCCAGGACAGGATCGTCGCCGTTCTCGTGGTCGGCGTACAGGTCGCCGTAGTGCCGCCACCCGTACTCGTCGATGCGCTCGCGCTTCGCCGCGAAGCCGTCGGCGCCGTCCAGCGCCGCCGCGATCAGGCCCTCGTACACGGCGAGCGCGCCGGCCGATCCGGGGGGCGGCGCCGGCTCGAGCGCCGGCAGGCCTTCGGCGGCCACCACCGCCTCGATCGCCGGGAGGGCCGTCGACGGCCGCCGCTGCCACGACGCCGCGTCCTCGCCGCCCTCGCCGGCGTCGAGCCACCACTCGAAGTGGCAACGCTCGCCGCCTTGCAATTCGTGGAGGCGCTCGCACGGCGGCAGGCTCCACACGCGCAGTCCGCCGGCGGCGTCGGCCTCGACCGCTTTCGGGAACAACTGCCAGAACCTCCGCGCCGTGACGCACAGGCGGCCCGCGGCGTGCTCGATCGCCAGCCACGGGTGCGCCCGGCGCCCCGACGTCCGGTGGCCGCCGGCGTCGACGACGAATCCCGGCCCGTCCACCGCGACCACGCCGTCCCGATCGAGGTGGACGCGGCTCTGCCAGTGCTCGCCGCCGCTGCCCTGCTGCGTCACGGCCAGCGGCAACGCCACGAGGCGGGCCGGCTCGCCGTCGGCGATCGACAGGTGCGCTCGCGCGGCCGCGCCCGGCGCCGCGCAGCTCACGGCGGCCCCCCGCAACAGCACCGACCCCGGATCGCCCAGCTCCCAGAAGCCCCCGTCGTGCACGGCCGGCCGGGGATTGTGCAGACCGAGGTCGACGCCAACCGCCGTGCTGCCCGCGAGGATCGTGACGCGGAGATCGACGTTCACGGCGGCGCCGTCGTCCATCGTCGCCCGGCCGAACGCGCGCGTCACCACGCGAAGGGCCGTGTGGTGTTCGACCGCGAGTGCCGAGAAGGCGACGGGACGGGCGCGGCCATCGGCATCGAGCACGTGGACGATGTCGGCGCCGAAGCGGGCCCCGCACCGCCCGTCCACGTCGAGCCGCGACACCAGGCCGTCGTGATCCAGATCGAGGACCACCTGGAGCCGCGAGGTCGAGATCGCGATCGACCGCGGGCCGGTGACGACGTCCAGGACCGGCGCGGCCGGCCGCGCGACGTCGTCGCGCACCTCGAGCACGAGGCCGCCCGCGGGGACCGCGGCCTCCACGTCGAGCCACGCCCACCGCACGCTGCCGTCCGGCCACCGTTCGGCGACGCGCGCACCGGTTGGCAGCGGACCGCCGCCGATCGCCACGAGGCGGTCGACGTCGGTGACGCGGCCGCGCGCGAACGGCACGCCGACGCAGAGCGGCTCGGTGCGCTGCCGGAGGCCCGGCGAACGGACGGTCGCGCGAGCCACGGCCCCTGACGTCATCGCCAGCGCCCCTGCGCGATCGCCGCGCCGTCGCGGCATGTGCCGTCGACGTCGCGGTCGCGCCCCGGGCGGACCGGAGTCGGCACCAGGTCGCGGACCGAGGACGATGCGGCGTGGACTGAAGGCACGGGAGGCTGACCGGGGGCGGCGTCGGATGTCGGGAGCCTGGCGCGCCCGCCCGCGAAGCGCCCCGCGGCGGCCGTGCCGGCGCGCGCAGCGACGCGCGACGACGCGCGCTCGAACAGGCCCGCTCGGGGCGTTAGATTAACATAGGGATCTATCCACGCAGCTTCGATGTCACGTGCGCTCGACGCAAGCCCACTCGAGCAAGCCGATCCCGCCGCCATCGCGTTCGTCATCCCGGTCCGCGACGACGCCGAGCGCCTGCGGACGTGCCTGCGCAGTCTTCGCGAGGTCGCGACGGCGACGCCTCATGACGTGCTCGTTCTCGACCACGGGTCGGTCGACGCGTCGGCCGCCGTCGCCCGTGCGGCGGGCGCACGCGTCATGACGCGTCGCGGCGGAAACGTGGCCGCGCTGCGCAATCTCGGGGCCGCCAGCACGTCCGCGCCGCTCATCGCCTTCATCGACGCCGACAACGAGGTGGCCGCCGGCTGGCTCGGCTCGGCGCTCGGCGCCTTCAAGGCGCCGTCGGTGGGCATCGCGGGAGCGCCGTACTTCGCGCCTCCGCAGGGCACGTGGGTCCAGCGCACGTACGACGCCTTGCGCCGGCATCCCTCGACCGACGGCCCCACCGAGTGGCTGGGCGCCGGCAACATGGTCATCCGCCGGCAGGCCTTCGACGCTGCCGGCGGCTTCGACGAGCGTCTCGAGACGTGCGAGGACGTGGATCTCTGCGTTCGCGTGGCGCGCGCCGGCTGGGACGTGCGTGCGGTGCCGGGGATGAAGAGCGTCCACCACGGCGATCCCGCGCGGCTCTCGCACGTGTTCTGGGGCGAGCTGTGGCGTGGGCGCGACAACCTCCGGGTGACGCTTCGCGGCCCCCGGTCGTTCCGGACGCTGGCCTCCGCCGCGATGCCCGTCGCGTACGCCGGCGCCGTGGTGGCCTCGCTCGCCGGCTGGCTGGCCGGGTGGCCCGCGGGCGCCGTCATTGCCGGGACGGGCCTGGTGGGGCTGCTGGCCCTCCTGGCCCTCAGGGTCTCGACGATGCGCCGGAACGCGGGCGGGCGCCTGCCGGCCGGACTGTGGGCGGCCGTGCGGGTGGCCCTGGCCTACGACCTCGGGCGGGCCGCCGCGGTGTTCGTGGGCGTGGGCCACGGCCGCCGCCGCGAGGCCGCGTCGAAGTGACGGGGCCCGGCCGCGCCGCGCCCGGCGACCGCATCCGCGTCCTGGAACTCCGCAGCGTCCGGGGCACCGGCGGCGGGCCGGAGAAGACGATCCTGCTCGGCACCGCCCTCACCGACAGGACGCGCTTCGACGTCACCGTCTGCTACATCCGCGACGCGCGGGATGGCGTCTTCGCCATCGACGAGTGGTCGCGGTCGCTGGGCATCCCGTACATCGAGATCCACGAGCGCCACTCGCTCGACCCCGCCGTGGTCCCCGCCTTGCGCCGGGTGATCCGCGAGCGCCGCATCGACATCGTTCACGCACACGAGTACAAGACCGACTTCCTCGCCCTGCTCGCCGCCAGGCTCGAGGGCATCGTCCCCCTGTCGACGGCTCACGGCTGGACGGGCCACTCCAGGCGTGAGCTGGCGTTCTACTACCCGGCCGATCGCTGGCTGCTGGCTCGTTATCCCCGCGTCATCGCCGTCTCCGAGCAGATCCGCCGGGTGCTCATCGACGCTGGCGCGCGGCCCGAGCGCGTGACCACGGTGCTCAACTCGATCGACCCCGGCGCCTTCCGGCGGGACGCCGCCCTCGAGCCGCTGGTACGCGCCGAGCTCGGGCTCCCCTCCGGCGCCGTCGTCCTCGGCGCAGTGGGGCGCGCCGAGCCGCAGAAGCGCTTCGACCTGCTCGTCGAGGTGTTCGCCCGCCTGGCCCAGGCGCGCCCGACGCTCCACCTCGTCATTGCCGGCGAGGGGTCGCGGCTGGCGGATCTGCGCCGCCAGGTCGCGGCGCTCGGCGAAGGCGGCACACGGGTACATCTCCTGGGCCATCGGACCGACATACCGAGAGTGCATCACGCCTTCGACGTCTTCGTGCAATCCTCCGACTACGAGGGCACTCCGAATGCCGTCCTGGAAGCCATGGCGCTCGGCTCCCCGGTCGTGGCGACGAGGGCCGGCGGCACCGAGGAGATCGCGTTCGACGGCGTGCACGGACGGCTCGTCGCCTGCGGAGACGCGCAGGCGCTCGAGTCCGCCATCGCCGAGCTGTGCGACCATCCGGAGAGGGCCCGCCAGCTGGCGGCGGCCGCACGGGCGCGCGTGGAGACCGACCTGGCCTTCGCCACGCGCGTCGCCAAGGTCGAACGCATCTACGAGGAGTTGATGGCCGAGTCGAGGAGCCGCGCGTGAGCGCCGCCGGCGCAGTCAAGGCCGTCGCACGGTCGCTCGCGCGGGTCGCCGTCTCGCCGATGGTCGCCACCTTCCCGATGCGCGCCAGGCTGATGGGGCGCGACCGCGCCTTCCAGGCGTCGTGCGAGTGGCTGTCGGTGGTTCCCGGATTCGTGGGCCAGTACGTGCGGCGCGCGTTCCTGGCTGCCACCGCCGCCGGGTGCGGGCCCGACGTGGTCGTCGGCATGGGCTGCAAGATGGCTTCGGCCGACGTGCGCCTCGACGCCAACGCCTACGTCGGCCCCGACTGCAACCTCGGCTGGGTGCACGTCGAGCGGGACGTCATGATGGCCGCCGGCGTGCAGATCCCGAGCGGGCCGCGCACCCACGGCACCGAGCGGCTCGACGTGCCGATGCGGGACCAGCCCGGCCAGCACGTATGCGTGCACGTGCGGGAAGGGGCCTGGCTCGGCAACGGAGCGATCGTGCTGGCCGACGTGGGGCGCCACGCGATCGTCGCGGCGGGCGCCGTCGTGGTCGATCCGGTCCCGGACTTCGCGGTCGTGGGCGGGGTCCCGGCCCGGCTGCTGAAGTCCAGGCTGGACGGGACGGAGCCGTGAGGGTCCTCTACCTCACGCATCGGCTTCCCTACGCGCCGAACCGCGGCGACCGGATCCGGTCGTTTCACTTCGTCGAAGGCCTTCGCGAGGCGATGGACGTGGGCCTCGTGTCGCTCGTGCACGACGACGTCGAGGCTGCCGCGGTGCCGGCGGTGGCCGCCCGGGGCGTGGACGTCACCGTCGCGCGCGTCGCCGGCCTCAGCCGGTGGCTCCGCGCCACGGCGGCCCTGGCCGGGCACGACCCGGTCACCCACCACCTGCTCACGGCGCCGACGATCGACCAGGCCATCGAGAGCGCGGTCGCGCGGGCGCGACCGGACGTGGTGCTCGCGATGTGCAGCAGCATGGCGCAGTTCGCGCTGCGCCCGCCGCTCGACCGCTACCCGTTCGTGCTCGACATGGTGGACGTGGACTCGGAGAAGTGGCGGAGCCTCGGCGCGGTGTCGCCACCGCCGAAGTCGTGGGTCTACCGGCGCGAGGCCCGCGTCCTCTCCGCCTTCGAGCGCGTCGCGACCGGGCGCGCGGTGACCACGCTCGTGGTGAACGAGAAGGAGAGCGAGGCGCTCAAGGCCCTCGCCCCGGACGCGGACGTCCGCGTGATCTCGATGGGCGTGGACATCGACGCGTTCACGCCGATGGACCCGCCCGGCAACTCGGCCACGGTGGTCTTCTGCGGCGTCATGAACTATCCGCCGAACGAGTCCGGTGCGCTGTGGCTCGTCCGCGAGGTCTGGCCGCTCGTCCTGCAGCGTCGCCCCGACGCGCGGCTGGAGATCGTGGGGAGCCAGCCCACGACCGCGGTGCGCGCCCTCGCTCGCCCGGGCATCGTCGTCACCGGGCTCGTGCCGCACACGCGCGACTACCTCTGGCGCGCGGCCGTGGCCGTCGCGCCGCTGCACACGGCGCGAGGCCTGCAGAACAAGGTGTTCGAGGCGATGGCCGCGGGCGTGCCGGTCGTCGCGACGGCGGCCGTCCACCCGGGTCTGCCGCCCGCGGTGGGCCAGGCGTGCGAGGTGGCCGACGCGGCCGCCGACATCCCCGAGGGGATTCTGCCATGGCTGGAACGGTCGCCAGCGGAG
>JBFWXO010000015.1:0-111294 GCA_050187355.1 Vicinamibacterales bacterium
CGGCGATCCGCGAGCGGATCGCCGCCAACTTCAGCCAGTGGGTGGACCGGGTCGAGGCGTGCCTCGTCGAGGCCGGTCCGCGCCTGCCCGCCGATCTGGACCGGCGGGCGCTCGCCCACTTCGTGCTGACCACCATGGAAGGCGCCGTGATGCAGGCCCGCACCTATCGCGCCATCGACACCTTCGACCAGTCCATTGCGCAGCTCCGTCGCTACATGGACGCCCTCCAGGCCGAAGCCGCGGTCGCCACGGCCGTGCCTCCGGCGACGCCGGACGTCGGCTGAGCGCGGCCTGGTCGCCCACCACCCACGCGAGGTATTCGATGGCAGACCCACAACAGGCCCTCCGGACGCAGCTGGCCAACATCGAGAAGAAGACCGGCCAGTCGCTCGACGCGTTCGCGGCGGCGATCGCCGGCTCCGGCAGGACGAAGCACGGCGAGATCCGCACGTGGCTGATGGACACCTACGGGCTCGGCTTCGGCGACGCGAACACCGTGATCCACATGGCGAAGCGCCCGGCCGAGGCGCCGGCCGACGACGACGCGCTCGCTGCCATCTATGCGGGCCCCAAGGCGCACCTCCGCTCCGTCCACGACGCCGTCCTGGCCGTCGTGACCGGGCTCGGGCCCTTCGAGGTCGCCCCGAAGAAGGGCTACGTGTCGCTGCGCCGCAAGAAGCAGTTCGCCATGGTCGGCCCGAAGTCGGCCACGCGCGTCGAGCTCGGCCTGAACCTGAAGGCGGACGTGTCGAGTGCGCGGATCGCCGCGCAGAAGCCCGGCGGCATGTGCCAGTTCGCGGTGTCGCTCACCTCGCCTGCCGACGTGGACGCCGAGGTCGCCGCCGCCCTGGCGAAGGCCTTCGACCAGGCCGGCTGATCGTCCCCACCCCGCCCCATGAAGAGCACCGGAGTCATGACCATGCGCACCTTCATCACGTCGGCGGCCGTGGCCGCCCTTGTCGCGTCGGGCGCGCCCGCGGCCGCGCAGTCGCTGCCAGCCCCGGCATCGTGGAAATGGGTCACCGACGCGCCGGCCCGCCATCAGACGGCGTTGAGACCGCCGGAGGACGCCTGGCTCTTCGGTGTCATGGCGCCCGGCTGGCACATCACCACGCGTCCGGCGGCCGTGCTCTACGAGCCGTCGTACGTCGGCACGGGGCGCTTCGTGCTCGAAGCCGAGACGTTCCTCTTTCCTGGGACGAGCGACTCGGGCCTCGGCCTGCTGGTGGGCGGCACGAACCTCGAAGGCCCCGCTGCCAGCTACACGGCGTTCCTGATCCGGCGCGACGGCCGCGTGTCGGTCGAGCGCCGCGCCGGCGGCAGGACCGAGCGCCTTGTGGACTGGGCGGCCGCCAGCGGCGCCGTGGCCGGGAAGCCCGACACGAGCGTCCGCAATCTCCTGCGTCTCGAAGTGGAGGCCGGCGTCGCACGGCTGCTGGTCAACGGCACGGTGGCCGTGGAGGTCCCCCGGCCCGCCGCCGAGTTCCGGGGCATCGTCGGCCTGAGGATCGGCGCCGACGTGGACGTGCACGTCTCCAGCCTCGACCTCACGTTGAAGCTCGCAGAGCCGCGTCCCACCAGGTAGCCTGCGGGCACGGACGGTTCCCGGCGCGCGGTCAGGCGCCGGGCTCGTCCGGCGGCACGTACGTGCCCGCGCGCAGGACGCGAGCGAGCCATGCCGCCTGCGGCGCGGCCCGCGACAGCAGCATCCGGATCTCGCGCTCGACGTCGTAGACGACGCGGCGAATCGCGATCGTGTCCCCGTCCACCACGGCGTAGGACGCCCGCCGGTCGCCGTCGTAGGGCAGCCCCACGCTGCCGGCGTTCACGACGAACGACGGCAGCCCCACGCGGCCGGCGTTCATGACGAGCGGCGCTGGAAGGGATCGGACGAACGGACGATGGATGTGCCCGTAGACCACGCGGCGGGCGTGCAGCGCGCCGTACACCGCCCGAAGCTCGTCGTCGCTGGCCTCGACCTGCGGCGACCGCCAGCAGTCGCCGGGCGAGGCGTGGACCACCGTCAGGCCGTCGCCGGACCACGCCGGAGGCAACAGACGCAGCCACGCGAGCCGATCGTCGCCGAGGGCGGCCTGCGTCGCCGGGATCACGTCGGTCCTGAGCGTCCGCAGCAGCGGGCCGAGCGCCGGCGCGCGGTCGAGGAGCGCCACGAGCGGCGCCTCGTCCCAGAGCATCTCGTCGGTGTTGCCCAGGACGCCGGGCCAGCCCAGGTCGCGCACGCGGTCGAGGACCGCGGCCGGCGACGAGCCGTTGGCCACGAGGTCGCCGCCCTGCACCACGAGGTCGGCGCCGACGCCGGCCAGATCGGCGATCACGGCCTCGAGCGCGGTCAGGTTGCCATGAATGTCCGAGACGACGGCGATTCTCATCGGCGCCTCCGTGCCCGTGCCGGGCGGTCGATCAGCCGCGGGCGCGAGGGCCCGGCGCCGGGGGCACGCAGCACAGGGCCAGGTGCGCGTCGTCGAGCGACGCGCGCACGGCGGCGGCCCCGGCCGGCACGACGGCGCTCTGGCCCGCGGTCAGGGCCAGCGTGCCGCCCTCCCAGGTGACGTCCACGGCGCCGTCGAGACACACGAGCGCCAGCAGCGTGCCGACACGCGGCAGCGGCGCCGTGCCGGAGCCCTCCCACCGTTCGGCCCACAATTCGGGTTCGTCGAGCAGGCGCCACCGCACGAGGCGCCCACCCGCCGGCAGCGCCACCGGCTCGCGCCGCGTCAGGGCGACGAGGGCGTCGCCCTGCGGCCCCTGCCAGCGGGTGGCGGCCAGCGCCTCGGCCACGTGCAGCGGGCGCGGCGTGCCGCCGTCGGACACGCGCCCGTGGTCGTCGTACCCGCGGTTCCAGTCCCAGTAGCGATACGTGATCGACCGCCGGTACGGCCTGACGCGCTGCGGTTCGAGCACGGTCGTCCCGGCTCCCAGCGCGTGGGCCAGGCCGGGCCGGATCAGGTAGACGTCGCCCTCGCGGACGAACACCTCGTTCATCAGCGCCGACAGGGCGCCGCCGCTCGTGAGGCACGCCTCGACCTGCCGCGCGTCCACGCCCTCGCGGAATCCCAGGTAGATCCGGGCGCCGGGCGCCGCGCCGAGCACGATCCACGCTTCGGTCTTGCCGGTCTCGCCCTCGGCGAGCAGCGGGTGATCCTCGGCCGGGTGCACCTGGACGGACAGGTGTTCGGCCGCGTCGATGACCTTCACCAGCAGCGGACAGCCACCGTGCTCGGCGGCGACGTCGATCCCGAGCCACCCGGCCAGATCCGCGCCGACGGCGTCCACGAGACGCTGGCCGCCGTCGAGGACGCTCGGGAAGGAGGGCTCCGTGGAGACCTCCCACGACTCGCCCACCGGCACCTCGGGGTTGACGTCGAGGCGCAGGCCCGCCTTGAGGCGGCCGACGATGGAGCGTCCGCCCCACGGCGTCCGCTCGGGCGGGGTGAAGTTGTCGGGCCGGAGGCGCTGCGGAATCACGAAGGCGTTCCCAGGGGTGTGGGCGCCGGACACGAGGCGCCGGCGGGCCGGCCGCACCTCGCGGCCGGCGCCCATTCAGAGTAACCCGGCTCGCGCCGGCGGGCCCAGCACGCTGGCGGCGACCCGCGCGTAGATGGCCGCGCACTGGACGATGCGATCGGTGTCCACGAACTCCTTCGGCCCGTGGGAAACCGCCAGGAGGCCGGGTCCGTAGGCGTAGGCCGGCATGCCCCGTTCCGCGTAGAAGCGGATCTCGAGCAGGCCCGGGCACATCTCGAACCGCGGCGGACGGCCGGTGACGGCCTTGACGTGCGTGCGCAGGGCCCGCGCGAGCGGGGCAGCCTCGGCGCTCCCGGAGGGATGGCCCTCCTGGAACACCTCGACGTCCAGCGTCACGCCCAGCCGGCGCGCCTCGTCGAAGACGGCGAGCAGGGCGCGGCGCTCGGCGGCGAAGTCCTCCTCGGGATTCAGCCGCCGGTCGACGGTGAAGGTGCACGTCCCGGGCACGACGTTGAAGTTCGACCCCGCCTCCACGCGGCCGCCGACGAGCAGCAGCGACCGTCGCGCGGCCTCGGGACGGACGCGGAAGCGCGTCCGGCGGCGGCCCACGCGCCGCGCCAGGCGCTGCAGGAGGCCCACGACGCGAATCGCGTCCTCGAAGGCGTTGCGCCCCTGGTGCATGAGGCCCACGTGCGCCTCGCGTCCGCGCACGGTGACGCGCGCGGTGATGGCGCCGCGGTTCGCGTTCCACACCACGCCGCTCGTCGGCTCTGGCGTGAGCATGCCGATGCCGTCGGCGCCCAGCCGGCCGGTCGCGGCCAGGAAGCCCGACCCGCGGTGCCCGCCCGTCTCCTCGTCGGGCACGAACACCAGCCCGAGGCGGCCGTCGAGCGGCACGCCGAGGCGCTGCAGCGCCACGGCGGCGTAGAGCATCGAGGCGAGGCCGCTCTTCATGTCCGCCGACCCGCGCCCGAAGAGCATCCGTCCGCGCCGCTCGGGCCGGCACTGTCCGGGCGTCGTCACCGGCACGACATCGTAGTGGCCGGAGAAGTAGAGCGTCCGCCGTCCCTCGCCGACCGAACTGAGCACGACGGCGGCGCCGGACCCGTCGCGGCCACCCGCCGGCGGCGCGTAGCGGACGAGCTGACACGGCAGGCCCAGGGCGCGGAGCTCGGCCTGGATGAGCCGCACCGCGTCGGGATAGGCGGCGCCCGGAGGGTTTTCGGACGCCACGGCCACCAGACGGCTCGTGAAGTCGATCATGGCCTCGCGCAGGCCGCGGACGCAGGCGTCGATGGCGGCGACATCCGGGGCCGCCGGGGCCGCGGCCGCGTGCCGCGGCCGGCGCGCGGTCCCGGGGACGGTCGGGCGCGCCGCAGGGCGGCTCATCGTCCGGCGGCCTTCCGCTGCTCGGGGGTCACGCTGGGGCCGGAGGCCGCCAGCGCGGGGCCGATGTCGAAGAACACCCGCACGCCCTGTGCGTAGCGGGCGGCGAAGTCGCGCGTGCCGTTGATCCCCACCGGCAGCCCGAACTCCTGCCCCGCCGCGATCACCTTCTGGAGCCCGGCCTCGGTCAGCGCCGCGTCGTGCCCGTACGACAGGCTCATGTCGCCGCCGCCGGCCCACAGCACCACCTTGATGCTCCGCGCCGTGAGCGCGCGCGCGATCTCGCGGACGTTCTCCACGCCCCGCCTGTTCTCGATGATGAGGAGGATGAGCATGTCGGCGTCCGGCTGCAGGCCCCAGACGTCGGAGCGCCGCTCGTACTCGCGCGAGCTCATGCCCCAGTAGCGGGCGGCGATGGAATTGCTGGCGCCGCGCAGGCCCTCGGGCTCGACGTGCGGCGCGTCGGGCGGCTGCGGATAGCGGACGGCCGTGATGGCTTCGAGAGCCTGCTCGGGCGTCTCGATGTGCGGGAACATCAGCCCGGCCACGCCCGTGTCGAGGATCTGCTTCACCATCCACTGGTTCTGGTGAATCTCGCGCCCGTTGGGCGGGATGCGGACGATGACGGGCTTGGTCGCGCTCACGCCGCCGCGGGCGATCTCGGCCGGATCGAGCAGCGCGCGCAGGAACCGGCTCAGGCCCTCGACGTCCAGCGGGTCGTGCTCCAGGTCGTAGAGGATGAAGTCGAAGTTCTTGTTGTTCTGCAGCGTGACGGCCGCGTGGTAGTCGTTGCCGACGCCGATGTAGTTGGCCCAGATCGAGAAGGCCGGCTTGCCCGCGTTCAGGAGCGTGATGACGGGATTCGAGCGCGGCGGAGGCGCCGGGGTCTGCGCCGCCGCGTGCGGCAGCATCGCCCACGCACCGAAGATCGCCGCACCTGCCGTGATGAGTCTGCGCATCGCCTGGTCCCCCGGGCCGTGCTGCGGGCGTCGACCGCCGCCGCGTGCCGGCGCCATGATACGCGGTCCCGGCCGGCGCCCAGGCTCCGTCACGGCCGCTTCAGGTGCGCGTCGAAGAAGCGCACGATGCGGGCGCGCGCGTCGGCGGTCGCCACCGGGTCGTAGCGCGTGTGCGACAGGCGGGCCAGGAGCCGGACGATCCACGGCGTCTCGCCGGGCGGGTGGTCGTTCATGAACCCGTGGCCCGCCCCCGGATACTCCTTGACGTCGTGCGGCACGCCGGCCGCAGTCAGCGCCCGCTCGAGGCGCGCGGCGGCGCCCTTCAGGGTCGGATCGTCGCCGCCGTAGCTGGCGACGATGGGACACGCGTCCGCCAGCCGGTCCATGTCGCGAGCGGCGATCCCACCGTAGTTTGCGGCGGAGACGTCGTAGCCGTGGCGCGGCGCCAGCGCCAGCGCGAAGCCGCCGCCCAGGCAGAAGCCGATGATGCCGACCCGGCCCGTCCCGCGCGGGTGCGCGCCAAGCCACCGCCGGACGGCCGCCAGATCCTGGAACGCCGGGCCATCGATCCCCCGCGTCAGGTCCCGCATCACGGCGACCACGCACAAGGGGCGGCGGCCGCCATGGAAGAGATCCGGCGCCGCGGCGAGGTAGCCCGCCTCGGCGAGCCACCCGGCCTGCCGGCGCAGATCCGCGGTCATGCCGAGCGCGTCGTGGACGACGACCACGCCCGGCCACGGCCCGCTCCCGGCCGGCTCGGCCACGTAGACCGGCACGGGCCCCCGGGCCCCGCCGTCGATTGCCCTCACCACCGTGCGCCGCCGCGGACGTCGCGGACGTCGTCCATGCGCCCCTCCCCACCCGATCGCGGAGATTGCCGCGTCGCGCGGGCTCCTTGGCGCGAAGCGCCCTGCGGCATCGCGCGGCAGCCCGGAGCCGGCGCGGCCGGCCCCCGTCAGCGGCCCGGCGGGCGCCGATCCAGCGGCTTGGTCGTGATGGTGAAGCTGATGGGCACGCGCGTCGGGTTGAAGCACACCTTGTCGTCGCACGCCTGGTATTCGAGCGCCCCCGTGATGCGCACGGTCGGCAGACCGCCCAGCAGCTTCTGCGCCTCGGGCGTGGCCAGGAGCGTGACGTCGCGTTGCAGCCGGAAGGCATGGCTGTAGACGGGCACGCGCTCGTCGAGCGGCTCGAAGTAGTAGATCTCGGACGGCGGGTAGACCGTGTCGTGCACGCGCAGCCACGGCTGCGGGTCGATGGTGAGCTGCACCACCTGGTAGTCGTGTTTGCCCGGCGCGTACACGTGCACCGCGGGATTCGGCGTGACGTCGGCCGTGATCGCCAGCCGGTGCCCGGGCGCCGCCACCGTGTCGCTGACCGCGGCGGCGACGGTGAGATGGCTGGTGCGGACCGGCTCGCCCGGCGTCCCCACGCCCACGCCGAGCGCCGACAGCACCGTGGACGCGGTGTAGCGCTCCTGGTAGGCGTCCTCGAAGAAGCGGGCCACCACCTTGCCCTGGCGGTCGAGGATGAACGTGCCCGGGTGCGGGATGCCGAACGCCCGCGTCTGCGGGTCCACGGTCTCGTTCAGCAGGCCGAACCGGCGGATGATGGCCGACCCGGGATCGGACACCATGGGGAACGTAATCCCCCGCGAGTCAGCGAACTTCTTCAGCGTGTCGACGGGGTCGTACGAGATCGTCGCCAGTCCCAGCCCCTGCTGCTGGATGTCGGCGTAGCGGCCTTGCAGCTCCACGAGCTGCGTCTTGCAGTACGGTCACCAGTCGGCCGAGCGGCTGAAGACGAGCATCAGCCCCTTCGGCCCGGACAGCGACTGCAGCGACTGCGTCTTGCCGAACTGGTCGGTGCCCGAGAAGGCCGGCACCGTGGCGCCTACCTGCGGGCCGATCGTCGAGGTGTCCACCGGCGCCGGCGCCTGTGCCCCGAGGGCGGCCGAGCAGAGCACGGCCCCGATCCAGGCGAACGGTCGTCTCAGGTGCGTCACGGCAGATCCTTTCAACAAGCGCGAGCCGTCCGCGCATCATAGGCCGGGCGGCACGCCCGGACACGGCGAGGGGACGGATCCCGTTTCCCCTTGGACGCCGCGCGGGCGCCGGAGGATTCGCGGCCCCGCAGCTCGGCCGTGGGCCCGTTCACCGGGTCGTCCCGGCCTCGCGCGAGACCGCCTGGACCGTGGCGTCGACGGCCCGGCCGAGCCGGTCCACGATCTCCCCGATGTCGTCGTCCCCGACCGGGTAGGGCGGCGCGACGATCGCATGGTCCCCCACGAGACCGTCGATCGTGCCGCCGCTCGGGTAGATGGCCAGCCCGTGCTCGAGGGCCGTGAGCTTCAGCCGGTCCGCGAAGCGGAGGCCCGGGTCGAACGGCGCGAGCGACTCGCGGCTGGAGACGAACTCGAGCGCCCGGAAGAGGCCGCGCCCCCGGATGTCGCCGACGTGGGGGTGGCCGGCGAAGCGATCGTCCAGGGCCCGCGCCAGGACCTCGCCGGCGCGGACCACGTTCGCGAGCAGGCCCTCGTCCTCGATCACGCGCTGCACCTCGAGCGCGGCGGCGCAGGCGACCGGGTGGGCCTGGAACGTCTGGCCGTGGGCGACGGCGCCGCTCCCGGCCGCGATGGCCGCGCCGACCTTGCGCGAGACCAGCATCGCGCCGAGCGGCAGGTAGCCGGCCCCCAGCCCTTTCGCGACGGCCTGCAGGTCCGGCGTCACGTGTTCCTGCTCCCAGGCGTGCCGGGTGCCGCACCGGCCCATCCCGCACATCACCTCGTCCAGGATGAGGAGCGCGCCGTGGCGGTCGCAGATCTCGCGGACGGCGGCGAAGTACCCGGGCTCGGCCGCCACGCATCCGGACGTCGCCCCGACGACGGGCTCGGCGATCACGGCCATGACGCGCGCCGGGCCCACCCGCTGGAACTCGGCCTCGAGCTCTCGTGACAGCCGTGCCACGTAGGCCGCGCTCGACTCGGCGGGGGCCTTGTAGCGGAAGGCGAAACAGGGCGAGACGAAGCTCACGTGCGGCAGGAGCATCGGCTCGTACACGCGGCGCCGGGCCGGGTGTCCGCCCACCGACAGGGCGCCCAGCGTGTTGCCGTGATAGCTCTGGCGCCGCCCGATCACGTGCAGCCGCTCGGGCTCGCCCGTCTCCACGAAGTACTGGCGCGCCATCTTGAGGCACGCCTCGACGGCTTCGGACCCCGAGGACACGAAGTGGGCGCGGGCCAGGCCGCCGGGCTCGCCGCCCACGAGGCACTCGGCCAGGGCCTCGGCCGGCGCCGACGAGTAGAACGACGTGTTCGCGTAGGCGACGGCCTCGAGCTGGCGCGTGATCGCGGCCGTGACGCGCGGGTGCCCGTGCCCGAGACACGAGACGGCCGCCCCGCCCGAGGCGTCGATCACGGTGCGGCCATCGGCCAGGGTCAGGGTGAGCCCCCGTCCGCCGACGGCCACGGGCAGCGGCTGGCGGGTGGAGCGGTGGAGGACCCGGGACGCGGAGGGATCGATCACGTGCGGACAGGATACCGTGCGGCCCGTCCCACGCGCGTGCCGGTGGCGTCGACCCGCCAGGCGCGGCCGCACGATCGCCGGCGTTCTCGGCTACGCTTGACGCCGCGGCCGGGACGCGCGCGCATTCCGCGGGCGCCGCACGCTGCTCGAGGACTCGCCGATGCGCCACCTGCTGTTCGCCGCCGCCGTCGCGGCCGCCGCCGGATGCGGCCCGACGCCCGCCGCCCCGCCCTCCACGCCGTGGCCGACCCGGGGCTGGGCCCAGTCCACGCCCGACGCCGAGGGGCTCGACGGCCGGGCGCTGGAGGCCCTCGACCGCGAGTTCGCGGCCGGGGCCCACGGGCAGGTGACGGGCATGCTCGTGGTCCGCCACGGCAAGGTCGTGTTCGAGCGCTCGTACGCGCAGGACTTCGACGCGCTCTTCGCCGGCCGCGACCCGGCCCGGGGGCCCTACAACTACTACGACCCCGACTGGCACCCCTACTACCAGCACGGCCGCGTCCACACGATGCAGTCGGTGAGCAAGAGCGTCACGTCCACGCTCGTCGGCATCGCCATCGGCCGCGGCGAGCTGCCCGCGGTTTCCACGCCGGTGATGCCGCTCTTCAAGGCGTTCCGCCAACCGCCGTCCGATCCGCGGCGCGACAGGATGACGCTCGAGGACGTCCTCACGATGCGCACGGGCATCCAGTGGGACGAGAGCACGGTCGCCTACACCGATCCGGCGAACTCGTGCGCGGGCATGGAGCGGAGCGAGGACTGGATCCAGTTCGTGCTGGACCAGCCGATGGCGGCGGACCCGGGCACGACGTTCGTCTACAACAGCGGCGCGACCGAGCTGCTGTCGTACCTCCTCAAGCAGGGCACGGGACGGCAGGCACACGAGTACGCCGCGGAGCACCTCTTCGGGCCGCTGGGGATCACCGACACCTACTGGAAGACGACCCCCACCGGCCTGGCCGACACCGAGGGCGGGCTCTACCTGACGGCCCCCGACCTCGCGAAGATCGGCTACCTGTTCCTGCACCGGGGCATGTGGGAGGACACGCGCCTGGTGCCCGAGGAGTGGGTGGCGCGCGCCACGACCCCCATCGTCGACACGCGGCCCGGCCAGCCGCGATCGCGGAAGTACGGCTACCAGTGGTGGGTGCTGCCGTCGGCCGACGGCGCCACCACGGCGTACGCCGCGCTGGGGTACGGGGGCCAGCGGCTGATCGTCGTCCCGGACCAGGACCTCATCGCGGTCTTCACCGGATGGAACATCTACGAGCACGCCGAGTTCGCGCCCTACGACGCGCTCGATCGCGTGCTCCAGGCCGTGCGCCGCTGAGCGTCACGCCCGCGCGCGGCGACTAGCGCGCGGCCACGGGCTCGTCCAGCACCTCGCGCACCATCTGCAGCAGGACGTCGGTCGTGAAGGGCTTCTGCAGGAAGTGCTCGTCGTCCGACAGCTCGCGGCCGGCGATCTCGGCGCTGTAGCCGCTGCTGAACACGACGCGCAGGTCGGGCCGGTCGATCCTGAGCTGGCGGGCCAGGTCCTGGCCGCTCACCCCGTCGGGCATGACCAGGTCGGTGAGCAGCAGCGACACGGCCGCCTTGTGGGTCTTCCACAGCTCGAGCGCCTCGACGCCGCTGGCCGCCTCGATGACGGTGTAGCCGCGCCGCTCCAGGATCGCGCTGATGAGCATGCGGACGGACCGCTCGTCCTCGGCCACGAGGACCGTCTCGGTCCCGCCGCGGACGACGGGCCTGGCCCCGGCCGCCTCCGCGGCGGTCTGGCCGCTGGCGGCGGGCAGGAAGATGTCGAAGGTCGTGCCCTGCTCGACCTCGCTCGACACGTTGAGCCACCCGCCGTGCTGGCGGACGATGCCGAACACGGTGGCCAGCCCGAGGCCGGTGCCCTTCCCGGCCTCCTTGGTGGTGAAGAACGGCTCGAAGATCCGCGGCAGCACGTCGGCGGCGATGCCGCACCCGGTGTCGCTCACGCTCAGGCCCACGTACCGGCCAGGCGCGAGGTCCGGGTGCGGGCGGTCGTCGCCGACCTGACGCTGCCAGGTCTCGACGCGCAGCCGCCCGCCCTTGGGCATCGCGTCCCGGGCGTTGACGGCGAGGTTCAGGAGCACCTGGTCGAGCATCCCGGCATCGGCGCGCGCCGGCAGCCTGGACGCATGGAGCACGAGCTCGAGCGTGATGTCCTCGCCGATGATCCGCTGCAGCATCTTGGTGAGCGTCGTCACCACCTCGTTGAGGTCGAGCTGGCGCGGCTGCATGACCTGCCGGCGGCTGAAGAGCAGGAGTTGCCGCGTCAGGTCCGCGCCCCGCTCGGCGCAGGCCTGGATCTCCTGAAGGCCCTCCAGCGTCTCCCCCGGGACGCCGTCCGCCGTGGACGACACCTCGGCCTGCATCATCATCACCGACAGGATGTTGTTGAAGTCGTGCGCGACGCCGCCGGCGAGCAGCCCGATCGCCTCCATCTTCTGGGACTGCAGCAGCTTGGCCTCGAGCGCCAGGCGGTCGGTGATGTCGCTGGCGTAGGCGTGGACGATCCCGCGCCCGGCGATCGGATAGAAGGACCACGAGAGCACCCGCCCGCCGACGCGCTGCTCGACGCCGAGACGCTCCTGTCCGCCCTCCACGCAGGCCCGCACGATGGCGCCGACATTCGCGGGCAGCATGGCCGCGGGGCCCGGCAGCCCGAGGTCGTGTGCGAGCGCGGCGGCCGATGTGTTCACGAAGGTCGTCTCGCCCCCGGGCGCGAGCTCCATGACCGGATTGGGGTTCACCTGCGGGAACGCGGCGAGGCGCTTCACCGCGTCCTCGGCGCGCTTGCGCGCGCTCACGTCGGTGATGGTGACCATTACGAACGTGCCGCCCAGCATCTCGATCGGCGTCAGGCCCACCTCCACCGCGATGTCGGTGCCATCCTTCCGGTGGGCCATGAGATAGTCGCCCCGGTTCATGGCCCGGGTCGACGGGGCCTTCCAGAACGCCTCACAGTGCTGCACGTGCCGGGTGCGCGCCGCCGCGGGCAGGAGGATCTCCACGGGCTGCCCGATGAGCTCGCCCGCGGTGTAGCCAAGCATGGCCTCGGTCCGCTGGTTCGCGAACGCGATGCGTCCGTCGGACGCCGTCATGAGGACCACGTTCGGCGACGCGTCGACCAGCGAGCGGAATCGCTCCTCGCTCTCGCGCAACTGGCCCGTCCGCTCGGTGACCAGCCGGTCGAGGTTCTCGTTGAGGCTCCGCATGGACGCTTCGGCGCGCTTGTGCTCGGTGATGTCGCGGGCCGACGCCAGGACGTAGGTCTCGCCGCCCTGGACGACGCGGCTGAGGAGCACGGCCGCCGGGAACTCCGGGCCGTTCAGGCGCTTGTGGGTCCACTCGAACGCGTGCGACCCCTGCTCGAGCGCGATCTGGATCGCCTCTCTCGCCCGGTCCAGGGACGGCGAGCCGTCGGGCTGGGTGGGCGGCGACACGGCCCAGGGCCCCAGCGTGCAGAGCTCGGCGTCGCTCGCGGCGCCGAAGAGCTCCACGGCCGCGGGATTGCACGACGAGAAGCGCCAGTCGGGCGGGTGAATTGTGAGCAGCGCGTCGCGCGAGCTCTCGAACATCAGCCGGTGTCTCTGCTCGCTCTCGCGCAGTGCCTGGTCCATGGCCTTGCGGAGCGTCACGTCGCGGAGCACGGCGCGCGTGACCACCGGGCGCCCGCCCTCCCGTCCCACCGACACGCTGCCCTCGACGTGGCACATCCGGCCGCCCTTGCCCACCAGGACCGTATCGACGCTCCCGTCGCCCTCTCCGGCCATCAACCGATCCCTGAACGCCCGGAAGCGGTCGCGATGGTCGGGGTGCACGACGTCCCAGAACGTCAACCCGCCCAGTTCCGCCTCGTCGTAGCCGAGCGTCTCGCGCCACGCGCGGTTGGTGAAGAGGATGGCGCCGCCGGGCGACAGGGTGTGGATGAGGTCGCTCGTGCCGTCGAAGATGTCGCGGAGCTGGGCCTCGCGCTGCTGCAGCTCCGCGGTCCGGGCACGGACGGTGTCCTCCAGGCGGGCGTTCAGCCGCCGCACCTCCTCCTCGGCGCGCTGGCGTTCGCTGATGTCGAGGTAGGTACCGAGCACGCCCGTGATCTCGCCGGCGGAGTTCCTGAGGGGCACCTTGCTCGTGAGGAGCGTGATGGTCTGGCCGTCGGGCGTGGTCTGCGGCTCTTCGATGTGGAGGCGCGCCTGGCCGCTGTCGATGACGTGCCGATCGTCGGCGCGGTACCGCTCGGCCTGGTCCCGCCACGCCATCTGGAAGTCGTCGCGCCCGATCACCTCCGCCGGGCCCGCGCGGCCGGCGTCGCTCGCGAAGGCGGCGTTGCAGCCGAGGTAGTTGAGGTTCCGGTCCTTCCAGAACACGCGCACCGGGATCGCGTCGATGATCGCCTCGATCATGCGGCGCGAGGCGCTGATCTCGCTCTCGGCGCGCTTGCGATCGGAGATGTCGGTGTGCGAGCCCGCCATGCGGACGGGGCGGCCCTGCGCGTCGCGGAGGACGGCGCCGCGCGCGAGGATCCACTTGTAGGAGCCGTCCTTGCACCGCATCCGGAACTCGGGTGAGTAGATTGGCGTCCGTCCCTCGAGGTACCCCTGGACGTGCGCCAGTACCGCGGGGCGGTCCTCCGGGTGGATCAGCCCTTCCCAGGTGGCGTAGTCCGAGGTCAGCTCGTCGTCGGCGTAGCCGATCATCGCCTTCCAGCGCGGCGAGAAATACGCCACGTTGGTCCGCATGTCCCAGTCCCAGAGCCCGTCGCTGGACCCCTCGACGGCGACTTCGAAGCGCTCCTGGCTCACGCGCAGGGCGGCTTCGGTCTCCTTCAACTGGGTCACGTCCGAGACCATGCCCGACATCAGCACGGGCCGTCCGTCGGCGCCCCGCCGGACGACGCGGCCGCGATCGAGCACCCACTTCCACGTCCCCCGCTTCGTCCGGAGGCGATGCTCCGACCGGTAGGAGGGCGTGCGGCCCTCCAGGTGGTCCGTGAGCCGCGCGACGACGCCGGTCAGGTCGTGGGGGTGGACCAGGTCCCTGAAGACGTCCACGTGGGGGACGATCTCGTGAGGCGCGTACTCCAGCAGCGCCGCCCACTGATCGTTGTGGGTGGTCTTCCCCGACTGCGGGAACCACTCCCAGACGCCGAGCCCGCCGCCGTCCACGGCCATCTGCAGCCGCTCCCGGCTCTCGCGCGCCTCCGCCTCCGAGCGCTTCCGCATGATGGCGATGGCGACGACGCTCTCGGCCCGGTCGAGGAGCTCGCGTTCCAGGTGGTTGGGCGCGCGCGTGTCGCGGTAGTACACGGCGAACGTGCCGACGACCTTGCCCTCGTCCGACCGGATCGGCGTCGACCAGCAGGCGCGCAGGCCGTGGCGCAGGGCCAGGTCGCGGTAGTCGGCCCACAGGGCGTCGCTCGCGATGTCCTCGACGATCACCTGGCGGTTGAGGTGGACGGCCGTCCCGCAGGAGCCGACGCTCGGGCCCGGCCTGACGCCGTCGATGGCCGCCGAGTACTCGGCCGGCAGGCTCGGGGCGGCCCCGTTCCTGAGGCGGCCCTCGTCATCCATCAGCAGGACCGAACACAGCGCCTCGGGAATCTGCGCCTCCAGGCCGCGCATCAGGGAGTCCAGGACGTCCTGCAGCGACGACGTCCGCACGATCTGTTCGAGGGCGCCCTTCTCCCACCGCAGCAGCGCCTCGGAGTGGGTCCGGCCCGTGATGTCGTGGGCGATGCCGAGCAGCGACTCCACTTTGCCCAGGCCGTCCCGCAGGGGCGCGGCGTGGAGGGCGAGCCAGCGGCGGCTGCCCTTCAGGCCCTCGATCTGGAACTCCAGACTGGCGGATTCCCCGCGGAACACGCGGTCGACGAGTTCCCGGACGTCAGCGCGGTGGGCGGGCAGGGCCAGGTCTGCCACGTTCCTGCCCAGCACCGCCTGCGCCGTCGGGGCCTCGAGCATCCTGAGACCGGCGGCGTTCACCTGCCGGACGATGCCGTCGACGTCGAGGATCGCGAGGCACTCGGGCTCGTTCTCGATGACCTGCCGCCAGCGGGCCTCGCTGGCGCGGATGGCCTGGCTCGAGGCCTCCATGGCGGCGAGGCGGTCCGAGAGCCGCCGCGCGTCGTCGTCGGTGAGCCCGCGCGCGGCGGGACGCCTCCGGCGGAATCCGGCGAAATAGCCGAGCGCGAACAGGGCGGCGCCGGCCAGTCCGGCCGACCCGAGTGCGAGAGACATCATCGATCCCGCAGGGGCCAGGCGCCGTGGCGCGCCCAGGCCCGCTGCTGAGACGTTTATCGGCCCGCCGGCGCCCGACCTTGACGGGCGGGCGCCGCGGTCCGGACGGGATCCGATCCGGGCCAGGGCGGCGGGCGCGTCCGGGTGCCGCTGTGTGCAGCGAGCGGTCGAAGCGTGCCGCGCCGCGGCCGCGCCCGCGCGGGCTATTTCACGGTCACCGACTGCACGCCGACGACGCAGTTGTTCGTGTCGGTGATCTCGGCCACCGCCGCCCGGTCGTCGGCGCAGGCAAGGATGCGGTAGACCCCGCTGGCGGACGCCGGGATGACGGCGGTCGCCGGCGGACCCGTGACCGATCCGTTCCGGACGAGGGACGGCACGGCGGTCTCGGCGCTCAGCAGGAGGTCGTCGGACGACTTCGCGCCGTCGCGCGACAGGTAGTAGCGCGTGGTCGACGCGCCGGCGGTCGCGGACCCGATGTTGCGCGTGACCTGCGTGACCGACAGGGTCGCCCCGCGCGCCACCGTCGCCGGCAGCACCATGACGGTGCTGACGTCGAGGTCGGCGCATCCGTCGCGTTCCTTGCCGAACCACACCAGCCGCCCCTGCTGGGTCCCGCCATCGCTCGTGTACACGGACGCCAGGAACGTGTTGGGACAGTTGCCATACGGACGGACGCTGGCGAAGTGCCCCCAGCCGTCCGTGCCGCTCGTCGATGCCGCAATCGCGTGCATCGTGATGCCGCTCCAGTTTCGCGGGTTGTCGAGGATGAAGCCTTGCGCCTTCGGGAAGCGTCCGCCGCCCATCGCATAGAGGACCACGCCGAGCGCGCCGGCCTGGTTCACGCCGACCGTGGGCAGTTGCCACGCGAAGTCGCGGCTCCAGATCTGGTGCTCCAGCACCTTGTCGAGCGAGGGCGTCTCGAACACGGCGACGCGCACGTGCGGGAAGGGGAACGTCCCGCCCTGGTCGCCCATCCACAGCCATCCGATCGTGTTGCCGGAGCGGAACCCGCTCATGCGGCCCTCGTGCTGGTCCTCGCACGGGTCCCGGCCGTCGGGCAGCGGGCAGTGCCCCTCGACGTCCTTGTAGTTGCTGATGTCCTTGTCCTTCTTCTCGAGCGCGTTCGACCCGTCCGCGATCGAGTAGATCCGCAGGTTGTCGCCCTCGAACACGCCGGGGACGTGGGTGGCCAGGTACATCGTCGACCCGGCGTTCTGCACCGGGCTGATGTACGGGTGCCCGTCCTCGTACCAGTACCGGTAGTCGATCTGGCAGTTGCCGTCGTCCAAATCGTCGAGGCCGATCCGGACGATGGCGGCGCCAACGCGGGGGTCGTCGGACGCGTCGGTCGCGTCCTTCCCCTTGTCCGCGTCGCGGACGTTCGTCGTGAAGTAGAGGAACGTCGACGTGTGGGACACCTGGTTGAAGTCGAACCACAGCGCGGGGTCCAGGCCGAAGTCGCGGGGCTCGAAGTTCCAGTCGCAGGTGTCGGCCTGCGCGAGCAGGCTGCTGCGCCCCCGGAAGATCCGGAGCTTGAGGGCGTTGCGTTTCGCGCTGAAGCCGTAGCGGTACTGGATCAGCCAGAACACGAGCGAGTACGACCCGCGATCCACCGCGTAGGCGACCTGGTCGCAGCAGAAGCCGCCGTACACCTGCTCGTCGGTGGGGTCGAGCGCCGTGGCCGACACGGTGAGCCCGTTGTCGCTCGAGGTGTTCGCGTAGAAGTTGCCGGTCACCAGGATGCCGTTGCGGTCGTTCGCGGCGGTCGGCTCCACGGCGTCGGCGCCGCTGGTCCCGACAACGGTGTTCCGGAAGAGCACCCACGTGCTTCCCGAGGACGAGGACGACGAGGCGGCGCCGGCGGCCGCCATCGCGTCCTCGAGTTCGGGCGGCGGCGGCAGCGGATCCGATCCGCCGCCCGTCGACGACGAGGGGCTCGAGCTCTGGCGCGCGGTCTGGCCCGCCGCCGGCAGCGCCCGGACCGGCCGGTCGGGCTCGTACTGGCGTGCCGAGCGGAGCGCGGGCGCGTCCGCCGGCCGGGTGCGGACCCGGTGCACCACCCCGCGGACCGACCCGGTGCCCGTGCGCGAGCCCTGGTTCAATGTCCGGCGCCCCTCGGCCGGCGCGGCCGTCCGTGGACGGCCTGGCCGCGGGCGCTCCTGGGGGCGCGCCTGATCGCCGGAGGCGAGCGGGGCCGTGGACGGCGCGGCGACGGCGGCCACGGCCAGGGCGACGACGGCCAGCGCGGATCTCATCAGCATGGGTGCCCTCCGGGCACGTCCGCCGAGCGGCCGTGCCTCACAGGGGATCGCGCCGTGCGGCCGCCAATCCGGACACGCCGCCGGCCGCCAGCGCGGGAGGTCCGCCGGCGCGGTAGGATGGCGCCACCGCCGCGGCACCGGCCGGGCGGACGCCTGGAGCACGCCGCGTGACGCACGACGACTTCTCCGTCCCTTCCGGGCTGGGCGATGCGCCCCGGCGCCTGACCACCGTCATCGACGCCCTGCTCGGGGCAGGGGCCCTCCTGGTGCTGGGGGCGTGGCTGGCGGGACGGCCGCTCTTCTACTCGGCCTCGTCGCCCGTGATGTCGCCGTTCACGGCCGCGTCGATCCTGCTGATGGTGGCCGTGCGCCAGGCGCACCTGCACCTCACGACGTGGCCGATGGCGCTGAGCCTCGCCGTCATCGGCATCGTGCTCGGCGGCAACGTCTCGTCGATGGTGATGCTGGCGACGACCCCGGCCGAGCTGTGGGCGAGCTTCCCGGGCCTCGTCCTCACGTCCACGATGACCTCGGTGGGCCTCGTCCTCTTCTGTGCCTACGAGATCGTGATTGCCCTCCGCGAGACGCCGCGTTCGGCCTTCATCCTGGACGACCTGCTCGTGCACCTGGCGCTCGTGCCGGGCGGGCTGAGCCTCCTCGGCTACCTGCTGGGCAATCCCACCTACCTGAGCATCCAGGCCGACCCGCGCGTCGGCATCTCGCCGCTGGAGATGGCCTTCCTCGGGGCGTACGCGGTCGCGGCCGTGCTCTCGAACCCGGGCCTGTTCCTCTGGCGCTTCCTGGCCGCGGGGTGGGCGAACCGCGCCGTGTTCGCGGCGCTGGTCGCGAACCAGTTCGTGGCGCCCGTCGTGGTGGCGCTGGTCTTCTCCACTCCCGGGCGGCGGGGGCTCGGCCTGGAGGCGGCGGTGATGCTGGCGGGGGTCGTGGCGACGCTGTCGTTCCTGCTCCTGCAGGCCCGCCTGGCGGCCCGGAACCTGGCCGCCTCGCCCCCCGGCGGCCAGCCCGCGGCCTGACGGCGGCGCCGGCCGCGCGGCGGCGGGAACGGCGCGCGGCCGTACGTGCAAACGGCACGCGCGGGTGTCCGCGCGTGCCGTCCGGATCGGGGCGCCGTTGCCCTACTTGCAGGCGCGGCAGTTGTGGTTGTTCTTGGCGCCCAGCGCTTCGAGCAGGGCGATGGTCTCGGGGAACGGCTGGGTGCGCTGTTCGGGGCTGTTGGCCATGTCCACCGTCGTCTGGCCGACGCGGTTGACGGCCAGGGGATCGGCCCCCTTGCTGATCAGGTAATTGATCGTCTCGTTGTCGCCGCGCGCGGCGGCGTGGTGCAGAGCGGTGAAGCCGTCGGCGTCACGGACGTTCACGTTCACGCCCAGTTCCTCGATGAAGTACTTCGCGGCCGGGAGCCAGCCGTCGGGCACGTGGCGGTGCTGCTGCGCGACGCGCGACGTGCCGTAGCCGACGCCGCTGGCCGCATGGAAGGCCGGGACGTGCGGCGCGCCGGCCGGGAGGCTCTGGAGCCCGGAGGGATCGTCGGGACGCCGGCTGGCGCCGTAGGTCATGGTCGGGATGTCCGGATCGGCGCCGTACTTGACGAGCAGGCGCATCGCGTCGACGTCGAGCGAGTACGCCGCGCGCCAGAACGGCGTCGCGCCGGCGAAGTCCACGCCCATGCGGCCGGTGTTGTAGGCGGCGTACCAGATGTGGGAGGTCGTCCGGACGTTCGGGTCGGCGCCGGCCTTCAGCAGGGCCTCCAGGACGTCCATGTACGAGGCGCGCTGCTGGCTGCCGGCCGTCGGCTGCGGATACCAGGTGCGCAGGGCCCACTCGTTGTTGAGCGTCGCAAACAGCGGCGTCACCCCGTCCTGGTTCGCCAGGTTGGGGTTCGCGCCCCGCTTCAGCAGCATCAGCGCCAGGTCGTACTGGCCGTTGATGAGGGCCACCGTCATCGGCGTGGAGTGGTCGCCGGCGGTGGGAACGTTCACGTCCAGCCCCGCATCGACCAGCGCGGCCGCGGCCGCCGAGAACCCGTCGCGCGCCGCGTAGTGGAGGGCCGTGAAGCCGCCCTGCTTGCCGATCTGCTCGACGTCCGAGGGCGGACGGCGCATGCCGGGCCCGAGGGGGCCGCCGCGCCCGCCGAAGCCGCCGGGCGCCGGCGCCTGGGCCGGCGCGCCGCGGCCGTTGCTCACGTTGCCCACGCCGGAGGCCGCCGCGGCGCCCGGCTGCGGCGGATCGGGATCGAACGCCGAGTTCACCGTGCGTCCCGTCTGGGCCGACACGACCTTGTCGCGCGTCTCGCGCGCCTTGCGGTCGTCCGACGCGCGCGCCTGGTAGTCGATGACCATCGTCGTCTGGGCCAGGTTGGCGCCGCGCGAGGCGAGCAGGCCCACCACGTCGCGCCGGTCCTTCGACACGGCGAAGACGAGCGGGTTGCGGCCGTGCGTCTTGTCCACGGCGTTGATGTCGGCCCCGTGGTCCAGGAGCGCCGTCACCGCCGCCACGCTGCCGGACTCCGCCGCCAGGTGGATCGGCTGCACGCCGGTGGTGGTGAACGGGCCGGGCTTGGCGCCCGCGTCCAGCAGGTGCGCCACGACCTCGCCGTGTCCGCGCTGGCTGGCCAGGTGGAGGGGCGTGTAGGCGCCGACGCGGGTCAGCGCGTCGCGGGTGGCGCCGGCCAGCAGGAGCAGGTCCAGCGTGGGCACATCGCCGTTCAGGGCGGCCCAGTGCAGGGCCGTCATGCCGTCGGCTTGGGCGGCGTTCACGTCGGCGCCGTCCTTCAGCAGGGCCCGCACCCCGTCGGCGTCCTTGTGCATGGCCGCGTCGGCGACGCGCGGGTCGGCGGGGGCGGCCGCCAGGCGGACCGTGGCGGCGCCCGCGACGAGCAACGCCACCAGCACGGCGATCGCGGAGGAATGGAAACGGCTTCGCATGGGACGGGCTCCGTGTCGGATCAGGCCACCGTGGTGTCGGGCGCCGAGAACGAGAACTCGCCCGTGCTGTCGCCGAAGCTCTGGAGGTCGTCGAGGCCCAGCCGCTTGAGCACCGTGAGCATCACGTTCGCCATCGGCGTGCCTTCCTGCGCCTTGATGTGGACGCCCGGCTCCACCGCGCCGCCGCCGCGTCCCAGCAGGATGAGCGGGCAGTTCCGGTGGTTGTGCGTGTTGCCCACGGCCATCGGCGAGCCGTAGAGGATGAGCGTCTTGTCGAGCAGGTTGGCCTCGCCGTCCATCGTGCCCTGCAGCTTCTCGAGGAAGTACGGCAGCATCGACACGTGGTGCTTGTTGATCTCGGCGAATTCCTTGATCCGCTCCTCCGACGAGCCGTGGTGTGACGCGTCGTGGAAGCCGCGGCCGACGCCGCTGCCCGGGTAGACGCGCCCGGAGCCGTCGCGGCCGATCTTGAACGAGAAGACCCGCGTCGTGTCCGACGAGAACGCCAGCACCTGCAGGTCGAACATCAGCTTGACGTGCTCCTCGAACGAGTCGGGCACGCCGGCCGGGGCACCCGGCAGTTCGCGGGCCTCGCCGCTCGAGTTCCTGGCCTCGATGCGGGCGATGCGCTGCTCGATCTCGCGGATGTTCGTGCCGTACTGCTCGATGCGCTGGCGGTCGGTCGGGCCCAGCGTGCGCCGGAGGTCCGCCATCTGGCTGGTCAGCATGTCGAGGATGCTGCGGTCGGTCGCGCGGCGGCGCGCGCGCTGCTCGGGCGTGCCGCCCGATCCGAACAGCTGCTCGAAGACCATGCGCGGATCGCGCACCATCGGCAGCGGCTCGGTCGGCGAGGCCCAGCTGATCGTGTCGGTGTAGACGCACGCATAGCCGTAGGCGCAGCCGCCCGACTGATCCACCGGCTCGATCGTGAGCTGCATGGAGGGGATGGGCGTCTCCTGGCCCAGCTTCTGCGCGTAGAGCTGGTCCATCGAGGTGCCGACCTGCACGTCGGATCCCTCGGTCAGCTTCGGGTGGGCGTGCGTGTACATCACGGCGCTCGACCGGAAGTGGTCACCGCCGACCTCGGGCGCCGACATGGCCTCGGCCATCCGCGCGTCGGTCTGGCTGACGATCGTCAGCTGGTCGCGGAACGGCTCGAGCGGGCTCAGGCTGCTCTTGCTGATGTCGAAGCGCCGGCCCGTGGCGGCCGGAATCCACAGGTTGTTCTTCAGCCCGTACTCGCTGATGCCGGCGGCGCCGTGCACCTGCTCGATGCACACGAGGCGCACCTTGCTGGCGATCTTGGCGGCCGACGTCTTGGCGTAGGCCGTGCCCGCCGGGACCATCGACTCGAGGAACGGCAGTGCCACCGTCGCGCCAACGCCGCGCAACATCGAACGCCGCGAGATGTGCTTCTGGGTCAAGACCATCGCTGTGCTCCCTGTCGTGCTGCCCGGGACGGCCCGCGGCAGGTTCCGGCCGCCGGGACCCGCCCGGCAGCTCCGTCTATCGCTCCTGCCGTCCGTCTTCCGTCTGGTCGGCGCTCGCCGAACGAAACGCCGCGCTTCTCACCACGCCCCGGATCAGGGCCGACATGCGGTAGTCGGTGGCCTTGGCGTCCTTGACGATCTGCCGCACGGTCGGCATGTCGTAGTACTCGACCCGGCGGCCGAGCGCGTACGACAGCAGCCGCTCCGTGAGGTGGGTGACGAAGACATCCGACCGCGCCACGATGGCGTTCCGCAGGTCGGCCGCGCCGTGCAGGTCGGTGCCGTCGTAGAGCTGGCCCGAGGCGTTCACGGGCACGCCGCGGTCCTTGATGCGCCAGGCGCCCGTGGGATCGAAGTTGTCGAGCGACAGGCCGATCGGGTCGATGACGCTGTGGCACGAGCTGCAGACCGGGCCGGCGCGGTGCTGCGCCAGCTGCTCGGCCACCGACAGGTTGCGGCTCCCCGACGTGCTGGCCGTGGCGTCGAGCTGCGGCACGTTGGGCGGCGGCGCCGGCGGCGGGCTGCCGAGCAGTACTTCCATCACCCACTTGCCGCGGAGCACCGGCGAGGTGCGGTTGCCGTGGGACGTGAGCGTCAGCACGCTGCCGTGCCCCAGGAGCCCGCGGCGCGTGTCATCGGGGTACGACACCTTCCGGAACTCCGGCCCGGTCACGCCGGCGATGCCGTAGTGGCGGGCCAGGCGCTCGTTCACGAAGGTGTAGTCGGCCGTGAGCAGCTCGAGCGCCGGCCGGTCCTCCTTGACGAGGTAGTTGAACAGGTGCTCCGTCTCCTCGCGCATCGCGTCAGCGAGCGACTCGTCGAAGTAGGGGAACGACAGCGCGTCGGGCTCCACCTTGTCGAGGTCCTGCAGCCGCAGCCACTGCGACGCGAAGCGCGTGCCGAGGGCCCCGGACCGCGGGTCGTCGAGCATCCGGCGCACCTGGCGGTCGGCCATCTCGGGGCGCGTCAGCCCGCCGCGCCCGGCCACGTCGAGGAGTTCCTTGTCGGGCAGCGTGCTCCACAGGAAGAACGACAGCCGGGAGGCCATGTCGAAGTCGCTGATCCGGTAAGCGCCGCCGGGCTTGACGCCGGCCGGCGTCTCCTCGACGCGGAACAGGAAGTGGAGGCTGCTGAGGAGCGCCTGCATGGACTGGCGCACGCCGCCCTCGAACCCCTCCGCCTTCGCGCCGTCGGTGTAGAAGCGCATCAGCTCGTCCACGTCGGCCTTGGTGGCCGGCCGGCGGTAGGCCTGCGTCGCGAGGCGCTGGAGGATGCTGCGCGCGCAGGCCGCGTCCTCGCCCGGGGCCGTGGGGCGGCAGGTGAAGATGGTGCGGCGCGCGGCGTTGTCGGACACGCCGGTGACCTCGAAGGGCCCGACGATGCCCAGGTTGCGGAGGTGCGGCAGCGTGGTGACGCCGTAGCCGACGCCGATCTGGGTGTCGGCCAGCGTGTGCTCGATCGGCTTGATGAGGTCGTCCTCGCTGCCCTCGAACTCCTGGATGAACGTGGCGGCCACCGTGCGGGCGCCGGCGCGGACGTAGATGGGCTCGGTCGTCAGGGTGAGGCCGTTCGGATCCGATTCCGACATCCAGCGATCCACCTTCACGAGCGCCACCCGCTCGCCGTCGATCGCCACTTCCATCTCGATCTCGCGCTGCGTGCGGCCGAACAGGTAGCCGGTGGGCTCGCCGTGCAGCAGCATCTGGAACTCGTACTTGCCGTCGGCCGGGAAGTTGTGGGTCACCACGGTGCCGCCGCGCGTGCCGAACGGCGCGCCCTCGAGGCGCTCCTTCTGCGACAGCGTCCGCGGCACCTCGTACTGCGTGGAACTGGCGTCGATGCTCGGGTCGCCCACCGCCGCTCGGCTCACGGCTGCCGCCGCGCGCATGTAGCCCTGCATGACGGTGGCCGACGGCATCTGCACGTCCGCGATGTTGTCGAAGCTGGCGCTGATGGTGTCCGACGGGAGATAGGTGCTGACGTCGATGTCCAGGCCGACGAGGGCCTTGATGGCGGAGGCGTACTCGGCGCGGTTCAGGCGCTGGAACGCGCGGCGCCCGGGATTGGGGTTCACCGCGGCGGCCTTGTCGAGCGTGGTCTCGAGCGTGGAGGCCAGCGCCTCGCGCGTGGCGGGATCCGGCTTCCGGGACGCCGTGCGCGGCGGCATCATGCCCGTCCGCAGCTTGCGGATCACCTTCTCTGCCACCTCGGCGTGGTCCACCGCCTGGGCGACGTCGAACGAGGCGAGCGACAGGTCGCCGGCCTTGGCGCGATCGTTGTGGCAGCCGACGCAGTAGGTCTTGATGGCTTCGTTCGACGCGGCGGCCGTCGAGGCCGGGGCGTGGGACGAGGCGGGTCGCGGAGCCTGGCCCGCGGCCGCGCGCGGCGCCTGCGCCGCCGACAGCGCGATCGCGGCGGCGGGCACCAGGAGTGCGGCCACCACGTGCGGGGCGTTCTTCATACGCGTCCTCATGTTTCTTCTCAGCTCCGCAGCAGAAGCCGACACGTCGCCCTGCTCGGGTGTATCGGCGGGGGGACTCCCCCGGACGAGTGCGGCCTCACGGGTCCCCAAAAATTACACCCTTCCCCGCGGGAAGTCAGCCGGAAACTGGAGGCGAACCGCGGAAATTTCGCGGTGTCTTCGCCGGTCACGGGATGTCACCGGACGGGACCGGGCGCAGTCGCCCAAGGCATCCACGGCAGGCCGGCGACACGCCGGGCCCGGCGCCGCGGGCGCGCAGAAGAAGAAGGTGTCGACCCAGCGGGCGCCAGGGCCGCGGCGCGCCCGCCAGGCGACGTCCCCCCCGCCACGCGGCTGCGGGTCAGCGGCGCCGCCGGGGGGTGTCCGCCGGCGCCGGGCGCGGGCGTCGTCGACCAGGAGCGCGCGGGGGCGGCACCTCCGAGGGCGTCGGCCCAAGGGCTCCGGCGGCCGCCGCCCGCAGCAGCCGGCGGAACGTCGGGCACGCCATGTGGCTGGGCGCGGTGCAGGCGGCGGCGTGCCGCAGGCCGTCGCGCACCGCCGAGAGACGCCGGATGGTCGCGTCCAGCCCGGCGGCCTTCTCGAGCAGCAGCGCGCGGTCGATGCGGGGCCGGCCATCGGCCGTGAGCATGGCCGCCAGCTCGTCGAGCGAGAACCCGGCGGACCGCCCGAGGCTCACGAGCGCCAGCCGTTCGATCACGCCGGCGTCGAACAGCCGGCGGAGGCCGTGACGCCCGGTGGACGCGATGAGGCCCTTGGCCTCGTAGAACCGGAGGGTCGAGGCCGTGAGCCCCGTACGCCGCGCCACTTCGCCGATGTCCAACACGGTGCTTGACCTCAAGTCGACGTGAAGTGGCAGCCTACCACCAGGGGAGGACACGCCCGTGCACACACGACCCGCATCACAGGACCAGGCGTCGCGGTGGAACGGCCCGGCCGCTCGGGCCTGGGTGGACGCGCGCGACGTGCTCGATCGGGCGTTCGCGCCGATCGAGCGCGTGCTGACGGACGTCGTGGACGGCGGGACGGACGCCGCCGTTCTGGACGTCGGGTGCGGCACCGGGGGCACGACCCTGGCAGCCGCCCGCCGGCTCGCGCAGGGCGGCACGGCCACTGGCATCGACATCTCGGCGCCCATGATCGCGGCGGCGCGCGAGCGGGCGGCGCAGACGGGGCTGCCCGCCACCTTCATCCGTGCCGACGCGGAAGACCACCCCTTCGAGGCGGCCGGGTTCACCGCGATCGTGTCGCGCTTCGGCGTCATGTTCTTCGGCGACGCCGTGCGCGCCTTCGCGAACCTCCGCCGCGCCGCACGCACCGGCGCTTCGCTGCGGTGCGTGGCGTGGCGGAGCGCCGCCGACAACCCGTTCATGACGGCGGCCGAGCGGGCGGCCGCGCCGCTGCTCGACCTGCCGCCCCGCCGCCCCGGCCCCGGCCAGTTCGCGTTCGCGGATGGCGGCCGGGTGCGCGGGCTCCTCGAGTCGAGCGGATGGTCGCGCGTCGAGGTCCGGCCGCTCGACGTCGAGTGCGCCTTCCCGGCCGAGGCGCTGGACGCCTACGCGACCACGATGGGACCGGTGGGCCTCGCCTTGCGCGAGGCCGACGCCGCGACGCAAGAGCGGGTCGCGGCCGCGGTCCGCCGGGCGTTCGAGCCCTTCGTGCACGGCGGCGACGTCCGGTTCATGGCGGCCTGCTGGCAGGTGGACGCACGCAACGTCCCCTGACGCCGGCCTAGCCGACGTCGCCCGCCACCAGCAGCGACTTCAGGTGCGACGGCTGCGACCGCAGGTACTGCTTCGGGGCGCGGACGCTGGCCCCGAAGTGCGCGGCGGCGTGCCAGGGCCAGCGCGGGTCGTACAGGATCGCGCGCGCGAGCGCCACGAGGTCCGCGTCCCCCGCGCGCAGGATGCCCTCGGCCTGATCGAAGCCGGTGATGAGGCCGACGGCCACGACCGGCATCCGCGTGGCCGCCTTCACCGCGCGGGCCAGCGGCACCTGGTAGCCCGGGCCGACCGGCACTTCTTGCGCCGGCGTGAGGCCGCCGCTCGACACGTGGATGCCGCTGCAGCCGCGGCGCTCGAGCGCCGCGGCGAAGGCGGCCGTCTGCTCCACGTCCCACCCGCCGGGCGCCCAGTCGGTCCCGGACACGCGCATCGACACCGGCTTCCCGGCGGGAAACGCCGCGCGCACCGCGTCGAAGACCTCCAGCGGGAAGCGCAGGCGGTTCTCGAGCGATCCGCCGTACTCGTCGTCGCGGCGGTTCGAGAGCGGCGACAGGAACTCGTGCAGCAGGTAGCCGTGCGCCCCGTGCAACTGGACGGCGTCGAGGCCGAGCCGCGCCGCCCGGCGCGCCGAGGCGGCGAAGGCCTCCCGGACCTCGGCGAGACCGGCCCGATCGAGCGCCAGCGGCGGGTGCTCACCGGCCGCGAACGGGAGGGGCGACGGCGCGACGGTTTGCCAGCCCTGGGGATCGCCCGGCCCGAACTGGACCCGCCGGCGCCAGGGCACCTCGGTGGACGCCTTGCGGCCGGCATGCGCCAGCTGGATGGCGACGGGCATGTCGGACCACCGCCGGACGCCCTCGAGCACGCCGCCAAGCGCGCGTTCGGTCTCGTCGGACCAGAGGCCCAGGTCGCGCGGCGAGATGCGGCCGTCCGGCAGGACCGCCGTGGCCTCGATCGTGAGCAGGCCCGCCCCCGAGAGCGCGAGGTGCCCGAGGTGGATCAGGTGCCAGTCGGTGGCGCGGCCGTCGTCGGCCGAGTACTGGCACATCGGCGCGATGACGATCCGGTTGCGGAGCGTGAGGCCGCCGGCCTGGAACGGGGTGAAGAGCAGGGTGTCGTGCATGGAGTCTCCGGCGCTTCATTGTTCACCGGCTGGGTCCGCGCGCCACGCGTTACACTGCCTCGCGATGAAGGTCCGGTCCGCCGCCCGCGCCCGGCGACCCGTCGCGACGAAGCGCCCCCGCCTGGCCTGGAGCCGCTACAGCGACGAGCGGCTCCTCGACGTCCGGATCTGCGACCTCGGGCTCCGCGTCGAGGGCACATGGCTCGAGGCCTGCGTCGCCGAGCTGCACGCCGACCTCGAGCGCCGGGGCATCCGGCTCCGCCCGCACGCCTGGCTCTCCTACGACTGGTTCAGCCCCGACGGCGTACCCGGTATCGCCATCCCGTTCTACCTGGCCCACCCGCGGCTGACCGGCCTGGAGCGGGCCTACATGCACGAAGTGGAAGGCGGATCGCGCGAGGAGTGCGAGCGGATTCTGCGCCACGAGTGCGGGCACGCGGTGCAGCACGCCTGGCGCCTGCACCGCCGCCGGCGGTGGCGGCAGCTCTTCGGCAGCGCGACCCGGCGCTATCCCGAGGTCTACCGGCCCAACCCCGCGAGCCGCCGCTTCGTGCAGCACCTGCGGCGCTACTACGCGCAGAGCCACCCCGCCGAGGACTTCGCCGAGACCTTCGCCGTGTGGATGCAGCCCCGGGCGGTCTGGCGCAAGCGGTACGAGGGGTGGCCCGCCCTCCAGAAGCTGGAGTACGTGGACGAGCTGATGCGGGAGCTCGAGGCCGAGACGCCGGCCGTGCGCTCGCGAGCCCGGATCGAGCCGGCCCAGTCGATCCGGACCACGCTGCGCGAGTACTACGCGCGGAAGCGCGAGCAGTACGCCGTCGGGCGGACCGACGCGTACGATCGGGAGCTGAAGCGCGTGTTCACGGCGCCCCGGGCCGACGAGCACCGCGAGCTGGCGTCGAGCTTCCTCCGCCGGCACCGCACCGAGATCCGCCGCATGGCCTGCCAGTGGACGCCCGATCACTGGTTCACGCTGGACCAGCTGCTCGACGACATGATCGCGCGCTGCCGCGACCTGAAGCTGCGGGTGGAGGGCAGCGAGGCGCGCGTCCTGGTGGACTTCGCGATGCTGCTGGCGGTGCAGACGGTGCACGCCCTCTACAGCCGGAAGAACTGGATCGCGCTATGAGGAAGTTCCGGGTCCTGGTGCTGATGCACCCGAGTCTCGTGCCTCCGGAGAGCCGCGAGGGCTACTCCGAGAAGGAGGCCTACGCCTGGAAGACCGAGTTCGACGTGGTGACCACGCTCCGGAAGAGCGGCCACGACGTCCGGCCGCTCGGAGTCCAGGAGGAGCTGACGCCCATCCGCCGCGCCATGGTGGACTGGAAGCCTCACATCGTCTTCAATCTGCTGGAGGAATTCCACTACCAGCAGAAGTTCGACCAGCACGTCGTGAGCTACCTCGAGCTCCTGCAGGCCAACTACACCGGCTGCAATCCGCGCGGGCTCGTGCTCGCGCGCAACAAGAGCCTGGCCAAGAAGCTCGTGCACTACCACCGCGTCCGCGTGCCGCGCTTCGCGGTGGTGCGCATGGGCCGCAAGCCGCGGCTGCCGGACTCGCTGACCTACCCGCTCATCGTGAAGTGCGTGGCCAAGGAAGGGTCGCTCGGCATCTCGCAGTCCTCGGTCGTGGACAGCGACGAGAAGCTCGAGGAGCGGGTGCGGTTCGTCCACGAGCGTCTCGGGGACCACGCCCTCGTCGAGGAGTTCATCGAGGGCCGTGAGCTCTACGTGGGCGTGCTCGGGAACCGGCGCATCCAGGTGCTGCCGGTGTGGGAACTGGTGTTCGAGAACCTGTCGCCACGCACCCAGGCCATCGCGACCGAACAGGCCAAGCACAACCCGGAGTACCAGGAGCGCCGGGGCATCTACCAGCAGCCGGCCGAGGGCCTGCCGCCGGAGCTGGTGGCGGACATCGAGCGCACCACCAAGCGCATCTACCGCCACCTGGAGCTGGACGGGTACGCCCGCATCGACTACCGGCTGAAGGCGGACGGCACGCTGTACTTCCTCGAGGCGAACCCCAACCCCGAGATCGCGGAGAGCGCCGAGTTCGCCTCGGCCGCCCTGCACGACGGCCTCTCCTACCCGCAGCTCCTGGCGAAGATCATCTCGCTGGGCCTGGCGCGGGAGCCCTGAGGCCTCGGCGCGGGCCGCACGCCGCGTTCAGGCGGGCCGGCGCGCGAGGATTCGCACCATGCCGCGCGGAAGCGCTTCGAGCGTGACGGCCAACCCGCGGCCGGCCAGCGCCGCCTCCGCCCAGGCCGGGCGCAGGCGGAGCTTGACGTAGCTGCTCACGCGCTGGGTCCACCCGGACGCATCCCGTTCGTGCAGCAGGTCGGTGACCGTCACGGTCCGATCGCCGTAGTCGAGGACGCAGGTGAGCAGCCGGGCGTCGTCCTGCCGGACGGGGATGAACCGGTCGACGCCGTCCAGGCGGCGGGTGGCGTAGTCGCGGAAGGTGGCGGCGAAGACGCCGCCCGGCGCGAGGCCCTCGGCCACCGTCGCGAACACGGCGTCCACGGCGGCCTCCGACGCCAGGTGCGTCAGCGTGTCCCCGAAACACACCACGACGTCCGCGTCCCTCGCGCAGTGCCGGCGCCACTGCCCGAGGTCGTCGTGAACGCAGGTGATGGCGCGGCCCGACGCGCGGCCCCGGAGCCCGTCCAGGAGCGACGCGCACGCGTCCACGGCCATCACGGCGAACCCGGCGTCGGCCAGGGCCAGGGCGTGCTGCCCGAGCCCGGCGCCGAGATCCACAGCGAGCCGTCCGGTGCCGGCCGGCAGCTGGAGCGCCTGCAGGTCCGCGCGCGCGGCGTCGGCCGCGGCGCCGAATCCCCCGACCATCCACTCGTAGACGGCCCCGAGGTGGCGGTCGTAGTGTTCCTGCACGGTCGCCACGGCCTACCTCCCCAGCGCAGCGGACGCGGCAGCGGCCGCGACGCGCCCGAACGTCTTCAGATACTTCATCCCCGTGTCGCACATGACCGTGACGACGGTCGCCTCCGGCTCCAGGCGTCCGGCCACGCGCAGCGCCGCGACCACGTTGGCCCCGGTCGACGTGCCCGCGAAGAGTCCCTCCTCGCGCGCCAGGCGGAGCGCCATCGCCGTGGCCGCGTCGGTGGACACGCGCTCGACGGCGTCCGCCAGGTGCTCCTGCCACAGCGGCACGACGAATCCCGCCCCCACGCCGTCGATGTGGTGGGCCCCGGCCGGGCCGCCGGACAGGACGGGCGACTCGGCCGGTTCCACGGCCACGATGCGCGTCCCGGCCCCGTACCGGCGCAGCCGCTCGGCATGTCCCCGCAGCGCCGCGGCCGTGCCGACGCTCTGCACGAACGCGTCGATGCGGCCTCCGGCCTGGGTCCACGCCTCCTCCGCCATCCGGTGGTAGGCCGGGAGCTGGTCCACGTTGCGCATCTGGTCGGTCCAGTAGGCGCCCGTCTCGACCGCGATGACCCGCGCGGCCTCGATCATGTCGCGGGTGAGGCGTTCGGTCATGCGTCCCCCGTCGCTTGGCACGATCGTCAGCGTAGCGCCGAGGAGCCGCATGTGATCGAGCTTCTCGGCCGAGAAGGCATCCGACGTGACCACGTGCAGCGGGTGCCCCGTGACCGCGCATACGAGCGCGAGGGACACGCCGGTGCTCCCGCCCGTGTACTCCACCACCGGGCCGCCGGGCTCCAGCCGGCCGTCGGCCTCGGCGGCCCGAATCATGGCGAGGGCCATGCGGTCCTTCATGCTGCCGGTGGGATTCTCGTTCTCGAGCTTGAGCAGGATCCGGGCGCCGCGCGGCGCGACGATGCGCCGCAGCGGGACGGCCGCCGTGTGCCCGATGCGGTGCAGCACGTCGGGGGCCGGCGGGGGTGGGGCGGGCAGGGACATACTGACGACTCCTTCCTGGGCCGCGAACGGGCCACCGGCCGAGCGTAGGCGCCGGCGCCGCCGGGGGCCAGTGGCAAGAACGACACTTTTGATAGCGTTATTGCCATGCGCGTGGACGTCCTCGCCCTCGACGGCGTGTTCGACCTCGGCCTGGCCGCCGTGCTCGACGCGTTCCAGACCGCCAACGAGCTCGCCGAGGCCACGGGGCTGCGCGTGCCCCGCTTCGCGGTCCGCACCGTCGGCCTGCGCCGCACGGTCACGACGGCGCAGGGACTGCGGGTGCCGGTCCGGACGGCCGCGGGTGCCGCGCCGGACTGCGTCGTGGTGCCCGCCCTCGGGATCAAGATGCCGGGGCCGCTCGAGACCGCCCTGGCGCGCCCCGACGTCGCCGACGCCGCGGCGATGCTGCGCGCGCGCAAGGCCGGCGGCACGCTCGTGTCCGCCGCGTGCATCGGCACGTTCGTGCTCGCGGAGTCGGGCCTGCTCGACGGCCAGGACGCGACGACGACCTGGTGGCTCGCGCCCCTCTTCCGGCGCCGGTACCCCGGCGTGCGGCTCGACGAGGGCCGCATGATCGTCGCGTCGGGCCGGACCGTGACCGCCGGCGCCGCGCTCGGCCACATGGACCTGGCGCTGTGGCTCGTGCGCGCCGCCAGCCCGCGGCTGGCGGCCCTCACGGCGCGGTACCTGATCGTGGACGCCCGGCCGTCGCAGTCGGCCTACGCGCTGACCGACCACCTGGCGCACGCCGACGACGTGGTCGTGGCCTTCGAACGGTGGGCCCGGGCCCACCTACGGCACGGCTTCTCGCTGGACGAGGCCGCGCGGGCCGTCGGCGCCAGCAAGCGCACGCTGGCGCGGCGGCTGGAACGGGTGCTGGGCCTCTCGCCACTGGAGTACTTCCAGCGCGTGCGCGTCCAGCAGGCGGTCCATCTGCTGAAGACGACCGGCGCGACGGTGGACGACGTGGCCGCGCGCGTCGGCTACGCCAACGCCGCGACGCTCCGCACGCTCCTGCGCCGGCGGCTCGACGCGGGCGTCAAGGAGATCCGACGGCGGGCCTGAAGACGGGCCGTTCCGTGAGCCGGCCACCCGCGCGCGCCGCAGGCAGGGGCGCGCCCCTTCGCTTGCGGCGCCGCGGGCCATGCACTATAAGGCCAGCACCGGGGACCCACCTATGGCCGCAGCCTGCCGACGACCCTTGCCACGCGCGGCCCTCGCGGCCGCCCTGGCGGCGCTTGCCGTCGCCGCGTCCCACGCGCAGGGCGCGCGTTCGGTCGAGTGGCGCCACTACGGCGCCGACCTCGGCAGCACGCGCTACTCGCCCCTGGACCAGATCACGGCCCGGAACTTCTCCACGCTGGAGCTGGCGTGGCGGTTCAAGACCGACAACCTCGGCGAGCGGCCGGAGTTCCAGTACGAGGGCACGCCGCTGATGATCGGCGGCGTGCTGTACGCCACGGGCGGCAGCCGCCGCGCGGTGGTCGCGCTCGACGCCGCCACGGGCGAGCTCCTGTGGGTGCACGGCGAACGCGAGGGCCGGCGCGCCGAGACCGCGCCGCGGAAGCTCTCGGGCCGCGGCCTGTCCTACTGGACCGACGGCACCAGCGCGCGCGTGCTGTACGTGACGCCCGGCTACCAGCTCGTCGCGCTGGACGCGGCCACCGGGCTCCGGGTCCCGTCGTTCGGCAAGGGCGGCATCGTCGACCTGAAGCTGGACGACGACCAGGACATCCCGCCCGACGGCGGCGACATCGGCCTGCACGCGACCCCGCTCGTGGCCGGGAACGTGGTGGTCGTGGGCGCGGCGTTCGGCACGGGCGCGAATCCGAAGAGCAAGATCGCGGTGAAGGGGCACATCCGGGGCTTCGACGCCAGGACCGGCAAGCGGCTCTGGATCTTCCACACGATCCCGCGGCCCGGCGAGTTCGGCAACAACACGTGGCAGCAGGACTCCTGGGCCTTCTCGGGCAACACGGGCGTGTGGGCGCAGATGTCGGCGGACGAGACGCTCGGCCTCGTCTACCTCCCGGTGGAGACGCCCACCGGCGACTACTTCGGCGGCAACCGTCCCGGGAACAACCTGTTCAGCGAGAGCCTGGTGGCCCTCGACCTGCGGACGGGGGAACGGCGGTGGCACTACCAGTTCGTGCACCACGGCATCTGGGACATGGACCTGCCGTGCGCGCCGATCCTCGTGGACGTGCCCATGGGCGGCAGGACGATCAAGGCCATCGCGCAGCCGTCCAAGCAGTCGTTCCTGTACGTGCTGAACCGCGAGACGGGCGAGCCCGTGTGGCCGTTCGAGGAGCGGCCGGTCGAGCGGGGCACCGTGCCCGGCGAGTGGTACGCCCCGACGCAGCCCTTTCCCACCCGGCCTCCGGCCTACGAACGCCAGTCGGTGTCGGTGGACGATCTCATCGACTTCACGCCGGCGCTGAAGGCGGAGGCGCTGGAGTTCGTCAAGAAGTACACGATGGGCGGGCTCTTCAATCCACCGGTCGTGAGCCGCAAGGACGGGCCCATCGCGGCGCTCACGCGGTCCACCTCGGGGACGAACTGGAAGGGCGGCTCCTACGACCCCGAGTCCCACGTGGTCTACGTGTCGTCGACGGGCGCCATCACGGCTTACGGCCTGGTGCCTCCGCCGGCCGGGTTCTCGGACATGCAGTACATCGCCGGCAACGCGTTGACCGGGCCCCGCCTGTCGGGCGGGGCCGGATCCGCGGCCGGCGGCGGCAACGCGAACCTCGCCGCGGCCCGCGCGCCCGCAGGCCCGCCGGCGCGGGCGGCGGCCGGCGTGGCGGCCGATGCGGGCGGCGGCGGGGGCGGCTCCACGAACATCCAAGGGCTGCCGCTCGGCAAGCCGCCCTACGGCAGCCTCACGGCCATCGACCTCACGAAGGGCGAGATCCTCTGGTCCGTGCCGCACGGCGACACGCCGACCGCCATCAGGAGCCATCCGGCCCTGAAGGGGCTCGACCTCCCGCGCACGGGACGGCCGGGCACCGTCGGCACGCTGGTGACGAAGACGCTGCTCATCGCCGCCGATCCCGGCGTGGACGTCCAGGCCAACGGCGAGCGGGGCGCGATGCTGTGGGCCTACGACAAGGCGACGGGCGCCCGCGTGGGGTCGATCCAGATGCCCGCGGGCGAGGGCGGCGCACCGATGACGTACATGGTCAACGGCCGGCAATATCTGGTGATCGCCATCAGCAGCGGCACCTACTCGGGGGAACTGCGCGCGTACCGGTTGCCGGAGTAAACCGCGAGCGCGGGGCGGCCGGCCGCGCATGCCGGGCTGCGCGCCCACGCAGGGTCCGGGACAACCGCGCGCCGCCAGGTGTGGTACATGGGGGTACCGGCGCCCGCAGGTCGCGCCGAAGGGGGCACACATGATCAGGAAGACGACGCTGGCCGTGGCGGCGCTGGTACTCGCGGCCGCGGTGATGGCCGGGCTCGAGCGCACGAGCCTGGCCCAGTCGGGCCAGCGGGCCACCACGGCGCCCGCGGCGGACTGGTCGGAACGCGCCGTCCACAACATCGGCGCCCCGATCAACACCAAGTGGGACGAGGGCGAGCTGTCCTTCGCCGACGACGGGACGATGGTCTTCACCTCGTCGCGCCAGGACCTGGCCGTGGCGCCGGGCGATCCGAAGGACCTCTACATCGCCACGTTCAACATGGAGACGGGCACCTGGAACACGCCCGTGAACATGGGCCTGCCGATCAACGCCGCCCCCGCAACCGACGTGGACCCGCTGCGCAAGGGCGACGACCGCGAGCCATGGATCACGCCCGACGGCAACACGATCTTCTTCAAGTCGGATCGGCTGGCCACGTCGAACCCGCGCAACATGAACGACGTGTTCGTCACCCGCAAGGTCAACGGGAAATGGACGACGCCCGAACTGGTGCCGGCCCCCGTCAGCACGGACGTCGGCAACGAGCACTGCCCGATGCTCCTGGCCGACGGCAAGACCCTGTGCTTCGCCTCCGAACGGCCCGGCGGCTTCGGCGCCGCCGACATCTGGTGTTCCCAGAAGGGCGCCGACGGGGCGTGGCAGGATCCGGTCAACCAGGGCCCGAACATCAACACGGCGGCCAGCGAGTTCCATTTCATGCAGGACCGCAAGGGCCGGTGGGTGTACTTCACGTCGGGACGGCCCGGCGGCAGCGGCGGCGCGGACCTCTGGGCCTCGCGTCAGCTCGGGCCGAACTCGTGGAGCCCCGCCGTGAACCTCGGCCCGCTCGTGAACACGAAGGGCGCCGACATGTGCCCGGCCCTCGGCCCGGGCGGCAAGACGTTCTGCTGGTTCGCGGGACGGCCGGACAGCCTCGGCGCGGCCGACATCTACTTCACGGGCCAGGCCAACATCGACCGCGTGCTCGAGGGGGCGCGGAAGTAGCCGGACGGCGTGCCGCGACGGAGCGCCCGCGGCACGCCCCGGCGCGCGTGACGACGATGCCTTCCCGCACGCCCCCGTGGGCCCGGCGGTTCCTCGCCTGTACGGCAGGCCTCCTGGCGGCCGGCATCGCCGCGAGTGCCGGGCAGGGCGCCGCCGCCCGGCCCGCCGTGGCCGACACCGAGATCCGTCCGTTCCGGATCCAGGTGCCCGACGGGGTCCTCGCCGACCTCCGCGCGCGGCTGCGGAACCCGCGGATCACCCCGCCGCTCCAGGGACCGGGGTGGGACCTCGGCACCGACACGGCTTACCTGCGCGACCTCGTGACCTACTGGCGCGACCACTTCGACTGGCGCGCCGCGGAACGCCGCCTGAACGCGATGGAGCAGTTCACGACCACCATCGACGGGCTGCGGATTCACTTCGTCCACCGCCGATCCAGCCATCCCGGCGCGTTCCCGCTGCTCGTCACGCATGGCTGGCCAGGATCGATCGCGGAGTTCACGAAGATCATCGGGCCCCTCACCGATCCCACCGCTCACGGCGGCGCCGCGAGCGATGCCTTCGACGTGGTGATGCCCTCGATTCCGGGCTTCGGATACTCCGAGGCGCCGGGGACGCCCGGCTTCGACCCCGCGCGCATCGCCCACCTCGAGGCGGCGCTGATGGCCCGCCTGGGCTACACGCGCTACGGCGTCCAGGGCGGCGACTGGGGATCGATCATCAGCACGCAGGTCGCCGCCAGGGATCCCGCGCACGTCGCGGGCCTCCACCTGAACATGTGCGTCGGCGCGGCCCCCCTGGGCACCGATCCGAACGCGGGGCTGACCGAGGCGGAGCGGGCGCGGGTGGCGCGCCGGCAGGTCTTCCAGGCCGAGGAGACCGGCTACCAGCAGATCCAGGGCACCAAGCCCCAGACGATCGGCATCGCCCTGAACGACTCGCCCGTGGCGCTGGCCGCGTGGATCGTCGAGAAGTTCCGCACGTGGTGCGACTGCGACGGCGACCCGGAGGCGGTCTTCACGAAGGACGAGCTCCTGACGAACATCACCCTCTACTGGGTGACCCAGACGGCCGGTTCGTCGGCCCGCATCTACTACGAGAGCCGGCATCCCACGACTCCGCCGGTGCCGGGCCGGATCGCCGCGCCGATGGCGTGCGCCGACTTCCCGCGGGAGATCATCTGGTCGCCGCGGCGCTGGCTGGAGGACCGCTACACCATCGTCCGCTGGACCGAGATGCCGCGCGGCGGACACTTCGCCGCCATGGAGCAGCCGGCGCTCCTCGTGGACGACGTCCGGGCGTTCTTCCGCGGCCTGCGGTGAGCCTCATCGCCGCGCCGTTGGCGCGGCGCCCGGCTCGCGGAGGCCGTCAGCGGCGGCGCGGCTGCGGGAGCGCGAACGCGTAGAGCGTCGTGCCCGACGGCATCAGCACGAACTGGCGTCCGTCGAGCATGTAGGTCACGGGCGCGGCGTAGATGCTGGATCCCGTCTGGAAGTGCCACAGGTGCTTGCCGGTGGCGGCCTCGAGCGCGATGACGTTGCCGTCCATGTCGCCCGAGAAGACGATCCCGGACGCCGTGGAGAGCGCGCCCGACATCGAGGGCGTGTGCAGCTTGAACTCCCATCGCACGCTGCCGGTCTTGGGGTCGATGGCGCGGACGGCTCCGAACCCGCGTTCGGTGCGCTGCGCGGCGCCGCCGAAGTAGTACTCGCCGGGCACGAACTCCTGTTCCCAGCCGTAGTAGGTGGCGCACACCTCGCGCGAGACGACGTACAGGAGCCCCGTGGACGGGCTGAACGCCGGCGACTGGAAGTTCGTGCCGCCGGTGATGTCCGGACACACCTCGGTGCCCTGCTCGGTGGGATCGGTGTTGGGCCGCACCGCCGGCCGGCCGTCCGGGTTGAGCTTCTCGGCCCACGTCGTCTTCACGAAGGGGCGCGAGGCCAGCACCTCGCCGTTGGTGCGATCGAGCGTGTAGTAGAAGCCGTTCCGGTTGGCGAAGAGCAGCGTCTTCTTGGGCACGCCGTTGATGACCGTGTCCGCGAGGACGGGCACCTGCGTGGCGTCCCAGTCGTGCGTGTCGTGCGGCGTGAACTGGTAGTGCCACTTGAGCACGCCCGAATCCGCATCGAGGGCCACGACCGAATCCGTGTAGAGGTTGTCGCCCTCGCGGTCGTGCCCGTAGAGATCGGGTCCGGGATTGCCGGTCCCCCAGTAGACGAGGTTCAGCGCCGGGTCGTAGCTGCCCGTCACCCACGTGGATCCGCCGCCACGCTTCCACGAGTCGCCTTCCCAGGTCTCGTTGCCCTTCTCGCCCGGCCCCGGCACCGTCCAGAAGCGCCAGGCGCGTGTGCCCGTGCCCGCGTCGTAGGCGTCGATGAAGCCGCGGATGCCGTATTCCGCGCCCGCGATGCCGACGACCACCTTGTCCTTCACGATGAGCGGCGCCGAGGTGGCGCTGTATCCGAGCTTGTAGTCGTCGATGACCGTGTCCCAGACGACCGCGCCGGTCTTCATGTCGAAGGCCAGGAGGTGCGCGTCGAGCGTGTTCATGAACAGCCGGTCGCCGAGCACGGCGAAGCCGCGGTTCACGCGGCCGCAGCAGATGTCCATGTCCTCGGGCAAATCGCGCCGGTAGCTCCACAGCTGCCGGCCGCTCCGGGCGTCCACGGCGAAGGCGCTGTTGTTGGGTCCCGTGATGTAGATGACGCCGTTCAGCACGATCGGCGTCGCCTCGAACTTGCCGAGCTGCGCCGTCTGGAAGGCCCACTGGGTGGACAGCTGGTCGACGTTCGCCGGCGTGATCTGCGTGAGGGGGCTGTGCCGCTGCGAGCCGTAGTCACCGCCGTAGGTCACCCAGCTGCCGGGATCGGCCAGCCCCTTCTGCAGCTGCGCCGGTGTCACCGTCTGCGACGCGGCGCTCGCCGCGGCCGCCAGCGCCAGCACCGTGCCAAGACCTGCGTGTCTCATCCGGCGTCCCGTCATGGCGTCCCCCTGAGCGTCCGCATGTACCGCACGACATCGGCCAGGTCCGCGTCGCTGAGCCGATCCGGCCCATAGGCCGGCATCAGCGAGCGCAGCGGCTCCGGCTCCACGACGGCCGGCGGCTTCATGAACGACAGCAGCTGCTCGGTGGGCGTCATCACCTGCACCGAGAAGGTGTCCTCGTTCTTCCGGAGCCCGCGGACGCGCTTCCCGTCGGGCGTCGTCACCGTGATCGTCTCGAAGCCCAGCGGGATGACCTCGCCCGGGCGCCTCACCTCGCGTTCGAGCGCCGCCACCGACCGCGAGGCGCCGATGCGCGACAGGTTCGGACCGAGCCGGCCGCCGCGGGCGCCCACCATGTGGCAGCGGCCGCAGTTGGCGCCCGTGGCGCTCCAGAAGAGCTGCGCGCCGCGACCGGCGTCGCCGCGCTCGACGGCGGGACCGCCGGGCGCGCTGAGCGTCCGCAGGTACGCGATGAGCATCCACACCTCGTCCTCGCCGAGGCTGGCGTTCCCCGGCATCTCGGTGCCGGGCACGCCGGTGGTGATGGTCTTGAAAAGCTGCAGGTCGCCGCCGCCGTGCACCCAGTCGCCGCTCGTGAGATCGCTGCCACGGTAGCCCTTGGCGTCGATCCCGTGGCAGACGGCGCACCGCCCGCGGAAGATGTTCTGCCCCTGTTTGACGGCCAGCGCGTCGCCGGCCAGGGGATTGGCCGCCACCTCGGTCTTCGCCTGGGCGAACGCGGCCGCGCTGCACCCGGCGACGGCCGTCACGACCAGCCACACGACGAGCCACACACGGGAACGCCTCATGCCGGCCTCCGCTGATCGGGCGTCATTGTGCGTCCGGCGCCGCGAAACCACAAGCACACAATCTCCTGCCCTGGGGGGCCACATGCCGCGGGCACGGGCGCCGGCCGAGAGGCCCGCGGGCGCGGGAAGCGCTGTAGGATTGGGGGCCATGATCAGCCTGCTGCGCCCCATCGTGCTCTCGACCGCCGTGCTCACGGCTGCCGCGTCCGCCTTCGCGCAGGGCCGGCCCGTCCTGCCGCCGGTGCCGACGCCCACTGACGTGAAGCCGGGCAGCATCACGTGCGACGAGTGCCCGTACCCCTATCCCAGCAAGTACCTGGACATCAGCGTCTACAGCCAGGACGTGCGCATCTCCTACATGGACGTCGCCCCGCAGGGCGCGGCGAACGGCCACACGGTGCTGCTCCTGCACGGCAACAACTTCGGCGGCTTCTACTTCAAGGCCATCATCGACCCGCTGGCCGCCGCCGGCTTCCGCGTGATCGTGCCGGACCAGATCGGCTACGGCAAGTCCTCCAAGCCCATCGCGCCGTACAACTTCAACTCGCAGTCGTGGAACACGTACCAGATCCTGCGGCACGAGAAGATCGAGCGGGTCATGGTGATCGGCCACTCCATGGGCGGCATGCTGGCCGCGCGCTTCTCCACCCAGTACCCGAAGGCGGTCGAACGGGTGGTCATCTACAACCCGATCGGGCTCACCGACGGACGCTTCGACCGGCCGATGCAGCCGATCGACGAGGCGTACAAGCGGACGCTGGAGACCGACTACCAGAGCACGCGCAACAGCCTCTCGCGCTACGTCGCCCACGACCCGAAGGCCTGGAACGACCAGTTCGAGACCTACACGCGCATCCGCTATTCCTGGACGCTCAGCGCGGACTGGCCGCGGCTCGCGATGGTCCAGGCGCTCATCGGCCAGATGCTCTACTTCGATCCGGTCGTCTACGACTGGGCCCACATCCAGGCCCCGACGCTGGCCTTCGGCGGCGCGGAGGACATGCTGCTCGGCCCGGCCGCGAACTTCCAGGCCCGGATGAAGGTGCTGGCCGACTCGGTGCCGAACGGCAACGGCCGCCTGCACCTGATCCCCGGCCTGGGCCACGTGCCGCACCTCGAGGCGCCCGACAAGGTCATCCCGCCGCTGCTGGCGTTCCTCAAGGAAGGCGTCGCGGCCAAGTAGCGCCGGCGGGCGTCACGATGAGCGCGTCCCTCCCGGGCGGCGCCGGCAGCCTCGACCGGCTGCGGCACCTGCCTCAGTTCCAGCGCTACGCCCTCGGGCGCGCGTACGACGAGATGTTCGACGCCGGCGGCGTCACGCGCGACCATTACGCCGCGCTGTACGAGCGGCTCGCTACGGTGGACCCGCAGGAACTCCGGCAGCGCCAGTCGGCCGCCGACAAGGCGTTCCTGCACCAGGGCATCACCTTCACCGTGTACGGCCAGGACGACGGCACGGAGCGCATCTTCCCCTACGACCTGATCCCCCGGATCATCACCGCGTCGGAGTGGGACACGGTGGAGCGCGGCCTCACCCAGCGCATCACGGCCCTGAACCTGTTCCTGAAGGACCTGTACGGCGACGCCAAGGTGCTGGCCGACGGGCTCGTGCCCCGCGAGCTCGTCTACAGCTGCAAGCACTTCCGGCGCGAGATGCAGGGCGTGGCCGTCCGGCACGACATCTACGTCTCGGTGGCCGGCACCGATCTGGTGCGGCTGCCCGACGGGTCCTTCGCCGTGCTCGAGGACAACCTGCGCGTCCCGAGCGGCGTGAGCTACATGCTCACCAACCGGCAGGTCATCAAGCGCATCTTCCCGCTGCTCTTCGACAGCTACGACGTCCGCCCGGTGGACCAGTACGGGCAGGCGCTGCTGGCGACGCTCCGGGCGCTGGCGCCGCCGCACCGGCCCGATCCCACCATCGTGCTGCTCACGCCCGGGGTCTTCAACTCGGCCTACTTCGAGCACACGTTCCTGGCGCGCCAGATGGGCATCGCGCTCGTCGAGGGCCGCGACCTGTTCGTCCACGACAACGTCGTCTACATGCGCACGACGGCCGGCCCGCAGCGCGTGGACGTCATCTACCGCCGCGTGGACGACGACTTCATCGACCCGCTGGCCTTCCGCGCCGACTCGACGCTGGGCGTGCCGGGCCTGTTCAACGCCTACCGCGCCGGCAACGTGGCCCTCACCAACGCCGTGGGGACGGGCGTCGCCGACGACAAGGCCCTCTACGCCTACGTGCCGGCGCTCATCCGGTACTACCTGGGCCAGGATCCGATCCTGCACAACATCGAGACGTGGCAGATGTCGAAGGACGACGAGCGGCAGCACGTGCTCGACCGCCTCGACGAGGTGGTCGTGAAGGCCGTGGGCGAGTCGGGCGGCTACGGCATGCTCATCGGCCCGCACAGCACCGCCGAGGAGCGCGAGGCCTTCCGCCGGCGGATCGTCGCGGATCCCCGCAACTACATCGCCCAGCCCACGCTGGCCCTGTCGGCCGCGCCCTGCTTCGTCGACGGACGGATCGAGCCGCGCCACGTGGACCTGCGGCCCTACATCCTCTCCGGCGAGGAGGTGGTGATCGTGCCCGGCGGGCTCACGCGCGTCGCCCTCCGGCAGGGCTCGCTCGTCGTCAACTCGTCGCAGGGCGGCGGCAGCAAGGACACGTGGGTGCTGCACGCCGACCCGGCGGGCGCGGGGGCCTGACCATGCTGTCCCGCGTCGCCGACAGCCTCTACTGGATGAGCCGCTACCTCGAGCGCGCCGAGCACGCCGCGCGCGTCGTGAACGTGAACCTCAACCTGACGCTCGACCGCGCGCCGGCCGACGTCGCCCGCCACTGGGGCCGCCTGCTGGCGAGCCTGCCGGATCCGCCGCCGTGGCAGGTGCGTCCGGTGCCGGGCGGCACCGAGCGCGCCACGCTGGACCTGGCCAACCGCGAGTCCATCGCCGCCTGCGTCGGCGCCGCCCGGGAGAACGCGCGCCAGGTCCGCGAGGAAATCAGCACGGAGATGTGGGAGGAGATCAACCGCCTCTTCCTGGCCGTGCAGCAGCGGGCGCCGATCGCGTCGGAGTGGACGGCCGGCACGCACGAGTTCCTCGCCGCGACGATCACGGGCGTCCACCAGGTCCAGGGCGTCACCGACGCCACGATGACGCACGGCGAGGGCTGGCACTACATCGAGCTCGGGCGCTATCTCGAGCGGGCCAGCGCCACCGCGTCGCTGCTCGACGTGCAGTACCGCGAGGTGCCGGGCGACGCGGCGGGGTCCGACGACGTCGGCGAGTTCGTGGAGTGGGTGGGCCTCCTCAAGTCGTGCTGCGCCTTCGAGGCCTACTGCCGCCACTACACGGCCGACGTCCGGCCGCAGCGGATCGCCGAGTTCCTGGTGCTGAGCCCCGACTTCCCGCGGAGCATCCACTTCGCGGTGGGGCGGGTCCAGGCGGCGCTCAGCGCGATCGCCTCCCTCACGGGGCGGCAGAACGGCCGGAGCGAGCGCCTGGCCGGACGCCTGCTCGCCTCGCTCGACTACGGCCAGATCGACGAGATCATGGGCGAGCTGCCGGCTTACCTGCAGGGCATCGTCCGCCAGGCGGCCCAGATCAACACGGCCGTCCACCAGCAATACATCGCCTATCCGGTCGACGTCGGCCTCACCTGACCTGCCCGTGGCCATCCACTACGCCATCCGCCACCTCACGCGCTTCACGTATGCGGCTCCGGTCAGCGAGTCGGTGATGGAGCTGCGCATGCGCCCGGCCACCGACCACCTGCAGCGCTGCCTGCAGTTCGACGTCGACCTGCAGCCGCGCGCCCGGGTCTTCGCCTACCGCGACTTCCTGGGCAACTGGGTCCACCACTTCGACCTGCCGCGGCGCCACAGCCGGATGGCCGTCACCGCGCGCGCGCAGGTGCAGATCGACACGCCGGCGCCGCTCCCCGACGCCCTGGCGCCGTCGGCCTGGGACGAGGTGGACGCCTGGGCCGCGCGGGACGAGCACTGGGACTTCCGGCGGCCGAGCCGCTTCGTCGAGTGGACCGACGCCCTGGTGGCCTTCGCCGCCGCGCTCGGCCCGCTGGCGACGCGGGCCGAGGACCCGCTCACGGTCGTGCGCGGCCTGATGGACGCCATCCATCGCGGGTTCGAGTACGCGCCGAAGAGCACGCGGGTCGACTCCCCCATCGACGAGGCGCTGTCGGCCCGCCGGGGAGTGTGCCAGGACTTCACGCACATCATGCTCGCGGTGCTCCGGCGCCTCGACCTGCCGGCCCGCTACGTGAGCGGCTACATCGCGCCCAGGGCCCTCGGCGAGGACGACGGTCCCGTCACCATCGCCACCCACGCGTGGGTGGAAGTGCAGTTGCCGGGCCTGGGCTGGGTGGGCGTGGACCCCACCAACGCCCTCCCGGCGGGCCTGCGCCACGTCCGGGTGGCCGTGGGCCGCGACTACGCCGACGTGCCGCCGACCCGCGGCGTCTACAAGGGCGGCGGCGCGAGCCACCTCGAGGTCTCGGTGGACGTGACCCCGGGCGAGGCCCTGCCGACGGCGGACTCGGCCGTCGTGGGCGGCACATGGACGGCCGACGCCGCGGCGCCCGACGAGGCGGCCGAGCGGGCCGCCCACGAGCAGCAGCAACAGCAGCAGTAGCGCCGCCGGGGCCGGGCGCGCACCGCCCCGGCTGACGATACAGTAGGCGGAACCACGAGGAGCCGAAGCGCATGGCCAAGACGTTCGCCGCCGTCCTGTTCGTCGTCGTCGCGCTGTCGCCGGTCGTGGGGCAGCAGCGACGTTCCATCACCGAAGACGACCTGATGGCCTTCGTGTGGACGGCCGATCCCCAGATGTCGCCCGACGGCGCGCAGGTGGTGTTCACGCGCGTGGTCGTCAACGACGCGAAGGACGACTACGAGACCAGCCTCTGGCTGGTGCCGGCCTCGGGCGCCGAGCCACCCCGCCCGCTCACGGCCGGGCCGCGCGACAGCAGCCCGCGCTGGTCGCCCGACGGCAGGTCGCTGGCCTTCGTCCGCGCGGTCGAGAAGGACGGCAAGACCCAGCCGCCCCAGATCCACGTGCTGCCGTTCGCGGGCGGCGAGGCCCGGGCGGTGACCGCCCTGCCGCGCGGCGCCAGCGCGCCGGCCTGGTCGCCCGACGGCACGCGCATCGCGTTCTCGAGCACGACGAAGGACGCGGACGTCGCGCCGGGCGCGAAGACGGCCCCGACGAGCGACGTCCGGGTCATCACCTCGGCCGTGTATCGCAGCAACGGCAGCGGCTGGAACGATCCGGATCGGCCGTCGCACCTGTGGGTCGTGGACGTCCGGGACGGCGGCGCGCCGGCCACCGCGAGGCAGCTCACGTCCGGGCGGTTCTCCGAGGGCGGGTTCGCCTGGGCCCCCGACGGCAGCCGCATCTACTACACGTCCGATCCGGTCGAGGAGCCGTACTACCATCAGGCGGACTCCGACCTCTTCGCGGTCCCCTCGGGCGGCGGCACGCCCGTGAAGGTGGCGAGCATCAACGGGACGATCAGCGGCCCCCGCCCGTCGCCGGACGGCACGTGGCTGGCCTTCGCCGGCACGCTCTACGGCACGCCCGAGCGTTCCTACGACCAGACGGACCTGTTCGTGGCGCCGGCGGACGGCTCGACGGCGCCCCGCAACCTGACGGCGGACTACGACTTCGACATCGGCGGCAGCGTGGGGGGCGACCAGCGCGCGCCCCGCGGCGGCGGATCGGGCGGGGCGCTCTGGTCGGCCGACGGGCAGTCCCTCGTGATCGTGGCCGGCGAGCAGGGCGACGCCAACCTGGTGCGGGTCTCGGTCGCCACCGGGGCCGTGTCGCCGGTGTACAAGGCCGCGCACACGGTGCAGGCCTACACGGCCTCGCGCGACGCCTCGCGCCTGGTCGCGGTCGTGTCCACGCAGACGGCCATCAACGATCTCTTCGTCCTCGACACGGCGGCCGGCACGCGGAGCGCGCGCCAGATCACGCACGTGAACGACGCGCTCTTCGGCCAGCTCCGGATGAGCGAGCCCGAGGCGATCTCGTGGACGAGCTTCGACGGCACGCGCATCCAGGGCTGGCTGCTGCACCCGCCGGACTTCGACCGGACGAAGAAGTACCCGTTCATCCTGCAGATCCACGGCGGCCCGCACTCGGCCTACGGCAACGTCTTCACGCACGAGTTCCAGTGGATGGCCGCCCGCGGCTACGTGGTGCTCCTGCCGAACCCGCGCGGCAGCAGCAACTACGGGCAGGCATTCGGCAACGTCATCCAGTTCCACTACCCGGGCGACGACTACAAGGACCTGATGGCGGGCGTGGACGAGGTGGTGAAGCGCGGGTACGTCGATCCGGCGCGGATGGGCGTCATCGGCGGGAGCGGCGGCGGCCTGCTCACCAACTGGACGATCACGCAGACCCCGCGCTTCGCGGCGGCCGTGTCCATGCGATCGATCGCGGACTGGTCGGGCTTCTGGTACACGGCCGACTTCGCGCAGTTCACGCCCTCGTGGTTCCGGAAGGCGCCGTGGGAGGATCCGGCCGACTACACGGCCCGCTCGCCCATCACCTACGTCGCCCGGGTGAAGACGCCGCTGATGCTCATCGACGGCGACGAGGACCTGCGGACGCCGCCGGCCGACGGCGGCGAGATGATGTTCCGGGCGCTGAAGTACCTGAAGGTGCCCACGGTGATGGTGCGCGTGCCCGGCGAGACCCACGAGCTGTCGCGGTCGGGCAAGCCGCGCCACCGGGTGGAGCGCCTGCAGCACATCCTCCGGTGGTTCGACAAGTACCTGCAGGGCCAGAGCGTCACCACCTACGATCCCCGCTGAGGACGTCCACCATGACCACCCGCCGACAGCCGACAGCCGCCCCCTGGCGGCGCACCGGACTCCTCGTCCTCGTCCTCGCGGCCGCGCCGCTCGGTGCGGCCCAGGAGCCGCGCACGTTCACGGGCGTCGTCACCGACGAACTGTGCGCGGTGGGCGGACACGCCGGCATGCAGATGGGCCCGACCGACGGGGACTGCGCGCGCGCGTGCGCCGAGGCACACGACGCGGCGTTCGTACTGGTGGACGGCGAGAACGTGTACAAGCTCAGCAACCAGGCCATGCCGCGGCCGCTCGCGGGCCAGCGCGTCCGTGTCGTGGGCACGCTCGACGCGGCGACGGGCACGATCCAGGTGCAATCGATGACGGCGCAGTGACGCCCCGTCCCATGCGCCTCCCCTTCCACACGCTCGACGTCTTCACCACCCGCCGCTACGCGGGAAACCCCCTGGCCGTCGTGCTCGAGGCCGACGGGCTCTCCGACGCCCAGATGCAGCAGGTGGCGCGCGAGTTCAACCTGTCCGAGACAATCTTCGTCCAGGCGCCCGAGGACGCGGCGCACACGGCGAAGGTGCGCATCTTCTTTCCGAACGGCGAGATCCCGTTTGCCGGACATCCCACCATCGGCTGCGCGATCCTCCTGGCGACGCTGGGCCGCGCGCCGGACGACCCGTTGGACGTCACGATCACGCTGGAGGAGCGCGCGGGCCTGGTGCCCGTGCAGGTCACCTTGCGCGACGGCCACCCGCACGCGATGTTCACGGCGCCGGTCGTCCCCGTCGAGGTGCCGGCGCCCGGCGTGGACGCCGCCTTCGTCGCGCGCGCCCTTGGACTCAGCCCCTCGGACATCGGGTTCGACGGCCACGCCCCGCGGGCGTTCGAGGGCGGGCCGCGCTTCCTGCACCTGCCGCTCGCCACGCGCGATGCGCTGGTCCGCGCACGGCCGATCGAGCCTCACTGGTCGGCGCTCGTCGACGCGGTGGGCACCGACGCCGGCTACTGCTACACGCGCGGGGGCGACCATCCGGACACGGCCTATCGCGCGCGGATGTTCGCGCCGTCGGCGCTCACGCCCGAGGATCCGGCCACGGGATCGGCCACGGCGCTCCTGGCCGCGCAGCTCCTGATCTCGGAGGCGCCCGGAGACGGGACGCACCGGTGGCGGCTGGAACAGGGGTACGAGATGGCGCGGCCGTCGGACCTCGTGCTCGAAGCCGATGTCGCCGGCGGCCGGCTCACGGCCGTGCGCGTCGCAGGACATGCGGTGCCCGTGATGAGCGGCCACGTGGCGATCTGACCCGGCTCGCGTGTCCGCGTCACCCCCGCCGGGCGACGCGCCACCGCGCCACGACCTCGGCAAGGACGGCGCCGAGGACCGCCGTCGTCAGCACCGCGCCGCCGTGACTGGCCAGCACGTGCCACGGATCGGACACCGGACACAGCAGCCGCCAGGTGGCGTCGGCGGCCAGGCCCGCACCGCCGCCGAAGAGCGCCCCGGCGAGCCAGGGCGCGCCGGGCAGGGCCCGCCCGAGCCAGCCGGCCGCGACGATCAGCAGCGGCGCGCCGACGGCCACGCTGCCCTTGAAGCAGAACGAGCCGGCCCTCCACGGCAAGAGCGCGTCGCCCAGAACGGTGGGGCTCACCCGGAAGGTCGCGGCCGTGAGCGCCAGGACCAGCAGCGCCGCGCCGATGAGGGCGGCCGCGAGCGCGGTCACCGGCAGCCGCCGGCCCGGACGGCTCTCGCGGGCGCCCGCCCACACGAACCAGAGCGCCGCCGCGAGTTGCACGGCCGAGGCCCCCCACGTCCACCACCGCCCGAGGACCGCCGCATCGGCCCTGATCCCGACGACCACCGGCAGCCCGGCACACGCGAGGATCGCCAGCGGGGTCCAGAGCATCAGGCCGCGGCCCAGGCGCCTCGGCGCGACGGGCGCGAGGTCCCGCTGCACGGCCGCGAGCAGGTCGGGCGGCGGCGCCGGGCCCGCGCTCATGACGCGCCCTCCTCCGGCGCGAGCGTCCGGCGCAGCACGGCCATCGCCCGGCTGGACCGGGCGCGCGCGGCCGCCGACGTCAGCCCCGTCATCCCCGCGATCTCCTCGAAGGAGAATCCCCACACGTGATGCAGCAGCAGCGGCTCCGCCTGATCGGTGTCGAGGGCCGCGACGGCGCGCTGGAGGCGATCGCGCTGGGCCCAGGCCTCGGCCTCCGGCGGCACGGGCACCTCCGGCACCTGCCCGCTCGCGTCGTGCACGGCCGCGAAGCGCGACGCGCGCCGACGGTGCATCAGGAACACGTTGCGCGCGAGGCCGAACACCCACGGCGCCAGCGGCAGGGCCGGGTCGTAGGCGGCGCGCGAGCGGTGCAACTGCAGGAACGTCTCCTGGAGCAGGTCGTCCGCGACGTCCCGCCGCCTGGTGAGGTAGCGAAGATAGCGGCCGAGCGACGGCGCCAGCAGGCCGTACAGATCGCGGAACGCCTCCACGGAGCCCCCCTGATACGCCAGCATCAAGTCGCGCGCCTCGATGGACCTGACATCTCCCTCCGGTGACTTTGCCGCGGGCCCCGGAGTTGTGACAACGGCCCGCCCGGCGTCGCGATCCCCCACGGTGCGCCTCACGGTGTCACAGGATTTGGGGCCGCGGCAAACCTCTCTCGTGAACCGGCATCCCTCGAACGCCGCGAGCCGGCGCGGCCCTTCACGGGAGACACCATGTCCACGTCAGTCGCACCCGCTCTCGCGGCCGTCACCGAACTGCGCACGCTCTCGGGCATGAACCACGGCCTGCTGTCCAGGAACCTCGACGGCGTGACCGACGCCCTGGCGACCACCGCGCCCGGCGCCGGCAACCCGATCGCGTGGTCGCTGGGCCACGTCGTCTACTGGCGGCAGGCGATGTTGAAGATGCTGGGCGCGGCCCCGGTCTGGGCCGAGGGCGAGGCCAGCGGGTTCCAGGGCACGTCGCGCGACCTGCCGGCGCGCGTCGACAAGCCGTGGGCGGCCGTCCTGGAGGCGTATGAGACGAGCCACGCGCGGTTGGCGGAGGCGCTGGGCGCCGTCGACGCACTGCCCGCCGATCTGGCCAGGGGTCTCGCGCAACTGCTCTGCCACGAGACCTACCACATCGGCCAGATTGCACTCGCCCGCCGCGTGGTGGGCCTTCCGGGAGCGATCTGATCGTGGCCGCCGTCATCGCGCTCCGCTCTCACGGTCGCGTGCCAGTGATCCTCTGCGCGCGCACGTGGCTCGCGTGCCTCGTCGTGCTCACGGCCGCGGCGGCGGCTGCGGCCCAGCCCGCCCCCTCGCTCATCGCGGCCATGTCCGCCGTCGCGGAGGATCGCCTGTCCAGCGTGGAGGCCGCCGCGGAGCTCATGCCGCCCGGCGATTACGGGCTGGTCCCGGCCGCGGGTGCCCGCCCGTTCGGCCGCCTCGTCGCACACGTCGCCGACAGCAACCGCGCGTTCTGTTCGGCCATCGCCGGCGCCCGGCAGCCGGTCGGCACCGAGGTGGAGACGGGCGTGCACGGCAAGGCCGCGCTCCTCGACGCGCTGAAGGCCGCCAACGCGGCGTGCCGGGCGGCGCTCTCGACCCTCACCGACGCGATGCTGCCGGCGCCGCGCGCGTTCGGCGGCGGCGCCCTCATCGACGGCACGACAATCGCCGTCCGCGATCTGCCGGCCGGGATGCTGGTGATGCTCCTGGCCTCGCACACGGAGCGCGAATACGGCAAGCTCACGATCTACCTGCGCCAGAAGGGCCTGGTGCCGCCCACCAGCCAGCCTCGCTCGCGGTAGGGCCGGAACCGGCGCCCCGCGGCTGCCGTCGGATCGGCGGCGCCGCGGGGCCTACTCGGTGCGCAAGGCGAGCAGCGGCTCGGTCGAAGCGGCCCGGCGCGCCGGCAGGTAGCCGGCCAGCGCGCCGACCACGGCGAGGAGCACCGCCGCGCCAACGAGCGAGGGCGGATCCAGCGGCGTGAGCCCGAAGAGCTGCGCCCGGGCCGCGCGGCCCAGCGCGTACGCACCGGGCAGGCCGACGGCGATGCCGATCGCCGTCAGGAGGCCGACCTCCCGCAGCACCATCGTGAGCACGTCGCCGGAGCCGGCGCCGAGCGCGATGCGAATGCCGATCTCGCGCGTCCGCCGGATGACGGCATAGCTCATCACGCCGTACAGACCGATGGCCGCGAGCACCGTCGCCAGGCCGCCGAAGAGCATCGAGAGGAGCGCCAGCATGCGCTCGACGGCCAGCGATCGGGCCACCGTCGTCGCCATCGTCGTCATTCGGAAGATCGGCAGGCCCCGGTCGATGCGGGCGACGGCCTCGCGCGCCAGCGCCGGGACGCCGGGGGCTGCGGCCGCCGTCGTGCGCAGGTAGTAGGTCATCTCGGCCAAGGCCTCCTCCTGCGCGTACGGCGTGTAGACGATGCGGGGCACACCGTCGGTGGAGGCCCGGAGCCCGTCGCTCTCGCCGGCCTCGCCCGGGCGGATCTGCGAGTAGTTCGTGTCCTTCACGACCCCGACGATCTCCATCCGCGCCGGGTCGTCGTAGGCCGAGAAGCCGATGCGGCGGCCGATCGGATTCTCCCCGCCGAAGTAGTAGCGGGCGAACGTCTCGTTCACGATGGCCACGAACGGCGCGCCCTCGGCGTCGCGTTCGGTGAAGTCGCGGCCCGCCACGAGCGGCACGCCGAGGGTGGCGAAGAAGCGCGGGCCCACGGCGAGCGTCCACGGGTTCATGTCCTCGCCCTGCCGGGCCTCGTACCCCTGGACGCGGATCGTCCGCGCCGATCGGTTGCCCGTCAGCACGCCCACGTCGGACATCGACACCGAGGTCACGCCCGGCTGGCCGGCCAGATCCGCCTGGAGCCGGCCGAAGAGCTGCTTGATGGCGGTCTGCGATCGCGACGAGAGCGACGGATCCAGCGAGAAGGTCACGAGGTGATCGGTGTCGAAGCCCGGGCCGAGCCGCTGCAGGTTCACGAGACTCCGGACGAACAGGCCGGCGCCCGCGACGAGGAGCGTGGACAGGGCCACCTGCGCCACGACCAGCGAGCGGCGGAGCCGCGCGTGCTGCACGCCCCCGCCGGCGGCCGAGGCCTCCTCCTTCAGCGCGCGGTTCACGTCGAACGCGGAGCCACGGAGGGCCGGCGCGAGCCCGAAGAGCACCACCGTGAGGACCGTGGCCGTCAGCGTGAAGGCGACGACGCGGAGGTCCGGCGATGTCGTGAGCGTGACCGACGGATCGAGCGGCAGCACGTTGAGCAGGGCGTCCCCCAGCCACACGGCCGCGAGCGCGCCGGCGGCGCCTCCGAGGGCGGCCACCACCGCGCTCTCGACCAGGGTCTGCCGCACCAGGCGCCACCGGTCGGCGCCGAGCGCCAGCCGCACGCTCATCTCGCGCTGCCGGCCGGTCGCGCGCGCCAGCATCAGGTTCGCGACATTGGCGCACGCAATCAGGAGCACGAGGCCCACCATGCCCATCAGCACGACAACGGGGGTGCCGAGTGCGCCGCGCACATCCGAGAGGCCGCGCGACGCGTCGCGGACCACGAGCGTCTTGGCCGCGAACTGCCTCCGGAAGTTCTCGGAGGCCTGGGCGAAGCGCGGCTCCGACGCGAGCTCGCCCAGGTTGACCTGCTGGTAGCGGACGTCGAGGGCGGCCTTGGCCGCGGCGGGCGTGACGCCGGGCCGCAGGATGCCGACGATGTTCAGCCACCGGAAGCGGCGGTCGGTCACGGGCTGTCCGGTGGGCTCCATCTCGAGCTTCATCGTGAGCGGCACGAAGATCGCGGGCTGCTCGTTGGCCAGGAGCCCCGTGACCCCGGGCGGCGCCACGCCGATCACGGTCATCGGCGTGGAGTTCACGACCACGGCCTCGCCGACCACGCGCGGGTCCGCGTCGAAGCGGCGGCGCCAGAAGCTGTCGCTCAGCACGACGAACGGGTGGCCGCCGGGCGTGACGTCGTCCTCGGGTGTGAAGAGCCGGCCGACGGCCGGGCTGATGCCGAGCGCAGGAAACAGGTTGCCGGACACGAGTTCGGCGACGATCCGCTCGCTGTCCTCGCCGGCGCGGAACGTGACGCTGGCGGGCCCGCGGGCGACGAGCGCCTGCAGCGCCTCGCCGGACCCGGCCTCGAGATCGCGGTACATCGGGTACGAGAACGCGCGATCGAGCTCCGTGTAGCCCATGAAGGCGCCCGGCCCATCCAGTTGCACGAGCGCCCGGGCCGGCGCGACCGGCAGGGGCCTGAGCACCACCTGGTCGAGCAGCGTGAAGATCGCCGTGTTGGCGCCGATGCCGAGAGCGAGCGTCAGCACGACGACCGCCGTGAAGCCGGGCGCGCGGGCGAGCGTGCGCACCGCGTAGCGAAGATCCTGCAGCATGCGCCCGGCGGGAGCGAACGCCGTGCCAGCCGGTACCTGGCGTCGTCCCCTCAACTCCGCCGACTTTCGGCCGGAATTCCCGCGATCGCGGATCCCCGGCCCACCCGCCGGCGTCCGCCCGCGGATGGGAGTGTCCGCACGTGGGACGACAACGCCGCCGCCCAGCCGGTCGACGACGCCTCGCCCCACGCTGTCGCCCCGCCGCCCTGCGTCACCGTCTCCACGCGTGTCGACACCGGGCTCGTCCCAGCGGGGCAGCAGCCCGGCCCTCGCGCGCCCGGCGCGAGACCGGTGCGTGAAGCGTGGCGCCGGACGCCGGGCGCCTCGATCCGGCCCAGCATCCGCGTGGACGGACGAAGCTCGTCGCGATCGCCCGGCCGTTCGCGGCGTCCTGCCGGCGCTCGCCACGCCGCGCGTGCCGATGAGCTGCGGCTGTTCATCTCAGTCGATCGCGTGGCGCGGATTCTTGTACATTCGGCCGCCGCCGCCGTTCGTCCCAGCGCGCGCCGCCGATTGCCCCCCCGGACGGCGGACGCCGGGCCTGGCACGAACCTTCCACGACATCCGCCATCGGGTTCGCCCCGTTGGAATGGTGACGGGGATCACACCGTGGGAGGTGACTGATGAGCATTCGTGTGAGTGCAGTGCTGGTGGCGCTCGGGCTGGTTCTGAGCACGACCGCGTCGGCGCAGGAAACCACCGGGACGCTGAGCGGCAAGCTCGTCGATGCGCAGGGGCTCGCGCTGCCGGGCGCGTCCGTGACCGTCACAGGCCCCCAAGGCAGCAAGGCCTTCGTGACCGACGCGGAAGGCATGTTCCGGGCCTCGTTTCTCACGCCGGGCACGTACGAAGTGCGCGCGGAACTGCAGGGCTTCAAGGCGGTCGAGCGCCGGGGCATCAGCGTGAGCCTGGGGCAGACCACCACCCTGACGCTCAGCCTGGAGGTGGGCGGGCTCACCGAGACCGTGCAGGTCGTGGGCACCTCGTCCATCGTGGACACGAAGTCCACGACCACCGGCGCCGTGATCTCGAGCGACCTGCTGTCGACGGTGCCCGTGGGCCGGCGCTTCACCGACACGTTGTACCTGGCGCCCGGCGTCAGCAGCAGCGGCTCGGCCGGGCGCGCGAACCCGTCGGTGTCCGGCGGATCCGGCCTCGACAACCTGTACGTCGTCGACGGCGTCAACATCACGAACACGGGGTACGGCGCGGTCGGCTCGTACTCGATCGTGTTCGGGTCGCTCGGCAGCGCGACGCCGTTCGACTTCATCAAGGAAGTCCAGGTGAAGACGGGGGGCTACCAGGCCGAGTTCGGCCAGTCGCTGGGCGGCGTCGTGAACGTGGTCACCAAGAGCGGCAGCAACCGCATCAGCGGCTCGGTGTTCGGCTACTCGCAGCCGCAGGCGCTCGAGGGCGCGTGGAAGACCTACCAGTCGGCCAACGGCACCGTGAACACGCTGCACACCCAGCGATCGGACGTCGGGATCGAGGCCGGTTTTCCGCTCCTGCGGAACAGGCTGTTCGGGTTCGCCGCCATCAACCCTGCCTGGGAGACGCGGACCTTCATCGCGCCCGACGACTTCCCGCTCCGGAGCCTCGGCGAGGTGGACCGCGACCGTACGTTCCTGGCGTACTCGGGCAAGCTGACGTGGCAGGCCGCCCCGGCCCACCGCTTCGACGCCTCGTTCTTCGGCGATCCCGCCACGGGCAAGAACGGGCCGCAGCGCACGTCCTCCCTGCTCGTGGACGACACCTCGTCGTTCAGCGAGGTGGAGTTCGGCGGCCACAACCAGACGCTGCGCTACGACGGCGTCTTCGGCTCGAACCTCCTCTTCGAGGGCAGCGTCGGCCGCGCCTTCAACCGCATCGCCGAGACGCCCAGCGTCAACGAGTGGCGGGTGACCGACACCACGGTCGTGCCCAACCTCATCACCGGCGGCATCGGGTTCTACGAGAAGGGCAACGAGAGCACGAACGAGCAGTACGTCGGCAAGTTCACGCTGATCCAGGGCCGGCACGAGATCAAGGTGGGCGGCCTGTTCGAGAACGTCGAGTACTCGCAGGTCAACCAGCGCACGGGGCCGACCTTCGTCGCGCCCGACGGCCGCGAGACGGCGACGGGCGCGCAGGTGAGCGTGCTCAGCGACCCGGCGTACGGCCGCATCTGGCGCGTCACCCGCGCGAACTTCAACTCCGGCCGCGTCACGACGCAGGAGTACTGGGCGGCCTTCGCCCAGGACAGCTGGCGCGTGGGCGATCGGCTGACGGTGAACGCGGGACTCCGCTACGAGCAGCAGACGCTGGTCGGCACCTTCGACACCCTGACCACGCTGGACGGCCGCGAGCTCGGTGACTTCGCCCTCAAGAACAACTGGGCGCCGCGCATCGGCGTCGTGTTCGACGTGCTCGGCGGCGGCCGCAGCAAGCTGTACGGCAACTACGGCCGCTACTACGCGCGCATCCCGAACGACCTGGCGGCCCGGGCCCTCTCGGGAGACGAAGGCGCCAGCCGCATCGACTATTTCGACGCGCAGCTGACCCGCCCCGTGCCCCAGGGCACGCTGGCAGGCGGACAGACCAACCACTTCGTCCTGTCGGGTGTCGGCGCCGACCAGATCGACCCCGACGCCAAGCTGTCGTACCAGGACGAGTTCGTGGCGGGCTTCGAGTACGAGGCGCTGCCGAACACGAACGTGGGCGTGCGCTACATCCACCGCAACGTGGGGCGCGTTCTGGAGGACATCGCCGACGCCCCGGTCGTCGCCTACGACCTGGGCCTGCCCGGCCTCGGCTCGGTGGAGTACATCCTCACGAATCCCGACCACAACTTCCCCACTCGCTACCCCGAACTCGGCGCCAGCTTCGAGGATCCGAAGCATGTCTACGACGCGGTGGAGTTCACGGTCGACCGGCGCTTCTCGAACAACTGGTCGGCGCTGGCCAGCTATCGCTGGTCGAGGCTCTTCGGCAACTTCGAGGGCTTCTACCGCGAGGACAACGGGCAGTCCGATCCGGGCATCACGTCCCTGTACGACTTCCCGACCAGCGACCCGTCGTACACGACCATCGGCGGCGCGCAGTTCGGCTACCTCGGGGACATCCGCTACCTGGGCAAGCTGGGTGAAGGGCCGCTGCCGCTCGATCGACCGCACCAGATCAAGCTGTACGGCAACTACGCGTTCCGCGGCGGCTTCGCCGTCGGCGCGGGCGTGAACATGTCGTCGGGCAAGCCGCTCACCGCCCTGGCCGCGCTGGCGCCCTACAACAACGACAGCGAGATCCCGCTCACGCCGCGCGGCGAGGGCTTCGACACCGTGGACGGCTTCAAGACCCGGACGCCGTTCGAGACGCAGCTCGACGTGCAGGCCAGCTACGCCCTCACGTTCGGGACGCGCCGCGTCACGCTGCTCGCCGACGCCTTCAACGTGCTCAACGCGCGCAAGGTGACCGACTACAACGCCGCCATCGAGCAGAGCTTCGGCGTGCTCAATCCGGACTACGGCACGCCGACGTCGCAGAACGTGTCGGGGCAGCAGTTCCAGGCGCCCTTCTCCCTGCGCCTGGGCGCCCGCTTCTCCTGGTAGGGCGCGCCGCGGCGCACGAGGGAGGCCGCCCGGCCTCCCTCGCCTCGTCTCTCCCGTTCGTCCCCTCGCTGGCCAGCCGGATCTCCCGGCCCACGTCTCGTCCCAACTGTTGGAACGCCGGGGCTTGACAGCGCGACGGCCACTGCTAGAATTCCAGCACATTGCTGCTAGAAAAGCAGCAGCCCAGGTAGTGGCCGTCGAAAGGGAGCGTCCGGATGAGTCCCGCCCAGGAATTGAGCAAGCGCGAGCGCCAGATCATGAACGTGCTCTACCAGGTGGGGGAAGCCACTGTCGGCGAGGTGCTCGACCGCATCCCCGACCCGCCGAGCTACTCGGCCGTCCGGGCGACGCTGCGGGTGCTCGAGGAGAAGGGCCACGTGGGCCACCGCCAGGACGGCCAGCGGTACGTCTACGTGCCGACGGTGCCCCAGGAGACGGCCAAGACCGCGGCCCTGTCGCACGTGCTGGGCACCTTCTTCGGCGGCTCGGTGGAAGCCGCCGTGATGGCGCTCGTACAGCTCGACGAGGCCAAGCTCTCGTCGTCGGAACTCGACAAGCTCGCCGCGCGTATTCGGCAGGCCGAGCGGGAGGGGAGGTAGCGATGGGTGCGACGGCCGTCCTGTCCGTGCTGCTCGGATCCGCGGTGAAGGGCTCCGCCCTCCTCGGGCTGGCGGCCCTCGGTGCGCTGTGCCTGAAACGAGGCTCGGCCGCGTCGCGGCACCTGGCGTGGCAGCTGGGCCTGCTGGGCCTGCTGGCCTTGCCGGTGGTCACGCTGGTGCAGCCGTTCCAGTGGGAGGTTCCGGCGCTCCCGGCCCTGGCGACCGCGCGCGTCGTGCCGGAAACTCGCGTCGACGCCGGCGCGATCCGGCGCGGTTCGGGTCCCGTGCCGGCGCCGCTCCGCGCTCGATCCCTCGACACGCCGCCGGCGGCCGTCCCGGCCACGGCCGGTGAGGCGCCGGATGCGCCAGCCGCGGCCGCGTCCATCCCCGCGCCGGCCGACTCGTGGGGATCGCGCCTGCCGGTGTGGTTCGGCGCCATCTGGCTGGCGGGCGTCCTGACGGTGCTGGCCCGCCTCGGCGCGGGTCTCCTGGTCGCGCGCTGGTACGCCCGGCATTCGACCCCGCTCGATGCCGTCGAGTGGGCCAGCCTGAACGAGACCATGTCCTTCGCCGTGGGCCTCGGCCATCCCGTGCGGCTCCTCAAGAGCGCGCGGGCGGCCACGCCCATGACGTTCGGCGTCCTGCGCCCGGTCGTGCTGCTGCCGGCCGACGCCGACGAGTGGCCCGAGGACCGCCGCCGCATCGTGATGCTGCACGAGCTGGCTCACGTCCATCGCCTGGACTCGCTCACGCAGCTCGTGACGCAGGTGGCGTGCGCCGTCTACTGGTTCAACCCGCTCGTCTGGATGGCCGCCCGGCGCCTGCGCGCCGAGGCGGAGCGCGCCTGCGACGACTGGGTGCTGCGCGCGGGGATGCGCGCGTCCACCTACGCCGAGCACCTGCTCGACATGGTGCGGACGATCGGACGCCTGCACACGCCCACCGCCGCGCTGCCCATGGCCCAGCGATCCACCTTCGAGGGCCGGCTGCTCGCCATCCTCGAGCCCGGGCTCGACAGGAACGGCCTGACCCGCGGCCAGGCCGTGGCGCTGACGGCCATCATCGCGCTCATCGTCGTGCCGCTCGCCGCCGTCACGCCGGTCCGCACGGCCCCCCGCGCCGCGGAGGCGCTCGTCGCGACGTCCGGGCAGGACGGCACGGCGGCCGCGCCGCCGGCCGCGACGGAGGCGGACGCCGGGCACGCGGCCGCGATCGACGCCGTGAGCGGCGCGCTGCCGGACACGGCGGTGGAGCGGACGATTCGCGACGCCGTCGATCGCGCGACCGGCGAGACCCAGTCGTCGAGCAGCCCGGCGATGCTCGACGCCCTGATTGGCGCGCTGGGCGACAGCGAGGTCGACGTCCGGAAGAACGCCGCGCAGGCGCTCGGCAATCAGGAGGATGCGCGCGCCGTGGATGCGCTCGCCCGGACGCTGCAGCAGGACGAGGATGCCGGGACGCGCCGGACCGCCGGCTGGGCCCTGGGCCAGATCGAGGACAGCCGGGCGGTGCCCGCCCTGAGCGCGGCGCTCGCCAAGGACGCGGACGTAGAAGTGCGGCGCACGGCCGCCTGGGCCCTCGGCCAGATCGAGAGCGCCACGGCCATCGATGCCCTCACGGCGGCCATGAAGGACGCCGACCAGGAGGTGCGGTCGCAGTCCGTGTGGGCGCTCGGGCAGATCGAGGACGCGCGCGCCGTGCCGGCCCTGACGGCGGCCCTGGGCGACGCCGACGCCCGCATCCGCAAGATGGCCGTGTGGGCGCTCGGGCAGATCGAGGATCGCGCGGCCGTCCCGGCGGTCGCCGCCGCGCTCAAGGACGCGGACGAAGCCGTGCGCGAACAGGCCGTGTGGGCGCTCGGCCAGATCGAGGTGCCCGAGGCGGTCGATCCGCTGCTCACGATGGCGAACGACAGCTCGGCCGGCACGCGCAAGCAGGTGGCGTGGGCGCTGGGGCAGATCGAGAGCAGCCGCGCGGTCGAGCCGCTGACGCGCATGCTGCAGCAGGATGCCTCGGCCGACGTCCGCCGGCAGGCGGCGTGGGCCCTGGGGCAGATCGAGGATGCCGCCGCCATCCCGGCGCTCGGCGCGGCGCTGAAGGACGCCTCGCCCGGCGTCCGCCGTCAAGCCGCGTGGGCGCTCGGCCAGATCGAGCGGCGGCCCGCGCCGCCGCAGCTGCTGGAGGCCGTGAAGGACGACGACGTCGAGATGCGGCGCACCGTCGTCTGGGCCCTGGGACAGATCGAAGACCCGAACGCCGCGGCCGCGCTCCGGGGCGCGCTCGCCGATGCCGACCGGCAGGTGAAGACCGGCGCCCTGCGGGCGCTCGTGGCGCTCGGTGACGAGGCGGCGTACGACGCGCTGGCCGCGATGCTGAAGGATCCGGATCCCGAGGTGCGCAAGATGGCGGCGCAGGCGATGGGCCGCGGAGGCATGCGCTGGCCCAGTCCGCGTCCGCAGCCGCAGCCCCAGCCGAGGCCGCAACCCAGGCCGCGCCCGAACGGCGACTGACACTCAGCGGAGATCGCCATGACCGAGAGCGAGCACACCCTGCGGCCCGCGCCGAGGCCGGCAGGACGGGGGAAGTACGTCCTCGCGCTGGCTGGCGCGGCCGTACTGGGGCTGATCGTCTCGCGGGCGACCGGAGCCGCGGGCGAAGCGTCGGGCGCGTCGCAGGCGCCCGCGGGACCGGCGCCGCCGGGCGCCGCGGCCCTGCTGGCCCGGGTGCGAGGCGTGGATCCGGTGGTCTGCGTCCTGGTCGGGCGCAGCCTGGACACCCGCTGGGGCCCCCGCCGCAGTCAGGTGGCGTTCGGCGCGGGCACCGCGTCGTTCGATGGCGCCGGGCTGCTCGACTGGGTAGACGCGGGCGTCGTGGACGCGGTCCAGACCGCGGACGTGGCCGCCGGACTGGCGGATCCGGACGCGTGCGTACGCCAGACGGCGGCCCGCCTGGCCGGGCGGCTCGACGTCCCCGACGTGAGTGCGGCGCTCCGCGAGGAACTCGCCAGCGCGAACCCCCGGACGCGGGAGGCCGCGCTCCTCGCGCTCGGGTACTTCGAGAAGCCGTCGGGCGGCGACGACGCGCGGCGCGGGCTGGACGATACCGACCTGGGCGCGCGCAAGGCGGCGGCCTGGGCGCTCGGCAAGATCGAGCACGACGAGGCGGTGCCGGCGCTCGTGAAGGCGGCCGGCGACGCGGACCCCGGCATGCGGCGTATCGTCGCCTGGGCCCTGGGCAACCTCGAAGCGTCGTCGGCCGTGCCGGCCCTGACGCGGCTGCTGGGCGACGGCGACACGGGCGTGCGCGTCCAGGCGGCCCACGCCCTCGGCCGCATCGAGAGCCCCGAGGCCATTCCGGCCCTCATCAAGGTGCTCTCGGACGATCGCGAGCCGCTGGTGCGCAAGGCGGCGGCCACCGCCCTCGGACGCATCTCCGGCTGACGACCGGCGCGCCGGCGTCCGCGGCGCCATCGCCACGCGCCGTCAGGGCTTGGGGCGCGGCAGTTCGGGCAGCGTGCGCCCGAGGAATCCTTCGATCGGGTGCTGCGCGCCGAACGGGGCGTCCGCGCGCAGGTTGATCGAGCGCGCCTGCGACAGGGCCGTGTCGACCGGCATCCGGCGATCGCGGATGAGATACGCGGCCCAGAGATGGCTCGCGCGCCAGGCGACGGTGCAATGGAGCAGCACCTTGCCCCGGGCCGACGCCATGACCGCCGCGAACCGGTCGAGGGCCTCGGGCCCGTAGGGATTCGCCGCCGACCCGTTCATCGGCAGGTGCACGTACGTCATGCCGAGGTCCTTCAGGAGCGCGGCTTCGTCGAAGCCGATGCGCGCCATCTCCTCGGGCATGCGGAGGTTCACCACGGTGGTGACCCCCTGCGCCTTCAGGTCGCGCAGCGCCTGCTCGGTCGGCTGGCCGCCGATGAACATGTCGTCGCCGACGCTGGCGAACTTCGCCTGGAAGCGCCCGGTGATGTCCAGGGGCACCGGGTCGGGCACCGCCCCGGTGCCGCCGGGACCGACGACGTGCTGCGCGTCCGCGGGACGCGCGAGCGAGGCCGTGCAGACGGCCACCGCGGCCGCACGGAACAGGAACGTTCGGATCATCGCAGGCACCTCGCCACTACCATCCCGGCATCTTCGACTCGTCGAGCCCCACCACGTCGAACGCGGCGGTCCGGGTACCACCGGCCGTCACCGGGAACGCGATCGCCAGCCGCGCCGCGTCGCCGGTCAGCCGCCACAGCGCCGCCGCATCGCGGATGAAGAGCGCAATCGCCTCGTCCGTGTCCGGCCGCGACGCCGCCAGCCGCTCCGGTGCGCCCCCGTCGACGGTGACCTCCACGGCGCAGCGGGGACGGCACGCGAAGTCGCCCGCCTGCAGCACGAGATAGGCGGCGCGGCCCCACTCGGCGTGGTCGCGGAACACCAGCTGCACCGGCCGGGGGCCCTGCCCGTCGGCGTCCACGTCGTCGGTGGCGAAGATCGCGGCCGTCACCTGGGGCCCGCCGCCGACCACGGCCTCCTGGTACCGCCAGAGGGCCTCGAGGCGCCGCGCCTCGCGCTCCGCCCGCGTGGCCTCGCGCGCCTTCGCGTCGGCCGCTTCCTGCGCCTGGCGGGCCGCGGCCGCGCGCTCGGCCAGCGAGGGCCCGCGGTCGCCGCAGGCCGACAGCAGACTCAGCAGGACGAACGCCGGGACGAGCCCGTGGCGATGGCGCACGGCGATCATGGCGCCTATCGTAGGCCAACCGGCGCCGCCGGCGGGCAGGGGCCCGGTATCATGCGGCGTGCGTCTCCTGCTCGCCCTGACGGCGGTGTGGCTCGTCCTGGCGGTCCAGGCGGCCGGCGCCCAGCCGAAGCCCCCGGCGCCTCCGCCTCCCTCGTCGATGCGGGCCCCCACGCCGGCGGACGTGCTCCGCGGGGCGTACGGGCGCTACCGCGCCAACAACGACCTCCTCTACTACGTCCTCGACGTGCGCGTGGACCCGCAGGCGAGGTCCATCCGCGGCACCAACGCCATCCGGTTCCGGATGCTGAGCGACGACACCCGGATCCAGCTCGAGCTCTACGAGGACCTCCAGGTGGCGTCCATCCGGCTCGGCACGACGTCGCTGACCTACGAGCGCGTCCACAACACGCTCTACGTGGACTTCCCCCAGCCGCTGCGGGCCGGCACCACGCACACGATCGAGGTCGCCTACTCGGGCCGGCCGCGCGAGCAGGGACGCTTCGGCGGCCTCGCCTTCCGGACCGACCCATCCGGCCGGCCCTGGATCAACACGGCCAACGAGGGCGAGGGGTCGAGCGTGTGGTGGCCGAGCAAGGACCAGTGGCGCGACGAGCCCGAGGGCATGGACATCCGCGTGGCCGTGCCGAACGGGCTGATGGACGTCTCCAACGGCCGCTTCATGGGCAAGACCGATCTCGGCGACGGCTACACCCGCTGGGACTGGCGCGTGCACTACCCGATCAACTCCTACAACGTGTCGCTGAACATCGGGGCCTACGTGCAGTTCTCCGAGACGCTCGGCGCCCTGCCCCTCGACTACTTCGTGCTGCCCGGCAGCCTCGAGAAGGCGAAGGTGCAGTTCGCGCAGGCGAGGCCCATGATCGAGGCCTTCCAGCGCTTCGTCGGGCCGTACCCGTTCCCCGACGACGGCTACAAGCTGATTGAGGCGCCCTACTCGGGGATGGAACACCAGAGCGCCGTCACCTACGGCAACCGCTTCGCCAACGGGTATCTGGAGCGCGACTGGACCGGCGTCGGCGTGAGCCTGAAGTTCGACTTCATCATCATCCACGAGAGCGCGCACGAGTGGTTCGGCAACGCCGTGTCGGCGGCCGACGTGTCGGACATGTGGATCCAGGAAGGGTGGACGACGTACCTCGAGGGCGTCTACGTGGAGGCGCTGTTCGGCTACGAGGACGCGGTGAAGTACGTGAACGGCTACAAGCCCAAGGTGGGCAACCGGGAGCCCGTGATCACCCAGCGCGGCATCCACCGCACGCCGACGCAGGACATGTACTTCAAGGCCGCGCTCTTCCTGCACACTCTGCGGAGCGTCGTGGACGACGACGCGCGCTGGTGGCGGCTCGTGCGCGACATCTTCGCCACCTTCAAGTACGAGAACATCCTGACCGACGACCTGGTGGCCTTCGTGAACGGGCAACTGCGCCAGGACCTCACGCCGATCTTCGACCAGTACCTGCGGCGCGCCGCGCTGCCGCGCCTGGAGCTGACCTTCGACGCCGCGGCCGGCACCGTGGCCTACCGCTGGCGCGCCGACGAGCGCGGCTTCGCGATGCCCGTGCGCGTGGGCGTCCCCGGACGTTGGAGGGTGGTGACGCCGACCACGGACTGGCAGGTCATGCCGAATCCGGACGGGGCCGCGTTCACGGCCGCGACCGACCTCTACTACATCGAGGTCGCCGTGCTCGATGCCGCGGGCCACCCGGTGAAGTAGGCGCGGGCGCCGCAGGACGCCACTCCGAAACGCCGCGCCTTGGCCATCGCGGCCGTGCCGGCCGCCGATTCACGGCGGCGTACCGGCGTCTCAGCACCATACAGTCGGCGTGCATTTCCAGCCCGCACGCCCCGGAGATCCGGTAGCCGTGAGGCGCCCCTGGTGCGTGCAGCGGTGGCACCCCGGTTGCAGTTCTGACCAGCGAGGCAACCGTCTCCCCCGCGCCCGGCCGCCATGTCCGCACATCCGCCACGCCGCGCCGACCTCCGCGAGGATGACCCGTGGGGGTTCGGTCCATCCGACGGGATGCTGGTCGAGGCAGCCGGCGATCCACGGGCGAGCCGCGCGGGTCCGGTCCAGGCGAATCGGGAGGACGGCGGCCTCCCGGATGCCCTGGACGCGCACCTGACCTTCCGCGATCGTTCACCCGGCCGGCCCGACGACGCGCAGCGGGACAGCTTCGTCCGCCGGCGACGGCCGCGCCGGTTCATCCGCGTGGCGCTCGTGCTCGGGCTGATGGCGGCCTCCGGCGCCCTGGCCGCGGCCTGGATGGCCGCCGGCAGGACCGACCGCGTGGCCGCGACGCCTCCGCACGGCACGCTCGTGCTGTCGTCGCAGCCGCCGGGCGCCGCGGTGGTGGTCGACGGCGTGGCCGCGGGCACGACCCCGCTGGCGGTGGACCTTCCGCCAGGCGAGCACGCGGTGGTCGCAACGGGCGGAAACGGCGTCGCCACGGAGCTGACGCCGACGATCGCCGCCGGCGAGACGGCGGCCCGCCACGTGCTGCTCGAAGCGCCTTCCCCGCGGCCGGACGCGGCCGGCGTGGCCCCGCAGCCGGCCCCGCCGACCGCCGGCCGCGAGGCGGCGGCTCTCCCGGGGCCGTCCGCCCTGCCGGGATACATCCGGTTCGACGTGCCGTTCGCGGTCGAGATCTACGAGGATGGACGCCTTCTGGGCTCGAGCGGCGGGGGCCCGCTGCGCATGGCCGCGGGCGTGCACACGCTCACGCTCGTGAACCAGGACCTCGGCTACCGGTCCGCCGAGACCGTGGCTGTCACCGCGGGCCGAGAAACCTCCCACGTCGTCGGCCAGCAAACCGCGCCGCTCAGCATCCACGTGCTGCCCTGGGCGGAGGTGTCGATCTCGGGTCGCGGGTTCGGAACAACGCCGGTGGACGGCTTGATGCTGCCGATCGGGACCTATCAGCTCACGCTCCGCCATCCGACGCTCGGCGAGCGCGACGTCCCGATCACGGTCCGGCTCGGCGCCGAGAATCGGGTGGATCTGGACCTGCGTCGGTGACGCGGTGCGCCAACCCGGCCTCCCGCGCCGCCGGGCCGTCTTCTTCGCCTGTGCCCAGCAGTCGCGCCATCGCGGCCAGCAGGTCGGCCATTTCGAAGGGCTTGGCCAGGAACTCGCTCTGCAGATCGCGCGGAAGCTCGCCCTCGGGACATCCTGAGATGAACAGCACCCTCAGGCCGGGCTGGCGGGCGGCGAGGCGCCTCGCCAGTTCCACGCCCCCGAGCCCGGGCATGGCCAGATCCGTGACCAGGACATCCAGCGGCGGGCCGGCGCTCCGCGGTCGCAACGCGGCCAGCCCGCACGAGGCGGTCTCCACCTGGTGACCGGCCGCAGAAAGGGTACGCCTGACGAGATCGCGCACGAGATCGTCGTCGTCCACCAGCAGTACCGACGCGGCCCCCTGCGCACGTGTGGTCGCGGGCACCTCCGTGGCCGGCGCCGCGGGCGGCTCCGCGGCCAGGGGCAGCGCGACGGTCACTCGCGTGCCCACGCCCGGATCGCTCGCCACGGTCACCTCGCCGCCGCTCTGAGTCACCACGCCGTGCACCATCGACAGTCCGAGGCCGGTGCCGACGCCAGGGGGCTTGGTCGTGAAGAAGGGCTCGAAGATGCGCGGGAGCACATCGGGCGGGATGCCCGCGCCCGTGTCGCTCACCGTCAGGGTCGGGCGGCCGTGCGCGTCCGCGCCGACGGCGACGGTGACGGCGCCGCCGCGCGGCGTGGCGTCCCGGGCGTTGATCGCGAGGTTCAGGATCACCTGCTCCATCTGCGCGTCATCGACGCAGACCATGCGCGGCGTGGCGGTGCATACCACGTCAATGGACACCCGGGCGCTGAGGACCGAGCGCAGCAGCGGCTCCACGTCGCGTACCACGTCGTTGAGGTCGCGTACGCGTGGCTTCAATACCTGACGCCGGGACAGCGCGAGCAATCTGGCCGCCACCGCCGCTCCGCGCGTCGCCGCGCGGCGGACCGCCTGCAATGGGACGAGGTGCCGTTCGTCGGTGCCCATGCCCGCCAGGAGCTCTTCGCTGCAGCCGAGGATCACCGCCAGCAGGTTGTTGAAGTCGTGGGCGACGCCGCCAGCCACCTGGCCCATGGCCTCGAGCCGCTGCGCCCGCTCGGCCTGCTCCTGGAGCGCGCGCTGCTCGGTCACGTCCACCAGGCCGCCGACGATCGCCGCCGTGCCTCCGTCGATTCCCGGCGCAAGCCGCAGGTCGTCCTGCACCCAGCGATACGTCCCGTCGATGTGGCGCGATCGGTAGCAGAGGCGCTCGGGCCGTCCGGTGCGCAACAGCCGCTCGAGTGCCACGGCGAGGGCGGCCGTATCGTCGGGGTGGACGCCGCGCCACTCCTCCCCGGGGCGGCCTACGAGCCCGCCGGCCTCGCGCCCGCCGAGCGCCTGGACGTTCTCGGTGATGAACCGCAGCGCGTGGGCCGGCGTGGCGTCGGCCTCGTAGACCACGACGGGGCTCGACGCCACGAGCCAGCGCAGGTGCGCCTGGGCGAGGCGCAGCGCGTCGGCGCTCTCACGTTGCGCTTGCCGCAACCGCCGATCGGCGATCGCGCGCTGCACGGCGGGCACGAGCCGGCTCAGGCGGTCCTTCATCACGTAGTCGTCGGCCCCCGCCTTCAGTGCCTCGACCGCCAGGTCCTCCCCAATCTGGCCGGAGAGAATCACGAACGGCATGTCGGGATGGCCCGACCGAACGAGTCGCAGCGCGTCGAGCGAGGAGAACCCCGGCAGCCGGTGATCGGAGACGACGACATCATGCGATCCGTCATCCAACGCGCGCACCAGCGCGTCGGCGGCATCCACGCGGGTGAACGACGCCGGACAGCGCTGCATGACGAAGTGCGCCTGGAGCAGCGCCGCGTCGTCGGCGTCGTCTTCGACCAGGAGCACGCGGATGGCCGCCATCATCGGCTCTCCGCCCGCGGGCGCCGGCCCGGCAGTTCGTTCCGGAAGACCCAGAATTGCAGGATGGCGCCCACGACGTCGACGAGTTCGTCGAACGTGTCGGGCTTGCGCACGTAGCCGTTCGCCCCGGCGGCGTACGCCTTCTCCACGTCCTTCAGTTCCACCGATGAGGTCATCACCACCACGGGCAGCGTCTCCGTCGCCGCCTGGGCGCGTATCCGGCCCAGGATCTCCAGTCCGCCCGCCCCGCGCAGCTTCAGGTCCAGCAGCACGACAGCCGGCAGCGCCCCCCTGGCGCCGGCCTCGGAGAGCACGGCGCCGGCCTCGGCCCCGTCGACCCTGACCGCCAGGTCGGCGCAGGCACCATGGCGGCGAAACGCCAGGCGCAGGAGATCGCCGTCGTCCGGATCGTCGTCCACGAGCAGCACGGCGGGCGTCATGCGCGCGCGGCCCCGAGGGCGCCGAGCGCCAGGTAGAAGGTCGTACCTTCCCCGGGGCGGCTCTCCGCCCAGGCCGAACCGCCGTGCCGCTGCGCCACGCGCTGCACGGTGGCGAGGCCGATGCCCGTGCCCGGGAAGTCGCCGCCCGTGCGCAGACGTTCGAAGGGCTGGAACAGCTTGCCGGCATCGGCCATGTCGAACCCGACCCCGTTATCGTGCACGAAGAACACCTCGCGCCCGTCGATCGCCCGCGAACCGACCTCGACGATCGCGCGGTCCTGGCGGGCCGAGAACTTGAACGCGTTGTCCAGCAGGTTGGTGAACGCCACACGGAGCTGTCGCGGATCACCCACCGTGGCCAGGCCGTCGGCGATGACGACGGTCGGAGGCGGGAATGGGACGGCTTGAAGCAGCTCATCGACAATGCCGCGGGTCATGGCGGTGACGTCCACCGGCACGACCACCAGGGGCTCGCGGAACACCTGCGACAGCCGGAGCAGGGCGTCGATGAGCGCGGCCATGCGCCGGGCCGCCGCCTGGACACGGCGCAGCAGCGCGAGGCCGTCCGGCGACAGGCCCGGCGCCTCGGATTCGAGGACGGCGTGCGTGAAGCCTTCGATGGCCCGCAGGGGCGCACGCAGGTCGTGGGACACCGAATAGCTGAACGACTCGAGCTCGCGATTGCTCGACTCGAGCTCCCGCGTGCGCTGGGTCACGCGTTGCTCGAGCGTCTCGTTCAACTCGGCGAGCCGGCGTTCGGCCTCCGTGATCTCCGACACGTCGATCATCGCGGCGAGGAAGCGTAACTGGCCCGCCACCGGATCGAAGCGAAACTCACCGCGCGCGCGGAGCGTGCGCACCGGAGTACCAGGTGCGACGACGCGGCAGGTGCAGTCGAACGGTTGGGACGTACCGTGCTCCCGCTCGAACGCCCGCTGCCACTGCTCCCGGTCAGCCGGATGGATCCGCTCGTCGAGCTGGCTCCGCGTGCGCACGTCGGCGCCGTCGAACCCGAAGAGCCGCTTCAGCCCGTCGGAACACTGCAGGTCGCCGCCGCTCTCATCGCACTGGTAGTGCCCGAATCCGGCGAGCAGCTCGGCCTGGCGCAGCCTGGCCTCGCTGACCCGGAGCGCCTCGGCGACGAGCATGCGCTCGGTGACGTCCTGCACCGTGCCGCGGCAGCACACGGGTGCGCCATCGGGCCCGTACGTGGTCTCGCCCTGTTCCTCGACGATCTTCACGCGGCCGAACGGCAGCTGCAGGCGGTGCAGAATCCGATAGGGTTCGCGGGAGGCCAACGACTGCCGGAAGGCCAGGTCCACGCGCTCGCGATCCCCGGGATGGACGGCGCTCAGGAACGCCTCGTAGGTCGGCGTGAACGATTCGGGCGCGACCTCGAAGATGCGGTACACCTCCTGCGACCATGTCAGCTGCCCGGACGCGACCTGCAGGGTCCAGTCGCCGATCTGCGCGATCCGCTGGGCCTGCAGCAGCCGTGCCTCGCTCTGCCGGAGGGCCTCGGCCACCTGCACCCGCTCGGTGATGTCCTGCGTGGTACCGCGAGCCAGGAGGGGCGTCCAGTCGTCGCCGTACACGAACTCGGCCTGCTGCTCGACGAACTTCACTCGGCCGTCGGGAAACCGCAGGCGGTGCGTGACGGCGTACCGGCGGCGTTCACGGATCGCGTCGTCGTACGCGGCAGCCACGGCCAGTCGGTCGCCGGGGTGGACGAGCCCCAGGAACATCCCTCGAGTGGGCGGCTGCTGGCCGGGCACGAGCTCCAGGATGCGGAACACCTCGTCGGACCAGTGCCGCGCGCCCGTCGCCAGGTCCACTTCCCAACTGCCGATGTGGGCCAGGCGCTGCGCTTCGAGCAGCCGCTCCTCGCTGATCCGGAGCGCTCGCTCCGCCCGCCACCGGGCGGTGACGTCGCGGGCCGCCCAGAGCACGTGCGTGCACGCGCCGCCGTCAGGGCAGTGCGGCGAGAGCGTCACCTCGGTGCTGAACCGCTCGGGCACGCCCTGGGCATCCGGGAGCACGACTTCCACCGAGTAGTTCTGACGTTGCTTCGTCGCCACGGCCTGCTGGAGGCGCCCGCGGCCGCGGGCGATGACGTCGGGGAGCAGCCCGAGCGTGGACAAATAGTCGTCTCGCCGCATGCCGACCGGGTCAATCTCCGTCGCGTTGTGCCGGCGGCCCATCTCGAGCATCGCCGAGTTGACGGCCTCGATGGTGAAGTGCTCGTCGGCCCGGTGCAGCATCTGGAGATCCGACGACGTGTTGAACACCAGCGTCATCCTGGCCGCGTTCTCGCGCGCGGCTTCCTCGAGCGACCGTGTGTCCGTCACGTCCTCGCCGAAGACCGCGACGTGCGTCACGTCGCCGGCGGCGTCCCGGATCGGCGACAGCCGGACGTCGACGATGCGCCGGCCCGAGTCGCGCAACGATCCGACGGACTCCTCGTGCACGACGGCTCCCGCCAGGGCGCGGCGCACGAGGCGCAGGGCGTGCTCGCCGGTCTGCGGGCGGTCCCACCGCAGGTCGGCGACGTGGCGGCCGACGACGTCCTCGCGCGCAAGGCCCATCCGGACCAGCGGCGTGGCGTTGAACTCCTCGATCCGGAGATCGGCCGACACGAGGACGGCGATGCCGGGATACGCGTCCAGGATGGCCCGAAGGCGCGCCTCGGACGCGAGCTGTTCGGCCTCCTTGGTCTGGAGGCGCTCACCGAGCGTCGCGAGCGTGCGTCCGAGTTCGCCGAACTCGCTTGCGTCCCTCAGCAGCGAATCCGGAGGCCGGGCGCCCAGATCGCCCCCGGCGATGCGTCTCTGCACCGCGACGAGCGCCTGCACGGGTGCCGTGATCAACCGGTCGGCCCCGAGCGCGCCAACCACCGAGATTGCGAGCATGAACAGCATCGAGGCGATGGCCGCCACGGCCGTCCGCCCCACCACGGGGGCGAGAACGACGTGCCGTGGCTTGCTGGCGGTCACGGCGACGGGCGGACCGGCGGCAGACAACGGCAGGAGTTCGTAGGCGACGACGCTCGCTTCGCCGTCGAGGGCGGCTGTTTCCAGCACGCCGGTCGGCGGTCCCTGCCGGACCGCACGCACGAAGTCCGCGTCGGCGGCGCTGCCGACGGCCGCGCCGTGCGGGCCCGCCGGCGCCCGTGACAGCACGTTGCCGTGTTGGTCGATCACCGTCACGACGAACCCCCGCGAGACCGCCGCGGCCGCCAGGTCCGAGAGATCGGAAATCTCCATCGTCACCGACACCACCCCGGCGGGAGACTCGCCGCGCCGCCCGATGGGATACCCCAGTACCGTCACGAGCCGGCCGGTCGTGACGCCTACGAATGGCGTGCTGATGGCGTAGTCGCGCGCCTCCAGCGCGGCGACGAACCACTCCCGCCCGGCATTCGACGAGGCGGGCGCGTCGGGCATGGCGCTCGCGAGCATGCGACCGTCGATCCCGCTGACGCGCAGGTTCGGGAACTCGGGGAACCGGCGGCTCAGGCTGCCGAGAATGTCGTTTACCTCCGGCCCGTCCTCACGCCCGACGGCAGGCAACGCGGCGACGGCGGCCGCCAGGTGCTGGCCCCGCTCGAAGACCCCCCGGTACGCCATCGCCACGCGATGCACTTGCCCCAGCGCGTCGGCCTTCGCCCGCTCCTGCGCCAGGGTTCGCTGCTGGTTGAGGTCCACCGCGAGAAGGGCGCCAAGGGGCAGGACCATGACCGCGACGAGTCCCAGGACCCGCGTTCGCAGGGACCAGGCCCACCGGACGGCGGGCGATGGGTTGTGGGCGGCAGTCCAGGGCATCCGGCGCTATCGGTCGAAGAGCAGCAAGCTGAGCAGCTCCGCGGTGGAATGCACCTCGAGCTTCCGGAACACCGACTTCAGATGGTTCTGCACGGTGTGCACGCTCAGGTGCCGCCGCTCGGCGATTGCCTCGACGTCCGGCATCTCGACGAGGTCCCGCATGATCTGCCACTCTCGCGCGGTCAGCTCCTCGATTCCGGAGGGCAGGCGCTCCGGGCGGCGCTGGCGCGCCCTGCGCGCCACCTGCACCTCGTCCACCAGATCCCTGATCTGGTCGAGCTTTCGCCGCAAGTAGACCAGGTCCTGCCCGGAGGGGGCGGCATCGCCGGGAGCGACGGCGCCCTCGGTTCCCGCGCAGACCATCATGACCGCCGAGTACAGCTGCTCGGGCTCGACGGGTTTGACGAGATAGCCGGCCGGCCGCAGGCGACTGGCCCTGCGCAGGACGTCCTCGTCGATCGTCGAGGTGACGAACACCGCCGGGAGATGGAAGAGGCGCTGGAGCCACTCGGCCACGTCGACGCCGTCGAGTTCGCCGCCGAGTCCAACGTCCACCAAGGCCAGGTCGAAGCGCTCCCGCCTGGACAGCCGCAGCGCTTCGACGGCGGATGAGGCGCATTCGGCGAGCCAGCCCCTGCTCGCCAGCACGCGCGCCATCGTGTCGGAGGCGGTCAGGTCGTCTTCGACAATGAGGATCTTCACACGTCCCGTCGCCCGGCCTTGCGCCGCAGCGCTGCCGGCGCCGGACGGCCCGGAGGGGAGGGGGGTCGCGGCCATCAGGGTGGAGGAGGTCCAGGACGAAGCGTAGCACCAGATTGCGGAAGTGCGCAGGCTCGCGGCGACCGGGTGCATCTCCGACTGGTGTCTCGGACGGCGCGCGCGCCTGCGCCTGCCACGCCAGGGCCATGCCACTAGCCGCGATTGGTCAGTCTCGAGCCGCCCCGGGCTGGCCGCCGTCATCATGATGGCCGCCAGGCGTCATCCCTGCGCGGCGCTCAGCGCCGATACCCTGGCAATGGTCCGGATGTCGTCGGCGTCTCTACCGCTGCCCCAGGGCTCCACAGATGCCCCCGGGGCGTCGACAGCGCATGGCCCGGCCGTGGCACCAGGAAGCGTCGTCCCCACCGCCGACATCGTGCTGTCTGGCGAGGCCACGAGTCTCACGCACCTCTTTGAGAGCATGCCGGACGCCGTCGTGATGTTGGACGATCGAGGAACGATTCAATATCTCAACACGCAGGCGGAGCGCTTGTTCGGCTATGCCCGGGGCGAGCTGGTCGGAAGGTCCCTGGAGTGCCTGGTGCCAGCGAACGTGCGACAGCGTCACGCCGAGCATCGCCGTCGATTTCACGCCGCACCGCACCTGCGCAGGATGGGGGACGCCGACCGGCTGAGCGCCCTCCGACGGGACGGCACCCTGGTTCCGGTCGACATCGGCCTGGGAAGCCTGATGGTGTCCGGACGGCCACGGACCCTGGCCTTCGTCCGCGATCACACGCGGATTCAGGCGCTGCTCGACGGTCTCGGCCAGGCGCGGCGGGAGCTGGAGCAGGAGCTGGAGCGTCGTCGACAACTGCGCGCGCTGTCCGAGTTGCTCCAGTCGCCGGTGTCGAGGGAGGACCTTCGACCCGCGCTGAGCCGGCACCTCGAACATCTCTTTCCACACACGCGCGGCGCGGTGTTCGTACTCGACGGGCCCGGTGAAACCGCGGACCGCCTGGTCGACTGGGGAGAGGCGCCGGAGTCCTGGACGGCGGTCGCCACCGCCGGATTCCGATCGGCAAGTCTCGACATGACGCCCGTCGGCGCGCACACGGCCGCCCAGCCGCGCCGAAGGCATGCCGGCGGCGCCGCGATTGCGCCCGACCGCTGCGCACCCCTCGTCGCCAACGGTCTTGCCCTCGGGATGCTGATAGTCGATCCCGCGTCCGGCGATCCCCCGTCTCCGGAGCAGCGCCGCACGATCGGCGCCGTCGCGGACTGGCTCGGGCTGCCCCTGGCCAATCTCCGTCTCCGCGAGCGACTGGAAGGCCTGACCTATCGCGATCCCCTGACCGGTCTGCACAACCGCCGGTACCTGCAGGAGGTGCTGGCACAGCGCGTCGCCGTCGCGCGCCGCGCCTGCACGTCGTTGGCGCTGGCCGTCATCGATCTCGACCACTTCAAGAGCCTGAATGACACCTGGGGGCATGGGGCCGGCGACGACGTCCTTCGGGCGTTCGGCGCGATGCTCACGCGCTGGTTCCGTGCCTCGGACACGATCTGCCGGTACGGGGGCGAGGAATTCGTGGTGGTGTGCGGCGACAGCTCGGGCGCCGACCTGACGGCCGCCCTCGACGAGGCCCGCTCGAAGTGGGCGGGCTCGCCGATCGCGACGCTGGCGGCCACGGCCATCCGGTCCACGTTCTCGGCGGGAGTCGCGGCTTTTCCGGATGACGCCACCGACGGCGACCGGCTGCTCCAGGTGGCCGATGCGGCACTGTACGCGGCCAAGGCGCAGGGACGAAACCGCGTCGTCGGTGGCCGCCGCTCGGCGCCGCGGCCGGGGGCCGGCCAGACGGGCGCCGAATCCCGCCACGCGAATGACGCCCGAGGGTCATTCGCGCCCCGTAGGTGAGGCCGATTATTCTGTCGCAGTCACTGCTCGCCGAGTCATGCTTCCGACCGTCCTCATCGCCGACGAGAGCCGGGGCACCAGGCAGCTCCTGACCCGCCACTTGCGGGCCATGGGGTGGCAGACCATCGAAGCCTCCGATGGCCTGGAGACGCTGGACCGGCTCACGGAGCGAGATGCCGACCTTGCGATCATCGACATGTCCTTGCGGCTGCTTGGCGCCGCCGAGGTCGTGACCGTCCTGCGAAGGTCGCCCAAGTACTCCGACCTGCCCGTGATCGCCATGGGCGTGGCGACGCCCCGCGCGCTGGACTCGCTGCTGGCCCTCGGCATCGAGGACTTCTTCGTCAAGCCCTTCTCAGGGGACTTCCTGGCCGAGCGGTTGCGCCGGTTCGCGCCCAGGACCAACGCGCGCGTGCGCCAGACCAAGGCACTGGGCGGGCCGCAGCAGGCGGCGGACGGTGTGGCGGTGGTGGTGGACACCGACGCGCAGTTTCGCGACTTTGCCGCCAAGGTGCTGGCGGCCCGCTACCGCGTCGTCGAGGCGGCGTCGGGCGTGGCGGCGCTGCGCGCCTGCGCAGGGCAGCGGCCCTCGGTCGTGCTCACCGGGTGCGACACCGGCCTGCTTGGGCCGGCGATGCTCGCCGAACACTTCGCGAAACGTCCGGATGCGGCCAAGACCGCGGTCGTGCTCGTGAGGGCACCCGCCGAGGATCAGCCCCCGGCGGCCGTGTTCAGCGCGGTGGTGAACAAGACGTTCGTCATCGAGGACTTCGAACGGCAGTTCGCGCGCGCGATGGGGAGGTCGCTGGTCGATGGCTCGCCGGCCCTGATGGAGGTCCGGCAGGCCGTCGAGGCGGCAACGCCGCAGGCCCTGGGCATGATGGCGGGCTGCGACGTCCACGTGGCGGGCCGGGAGTCGGCCGGCGAGCTGTGCCTGTGGGCCTGGACCGACATCTCGATCGCCGAGGAGTCGGTCACCGTGCGTATGGCGCTCAGATCGGACGGGACGGGCGCCATGGCCATCGCGGCGGGACTGCTCGGCATGTCGGCCGACGATCTGGCGCCCGAGGATGGCCTCGCGGCGCTCGGCGAGCTGGTGAACGTCATCGCCGGTCGCGTCAAGTCCACCGTGAGCAAGCCCGGTCGGACAGTGACGTTCGAGATCCCCCAGCTGGTCGACGCGGATGGCGCGGCACCGGTCGCCAACGCCGAGGTGTGCCTGCTCTTCGAGCCGGCCGATCGACGCTTCCGGCTCGGAGTCGAGGTGGGTATCGCGGGCGACCTGCCCGCCGTCGAGCCCGGAAGAGCGGCGTGATGCCGTCAGACGTGCTCCTGGCCCTCCTCGCGGTGGCGGCACTGGCCGGGTGGGGCGCCTTCGGTCTGGCATGGCGCCGCGCGCGCGCCGCCATGGAGGCCAAGGCGCGGCTGGAGGCGGTCCTGGAGGCCAGCAGCGACGCCGTGGCGATTCTCGGTCCCAACGGCGCCGTAGTGCGCGGGAACGCCGCCTGGGCGGCGCTCCGGCTCCCGCCGATGACCGACTCGGCCTCGCCCAACGGATGGGACATTCGCGACAGGAACGGCCGGCTGCTGGAGCCATCGGCCTGGCCCGCGGCGCGGGTCCTGCGCGGCGAAACCCTTACGCGGTCGGAGTTCCAGCTGATTCATCCACACGCGATCGCGCCCAGCATCGTCTCCGTTAGCGGCGCCCCGGTTCGCGCGCCGTCCGGGGCGCAGACCGGGGCCGTAGTCGTTGTCCGCGATCTCACCGGCGCTCGCGCGGCCCTCAGCCAGTCGCGGCGGGCGCGCGAAATCCAGGCCATCGGGCTCGCGGCGGCGGGCATCGCGCACGATTTCAACAACACGCTGACGGTGGCCCTCGGCAGCGCGTCGCTTCTGCGGCAGGCGGCTGCGGACCGTCCTGAACTGCTGCGCGACGCGGACAACCTGACCGCCGCGGCACGCAGGTCGTCTGCGCTCACCCGCGTGCTGCTGGCGCTGACCACGCGCCGCGAGCATCCGCGCGCGGAACGGGTCCAGCCCGGCGCGCTGGTGCGGGAGCTGGCGCCGATCCTCCGGCGGCTGTTGCCTCCGGCGGCCACGCTGGACGTCGAGGACCAGACAGGCGACGCCGATGTCGTACTCGCCGATCCTCGGGCCTTCCAACTGTTTCTCATCAGCATCGTCGGCGGAGCTCGACCGTCGGTGCTGCAAGGCGGGGGTCTGCGTCTGTCGTGTGACGTCGGGGAGTTCGTGGAGCCAAAGACGCTGCTCACGGAGCGATTCGTGCGGATCTCGCTCGAGGGGCCCGCCCTGATGCTGGACCAGGACGACGCCGGTGCCCGTGGCATCGGCGCGGCGCTGCCGGACCTGGCGACGGCGCTGGGCCAGTCGTCCTACCGCACGGAGCGGCTGCCGGCCGGACAGGCGCGGTTCGAACTGCTCCTTGCCGCGGCTCCGGCGAAAGAACCGCCGGAGGAGGCGCCGACTGGAACAGATCGCGAGGCCCTGTAGCGCGCGGCTCTTACAGAAGGATTACACGCCCTGTCGAAGGGCACCCGTAGCATGCACCCCATGCGCATCATCCAGGGCGGCATGGGCGTCGGGATCTCCCACTGGCGGCTCGCGCGGGCGGTGTCGCGCCTCGGCCACCTCGGCGTCGTCAGCGGCACGGCGCTCGACCAGGTGCTGGCGCGCCGGCTCCAGCAGGGGGATCCCGGCGGGCACGTCCGAAGGGCACTGGAGCACTTCCCCGCGCCCGCGCTGGCCGAACAGGTCTGGCGCGCCCACTACATCGCCGGCGGCAAGACGGACACCGAGGCGTACCACACCCTCGAGATGCCATCGGCGACGCCGTCGGGCGACTGGCTCGTGCGGGTCATCGTGGCGAACTTCGTCGAGGTGTATCTGGCACGCGAGGGGCACGACCAGCCGGTCGGCATCAACTACCTCGAGAAGATCCAGGCTCCCCACCTCGCGTCGATGTTCGGCGCCATGCTGGCGGGCGTGGACTACGTGCTGATGGGCGCCGGCATCCCTTTGCGCGTACCCGGGGTGCTGGACCACCTCGCCCGCCTCGAACCCGTCACCTATCCGCTGGCGGTCACCGGCAGCCCGGACGGGGGCGGCCACCTCCACTTCGACCCTCGGGCCTTCATCGGCGCCGGCACGCCGCCGCTCCGGCGTCCACGGTTTCTGGCCATCGTTGCCTCCGACGTCCTGGCCCAGACCCTCGTGCGCCGGGCCAGCGGCCACGTGGACGGATTCATCCTCGAAGGTCCGACGGCGGGCGGCCACAACGCGCCGCCGCGTGGAGCGCTCCAACTGGACCCGCGCGGGGAGCCCGTGTACGGCCCCCGGGACGTCATCGCGCTGGACAAGGTCAAGGCGCTCGGCCGGCCCTTCTGGCTGGCCGGAGGCGTGGGCAGCGCCGATGGGCTTCGCCGGGCGCTCGCACACGGCGCCGAGGGCATCCAGGTGGGTACGGCGTTCGCGATGTGCTCGGACTCCGGGCTTCGCAACGACCTCCGCCGCGGGCTCCTGGCCAGCGTCCTCGCGGGCGCCACCGACGTGCGGACCAGTCCGGTGGCCTCGCCGACCGGCTTCCCGTTCAAGGTGGCCGCGCTCGACGGCACGCTCTCGGCCCCGGCCGTCATCGACGGCCGGCCGCGCATCTGCGATCTCGGATATCTGCGCGAGGCCTACCGGACGACGGACGGCAGCCTGGCGTACCGGTGCCGGGCCGAGCCGGTGAGCCTCTACGTGGCCAAGGGTGGGCGCGCCGAACACACGATGGGCCGGGTGTGCATCTGCAACGCCCTCATGGCCACGGCCGGCTTCCCGCAGGTACGGGCGCGGCATCGAATTGAGCCCCCCATCGTGACGATGGGCGACGACCTGCCCGGCATCCTCCGCTTCCTCCCACCCGGGGCGCGCGACTTCTCGGCGGCCGATGTCGTTCGCGCACTGACGGCTCCGGCACCCACGCGCGCCCCGGGCACGCCCTCGTCCCCGCTCGCATCGACCGGCCAGGAGCCCACGCACGGCGCGCACCACCCGCACGACGTCGCCTGAGGGGCCGCCCTCTGCGCCTGCAGAGGCGCGTGCCGGGTGCCGCCGCAACTGCTGACGGGCCGCCTGCATCCGGGCCGTCAACGGTGGCGCCAACCGCCGCCGCGAACGTCGCCACCGCAGGCAAGACCGAAAGTCTTGGCGAGTCCAGACGATCCGCTGACCTGCATTTGTTTCCTGACGCCCCCGCAGTCGCTGCCGATGCTGAGCCTCAACGGATCGGGCCTGCGACGAGTTGTCACCGGCTCGCGGACACGAGCGGAGCCGGCGTCAGCCGGAGGTGGCAGGCCGGTCGATCGGCCTCGGGAGCGCGGAATTGGGTGTAGGGTATGTCGTGAACGGAGGCGCGATGAACAGACGCACGATGATGACGACCCTCGCCGGCGGTGTGGTGGCCGCCGAATTCGCCAGCCACGCGGACGCGGCGCCCGGCGCAGACGCGAAGCTGCCGGTCGCCAGCGCGCAGGCAGCCAAGGACTTTCCAGGCGCCCGGGAACTGCCGGACCCGAAGACCGACTACAAGGTCGTCTTCTCGGTGGGCGCCAAGGTCAAGGACGACCAGGTGCACCCGACGCTGGGGATGATCGGGCTCTACCTGAACACGCTGGCGCAGAACGGCGTGCCGGCGAAGAACCGCCACATCGCAGCCGTGTTCCATCAGGGCGGCGGCGACGCGGTGTTCTCGAACGAGGTCTACAAGGCGCGGCACAACGGCATCGACAATCCGAACATCGCCGCGTTGAAGGAGCTGCACGAGGCGGGTGTCGAGCTTCGCGTGTGTGGACAGGGCCTCATGGGCAAGAAGGTCGATCCGTCCCAGTTGTTGCCCGGCGTCCAGGCCGACCTCTGGGCGATGGTGACGATGGTCAACCTTCAGGCGCGAGGCTACGTGCGGGTGGGCTGACCACCGCGTGTGATGCCGCCTCGATATCGCAGGTGAAGCCCGACGCCGTGGGCGTCAGAACTCGAATCGCAGCCCGCCGTTCAACACGCGGCCGTCGAGCGGCGCCCACGCGTCCACCGTCCACCGGCCGTCGGGGCCCTGAGACGGGCGAAGGAGCGGATCCCACCGCGTCTGCCGGACGCCAGTCAGGTTTTCGGCGTTGAGAAACAGCCGCGCGCGGCCGAGGCGGCGCTCGGCCAGCAGTCCCACGATGACGTAGGGACGGGACTCGGTCCGGTGCGGGTTCACTTCGAGCCGCTGCCGCCCCGTGTAGTAGACCTCGAGGCCGATTCGCCCGATCTGCTCGGCCTCCCACATGCCGACGAGTCCAGCGCTGTGGCGCGGCGTGAGTTCGGCGTCCTCGCGAACGTCCTGGCGGCCTTCCCGCGATCGCACGTAGGTGTAGGTGGCCGTCGCCGCAAGCGGCCCCTGGCGCCAGGTGCCGAGCAGTTCGAACCCCGCATTGGTGGCATCGGCCGTCTGGTTCGAAAGCGCATAGGACGAGGCCCGCTCCACCTGCAGCGGATCGACGATGCGCGAGCCGAAGACCGTCGCCGTGACGGCGGTCGCGCCGAACGATCGCGTGAGATCCAGTGAGGCGCTCGTGCCGCGCTCCGCCTCGAGGGGCCGGGGGATGGTGAGCCGCGTGAGGCCGGCGGCCTCCGTTTCCTCCGTGAGGGGCGTCGCCGCAAAGAATCCCTGTCCGACGGACGCGCGGCTGGTCCACGCGCCCTGCCGGACGAGCGCCGACACCCGGGGGCTCAGGAACGTTCCGTACTCGCTGTGCACGTCCACCCGCGCTCCGGCCGAGAGCGCGAGCCAGGGCGTGGCCTGGACGTCGGCCTGGGCGAACGCGCCCGGCACGTCGAAGGTGTAGGCGAAGCGAGGTACGTCGCGCGGCCGGTAGGCATCGCGCTCGTAGGCCAGCCCGGCGACCCACGTCGCGGGACCCGCACTCCCGCGCACCGCCACTTCGCCGAACAGGTTGGCGTGGCGGTCACGCTCGACGACGGGTCCGAACGTGTGGGTGTGGCCCTGCCAGTTCGCGGCGCCGCGAGCGGTGAGCACGAAGCGGTTGGCCAGCAGCGTCTGGATCGTGCCGCCGACGTCCGAGCGGAGGGTATCGAGGGCCTCGCGATACGGCTCGCCGGTGGACGGCAGGACGGCGGCATCGACGGTGCCGCCATGCCGTTCCTCCCAGGTCAGGCCGGCGGTCAGGAACGCGGACCGCCCGTTCCCGCCGTCCCAGAAGGCCCGCGGCCGCACGATGACCCGGCGGTACCCCGCCAGGTCGGCCCAGCCGTCGTCGTCGCGATCGGTCCGCCTCTGCCCGTGCCCGCCGGCGAGCACGGACGCGCTCCATCCGTCCCGGGCCGCCGTCGACGCGTAGACGACGGCGTCGGTTGCGCCGAGGGTCGACGCATTGAGCAGCGCGTCGTAGGTGGGCTCGCGGCCCGGGCGGCGCGACAGCAGGTTGACGACGCCGCCCATGGCGCCAGCCCCGTAGAACGCCGACGCGACGCCCTTGATGACTTCCACCTGCCCCAGGTCCATCGGTGGAATCTGCAGCAGGCCCAGCCCCCCGACCTGCTGCCCGAAGAGCGGCAGCCCGTCGCTGAGGACCCGGGTGTAGCGGCCGCGCATGCCTTGCACGCGCACGCTGGCCGCGCCGATCGACGGCGACGTGGCCTGCACGCGCAGGCCGCCCATTTCGTTGAGCATCATCACGATGTCGCCGGGCGTCATGAGGAGCTTCTCTTCGATCTCCTCGCGGCCAATCACCTCGACGCGCGTGGGCTGGTCCTCGAGGCGGCGCCCCGTGCGGGTGCTGGCGACGACCACGACCTCTTCGTCCACCGCGATCCGCGCGGTCAACGCAATCTCGACGACAGTCACCTGATCCGCCGCGACCGGTGCCTCGGCCCGGCCCTCGAAGAAGCCCGCTTTCGCCGCGAGCACGGTCGTGACGCCTGGCGCGACGTCCAATTCGGCCACGCCCTCCGCGCCCGTCTCGGCGGATTGCCCGCCCGCGACGATCGAAACGCCGGCGACGGGCTGGCCCTCCGTCGTTACGATCACGCGAAGGCGTCCATGCGGCTCCTGCGCCAGGGCGCCCGACGCCGCGAGCGACCACAGGACCACCAACATCGGTAGCGTACGCATACACCTCTCCCCACCGAGGCCGCCCGTTCGTGGCGGCCGTTCCCGCGAACACCGCCACGGAGGGTCAGGCCAGCTTGGGCGGGTGGTACAGCGGGGCGGCGTGCGCGGGCAGTTCGCGGGACGCGGTGCGAACGCGGGGGCCGATCGGGAGCGGGGCGGGCCCGCCCACACTGATGACCACGGGACCGTTCCAGCCGTGGCACAGGCTGCACACCGACGGTGTCGCCGTGCCCAGGCCGTCGTGCTGCAGGTCGTCGGTGCACCCGTCGATGCACAGCACACGGTCGGTCGTCGTCACGACGGCGAGCATCGCCCCCATCACCAGGGCGAGAATGACGCGCACGCGCGGCAGTATAGCAAGCACCTTTCGGCGCTGGGGCGGGGTCGACCCAGGTGGGCCTACGCCCGGATCGTCATTCGGCTGCCTGGACGACTCGGCGCGCGGCGCGAGCGCGGGCCCGCGGCGGCGTAACCTTCGCAGGCCGGGGCGCGGCACTCGGTTCGAGGTTCACGATCGACGACACGAACTTCCGTACCGATCCGTCGTCGAATGCCACCGTCACGTGTTGGGTCGTCACCACCACAACTTCGCCGTCGCCGTAGCTCGACTGTCGCACGCGGTCACCTTCACGAACGCTCATGATCGTCCTCCAGTGGCCACCCGCCAGCGGGCGACCGGTTTGTCGGCCGACATCGGCCGGATACGTCGAGTGAGTTGCGGTCGGCCTGCCCGTCCCGTTTCCTCCATCGCGGATGTGGCCACGGCTGCGGCCAGCCGGACGACTGCGGGGGAGTCGAACGGCCTGGGAATCCGGCGCTGGGCCCCGAATCGGAGGTCTTCCGGATTGATGCCCGCGCAAGTCGGCTGCAGCAAAAGGACGGCGGCCGGATCGGCGCGGATCGCGAGGCACGGCGCCGCGACGCCCTGGCTGCAGGCGAGGCTGAAATCATCCGGCGTATCGCAGGGCTTGGTCAGGACCAGGCCGAGCTTGCCGGCGGGGGTTGTGGCGTGGAGCGCGGGCGCGCGATTCATCAATGGTATCTGACCGGGGTCCTCATGTCACGTCCTGACGAGATCGGCGGCGACGTCGGCGGCTGCGCCCGAGAGTTCCGGCCGCAGTTCCGCGGCACGGCGGAGCGCCGCTTCCACGTTGGGAAGGATGTTGTTCGCGCCGACGTGCTCGATGAACTCCGCCTGCTCGAGAAACGCCGCCGGCTGCGCCCGCGCCCCGCATACGAGCAAGGTGCGCCCTGAGGCCTCCAGACGGTCGTTGAGCATTTCGATGGCGTGGAGGCCGGTGGCGTCGATGGCCGTCATGTTGCGCAGGCGCAGGATCACGATGCGCGAGAAGGACGACAGGTCTGAGGTCGCATCGGCCAGCTTGTCGGTCATCCCGAACAGGAACGGCCCCAGAATCCGCAGGATGGTGACGTCAGCGGGGACCTCCCGGTCCTGCAGCATGTGCGCCCTTCCACCTTCGATGTCGCCCGGCGAGAGGGTCGAGACGATCGTCGTGCCAGTAACCCGGTAGATGTAGAGGAGCGCCGCGAGGGCCATGCCCACCTCCACGGCGAGCGTCAGATCCGCCATGACGGTCAGGGCGAAGGTCAGCGCCCAGACCGATTTGTCGGCCCATTCCAGCCGCCAGATGTCGCCGATCTCCCGCCATTCCCCCATGTTGTAGGCGACGACGAACAGCACGGCGGCCAGCGTCGCCAGCGGCACCTGGGTGGCCAGTGGGGCCAGTAGCAGGACGATCAGCAGGAGCGTCAGGGCATGCACCAGGCCCGACACGGGCGTGCGAGCCCCCGAACGGAAGTTCGTGGCCGTGCGGGCGATTGCGCCGGTCACCGGGATGCCGCCGACCAGAGGGGACACCAGGTTCGCAATGCCCTGCCCCATGAGTTCGGCGCTCGAGTTGTGGCGGTCGCCGGTCATCGTGTCGGCGACCACGGCGGACAGCAGGCTCTCGACCGCCGCCAGCAGCGCCACCGTCAGCGCCGAGGGCAGCAGCGGCAGCAGGAGGTCGGCGCGGAACTCCGGAATTGCCACCGTGGGCAGACCGCTCGGGATCCCTCCGAACCGTGAGCCAATCGTCTCGACCGGGAGCCCGAATACCGCCACCGCCGTCGTGGCCAGTAACAGGGCGACGATCGATCCCGGCACGCGCGTGAGGACGCGCGGGACGAGCAGCACCACCGCCAGCGATCCGGCCGCCAGGGCGAACGCGGCCGGATTCCAGTGCGGCAGGCCGGCCGCGAGAGCCGCCATCCGGGCGAAGAACTCGCTCGGTGGCTCGGGAACGGCGAGGCCAAGGAAGTCCTTGACCTGAGTGGTCGCGATCAGCAACGCGATGCCGTTGGTGAAGCCGATGACAACGGGCCTGGGAATGAACTTCACCGCCTGCCCGAGCCCCGTCACCGCGAGGAACACGAGGATGACCCCGGCCATCATCGTCACCATCAGCAGCCCGGAGATGCCGTGCGCCGCGATGATGCCGCTGACGATGACCACGAACGCCCCCGTCGGTCCGCTGACCTGGATGCTCGAGCCGCCGAGCAGCGCGACGAGGAATCCACCGACGATGGCGGTGTAGATGCCCGCCTGGGGCGTCGCGCCGGACGCGATGCCGAACGCCATGGCCAGCGGCAGCGCGACGACGCCCACCGTGGCTCCAGCGATGACGTCGGCGGTCAACGTCGTGCGGTCGTAGCCGGCCAGCATCTGGATGAGCTTGGGCCGCCACGGGGCCAGGGAGGTCTCGGAGAACGTCATTGCGACCGGCTGTGATCCGCGTGGATTTCGTCCAGCCGCGCGGCCGTCTGTCGGAGGTGGGCGTTGAAGTAGCGCTTCAGGACGTCGAGGACCTCGATGAGCACCGGATCCCGGAGGGTGTAATAGACCTGATTGCCGGCCTTGCGGCTGTTGACCACCTGCTTCGTGCGCAGGACGGCGAGATGCTGCGACAAGTTCGCTGGCTCCACGGGTACGTGGTCCAGCAGGGCCCCGGCGCTCAGTTCCCCATCCCGAAGCGCCTCCACCACGGCGATCCGAGTGGGATGCGCGAGCGCTTGAAAGAGCTCGGCCTTGAACGTGCGGAGCGGCGAGTTCACCGGTAAATAGTATTCGCTATTTCGATATTTCGAAATTGGAAATATTGAACCGGCCCCCCTCCCGGGTGGAGGGGCACACGATCGGGTCCGCGCCCGGGGGCCGCCGGCCGGGGCGCGTCGCCCATCGGGGAGCGGCGCACAGCGGGCAGGTTCCGGGACGCGCGCGCCCGTGCGTTCCCCCGTTTGGCTCAGCGACGCAGGTCGTCGAGACGGCGCTGGTACTCGTCCCGATCGATCTCACCGTGTGCCAGGCCCGACAACCGCAGCCGCCCCCGTCGGAGCGCACGGGCCTTCATGATGTAGAAGATCACGGGCGTGACGATCAGCACGTGAATGGTCGAGGTGACCATCCCGCCGATGATGGGCGCCGCGATGGGCTTCATCACGTCCGAGCCCACTCCGGTGCTCCACATGATCGGGACGAGACTGGCCATGACGACCGTGACGGTCATGAGCTTCGGACGCAGCCTGAGCACGGAGCCCTCGAGGGTGGCCCGCAGTACGTCGCCCTCGGTGAGCTGGCCGCCCTCGCGCAGCCGCCGGTCCAGGGCCTCGTGCAGGTACACGACCATCACGACGCCAGTCTGCACGGCGACGCCGTAGAGGGCGATATAGCCCACCCACACCGCCACCGAGAAGTTGTAGCCGAGCCACCACTGCAGCAGCACGCCGCCCGTCATGGCGTAGACCACCGACAGCATGACGATCGTGGCCTCGGAGGCGGAGCGGAACGTGAGGTAGAGCAGCATGAAGATGACGACGAGCACGAGCGGCACCAGCACCTTCAGGCGCTCCCGCGCCCGCACCTGGAACTCGTACTGTCCCGTCCACTGGAGCCGATAGCCTGGCGGCAGCGTCAGCTCCCGCGTGACGGCGGCCCTGGCCGCTTCCACGTACCCCCCGATGTCCCGGGAGCCGGTGTCGATGTAGACATAGCCGGCCAGCTGCGCGTCCTCGTCGCGCACCATCGCCGGGCCTGTCGTGAGCGCGATCGTCGCAAGCTGCCCAAGCGGCACGTGGGCGCCACCCGGGGTGCGGACCAGCATCCGCTCGATGGCCGGCAGGCTCTCGCGGAACGCCCTGGCGTAGCGGACGTTGACCGGGTAGCGCTCGCGCCCCTCCACGGTCTGCGTCACGTTCTCTCCCCCGAGCGCCGACTGGATGACGTCCTGCACGTCCTCGACGGTGAGGCCGTATCTGGCGATGGCCTGGCGGTCGATCTGGATGTCGGTGAAGTAGCCCTGCGACACCCGCTCGGCATACACGCTTCGCGTGCCGGGCACCCGCTGCAGGATGCGCTCGAGCTGCAGGCCCAGGCCCTGGATCACGCCGAGATCGGCGCCGAAGATCTTGATGCCCACCGGCGTCTTGATGCCCGTCAGCAGCATGTCGAGACGATTGCGGATCGGCTGGGTCCACACGTTCGGGAACCCCGGGAACTGGAGGGAGGCATCCATCTCCGACTGCAGACGCTCGAAGGTCATCCCGGTCCGCCACTGCTCGCGCGGCTTGAGCAGCACGGTGGTGTTCACCATGCCCATCGGCGAGTTGTCGGTCGGCGTCGTTCCCCGCCCTACGGTGCCGAACACCTGCTCCACCTCCGGCACCTGCCGGAGCAGCTTGTCCTGCACCTGGAGCAGGCGCGTCGCCTCGGTGATCGACATGCCGGGCGGGGCCGTGGGCATGTAGAGCATCGCGCCCTCGTAGAGGGGCGGCATGAACTCGCTGCCGATCGCCAGGAGGAGGGGAATCGTGAGCGGCACGACGACCGCGTTCAGGCCGAGTGCCGTCCACTTGAACCGGAGCGCGGTCCGGAGCATCGGCTCGTACACCCGCGCGCACGCCCGGCAGATCGGATTCGCGGACTCGGGCCGCAGACGGCGCCCCCGGATGAAGGTCGTCATCAGCACCGGCACGAGCGTGATCGAGAGGAGCGAGGCGAGCACCATGGCCGACGTCTTCGTGAACGCGAGCGGCCGGAACATCCGCCCTTCCTGCGCTTCGAGCAGGAAGACGGGCACGAACGACACGATGATGATGATCAGCGAGAAGAAGATCGCCCGCGCCACCTGCCTGGCCGCGCCGATGATGACGCGCGGCTGGTCCTCGTACGCCAGCGGCGCCGGCGGCTCGGAGACCCGCCGGTAGGCGTTCTCCACCATCACGATCGCCGCATCCACCATGACGCCGATCGCCAGTGCCAGCCCGCCGAGAGACATCACGTTCGAGGTGACGCCGAGGTAGTACATCGGGATGAAGGACGCGGCCAGGGCGACCGGCAGCGCCAGGATGGGGACCAGGGCGGATCGCACGTGGAACAGGAACACGAGAATCACGAGGGAGACGACGACGGCCTCCTCGATCAGCGTGCGCCGGAGCGTGGCGATCGACGCGTTGATGAGGCCCGACCGATCGTAGGTGGGGACGAGCCGCACCCCCGGCGGCAGCGCTGGTGCGATCTCGGCCAGCCGGGCCTTGACGCGGTCGATCACGCGCAACGCGTTTTCGCCGAACCGCATGACCACGATGCCGCCGACGACCTCGCCCTTCCCGTCGAGTTCGGCGACGCCGCGGCGGAGATCCGGCCCGAGCTGCACGTCGGCGACGTCCCCGACGCGGACGGGCGTCCCCCTTGGGGTCGCACCGAGCGACACGGCGGCGATGTCGTCCAGGGACGCCAGGTAGCCGCGCCCCCGCACCATGTACTCCCGGCCGGCGAATTCCAGCAGGCGGCCCTCGACGTCGTTGTTGCTGGCGCGAATCGCCCGCACGACGTCGCGGATCGACTTTCCATACGCGGCCAGCTTGTTCGGATCCAGGTTGACCTGGTACTGCTTCACGAACCCGCCGATGCTCGCCACCTCGGCGACGCCGTCCACCGACGCGAGCGCGTAGCGGAGGAACCAGTCCTGCAGGCCCCGCAGTTCCGCGAGGTTCCGTGTCCCGGTCTCGTCGACGAGCGCGTACTGGAACACCCAGCCGACCCCCGTCGCGTCGGGGCCGATGGTCGGGGTGATGCCGGCGGGCAGGCGCCCCCGGATGCCCTGCAGGTACTCGACGACCCGGCTTCGCGCCCAGTAGATGTCGGTGCCGTCGTCGAAGATCACGTAGACGTACGAGATCCCGAAGTCGGTGAACCCGCGGACCGTGCGGACCCGCGGCGCCGAGAGCAGCGCGGTGACGATCGGATACGTGACCTGGTCCTCGATGAGATCGGGACTGCGCCCCATCCACTCGGTCGCCACGATCACCTGGACGTCCGAGATGTCGGGCACCGCGTCCAGCGGCGTGGCCGACATCGCCCAGACGCCCCACACGGTGAGCGCCACCGTCCCACTGAACACCAGGAACCGGTTGCCCGCGCACCAGTCGATGATTCGGCCGATCATGATGGCTACCTCGCCGCGAGCGCCAACTGCCGCCGCCCGAGCACCCGACCGGCCTTCGACACGAGGACCGTCACGTCCCAGTGTCCGGCCATCAGGACCTGGCCACGGCCGCGATACACGCCGCCGCCGACCGGCGCCAGCGTGGTCTCGTCCCGCATGGCCGGCATGTTCATCGTAGGCATCGCCGGCATGAACATCTGCACCGCGACCTCGGCGCCGGCCACCGGCTGGCCGCCCGCGTCCTTCACGACGACTTCGAACTCGGTATCGCCGGTCCTGGGTGGATCCGGCGTGGTGTGAAACGTGATGTCCAGGTCGGCAGCCGGCGACGGCCCGCCGGCCGGCGTCGCCGGTGTGGCGTCGTAGGTGTCCAGTCCGGCCCGGAGCTGGCTCTCGGAATCGAGGAAGAATGTCGCGCTCGTGGCCACCGCGTCGCCCTCCTCGATCCCGCCGAGGATCACGATCCGGTCGCCGAGGCGCCGGCCCACCGCGACCGGGCGCGGTGTGAAGTAGCCGTCGCCCTCCGCGACGAACACCAACGTCTCGGCGCCGGAGTCGATCACGGCGTTGGCCGGTACCGTCAGGCCGGTCTCCGACGTCTCACGAATGTCGACGTTCGCGTACATGCCCGGCTTCAGGCGTCCCCGCGGGTTGGCGAACTGGAACCGCACCCTGACGGTCCGGGTGTTCTCCTCGACGAACGGGTAGACGTAGGTGGCGCGGCCGTCGAACGACTCGCCGGGGTAGGCCTCGAGGGTGACGGTGGCCCGCTGCCCGACGCGGATCGTCGCGAGTTCCTGTTCGTAGATGTCGGCCTCGACCCACACCGTGGAGAGGTCCGCGACCTTGTACAGGGTCTGCCCGGCGGCCACGTGCATTCCCTGCATGGCCACCTTCTCGATCACGAACCCGGCGACGGGCGACCGGAACGTGACGACGTCCGGCGCCCGGCGGGTCTCATCGAGCGCGCGAATTTCCTCGTCCGGCAGTTCCCACAGCACAAGGCGTTGCCGCGCGGAGGCGACCAGCTGGTCCGCCCGCTGACGAGCATCCGGAATGACCGAGGACTGCATCTGGTCGCGCGTCTGGAGGGCCAGGAGGTACTCCTGCTGCGTCGTGAGCAACTCCGGGCTGTACAAGGTGAACAGCGGCTGGCCCCGACGGATCGGCTGACCCGTGTAGTCCACGTACAGCTCGCGGATCCAGCCCTCGAGGCGCAGGTTGACGTCGGCCAGCCGGGTCTCGTCGTAGCGGACGACGCCGACGGCCCGAAGCTCGTGCCGGAGCGGTCCGCGCGTCACGAGCGCCGTGTTGACACCCGTGAGCTGCTGGCGCCGGGCGTCGATCACGACCTCGCCCCGGGGCGTCGACGAACCGGCCGACGGCGCGGCCGCCGCCCCAGGTGGGGCCGTCTCGCCGGCGGCGGCCATCCCGTCCGCGCCGGCGGAGGCCCCGCTGTCACCGCGGCCGCGGACGGCCCAGAGCAGTGCCGCCGACACGAGGACGACCGCGGCGACGGCTGTCGAGACGAGAACGATGCGTTTCATGTCACTGTCCCTCCGTGACCGGTGCGATGGCCGCCGCAGCGGCGGGCAGATCGGCGCCCACCGCGCGCTCCAGGTCGGCGAGGGCCTGCGCCAGGTCGCTGAGAGCGCGCACGTAGTCGAGGTTTACGGCCAACACCACACGCTCGTTGTCGATGAGGGTCTGGAAGTCCACGCGGTCGGCCTGGTAGGCGACGCGCGACACGTCGAGCGTCTGCTGCGACTGCGGGACAATCGACGTGCGCAACAGGGCGGCGCGATCCTGCGCCGAGCGCGCACGCACGTAGGCCTCCTGGACGCCCAGGCGAATCGCGTTCTCGAGCGTCTCGGCCCTGGCCCTGGCCGTCTGGACGGCGTTCGTCTCCTCGGCCACGCGTGCGTCGATCCGCCCGCGCGACCACGGCGCCTTGGGCCAGGTGATGCCGACCCTGGCGCTCCAGCCGTCGGTCATCCGCGGCGCCAGCATGTAGCCGCCCTGCACCAGGAAGTCGGGCTTCTCGTCGCTGCGCGCGACCGCCAGCGCCGCTTCCGCGCGGGCGACCCCGGTGCGCGCCCTCAGCAGTTCCGGATGGCGGTCGAGGGCCATCCGCTGGAGGTCGGCCGTGGCCGGCAAGGCGGGCCCGAGCGGCGGATCGACCAGCGGCCCGATGGGCGCGTCCGGCGGTCGATTCAGGAGGACGTTGAGTCGCGCCGAGGCGAGCCGGGCCTGCTCGTCGAAGGTGATGACGTCGGCGTGGTGCCTCGAGAGCTCGACGACCGGCTTCAGCACGTCCTGTTGCGAGATGCGGCCCGTCGCGTACTTCACCTGCGCGACGTCCGCGATCTGCCGGAGGAGCCCGATGCTGTCCAGATGGAGTTGAATGGCCTTACGGGCGATGAACAGCGCGGCGTACGCCTGCTTGGTTGCGTCCACGATCTCCCGCGCGCGAACGACGATGTCGCTGTCGGCGAGCGCGACGTCCTGGTCGGCCACGGCCGCCCGGAGCTGACGCTTCCCCCGGCCGGGCAGCGTCTGCGTGACCATGAACATGTACATGGTCGTGTCGGCCGGGTTGATCGAGTTGATCGGCCATTGCCAGATCTGGGCCTCGGCCATGGGCGCGTCGAGCGCCCTCGCCTGAGCCGGTCGCTGCCGGACGACATCCGCCTGCCGGCGCAGCGCGGCGAGCTCGGGATTGCGCGCGAGCGCCTCGGCCACCAGGTCCGCGAGCACGACCGGAGGCCCGGTGGGATTCGCCTCGATGTGGTGGAGGTCCGGCAGTTGCGCCGGAGGTTCCGCCGTCTGCGCCCTCGCTGGTGACGACTCGAGGAGAGTGATGCCGACCAGGGTGAGCGCGAGGAGACCGCGCCCGAACTGGCCGAGAGAAGACGACGTCGCAGGATTGGTCATGGCCACAGACACTCGCCGGGCACGCGACAGGGCGTGCGCCATCAATGCCCGCGGTGATCGCGGGCAGATACACGACGACGGTGGGTGGCTAGATCAGGTAGACGGAGTGGAGCACGTGCCTGGGAGGTCCGGCCTGTGCTCTGGGCGCGGTCAGGGCGGCGGTGCGGGCGCGCTGGAGCACCGGGGCGACGGCGCTGGCCGGCACGAGCGTGGCGGCAGTCGCGGGCGCGGCCCCTGCTTGGGGTGCTGTCGCGGGCGCCGGCTGAGGCGGCGCCGAGAGTCCGCAGCAGCGATCCGCGTCGGGCTGTCCTGCCGGGTGCCGGTGCACCTCGGCGGCCGGACCGTCGTGCGACTCGGCACACGCGCCGCCGTCGCAGCACAGCATCCGCGCATCCGGCGTCGGCATCCACGCGGCGCAGGGCGCCACGCTCCCGGCGGCCACCACCAGGCTGGCCACCACCGACGCGACGGCACGGAGCGCCACCATGCCCCGAGCATGCGCCCGAGCCCGTGCGATGTCAAACCCGCGCGGGCGGACGATGGCGTGCTGGCTGCACCTGCGACAGTGGCAGCGCACTCGCCGTCGAGCACCGCCCGGTCCCGACCGGAGCGAACGGCGTCAATCGGCTATCGGGTTGCCGGCCGGGGTGGAGGGCCTCGGCCACCGACCTACCGCCCGCATTCCGCGCCGACCGACCGCGAGGCGACGCACACAGTCGCGAACGACGGGGGGATCGCAAACCGGGGTCATCGGTCGGGCCCCGGCGGGGCCGGGGCATGCAGCGGGTGCTCGGCGCCGCGATGACAGGTGAAGCACGTGACGCGCGCCGCCGCCGGATGCGCTTTCGCCAGCTCGTCGTTGATGGTCCTGACCAACCGCATCATGACGCGGGCGGTCTGCTTGGGCGCCACCGTGTCGGCAGCGAAGTCGAACTGGTCGAGCGGGAGCCCCTCGCGGCCGACGTGGCAGTACTGACATCGGACGCCCAGCCCGATGCTGAAGCCGCGCATCATCGCCACGACCTCGCGCGGCGGCGTGTCGCGCGGCAACACCTGGAGGTTGGTGAGCGTCTCAGGCGGGAACGATCCCTGGGCGAACGCCGGGGCGGCGCCCGCGGCGACGGCGAGGACGACGACGGACAGGACGACGGGGCGAATGGGCATGGCGCTGGCCTCCGGGCGCCAGGCGAGCATAGCGCCGGTGACGTCCTCCCCCGTTCGAATAGCGTTTGGGCGCTCCCGTCGCGGCGGCGACCTTCATGGCCGACGTCGAGGACCTGCCGGTTCAGGACCGAGGCGGCCCTCCTCCCCTACGTCGAGGCGGCGGATCGCGACGAGGGCGCCGCGCGTCACTATGCGGCGATCCGAGTCGCTGGTCGGGTGCATACTGCTTACTCCTGGAGCCCAAGGGATGTCGACGATGACACGGTGGCACGGTTGCCCCACAATCGCCGCACTCGGACGCGTCGTGATGACGGCCGCCGTCATGTGGCTGAGTACTCCAACCGGAACCCCGGCACAGCCGGCGCCAGGTGGTGATCCGTTCGCCGCTGTCTCGTTCCTGGTGGGCCGCTGGGAGGGCACATCGGAGGGCCAGCCCGTACGTTCAGGAGGACGGCACCACGGCGGATCGCGTGGTCTTCACGACGGAGTCCATCGAGAACATTCCCGCGGGCTGGCGCGCACGGGAGACGTACGTGGTGCAGGGGCCAGACGCCTTCGAGGAGATCTTCGAACTCGCCGAAGCCGGCAAACCATTTGAAGTCTATTCTCGAGCGCGCCTTCGGCGCGTCAAGCAGTGACTGCGTCGCCGACCACCGCACCGTACCTCAACGCTTGGAGACGAACAGCCACAAGGACTCGCCATGGAGCGCGCCACGCTAGTGGGAGGTGTCGACTCTCACCTCGTAGACGTGCTGGCGATGCGTGGTCTTGACGGCCCTGCGGTAATGGATGGGTCTGGCGCGGCGCTGAACCGAGCGACGACGGCCTTGGACAGACAGCCCAGACGCCCATCTGGATCGAGGCCGACGCTAGTCCTGCCGGAGCACGATCGCCGGATCGACCTGGAGCGCACGCCGCACTGGGAGCCAGCAGCCGCAGGTGGCCGACGCGCCGAGGATGCCGGTCGCGAGGATCGCGACCACCGGATCCCAGGCCGGTAGGCCGACGACCCACTTCGTCAGCATCCCGGTCGCTACGGCCGAGAGCGCCACGCCGACGGCGACGCCCGCGGCGACTGGCCGAATCTGGCCAGTGGCGATGGCGGTCACGATGTCCCGGCTGGTGGCGCCGACCGCCAGCCGTATGCCGATCTCACGGGTGCGCCTCGTCACCGCCTGCCCGAGCACCGAATACAGCCCCACGGCAGCCAGGACGACCGCAAGGGTCGAGAAGCCTCCCAACGTCTGCGCTGCCTGCCGTTCCAGCGCGTGAGCGCGAGTCAGACGTTCCTCCAGTGGCGCGAGCGACGGCAGCGGCAGCGAGGGATCGAGCGCGAACACCGTCTCCCGGAGCGCTGCGGCCGACAGGTCCATGTCGTCCCGCGACCGCACGAACGCGAACATGTTGGCTTGCGACTGCGAGGTATACGGGACATACACCACCGGCTCGACACGCTGTCGCGTGGCGTCGTCCTGCACGATGTCGGAGGTCACACCCACCACCGTCAACCACGCGCCAGGCGCGCCCCCTGGCGCGGTCGGTCCGAAGCGAAGTCGGCGACCGAGCGGTGAACCGTTCGGCCAGTGTCGCGCCGCAAAGCGCTGGTTGACGAGCACCACCGCGGCGGCGGCGGTGTCGGTCCACGACACGTCCCGCCCCTCGACAATCGCCGCGCCGACCGTGCGAAAGTAGCCGGGGGTCACAACGACGGCCGCTGTGGCTTCCGCTGGCCCCGATCCCGCCGCGACGGAATCGGCACTCTCGACTGACCGGCGCGGCGCTCGCGCCGTCGGCGGCACCTCCCCGAATCCAACGGCGGCAGTGCTGCGGTCGGCAGACAACCGCTCGTCGAGCGCGCGAAAGAAGGCGAGCCTGACGTCGCCGCTCACATACCGCTCGGGCGGCAGGTAAAGCGACGCGGTCACCACCTTGGCCACCTCGACGCCAGCGCTTGCGGTGGTGATGCGCACGAGCATCCGCACGAGCACGCCGGCGCTCACGAGCAGCACGATGGCCAGCGCCACCTGCAGACCCACGAATCCGTCGACCATCCGCGTCGCGCGACGGCTCGCCGTCGTGGTTCGGCCGGAGGTCGCCGGATCGCCAACGCTATCGCGTCCGAGGCACTGGGCCGCTGCGGCGGCGCCAACGCCGCAGGCGATGAGCGCGCCCGACGCCCACATGAGGCCGAACGCGCCCATGTCTGGCTGCACGGCGAGCATCGGCGGGATGACCTGAGACCCACGAATCAGGTCAACGCCGAGTCCCATCACCCACCAGGCGATGGCGCCGGCCGGGAGGGCGAGCATGCCAGCCTCCAGCGCCGCCTGCCGGACCAGGCGTGCCGAGCTGGCTCCGAGCGACTGCCTTACCCGGAGCTCATTGCCGCGGCCGATCGTCTGGAGCACGAACAGGTTGGCGATGTTGCCGCACACGATCAGGAACACGCAGATCGCAGCGCCCCAGATCCCGAGATAGATCGCCCGTGACTGCGCCCCCACGAACCATTCATCGAATCCCGCCACCGTGGGCACGACTCGCTGGTTGGTGGCCGGGAAGTCCGCTGCCAACCGGCGCCCGATCGTTTGCAGGTCGGCGCGCGCGGCTTCGAGCGATGCGCCGTCGCTCAAGCGGCCGTAGGCATACCGGGCGTACGAGGTTTCGCGGGCCACGGCAGCGCGGGACGGGATCAGCGGCGTCCAGACCTCCTGCTCGGCGGGAAACGAGAATCCCTCTGGCATGACGCCGATCACCGTCGCGGCGACGCCATCGAGCCGGATGCGCTTGCCGACGACCTCCGCCGCTCCCTGATACAGACGCGTCCAGGTGTCGTGCCGCAGCATGACCACCGGCGGCGCGCCCGGCCGGGCGTCCTCCGGGAGGAAATCGCGTCCGACCGCCGGGGTCACTCCGAGCAGGCGGAACGCGTTTGGCGTCACCTCCGTCGTGTAGACGGTTTGGGGCCCCTCCTGCCCCGTCTGGAGCGTATGAAACACGCCGCGCACCAGCGCCAGGTCGACGAACGCGCGACTCTGCGTCCGCCACGCTTCGAAGTCGGGGTAGAAGATGGCGTCCGTCGTGGTGCTGACACGAACGAGCCGCTCGTTTCGCTGGACGTGACGGAAGCCTTTGAAGAGGGCGGCGTCCACGACCGCGAAGATGGCCGCGTTCAGGCCGATCCCAGCGCCGAGCATCAGGACCACCGCTGCGGCGAAGAGCGGGCGTCGGCGAGCGCTCCGAAACGCGGAGTGCGTGTCTTGCGGCACCGCCTTCAACGCCCTAATCGCCCGCTCCAGCGCCATGAGCACGCTCCCTTGGTGTCCGATCGACGGTCGTCGGTGCGCCATTGTATGAGTCAACCGGCGAGACGGGCTGTCTTTCAGTGTCACCCACAGTCCGGGTCCGCCACCGACCGTAGATGGCCGCGTCGGCGCACTTTCCTGTGGACATCCCATGACAAGCTCGACCTGATGTGGGGCACACTCGATGTAATGGTGCTGCAGACGCTCGAGGCCATGGGCCCGCACCACGGCTATGGTCTGGCCCGCCGCATCGAGCCACGCAGCGGCGGCGATGTCCTGTTGAACCAGGGCACGAACTACGCGGCGCTCGTGCGGCTCCAGGACCGCGGATGGATCACCGCCGACTGGGGCACGTCCGAGGCGAACCGGCGCGCCCAGTTCTACGCCATCACCAAGACCGGGAAGAACCAGTTGGCGGAGCAGAAGTCCTACTGGGCGCGGTTGTCCGCCGTCATGGGACGGGGCCTGGCACCCGCGGGAGGCGACGCGACGTGACCGGCCCCTGGCGCAGCCGCGTCATCCGCCTGTGGTGCGCCTTGACCCGACGGGAGCCCGGCGGCACACTCGAGGACGCACTCGAGGATCATCTGAATTTTGCCGCTGCTGAATACCAGCGGCAGGGCCACTCGCCCTCGGAAGCACGCCGGCTCGCGGCCGTCCGCTTCGGCAGCCGCGTCGCCGCGCGAGAGGCCGTGCACGAGGCGCGTGGGTTCCCGGTCCTGGAACGCGCCTGGCTGGACGTGCGCCACGCCGGACGAAGCCTGTGGCGCGCGCCGCGATTCACGGCTGGAGCCGTGCTGGTGCTGGCCCTTGGCATCGGCATCAACGTGGCAGTCTTCACCGTGGCCAACGCGGCGCTGTTTCGCGGCTTCGCCGGTCTGTCCGACCAGGACCGCCTCGTGTATCTCACGACCGGACGCGATTGCTGCGTGTCGTACCAAGACGTGCTCGACTGGCGTGCGGCCCGGAGTTTCCTCGACATCGCTGCCGTGGCCGATCTGCGCGTGGCGTTCGATGCGGGCACCGGGGCGGACACGGCCACCGCCACCGAGGTGACAGCCAACACGTTCACGCTGCTCGGCGCGCGCCCGGCACTGGGGCGTGACTTCGCCGCGGACGACGACCGTCCCGGCGCCGCGCCGGTCGTGTTGCTGAGTGACCGGTTCTGGCGGGCGAAGCTGCTCGGCGATCCCGGAGTGCTGGGTCGCGTGGTGCGCATCAACGGCGTGGCGACCACGATCGTTGGAATCATGCCGGCGGAGTTCGTATTCCCACAGAACCAGGACGTCTGGCTGCCCATCGGTCCGCGAGCCACGGGAGAGCCGCGCAGCGTCCGAGGCCTCTGGTTCGCGGTGGGCAAGCTCATGCCAGGCGTCACCGCGGCCGAGGCTCGCGCCGAGCTCGAGGCCATGGGCGCCCACTTGGCGGCGGCGCATCCGGAGACGAATGCCGGCATCACGCCGTGGGTGCAGACGTTTCCAGCGATGTTCGTGGGCCGCGACGCCTCGGCAATCTACGGCGCGTTGTGGGCCGGCGTGGCGGTGCTGCTCGTCAGCACATGCGCGAACATCGCCAGCCTGCTGCTCGCCCGCGGTCTCGAGCGAACGCGCGAGGCCAGCATCCGCCTGGCGCTTGGTGCCGGACACGGCCGTGTGATCCGCCAGCCGCTGTTCGAGAGCCTCCTGATCGCGGGGGGGTGGCGGCATCATCGGAACGGGTGTGGCGCGGGCGCTCTTGCGCGCGTACAGCGCGGCCGCCGTGCCGCCGACACAGCCGTGGGCCGCGCAACTGCTGGACTACCGCATGGACGCCCGCACCATCGCCTACGTGGCGGGCATCACGGCGCTCAGCGGCGTGGCCGTCGGCCTTGCCCCGGCCGTGAGGGTGGGTGTGCTCGACGTCATGACGGCCCTTCGCGACGGGGGCCGCGGCACCGTCGGTGGGCGTGGCCGACGGCGCACGGCATACGCGCTCGTGGCGACGCAGGCCGCGCTCGCGGTGCTCCTGCTGTCGGGCGCGGGCGTGCTGGCCCGCAGCTTTCTGATTGTCCAGGGACGGGATCTCGGCTTCGACCCGTCACATGTGCTCACAACGTTGACCCGGTTGCCAGAGAGCCGCTATCCGGACACGCTCTCGCAGTTCACCTATCTGGATCGCGTCGCCGAGGGACTCCGCCGCATCCCTGACATTCAAGCGGTCGCCTTCAGCGACTCCGGCGTCGCTCAGCGTGGTGGCCGGGCGGCGTTTGACATCGACGGCGCGATCGCACCAGATCCCGCCACCCGGCCGCAGGTGCGCACCCTCGCCGTGAGCCCGGGGTATTTCGACGTGCTCGGCGCCTCGCCGCTGCTGGGACGCGACTTCGACGAACGCGATGGCACCGGCGCCCGGTTGGCCGTGATCGTGAGTCGCCGATTCGCGCAGACGCACTGGCCGAAGGGCGACGCCCTGGGCGCGCGGATGCGAATGTACGCCGGCAGCACCCCCGGTCCGTGGCTGAACGTCGTGGGCGTGGCGCCCGACCTACGCCAAGGGGATCCGGCCCAGGCAGAGATGGAACCGCTGGTATACGTGCCGCTCCGTCAACGTCCGTCGCAAGGCGCATGGGTGTTGGCCCGAACCGCCGTGCCGCCCCAACGCTTGAGGGCTGACATGCGCCGTGTGGTCCAGAACGTGGATCCCGAAGTGCCCCTGTGGCTCGGCCCCTACACGCTCGCCGAATGGCGGGCGGGCACCTACTGGCGGCGCGGGGTCAACAGCGGCCTTGCGCTCACGTTTGCCGTGGCAGCGCTGATCATCGCGGCGGTCGGCCTGTTTGCGATGCTGGCGCAGGATGTGGCCAGGCGCTCGAAGGAACTCGCCGTGCGCGTGTCCCTCGGCGCGACACGACGCGGCATTGCCTGGCTCGTGGTGCGTGGCGGCATCGCGCCGGCACTCGTCGGATTGGCCGTTGGCGTCGTCGCCTCGCTCGGCAGCAATCGACTGCTGAGCGCCCAGCTCGTCGACGTCCCCTTCTGGGACCCGCTGACGCTGACCGTGTCCGGTGCCGTGTTGATACTGGCTGCGCTCGCCGGGTGCGCCTTTCCGGCCCGCCGGGCGACGCGCACAGACCCGCTCGTCGCGCTCAGGCTCGACTGACCCGTTCCGTCTGAATCATCGGGCGCTCGTCGTCACGGGCACGAGCGTGGCCTCGCAAGGCTCGATCCACGAGAACCGCTGAGCGACCGCCCCGGCAACCGCAGTGCCCCGCAACGAGCCGGCTACTGGCGACGACCATGAGCGGTCGTGTGCTTGGCTGGACGGGCAGACCTCTCTAGGCCTCGTTGTAGGCTCTCTCGAGCTCCGCCACGTCGAGCTTCACCATCGTCATCATGGCGTCCATCACCGCCTTTACTTTCCTTGGATTCTCGTCGCGGACCATGTCGGTGAATCGCCTCGGCACGATTTGCCAGGACAGACCGAAGGGATCCTTGATCCACCCGCATGCCGTCGGCGTCGCTCCGGCCTGGACGAGCTTGTCCCAGTATTCGTCCACTTCACGTTGGTCTTCGCAATCTACGTGAAGCGAGAACCCTTCCGAGAAACTGAAGTACGAGCCGCCGTTGTATCCCATGAACACTTGCCCGCCAACGACGAACTCGGCCGAACTGATGGGGCCGTCATTGCCCGTGCGGGCGACGTGACGTACTTCAGAGTGCGGAAACGTCGCCGTGTAAAACGCGATCGCCGCCTCGAGCTGGTCGTTGAACATCAAGAACGGTGTCACTTTGCTCATGAGGGTGCCTCCACTGCCACGTGGAACGATTCGGCGAGGGCCGGACCGAAGCGTCCACGTCCCTGAACTGTTCCAGATCCCGCGCCGCGTGGCGATGCGCGCGCCGAGCCCCCGCACGGTCACCGGCGCCACGGCCATCTGACCACCGAGGGCCGCGCCGGCGCGTTAAGCGCCGCTGTTCGACTCTCACGGGCCTCACCGGTGCCGGCGGACACGTCTGAGCACAGATCTGGCGCGAGGTGGCGAGGCGGGCCCCTGCTCGACCTCGCCTCGTCGATCAGTGGACCATCCGACGGCGCAATAATCCGCGTGCGGCTGGCGTTCTTTGCGGTCAGCGGCAAATGCCGTCACGTCGGTGGTGTGAATTGGCGGAGAGGGTGGGATTCGGGCTGCGTCCACCTGTTGAAAACAAGGCACTTAGCGGAATTCGACTTCCTCCAGATCCGCTAGAACCGCTCAAAGGCCGGGGTAGACGCACGTATTGCGCACGTGACGCCATATACTGTGAGTATATGGCATACTGGGTTCGGAGGGTCCAGCAATGCCCCGCACCGCCAAGGTCTTCATGACCAACCGCAGCCAAGCCGTGCGCTTGCCCAAGGAGTTCCAGTTCGCTACGGATGAGGTCGTAATCCGCAAGGTCGGCGACGACGTCATCCTCTCACCGCGCCCCCGTGACTGGAAGACGTACCTCACGTCCGCCCCGGCGGCATCGGACGCGTTCATGTCCGGTGTCGAGGACTTGCCGGTTCAGGAGCGGGATCTCTGATGCCCCGCTTCATGCTGGACACGGACACGTGCTCCTACATCATGAAGCGCTCGCACCCGCTCGTGCTCAAGCGCCTGCAGTCGGTGCCCGTCGACGATGTCTGCATCTCCGTCGTGACGAAGGCGGAGCTGCTCTACGGCGTGGAGCTCTCGCCTCGGCGCGCGCACGATTCGGCGGCGCTTGCCGCCTTCCTGCCTTACGTGGACGCCGTGGCCCTCGACGAGGACGTTGCGCTGCACTACGCCGACATCCGCGCCGACCTGAGGCGGCGCGGCGCGATGATCGGCGCCAACGACCTTTTCATCGCGGCGCATGCGCGGGCCCTTGGTCTGACGCTCGTCACGAACAACGTGGCTGAGTTCGGGCGGGTCAGAGACTTGCGAATCGACAACTGGACGGTCCCCGGTCGTCGCAAGGGCTGAGCCGAGCCCACGTCGTCACTGAGGCGTTTTCCGCGGCCGAGCGCATGTCGAGGGATTCCTCGCGGAGGCGACGCGCGACGGCGACGGCGTTCCCCGATTCGTCGAAGCGGAGTTCCGGGCGTTCTTGCCTGCGGCTTCTTGGCGGGAGGTTTCGCGCGATTCCGGTGCCCGGGCTGCCCGACTGAGCGACTTGTGGCCTTCTCTTGCCAAGGGCGCGGGTTCGCAAGGACCCTCGCCTCCGCGAGGATTCCGGCACGCTTCAGCTGTGGAGCTTCGCCATGGGCACGACTCCCTGCGTCCCCGGCTCTACTCGATCTTGAGAGCCTCGTTGGGGGCGACGCCAGCTGCACGTCGTGCAGGCACGTAGGTGGCGCAGGCCGCCGCCCCCGCCAGCGCGCACGCAACGCTGACAAGCGTCGCCGGATCCGCTGGTGTAACGGCGAAGAGCAGAGACGCGATCAACCAGCCTGCCGCAAGGGCGCCAGCCAGCCCGGCGCCCAGGCCGACCACGGTCAGCGCGGCGCCTTCGCGCGCGAACAACCACACGACGTCTGTCGGCGCAGCCCCGATCGCCAGCCGGAGAGCGATTTCGCTTCTTCTTTGACCCACCAGATAGGCGAGCACACCGTAGACGCCGACGACTGCGAGCACCACCGCGATGCCGCAAAGCCCAGTACCGCAGTCAACCGCGTGTTTGCCTCGCAGTTGGTGGGGGTGGCACCCGACGACCCCACCGTGCTCGGCGCCGTCGCCGCGATGTTGGTGGTCACGGCGCTCGCCGCCTGCCGTATCCCGATCCGCCGGGCACTGCGTGTCGATCCGTCGATCGCTCTCCGCCACGAATGATTGCCGGCGCGATGCCAACCGAGAGGACTGATGGGACGCACTGACAAGCTCGACCTGATGCAGGGCACGCTCGACGTAATGGTGCTGCAAACGCTCGCGGCCATGGGGCCACAGCACGGCTACGGTCTGGCCCGACGCATCGAGCAACGCAGCGGCGGCGATGTCCTGCTGAACCAAGGCACGATCTACGCGGCGCTCGTGCGGCTCCAGCACCGCGGCTGGATCGCCGCCGACTGGGGCACGTCCGAAGCGAACCGGCGGGCCAAGTTCTACGCCATCACCAAAACTGGGAGGAAGCAGCTGGCGGAGCAGAAGTCCTACTGGGCGCGGTTGTCCGCCGTGATGGGACGGGTGCTGGCACCGGCGGGGGGCGACGCGAAGTGACCGCCCGCTGGCGTAGCCGCGTCATCCGCCTGTGGTCCGTCCTGACCCGACGGGAGACGGGCGCCGGGAACTCGATGACGAATTCGAGCATCACCTGGATCTGGCCGCCGCGGAACTCCAGCGACAGGGCCACTCCCCCGCTGAGGCCCGCCGCCTCGCCGCCGTCGGCTTCGGCAGCCATGTCGCGGCACGAGAGGCTGTGCACGAGGCGCGTGGGTTCCCGGTCCTAGAACGCGTTTGGATGGACCTGCGCTACGCGGGACGAAGCCTGTGGCGTGCGCCGCGGTTCACCACGGGTGCCGTGCTGGTGCTGGCGCTGGGCATCGGTATCAACGTGGCCGTCTTCACCGTGGCCAACGCGGCTCTGTTTCGCGGCTTCGCTGGCCTGTCCGACCAGAACCGCCTCGTGTATCTCACGACCGGACGTGACTGCTGCGTGTCGTACCAGGACCTGCTCGACTGGCGCGCGGCCACGCGGAGTTTCGACGACATCGCGGCCGTGGCCGACCTGCGCGTGGCCTTCGATGCGGGCACTGGGGCCGAGACGGCCACCGCCACCGAGGTGACAGCCAACACGTTCACGCTGCTCGGCGCGCGCCCGGCGCTGGGGCGTGACTTCGTCGCGGGCGACGACCGCCCAGGTGCCACTCCCGCAGTCATGTTGAGCGACCGGTTCTGGCGGCTGAAGCTGCTGGGCGATCCTGGCGTGCTCGGACGGATGGTCCGCATCAATGGCGTTGCGACCACGGTCGTCGGAATCATGCCGGCGGAGTTCGTATTCCCCCAGAACGAGGATCTCTGGCTGCCCATCGGCCCGCGAGTCACGGGCGAGCCGCGCAGCGCCCGTGGCCTCTGGTTCGCGGTGGCGCGGCTCGCGCCAGGCGTGACCGCGGCCGAGGCCCGCAGCGAGCTCGAGACCGTGGGCGTCCGCTTGGCCACGGCCTATCCGGACACGAATGCCGGCATCACGCCATGCGTGCAGACGTTTGCGGCGATGTTCGTGGGCCGAGACGCAACGGCCATCTACGGCGCCTTGTGGGCCGGGGTGGTAGTACTGCTGACCATCACGTGCGCGAATATCGCCAGCCCGCTGCTCGCCCGCAGCCGCGAGCGGACGCGGGAGGCCAGCATCCGTCTGACGCTCGGCGCCGGCCACGGCCGCGTGATCCGCCAGCAGTTGTTCGAGAGCCTGCTGCTGGCGCTCGGTGGCGGCGTCATCGGCACCGGCGTGGCGAGGCTGCTCTTGGGCACGTACAGCGTCGCGGCCGTGCCGCCGACGCAGCCGTGGGCCGCGCAACTGCTGGAAAACCGCATGGACGCCCGCATCGTCGCCTACGTGATGGGGATCACGGCGCTGAGCGGCGTGGCCGTGGGCCTCGCCCCGGCGGTGCGGATGGGTGTGCTCGACGTGATGACGGCCCTTCGTGACGGTGGCCGAGGCACGGTCGGTGCACGCGGCCGACGACGCACAGCTCACGCGCTCGTGGCGACCCAGGTGGCGCTCGCGGTGCTCCTGCTGTCGGGCGCTGGCGTGCACGCCCGCAGCTTCCTCATCGTCCAGGGACGGGATCTCGGCTTCGATCCGTCACGCGTGCTCACCACCCTGACCATGCTGCCGGCGAGCCGCTATCCCGACACGGCTTCTCAGTTCCAATATCTGGACCGGGTCGCCGAGGGTCTACGCAGCATCCCTGAGATTCAGGCGGTCGCGTTCAGCGATTCCGGCGTCGCACAGCGTGGCGGCCGGGCGGGGTTCGACATCGACGGCGTGATCGCACCAGACCCAGCCATCCGACCGCAGGTGCGCACCATGGCCGTGAGCCCAGGGTATTTCGAGTGGCTGGGCGCGTCGTCGCCGCAGGGACGCGACTTCGACGAACGCGATGGCACCAGCGGCCGGTTGGCCCTGATCGTGAGTCGCCGATTCGCGCAGACGCACTGGCCGAAGGGCGACGCCCTAGGCGCGCGGATACGTTTGTACGCCGGCAGCACCGCCGGTCCGTGGCTGACGGTAATCGGCCTGGCACCGGACCTACGCCATGGCGACCCGGCACAGGCAGAGATTGACCCGCTGGTGTACCGGCCGCTCCGTCAACGTCCGGCGCGCGGCGCAAGGGTGTTGGCCCGAACCGCGGTTCCACCCCGACCCTTGAAAGCTGAAATGCGCCGCGTGGTACAGAACGTCGATCCCGAAGTGCCTTTGTGGCTGGGCCCCTACACGCTGGACGAGTGGCGGGCGGGCAACTACTGGCGGCGCGGGGTCAACAGCGGGCTGGCGCTCACGTTTGCTGTGGCCGCGCTGTTCATTGCGGCGGTCGGCTTGTTTGCGATGCTGGCGCAGGATGTCGCCAGACGCTCGAAAGAACTGGCCGTCCGCGTGGCGCTGGGTGCGACGAGAAGGGGCGTCGCCTGGCTCATCGTGCGCGGCGGCCTGGCGCCTGCACTCGTCGGATTGGCCGTTGGTGTCGGGGCCTCGCTCGGCAGCAATCGACTGCTGAGCACCCAACTGGTCGACGTCCCCTTCTGGGACCCGCTGACGTTGAGCGTATCCGGTACCGTGTTGCTATTGGCCGCGCTTGCCGGGTGCGCCCTGCCGGCACGCCGTGCGTCGCGAACAGATCCGCTCGTCGCGCTCAGGCTCGACTGACGCCGTTCCGTCTGAGCGGAGCCGCGCTACACCAGCAGCAAGCGCGCCTCGTCAGTGCGAGCCCGTGGGCCGTGCCGCCGAGTCCCTCTACTTGACAGACCAGTAGAGTGCGGCGTAGTGTTCGCTCCACTGGCATGGCAAGTGGACGACAGCGCACCGAACTCCTGCAGGGCACGCTCGACCTCATCGTGCTGCGCGCGCTCAGCACGATGGGGCCGCTGCACGCCTACGCGCTGGCCGCGAGGCTCGCGCAGATGACCGACGACGCCCCCCTGCTGCTGAATCAGGGCACGCTCTATCCAGCCCTCGTGCGCCTCGAGCAGAAGGGCTGGATCAAGGGCCGCTGGGACACCACCGAACACAACCGGGAAGCCAAGTTCTACGGGATCACGGCCGCGGGCACGCGCGCGCTCGGTGGCGAGACCGCACGGTGGCGACGCTTGGCCGGCCTCGTCGAACGGCTGCTCGGCGACGAGCCGTGAGAGGAGACGGGATGCGACAGCGGTGGCTGCGCCTGTGGACCTTCCTGCGGCGCGATCGCGCCGAACGCGAGTTGACGCGTGAGATCGACGCCCACGTGCGCCTCATCGAGGACGATCTGGTCCGGCGCGGCATGGCCCCCGCCGACGCCGCCCTCGCGGCCCGGCGTGCACTCGGCGGCACTGATCAGGTACGCGAGGGCCATCGCGATGCCCGCTCGGTCGCCTGGCTCGAGGACCTGCGCCACGACCTCGGCCACAGCGTACGGGCCCTGAGCCGGGCGCCCCTCTTCGCCGCCGCCGTCGTCGGTACATTGGCGCTCGGCATCGGTGCCTCCACCGCCATCTTCAGCGTCATCGACGCGCTGCTGCTGAAGCCCCTGCCCTACGCCGACGGCGGCGACAACCTCGTCCGTCTCATCGCGCACACACCGCCTCCGCCCGGGTCGGACGCGCCACCGCGCCGCGGCGACGTCGGGTTCACCACCGAGGAACTCGACGCACTGGGACGCCTGCGATACATCGATCGCCTTGGCATCGTCGGATCGAGCGTGATGAACGTCCGGGGTGTGGATGGTGCGGGCGCGGTCACCGTCGGCACCATCTCGAGCGCTGCGTGGCGCCTGCTCGGCGAGGAGCCGGCGATCGGGCGGTTGCCGATGCCGTTGGCCGATGGCGCTGAAGAGGTCGTCCTGAGTCACACCGCATGGCAGCGCTATTTCGCCGGCGCCCCAGACGTCCTCGGGCGGTCGCTGACGGTCGACACCGTGCTCGGACGACGCACCTCCCGCCAACTCGTGGTCGTCGGCGTCATGCCGGCGTCGTTCACCTTCCCGAGACCGGAGACGCTCTTCTGGACGGCGCCTCCCCTTGCCGTCGGCGGAGGCGTGGCCTACCGCGGCCGCATGATCGCCCGCCTGGCGCCCGGGGCGACGATGGACGCCGCGCTGGCCGAGATGGCGCCCCGTGTACGCGCCATCCGTCAGCACGCGGCCGAGATCCGCTACGAACTCGTCACGGAACGCGACGAACTCGTCGGTCCGGTGCGGCCCGCCGCGCTTGTCCTTGCCGCCGCGGTCGCGGTGCTCCTGCTGCTCGCCTGCCTCAACGTGGCCAATCTGCTGCTGGTGCGCACGGTCGCCCGTCGCCGCGAGCTCTCGGTGCGCGCAGCTGTCGGAGCCAGCCAGAGCCGCCTGGCGCGACAAGCGCTGACCGAGAGTGCGCTGCTCGGCGTAGCCGGAGGCGCGGCCGGACTCGTCGTCGCTCGAGGCGCTCTTGAGGGCTTCCGCGCCTTGGCCACGACGCTGCCGCGGATCGACCTGACCAGTTCCGGCCCGGGCTGGGGCGGCTCCTCGTTTCCGCGACTCGATGAGGTGACGCTCGACGGAAGGGTGCTCGTCTTCGCCGTCGTCCTGGCCGTGGGGTGTGGAGTCGTGACCGGCGTGGCCGCCGCGTTGCGCGCCTCGCGCGCGGATGTGTTCGGCGCCTTTCGCGCCACCGGCACGGCGACGGCCGGGGGACGGCGCGCCACGGGCGCTCGCCGCCTGTTAGTCGTGACGCAAGTCGCCTGCGCGATGACGCTGCTGGTGCTGGCCGTGCTGCTCGGGCGCAGCCTGCAGCAGCTCACGGCCGCACCGACCGGCTATGCCACCAGCCACGTGCTTACCTTCCAGGTCGGCCTGCCAGCCACGACCTATCCCGACGATCGCGTGCTGACCTTCGCCGACGCGGTGGCCGAACGCCTGCGCGCACTGCCCGGCGTGGAGGTCGCCGCCTACGCGAATCAGATTCCGATGGTGCAACTCCGGGACACGGCGGGCGGATTGTGGACCACGCCCGACGCCACGCGGCCGTTCGCGCCGGACGCCGCTGACGCCCGCCTCGTCAGCCGCGACTACTTGCGCGCCCTCGGCGTGCGCATCGTCGCCGGACGCGGCTTCGACGCACGCGACGACGCCGGTCAGCCCCGCGTGCTGCTCGTGAGCGAGACGCTTGCGCGGCGGCAGTTCCCGAACGGCGACGCCATCGGCCGGACCGTCTTCGTTGGACGTGACGTCGTGCCGTGGACCGTTGTCGGGATCGCCGCCGACGTTCGTCAATTCGCCCTCGACAAGGCGCCGGAACCGCAATTCTTCATCGACCTTCGGCAGTGGCAACGCGGTATGCCGATCTTTCCTGCCGGCGCGTACTACGTGATCCGCGGCCAGGCGACCTCAGCCGCCATGGCGCCGGAACTGACGCGGCTCGTGCGTACGGTGGAGCCGGAGGCCATCGTTTTCAACGTCACACCAATGGACACCATCGTCGGCTCGTCGCTGGCGCGACCACGACTCTACGCCAGCCTGGTCGGCCTGTTTGCCGTGATCGGCGCGCTGCTTGCCGCCATCGGCCTGTACGGCGTGCTGTCGTTCGTGGTGCACGAACGCACCGCCGAAATCGGCATTCGCGTCGCCCTCGGGGCCACCCGCGGCGACGTCCTGCGGATGGTGGCCCGCGAGGGCGGCGCTCTCGTGGCTGTTGGTCTCGTCGCCGGCAGCGCCGGGGCGCTCGCGCTGGCCCGAGGTGTCGAGACGCTGCTCTACGGCGTGGCCCCCAGCGACCCGCGAGTGTTCGTGGCGGCCGCCGGGCTCTTCGCGGCCATCGCCGGCGTGGCCATCCTCGTGCCGGCGCAACGCGCGATGCGGGCCGATCCGTTGCAGGCGATTCGCTGCGAGTAACGCAGGCAGTGGCCCACCGCAACGCGGGGCTTCGTGGGTGGAAATCCCGCCCACGTGGGGGTCTAGGTACAACACAGGTACAGCTCAGCCATTTACAGACTGCGAGTTGTTGACCTGAAATGACTTATTGATGGCGGAGAGGGTGGGATTCGGACCCGATCAGCGCCTTTAGATTCTGTAACTTACAGAAACCACGTTGCCGTGATTGCCATGGCTGCCAGCATTGCCGTCGCGCATTGCCCGCCATTGCCCGCTGGAGTCGCGCGGACTCGTGGTGCTGCGGTGCGGCGTGATCGATCGACGGTCCAGCGCTCCCATGACAACATGAACGCAGCATTTGCGCTGCAGCTTACAGCCAGCAGCGGGCGCGCGCGCACCCACGCGCCCCTCGACTATTTCACGCGGTAGATCAGGAAGAGCTGCTGCGGCAGGAAGTCGTGCGTTGCGTCCAACTCGAAACCGGCCTGACGGAGCTCCCCCGTGAGCTGGTCCGGCGTGAAACGGAACTCCACCGGCGGTCCCTGCGGCGCGTCCTTGCGGAAGTCGACGATCGCCACGCGTCCGCCGGGTCTCAGCTTCGCCTTGAGGGCTGTCAGGTAGGCGACGCGATTCGGGATGTGGTGGAACGTGTCGACGATGAGCACCACGTCGACCGACTCGGGGAGGTTCGTCGTGTCCGCGCCCGCGAGTACCGCGGTCACGTTGGTGAGGCCCTCACCCTTCGCGCGCTCGGTAAGGTGCGCCACCATCGACGGCTCGATGTCGACGGCGTAGACCTTCGGCTTCGCGGCGGACTTCGCGAGGCGCGTCGAGAAGTAGCCGGTGCCCGCGCCGACATCGGCCACGCGCTGCCCCGGCTTCAACTGCAGCGCCTCGATTACGCGGGACGGCATCTGCCAGGTGTCGCGGGCCGGGTCGTCGAACGTCTTGACCCAATCGGCAGCATTCTCGAAGTGACGGCCGAAGTGGTCGGCCTGAGCCCCCGCCGGGTTGTGCGTCCCAGCCTGCTGGTGCCCCTGCTGCGACATCGCCGCCGAGGACCCTGGCGGCGTCAGCGGATCGCCGGTCTTGTGTTCGCGCACCTGGTACATCAGGAACTCGTGAATCGCTGCACGCGCTTCGGCGTTGGTCGTGTAGAGGCGGACAATGCCGCCGCCGGCCGTCTGGTAGTAGGTGTAGGTGATCGCGTCCTTGAGGCGTTGCATCACCGGTACGCCGGGCGGAAGTTCACTGTGCGTGGCCTGCGGTTTGCCGAAGTCGCCCCGCTTGAATGCGACCGCGATCTCCTGCAGGTGCGTGCGCACTTGGCCGATGCTCGCCTGGTCAGCGGCGTCGTTGGCCGCGACGTCGATGGCGCCGCCGTCCGCGTTCATCGTGAAGTGATGGGTGGTCTTGTCCTGATCGAAGCCCATGGCCGCATTGCCATGGCTTTTTATCTCGGCGTCCTTCGTCATCTGCGCCATGTGCTGCTCGTGCGTCATGCCCGCCGGCATGGCCGAGTGCTGGGCAGAAACGTGGGAGGCGGACATGAACGCAAACGCGGCGAGGGTCAGAACGCGAGGTGATGACGTCATGACCGCCATGCTAGACCCTGGAACGGTTCCAGGGTCAAGCACGCCTTCACCGGCTGGCGCGGGCGACGTGGGGATGAGGGCCGCGGGGGCGCCTGGTCGCCGCGGGCCCCATGGCATCGAGCAAACGGGCCGGGGAACACTTCGGCCATGCATTCATCATGGCCTCGGCGAACGTGACCGCAATGCCTGTGGCCGTCGGCTCGACGGTCGTGCGGATGTCGGCGTGGTAGCGAAAGATCGCGCGGAGCGCGTCGCTTTCCATCGGCAGTCCGGGGTCGATGCCGGTCGTCACCTGCGCGTTCGATACCGTGACGTGATCCCTGATCAGTCGAAGCATGGTGGAGCGTGGAAGCGTTCCAGGGGCAAGAGGCGACCGACCCGCTTCGAGGCGTGGTAGCGTGAATATCACGCGCAGGTGGCGATGGAGTCCGCCTCACCCGCCCGGCACATGCGCCGGCGTCTGCGGAGCGTGCGCTCGCGCAGGCCATCGAGGTGCGCCTGCGAGCGGCGCGCGCACCGATCGGGCCTTGCTTCGGGAGCATCGGGCGTGACACCGCTCCACCACTGGGCGAAGAGCGACGCGACGTCCGTCGAAGTCCCATCCTGGGCGCCGAGGGTCGACACGGGTCGACAACAGGAACAATAGAGCGATGGTGACACTCGCCTGGATCGTGACGGCGTGCCTGGCCATGAGCGCACTCGCCTTGGTCGGCCTCGTCAGCGTACTGCTCAGTGAAGCCCGGTTGCGCGTGCTGCTGCTGCCCCTGGTGGCGTTCGCTGCCGGCTCGCTCATGGGCGGCGCGCTCCTGCATCTGGTGCCGGAGGCAGTCGGGGCGCGAGGCGCGGACGTAATGGTCTTCAGCGCGATGCTGGCCGGCTTCTCGCTGTTCTTTCTTCTCGAACAGCTCGTGTCGTGGCACCACGACCACATCGACGCCCCCCCGACACGCACACCGGTCAGCTATCTCATCCTGCTGGCCGATGGTCTGCACAATTTCATCGGCGGACTGGCCATCGCCGCCTCGTTTCTCGTCAGTGTCGACGTGGGCATCATCACCTGGCTGGCCGCTGCCGCCCACGAAGTGCCACAGGAACTCGGCGACTTCGCCATCCTGCGCAGGGGCGGATGGCCCCCACGGCAGGCCCTGGCGGCGAACCTGGCCTCGGCACTGACGATTCTGCCGGGCGGCCTGGTCGCGTATGCGGTGTCGGCCGACATCGACACGGCCCTGCTGCTGGCGTTCGCGGCCGGGAACTTCGTGTACATCGCGGCGTCGGACCTCGTACCGGAAGTCAAACAGGACCGGGGCTTCGGGCATCGCCTGACCCACGTCGTGGCGTTCGCCGCCGGTGTCGGCGTCATCGCACTCACCCGCGCCCTCGCCGTCGGTTGACCGGCCCTCGCGCCTCCGCCTGATACACTGGCGCTATCGGCCCGCTTCCGTCAGGAGAACTCCGATGAAAATTCTGCTCGCGACCGATGGGTCTCCATCGGCTCAGGCCGCCGTCGAGGCCGTGGCGACGCGCCCGTGGCCCGACGCCACCGCCATCAGGGTGCTGACGGTCATCCACACCGCGGTGCCGTTCATTCTGGATCCGACGTACACCGTGGCGTTCATCCATATCGATCAGCTCGAGAAAGCCCGCGCGCGTGCACCGGAACTGGTGGCGGATGTGGCGGCGCGCGTGACACGTCCAGGCACGACCGTCACCACCGAAGTACGCGAAGGCTCGCCCAAAGACCTGATCGTCGACGAAGCGGAGCGCTGGGGGGCCGATCTGATCGTGCTGGGTACACACGGACACGGCGCCGTCGGCCGGTTCCTGCTGGGTTCTGTGGCCCACTCCGTGGTGCTGCACGCGCCGTGTTCCGTCGAGGTCGTACGCGTCTCACCTCAACGCTGACCGCCGGCCCCTCGGAACCGAACGCCCGACGTTTCCTCTGCCGCAGAAAGGGACGCCCGTCGATTGCCCGCCGACGCTCGCGACGAGGCGGGGCATGGCTCGTGTTTCGTGGCGGCTTGGCGCCGGCTTCGGTCGGGTTGGCCATCGGCGTGGGATTCGTTCCTGAAGGACCCGCTCCCCGCAACGACTTAGGCCGGATCGGAATCGCCAGAACCCACCGGAGCCTCTAGAAACCTGAGTATCAGGTACAAGCAGGGACAGCGCAATCACTCCCCGAGCAGCGCCGCAACGGCTGCGTCGAGGGGCCCAAGTCACGTTCGGTCACCCGCCAGACCAGCGCCAGATCAACGCCGAAGTATGCGTGCGTGAGGTGGTCGCGCATGCCCGCGATCTGTTTCCACGGAATGTCCGGATGGCGGCCGCGAGTCTCGTCCGAGAGGTGCTTGACGGCCTCGCCGATCACTTCGAGCTTCCGGATGATGGCGTCCTGCCGCATGCGATCAGAACGGCCACTCTGGGAAGCGCCCAGGCGGCTTCCCGTCAGCTCTGTCCGTCAGGTCTGATGCCGTGGAGCCTCCGGTCCGAGGGGCGTGCTAGAGTCGGCCCACGATGCACATGCGCTTGGCGTACCGCCGGCTTGCCGCCACCCCGGCCTTCACCCTCGGGGCAATCGCTTTGCTGGCGCTGGGTACCGGGGCGACGCTCGCGGTCTTCACTGTCCTGAACGCCCTCCTGCTTAAGACCTTGCCGGTCCCCGATCCGCACCGGCTCGTCGCAATCGAGGCCCAGAATTCACGGGGGGAGCCAGCGGCGCTGCCTCGCTCCGTGTTCGACGCGCTGACAGCGCGGCAGCGCTCGCTCGTCTCCGTCACGGGTGTTCTGGGCGGCGCCTTGATCAGCGCCGACGCCGACGGCGCCGTCCACCAGGCCGTAGTGGACGGCGTCACTGCCGACTTCTTTGACGTGCTCGCGGCATCACCGATCGCGGGGCG
>JBFWXO010000016.1:0-109859 GCA_050187355.1 Vicinamibacterales bacterium
CGCACGCGGTGGTGCCGGGAGCACGCGACGGCAGGTAGGATCTCCCCGTGCCGACATCCCTCATGTTCCCGTTGTGTGTCGTCGTGCTCGCCGCCGCCTGCCGCCAGGCACCGCCGGTTCCGCCCCCGCCGCCCGGGCTGCCGGCGCTCACCGCCGAGAGCGCCTCGAACTTCGCGCAGATCACGCTGCGCTGCGTGGCCAAGGCGTATCCGAGCCAGCCGGGCTACGTGCTGAACGCGCCCGAGGACGTGCAGCTCCCCGACCTCGTCCACCCCGCGTTCTACGGGTGCTACGACTGGCACTCGTCGGTGCACGGGCACTGGATGCTCGCGCGTCTCCTCCGGCTCTTCCCGTCGATGCCCGAGGCCCCGGCGATCGTCGCCGCGCTCGACCGGAACCTGTCGGCGGAGCACCTCGCGGTGGAGGCCGCGTACTTCACGCGCCCCGGCACGGCGGCCTTCGAGCGGATGTACGGCTGGGCCTGGGTCCTGAAGCTCGCCGAGGAACTGCACCGGTCCACGTCGCCCGAGGCGAGACGCTGGGAGCAGCACCTGCAGCCGCTGACCGCCGTGCTCGTCGCGCGGTACCTCGACTTCCTGCCGAAGCAGACCTATCCGATCCGGACCGGCGTCCATCCGAACACGGCGTTCGGGCTCGGGTTCGCGCTCGATTACGCCGACGCGCTCGGCGATGCGCCGCTCAGGGACCTCGTCGTCGCCCGCAGCCGCGACTACTTCCTGGGCGACGCCGACTACCCGGCCACGCTGGAGCCGAGCGGCTCCGACTTCCTGTCGCCGGCGCTCGTCGAGGCCGATCTCATGCGCCGCGTGCTGTCGCCCGAGGAGTTCGCGCGGTGGTTCGCCGCGTATCTCCCGGGGATGGACGAGGGACGGCCCACGAACCTCCTGACGATTGCGGTGGTCACCGACCGATCGGACCCGCAGCTCGGCCATCTCGACGGCTTGAACCTGAGCCGCGCCTGGGCGATGCGCAACATCGCCGAGGCGCTGCCGGAGGGCAGCCGCGCTCGCGCTTTCCTGGCCGACGCCGGGCACACCCACGCGGTGGACGCCCTGCAGCACGTGGCCACGGGACACTACGAAGGCGAGCACTGGCTGGCGTCGTTCGCCGTCTTCCTCCTGACCGAGATGCCCTAGGCGCCGAGGGCGGGCGATGGCCCGCGCGCGTCAGATGCCGGCGTACCAGGCGTAGCCGATGTCCGCGTTGGAGCCGCCCAGGCCCTTGCCCAGATGGTCCAGGCGGTCCACCACCTCCAGCCGGACCAGGTACTTCACGCTCTTGTAGCCCAGTTGCCGCGGCAGGCGGATCCGGAGCGGACCGCCGAAGGTCGCCGGCAGATCGGCGCCGTTCATTCCCGAGGCCACGATCGTCTGCGGGTGCAGGGCGTCGGCCATGTCGATGGCCTCCCACCAGGGGTCCATGGGGTGGCACGCCACGTAGCGCGCGCCCGGCCGCATGCCGGCCGCGGCGAGCAGGTCGGCCATGGCGACCCCCGTCCACTCCGCGATGTAGGACCAGCCCTCCTCGCAGGCCAGCTGGGTGATCTGGCTGCGCTGCGGGTAGTGGCCGAGGTCGGCGATCGACAGCGACAGCGGCCGGTCCACCAGGCCGTCCACCTGCAGGCGCCAGTCCACGAAGTTGCCGGCCTGGAGGGCCTTGTACGCGTCGTTCGGCGGGTCCGGCGTGTTCGCGAACGGCGCCGGCGAGATCATGTGCCGGGGGAACTCGCGCGCCGGCGCATCGCCCACGAGCAGGCGGTGCGCCGCGTAGGTCAGGGTCTCCCCGGCCCCGAAGACGCCGCCGGCGTCCGGGGGGATGAGCCCGAGCCGGCCCGCGGCGCGGGCGCCCAGGCCCAGCCCGGACACCCCGGCCGCCGCGGCCAGGCCGCGTGTCAGGAGCCTGCGACGCGAGAGTCCACTCATGACGTCCTCCCCGGGGCGCCGCCGCGCCCGCCGATCATGGCGCCCACGCGGCGCATGAACCCCACGCGCCAGATCATGGCCAGGTGCACCAGCACGAAGAGCGTCAGGAGCCCCGTGGCCAGGAAGTGCAGGGTCCGCGCCGACTGCCGGCCGCCGAGCAGCGTGACGGTGGCCGGCCAGGCCGCGGCCACGGCATCGGACATGCCCAGGCCCGTCCACACGAGCAGCGGGACCAGGCCGAACACCACGGCGAGGTACGTCAGACGCTGCAGCCCGTTGTAGTCCCAGGTCTCGACCTCCGCGGGCGTCGCGCGCCGCAGGCTCTTCGCCACGGCCGATCCAATTGCGAGGGGCGAGAGATCGCGCCGGCCGGGCACCAGGTCGTTCCGGAGGTGGCGCGTGAGGCCGCTGGCGGCGACGTAGTAGAGGCCCGTCAGCACCAGCAGCCACGCCGACTGGAAGTGCAGGTAGCGGCTCCAGCCGTTCTGGTCCGGGAGCACGTAGTCGTAGCCGGTGGGCACCGTGGCGCGCGAACTCGGAATGGGGATCGAGAAGAGCGGCGGGTCCATCACCGTGCCGGTCTCGCCCCAGTAGAAGCGCGGGTGCGAGACGACGATCTCCAGGCCGCTCACGAGGAGCGCCAGGACGGCACCCGCGGTCAGCCAGTGCGTGACGCGCACGCCGAGGGCATGGTGTGGCCGCCTGTCGGCGGCCATCTCGTGCGCGCACGCGGGGGACGCGGCCACGGCGCGGATACTAGCACCGTTGGCGGCCGGGCGCGCCTGGCCGGCCTCGAAACGCCGAAGGCCCGGTGACGTCGCCGCCACCGGGCCTTCCTATGTCTGGTCGGGGCGAGTGGATTCGAACCACCGACCCCTCGGTCCCGAACCGAGTGCTCTACCAGGCTGAGCCACGCCCCGACTGAGGCGCCATCATACCTCAGATTCCCCGGCCGGCCCGCGGCGGCGGCATCGCGGCGGCCCCCGCGCCGTCTGGACGGCGGCCGCCTGGCGTGCCCGGCGGTGGTCAGTCGCCCGTTTCGAGCCGGTCCAGCCACGCCGGCGCGCCCGTGTGGGCGGTCATGTCCGGCTGGAGCGGCGTGATCGACACATACCCCTCGCGGCAGGCCACGTGGTCGCTCCGGTCGTGCGGGTGCCAGTCGTCCTGCCCTTCCTCGATCCAGTAGTAGGTCTGGCCGCGCGGGTCCAGGCGCTGGGAGATGGTCGTCACGTGGTTGCGCTTGCCCTGGACCGTGAGGCGGATGCCCTTGGGCAGGCCCCGCGGGACGTTCACGTTCAGGAAGACCCGCTCGGGCAGGCCCTCGCGCAGTACCTGCCGCGCCACGTCCTGGGCCACGGCGGCCGACGGGCCGAAGTCGAACGTCCAGTCGCGGGTACGCATGAGCGAGACGGCGATGGCCGGCGCGCCGAGGAGCGCGGCTTCGAGGGCGCCGGACACGGTGCCCGAGTAGGTGATGTCGTCGCCCAGGTTGTACCCGGTGTTGATGCCGGACACGACCAGGTCGGGAAGCCGGCCCTCGAGCAGCACGGCCACGGCGATGTTCACGCAGTCGGTGGGCGTCCCGTCCACGCCGTAGGTGCCGGGGGCGACGGTTTCCAGCCGCAGGGGCCGGCGCAGGGTCAGGGCGTGGCCGATCGCGCTCGACTCGGTGAGCGGAGCCACCACCAGGACGTCGCCCAGGGGGCGGACGGCCTCGGTCAGCGCCTTCAACCCCGGCGCGTGGACTCCGTCGTCGTTGGTGACGAGAATCGTGGGCATGTGAACCCGAGATCTTAGCATCCGCCTCGCGCAGGCCCCGCTCCCCCGCGCCCGGACGCTGCTTCGTCCGATCCCCGGTCCCTGGTCCCCAGTCCCTGGTCCCCGGTCCCTGGTCCCTGCAGAGCTTTTCCCTGTATCCTTCCCCCCCGTATGGCCTGGTGGCTCTGGCTCGCAGGCGGGTTCGTGCTGCTCGCACTCGAGCTCGCGACACCCGCCGGGTTCTTCATGCTCTTCTTCGGCGTTGGGGCGGTCCTGACCGGCGTCGCCGCCGCGGTGAACGCCGTGCAGACGCCGGCGGCGCAGTGGCTCACCTTCACCGTGCTGTCGATCGTGTCGCTGCTGCTCTTCCGCGGCCAGCTGCTCCGGCGCGTCGAGCACTCGGGCGCGCCCGGGCCGGTGGATTCGCTGGTCGGTGAGACGGCCTTCCCGGTGGCGGCGATCGCGCCAGGCGCGGTGGGACGGGCCACCCTGCGCGGGACGACCTGGGATGCCCGGAACGACGGCGACACGCCGCTCGATCCGAACCAGCGGTGCCGCGTCACGCGCGTGTCAGGTCTGCAGCTCGGCGTGGTCGCCGAGTAGCCATCCCGAGAGGAGCCTCCCCATGGAAGGTGGTGTCGTCGTCATCGTGCTGCTGGCCGTCATGGCGCTCATCGTCATCGCCAAGACCGCCATCGTCGTGCCGCAGCAGAGCGCCTACGTGGTCGAGCGCCTGGGCCGCTACTCCGGCACGCTCGATGCCGGCTTCCACATCCTGCTGCCCTTCATCGACGTCATCCGCTACAAGCACTCGCTGAAGGAGGCCGCGCTCGACATCCCGGCGCAGGTCTGCATCACGCGCGACAACGTGCAGGTGGGCGTGGACGGCGTCCTGTACCTGAAGGTGCTCAACCCGGAGCGCGCCAGCTACGGCATCAGCGACTACGTGTTCGCCATCTCCCAGCTCGCCCAGACGACGCTCCGGTCGGAGGTGGGCAAGATCGACCTGGACCGCACGTTCGAGGAGCGGACGAACATCAACACGGCCGTCGTCGCCGAGCTGGACAAGGCCAGCGAGCCGTGGGGCGTGAAGGTCCTGCGCTACGAGATCAAGAACATCACGCCGCCGGCCGACGTCCTGGCGGCGATGGAAAAGCAGATGCGCGCCGAGCGCGAGAAGCGCGCGGTGATTCTCACGTCGGAAGGCCAGCGCGACGCCGCCATCAACACGGCCGAGGGCGAGAAGCAGCAGACCATCAAGGCCTCGGAAGCGCGCAAGCAGCAGCAGATCAACGAGGCCGAGGGCCAGGCGGCCGCCATCCTCGCCGTGGCGACGGCCACGGCCGAGGGCATCAAGCGCGTCGCCGAGGCGACGCAGGCGCCCGGCGGGCAGGAAGCCATTCAGCTGCGCGTGGCCGAACAGTACATCGGCGAGTTCGGCAAGGTGATCAACAACGCCGACACGATCATCCTGCCGAGCAACGTCGCCGACGTGGCCTCGATGATCACGACCGCGATGTCGGTGGTGAGCCAGCACACGCCGCCGGCCCAGACGCGCCGCTAGGGCGCCGCCCGAGGCGCGCGACGCCCCGGCGCGCGTCAGGGCACGTACGCGATGCAGTCGATCTCCACCCGCAGTCCCTTGCCCGGCAGCTTGGCGGCCTGGATCGTCGTCCGCGCGGGCCGGTGTTCCCCGAACATGCGCTGGTAGACGCCGTTCATCTCCTGAAAGTCGTCCATGTCGACCAGGAAGACGCCGCACCGGAGCACGTAGGGCAGGTCCGACCCGGCGGCCCTGAGGATCGCCTGCAGGTTGCGCAGGCACTGCTCGGTCTGGATCGCGGCCGTGTGGCCGGCCAGCTCCCCCGTGGCCGGGTTGGTGGCGCCCTGGCCCGAGACGAACACGAGCCGCTCGAAGCCCATGCCGGGCGAGTACGGCCCGACGGGCTTGGGCAGGTTGTCGGCGTGGACGGGACGGTGGCTCGACTCGGGCATGAGACTCCTCGGCGGTGGCGGCCGCGCGAGGCGGCGGCCGGGCTGCTATTCTAACGGCCCCGTGCCCCGCTTCAAGCTGACCATCGAGTACGCCGGCACGCGCTACAGCGGATGGCAGGCGCAGAAGAACGCGCGCACGGTGCAGGGCGAGCTGAACCGGGCGATCGTGGACGCGGTGGGCGACGCGTTCGTCGAGTCGCAGGGCTCGGGGCGCACCGACGCCGGTGTGCATGCGCTGGCGCAGGTGGCGCACGTCGACGTGACGCGGGCGCCGGCGCCCGAGGCGTTCCGCCGCCGCGTCAACGACGCGCTGCCGGCCGACATCAACATCCTGGCCGTCCGGCCCGTCCCGCGCACGTTCCACGCGCGCCACAGCGCCGTGCGGCGCAGCTACCTGTATCAGATCGCCACGCGGCGGACGGCGTTCGCCAAGCCGTACGTGTGGTGGGTGCGGGACCCGCTCGACCTCGAGGCGATGCGGCAGGGCGCGGCGGCGTTCGGCGGGCTCGCCGACTACCGCGCCTTCTCCCACGACGACCCCGCCGAGAAGTCCACCAAGGTGCTCGTCGAGGAGGTGTCGCTCGTGGAGCACGGCGCGCTCGTCCTCGTGCGCGTGGTCGGTTCGCACTTCCTCTGGAAGATGGTGCGTCGGATGGTGGGCGTCCTGGCCTCGGTCGGCACCGGCGAACTCGAGGCCGGCGACGTCGCGGCGCTGCTCGACGGGGAATCCGCCGTGCCCGCGCAGCTCACGGCGCCGGCCGCCGGGCTGTTCCTCGAGCACGTCGTCTACGAGGACGACCCCTGGCCGCAGCCCGTCGCGCCCGCCTTCCCACTCGGCCTCTGACGTTCCGCCGCGGGCCCCCCGTCGAACGGGCCCGCCTCAGTCGTGCGCCGCGCGAAGCGGCCCGAGGTCCCCTGGGGCCAGCCGTCCGTGCGCGTCGCCGCCCCGCCAACTCCAGGGCCAGGCGCCGGTGAAGCCGCGTGCCCGCGCGGCATGCGCCAGCCCGGCCACCGTGAGGGGCGGACGGCCGCGCCGCTCGTCGGCGGCATCGCCCCTGGCCGAGCACTCCCCCACCACGATCGGATGCGCCAGGCCCATCCCGCCGGCCGGCAGGTCCAGCAGGTCGACGTCGTGATCGGGGTCGTAGTAGCAGTGGGCCTGCAGGAAGTCGAGGCCGAGCGACGCCTGGTCCCACCATCGCGCGAAGCGCAGTCGCGCGCTCCCCAGCGTGACGAGGCCGTCGCCGCGGGCGTGGAACTCCGCCGCCGCGGCGCGGACCCACGCCGCCAGGACGTCGAAGGGCACCGGCCGGGCGACACGCGCGCCGGGGTGCATCTCGGCCACGATCCAGTCGGGCTCGTTGACGAGGTCCCAGGCATACACCGCCTGCCCGAGGGACGCCGCCGCGCCGCGTGTGCCGTAGCGCCGGGCGAGGGGCGCCACCACGGCCTCGAGCACGCGGGCCTGGCCCTCGGGATCGGCCAGCCAGTCCTGATGCCCTCCAAGCCGGACCCCGGCGTGGACGCTGGGCTCGAACGCCAGCGTGTGGTCGAACAGCACGGGCACGAGCCGCACGCCCGCGGCGAGCGCGAGCGCCAGGAGCGCGTCCAGATCCTCGAGGGTCTCCTCGTGGAGGCCGGCGGGCCATCCGCGCCGATCGAGGATCAGGCCGCCGCGTCCGTCGGTGAACACGAACCAGCGGACGGCGGCGAGGCCGGCCGACGCGATGGCCGCGAGGTCGTCCGCGATGACGGCCGCGTGCTGGCGCACGCCATCGGCCGGTCCCCACACGGTGGGGCCGAAATCGCCCCCGTACCGGTGCCACGGGTAGTTCACGCCCGTGATCATGGCCGCGGGCGGCCCGGGTAGACTGGGCGCATGTGCCGCAATATCCGCACGCTGTTCAACTTCGACCCGCCCGCCACGGAGGCGGAAATCCGGGCCGCGTCGCTGCAGTTCGTGCGCAAGGTGAGCGGATTCGCGGCGCCCTCGCGGGCCAACGAGGCGGCCTTCGACGCGGCCGTGGACGAGGTGGCCGCGGCCGCCGCGCGGCTGCTCGCCGCACTCGTGACCTCGGCCGAGCCGCGCAACCGCGACGTGGAGGCCGAGAAGGCGCGCGCCCGCTCCGCGGCGCGCTTCGGAACGGCGGGCTGAGCCCCACGCGTCACCGGCGGCCCCGTGCCGTCGCCGCCCGCACGCGCGCCGCGACGGCCGGTGACGTGAGTTCGCCCCGTGCGTCCGCGGCGATCCATCGCGCCGCCAGCGTGCCGGGCGCCCAGGTGACGGCCTTCCGCACGCAGGGCCGCTCGTTCCACGCCGCCGCCACCAGGCGCAGGCACTCGACCGGGAACCGTTCGTCCGCGGCGGGCCAGCCAGGCGCGCCCACGCTCCGCGGTGGCTCCGGCGTCAGAACTGGAAGTAGATGAAGTCGGCCGTGCCGCCATGCAGCGTGATGATGCCGTACAGCATCAGCGCCGCGACGACCGCCCGGACGGCGGGGCCGAGGCGCGCCGCCCGTCCGCGCTCCAGGAGCCACGTGTGCGCGTGCAGGGCGACCACCGGCGCGAGGAACGCCAGCGCCTGCAGCATCCAGAGGTCGGGCGCGCGCCACTCGCCGACAGCGATGTTCGCGAGGAACCGCCCGGCCCCGGCGAGCGTGTCGCTGCGGAACAGGATCCAGGCGACCAGCACCGCCGCCTGCACGACGACGAACCAGGCCGCCCGCACGGCCAGTGGCCGGGGGACGTGGCGCTGCAGGCCCAGGGCGCGCTCGACCGCCAGGCACGTGCCGTGGATGGCACCCCAGACGATGAACGTATAGGCCGCTCCGTGCCACAGACCGCCCAGCACCATGACCAGCATGAGGTTCAGGGCCGTCCGCGCGCGGCTGCCGCGATTCCCGCCCAGCGGGATGTAGAGATAGTCCCGCAGCCAGCGCGAGAGCGTGATGTGCCAGCGCTCCCAGAAGTTCTTGAACGTCCCGGCGATGTAGGGCGCGTCGAAGTTGAGGGGCAGCCGGTAGCCGAGCAGGTACGCGAGCCCGCGGGCGATGGTCGAGTAGCCGCAGAAGTCGGCGAAGATCTGGCCGGAGAACATCAGCGCCAGCCAGAGCGGGAACGTCGCGTCCATGCCGGGCCGGCTGCCCCGCTCCCAGAACTCGTCCACGTACGCGGCGAGGTTGTCGGCGCAGACCATCTTCAGGAAGAAGCCCAGGATCAGGAGCCAGAGGCCGTGGTACAGCACGGGCAGGCGGAGCCGGCGCGGCCTCGGCATCTGCGGCAGGAACTCGGTGGCGCGCACGATTGGGCCGGCCACGAGCTGCGGGAAGAAGCTGATGTAGAGGAGGAACCGGCTGAAGCTGGACACCGGCGCGAGGCGGCCGCGGTAGATGTCGATCGTGTACGACAGGGTCTGGAACGTGTAGAAACTGATGCCCATCGGCAGCACGAGGTGGAGCTCGGGCAGCCGCGGGCTGAAGCCCGCCAGGCCGGCCAGGCTCTCCCCGGCGCTCAGCGCGAAGTTGCCGTACTTGAAGAACCCGAGCAGCCCGAGGTTCGAGACGACCGATGCGGTGAGGCAGGCCCGCCGCATGCCCGACCGCTCGGGCGGCAGGCGTCCCAGCATCCCGCCGACCAGGTAGTCCAGGGTCGACGAGGCGAGGAGTACGACGAGGTACGGCGGGACGTGCCAGCCATAGAAGACGAGGCTGGCCGCGAGCAGGACCGCGGTGTAAGCCGGTTCGGTCTTCCGCCGCCCGATCGTGAGACGGGCCGCGAGCGTGACCAGGAACAGGGCAACGAAGACCCACGAGACGAAGTTCATTCCGCCGCGGTGCGCGAGGCCTTGAGGTCGCGGAGGAACGGGGTCAGGGCGCGCACGAACGCTCGGCTCCAGTCGAGGGCGCTCGCGCGGTCCAGGTGGCTGTGGTCGTGGCTCGACGGACCGGCGATGTCGGCGGTCACCAGGGGGACGCCCAGGGCCTCGGCGAAGACGGCGGGCCCGCCGCCCGGCATCGGCTCGGGCGTGGGCACGCGGGTCAGCACCAGCCGGCTGCCACGCGCGTCCAGTTCGGCCTTGAACGCCCGGGCCGCCGCCAGCTCATCGCGGCCCGCCCGGGGGCCGTCGAGCGGGAAGGTCGGGAACGCCGTGGTGCCCGCCCGCCACGGCGACACGATCCAGGTGCCGTCGAAGCGCGATCGGTAGGCCGTGAAGGTGCGGAGCGTACGCAGGCCGGGCCGGCCGTACAGCTCCAGCCAGTGCGGCAGGACGGCATGGACGCTCTGGCGGAACTCGTGGCCGATCTCGGCCTCGATCTGGAGCTTGCGCGCGGCGAAGGGCGTGTCGCGGTTCACCACTTCGGCCCAGTCGCTCAGGCGGTTGGCGAAGAAGCCGTCGGCGTTGACCACGACGAGCTTCGGGCGCAGATCGAACTTGCGGATGATGGCCAGCGGGAAGCGGTCGGCCTCGCGGTACCCGAAGCCGAGCACGTAGTAGCTCAGGCCTTCGGCGTCGAAGAACGGGCGCAGGACCCTGGGGCGCAGGCCGAACATCACCCGCGAGTTGCCCAGGAAGAGGACCTCGGCCGCCCGAAGGCGCGCGAGGGCTTCCGGGTCGGTGCCGAAGTAGAGCACGTGGTGATCCACGTGGCCGGCGATGTCGTTGGCGAGGTAGTGGTCGCCGTCGTCGGGGCGCTCGCCCGCCACGAGCTGGTCCCGCCGGTCGCCCTCGACCGGCAGCCGCCGCGAGAGCTGGTCTCCGGTCACGACCGCGGTCGCGAACGTGGCGGCGAAGGCGGCGGCCGGTACGAGCATCCCGGACGCCCGTGTCGAGGGCATTTTTGCAGTGTAATTCAAGTCAGTTCTGTGCAGCCGGGGCCGCGCCGGCCCCAGCGGCGGGTCCCGCGCGCGGACCGCGTCCGGTCGTGGCAAGGCATTGACACGACTTGTATCAAGTCCTACACTTGAGACGTGTCAAGCGAGTTGATCTTCATCAGCGTGGCCGCGCGGATGCTGAGCATGCATCCGCAGACCCTCCGGAAGTACGAACGGCTGGGCCTGGTGCAGCCCACGCGCACCCTCGGGAGCATGCGCCTCTATTCGGACGAGCAGATGGCGCGGCTGCGGCTGATCAAGTTCCTGGTGGAGGACGCCGGGGTCAACCTGGCCGGCGTGCAGCGCCTGCTCGCGGTCGCCGAGGGTCTGCAGCGCCTCGAGCCGCTCCTGGATGGCGGCGACGTGACCCGCGCCGACGCGCGCCGCCGGCTGGCGCGGGAAGTGCAGCGGCTGAAGGAGGTCGTGGGCCTCGCGCCCGCGTGAGCCATGGACTTCCGCGACTACTACGCGACGCTCGGCGTGCCGAAGACGGCCTCCGAGAAGGAAATCAAGCAGGCCTACCGGCGTCTGGCGCGCAAATTCCACCCGGACGTCAACCCGGGCGACAAGGGCGCCGAGACCAGGTTCAAGGAGATCAACGAGGCGTACGAGGTGCTGGGCACCCCGGACACCCGGAAAAAATACGACGAGCTCGGCGCCAACTGGCGGCAGTACGAGCAGATGCCCAACGGGGCTGCCGGGCCCTGGGGGGCGCAATCGGGCTTCCGCACCATGTCGCCGGAGGAGGTCGAGCAGATCTTCGGCGAGGGCGGCAGCCCGTTCTCGGACTTCTTCAACACGTTCTTCGGGGGACACGCGGCCGGGGCGTCCCGTCCGCGCGCCAGCCGGGGCCGTCCGCGACGGGCCCCCGAGGTGGAGTACGAAGTCGCGTTGCCGCTCGAGTCGGCGCTCGGCGGACGCGTCGAGCGGCTGACGGTGCCGGCGGCGGGCGGCGATCGCACCATCGAGGTGCGGATTCCGGCCGGCATCACCGACGGCACGCGGCTCAAGGCCGGTGACGTGCACCTGCGGGTGCGCCTCATGCCCCACCCGCGATTCGACCGGCAGGGGCGCGACCTCACGGTGGGCGTGCCCGTGTCGGTGGCGACGGCCGCCCTGGGCGGCCACGTGGACGTGACGACCCTCAGCGGCAGCCGCCTCTCGATCAAGGTGCCGCCGGGCACGCAGTCCGGCCAGCGGCTCCGGGTGAAGGGCCACGGCCTGCCGGCGCCGGGGGCGCCCGACGACCGCGGCGATCTCTTCGCCCGGATCGACGTGCGGGTCCCGACCAGCCTGACCCCCGAGGCGCGCGCCCACTACGAAGGGCTGCGCGCGCTCGAGTCGAACTAGCACGACCCCGGCCCGGCCGGGTGAGCAGGAAGGACGAACGGCCATGACTCTCAACACGTTCACGGAAAAGGCGCAGGAAGCCCTCGTCGCCGCGCCGCGGTTCGCCGCGTCGCTGTCGCACGCCCAGGTCGAGCCGGAGCACCTGCTGGTCACGCTCGGCGAGCAGGCCGGCGGCATCGTGCCCGCCCTCTTCCAGAAGCTCGGCCAGCCGGCCGGCCCCATCGCCAATGCGCTCAAGGAGCAGCTCGGACGCCTGCCGAAGGCGCACGGCGGCGGGGAGCCCGGCATCTCGCCGCGGCTGCGGGGCGTCCTCGAACAGGCCCAGGCCGAGGCCACCTCGATGCAGGACCAGTACGTCAGCACCGAGCACCTGTTCCTCGCGATCGTGAGCGAGAAGGCGCCGGCGCCGGCGGCCGAGATCCTGCGGGGCCGCGGTGTCACACGCGAGGCGCTGCTGCGCGCGATCGCGGAGGTGCGCGGGTCGCAGAAGGTGACCGACCAGAACCCCGAGGGCAAGTACCAGGCCCTGGAGAAGTACGGGCGCGACCTGACGGCCCTGGCCGAGCAGGGCAAGCTCGACCCCGTGATCGGCCGCGACGAGGAGGTCCGCCGCGTCATCCAGGTGCTGGCGCGCCGCACGAAGAACAACCCCGTGCTCATCGGCGAGCCGGGCGTCGGCAAGACGGCCATCGTGGAGGGCCTCGCGCAGCGCATCGTGCGGGGCGACGTGCCGGAGGGGCTCAAGGACAAGCGGATCGTCGCTCTCGACATGGGCGCGCTGGTTGCCGGCGCGAAGTACCGCGGGGAGTTCGAGGAGCGCCTCAAGGCCGTGCTCCAGGAGATCGTGAAGGCCGAGGGCCGCCTGGTGCTCTTCATCGACGAGCTCCACACGGTGGTAGGCGCCGGCGCGGCCGAAGGCTCGCTCGATGCCTCGAACATGCTCAAGCCGATGCTCGCGCGCGGCGAGCTCCACACCATCGGGGCGACGACGCTCGACGAGTACCGCAAGCACATCGAGAAGGACGCGGCGCTCGAGCGGCGCTTCCAGCCCGTCATGGTCGGCGAACCGACCGTGGAGGACACGATCAGCATCCTCCGCGGCCTGCGCGAGCGCTACGAGCTGCACCACAAGGTCGGCTTCAAGGATGCCGCCCTGGTGTCGGCCGCGGTGCTCTCCGACCGCTACATCACGGACCGGTTCCTGCCGGACAAGGCCATCGACCTCATCGACGAGGCGGCCTCGCGCCTGCGGATGGAGATCGACTCGATGCCGGCCGAGCTCGACGAGGTGCAGCGGCGGGTGATGCAGCTCGAGATCGAGCGCGAGGCGCTCCGCAAGGAGAAGGACAAGGCCTCGGCCGACCGCCTGGCCAAGCTCGAAAAGGAGCTGGCCGACCTCAAGGAGCAGCAGCGGACGCTCACCGCCCACTGGAACGCCGAGAAGGAGTCGATCCAGAAGGCGGCCGATCTCAAGGAGGAGCTCGAGGGGCTCAAGCGGGACGTCGACGCCGCGCAGCGCCAGGGCGACTACGCGCGCGCCTCGGAGCTGCGCTACGGCCGGATTCCGGAGCTCGAGCGCCAGATCCAGGCGCAGGAGGCGGCCGGCGCGAGTCCCGGCGGCCGGCTGCTCAAGGAGCAGGTGGACGAGGAGGACATCGCCGAAGTGGTCGGCAAGTGGACGGGCATCCCCGTGAGCCGGCTGATGGAGGGCGAGGTCCAGAAGCTCATCAAGATGGAGGCGCGCCTCCACGAGCGGGTCGTCGGCCAGGACGAGGCCATCAAGGCCGTGGCGAACGCCATCCGGCGCGCCCGGGCGGGCCTCCAGGATCCGAACCGGCCGCTCGGCAGCTTCATCTTCCTGGGGCCGACCGGCGTCGGTAAGACGGAGCTGGCCCGCGCCCTGGCCGCGTTCCTGTTCGACGACGAGCACGCGATGGTGCGGATCGACATGTCGGAGTACCAGGAGAAGCACACGGTCTCGCGCATGATCGGCGCGCCGCCCGGGTACGTGGGCTACGACGAGGCCGGCCAGCTGACCGAGGCCGTGCGGCGGCGCCCGTACGCGGTGGTCCTCTTCGACGAGGTCGAGAAGGCGCACCCCGAAGTGCTGAACGTGCTCCTCCAGCTCCTCGACGACGGCCGGCTCACCGACGGCAAAGGCCGCACGGTGGACTTCAAGAACGCGGTCGTCATCATGACGTCGAACCTCGGCAGCCAGTTCATCGCCGACGCGGCCGCGCGGGGCGGCGGGATCGACGAGGGCGTGCGCCGGCAGGTGAACGACGCCTTGCGCGGGCACTTCCGGCCGGAGTTCCTGAACCGGATCGACGAGGTCATTTTCTTCCACGCGCTGTCGCGCGAGGACATCGCCCGCGTGATCGACATCCAGCTGGCCGGCCTGCTGGCACGGCTGGCCGACCGCAAGATCGTCATCACCCTCACCGACGCCGCCCGGGCCGCGCTGGTGAACGAAGGCTACGACCCCATCTACGGCGCCCGGCCGCTGAAGCGCACGATCCAGCGGCGCATCCTGGATCCGCTGGCGATGAAGGTGCTGGAAGGGACGTTCGGGGAAGGCGACCACGTGGTGGTCGATCGGGCGGGCGACGGGCTGGCGTTCACCAAGCAGCAGCCGGTCGTCGCCTAGCCGGCCTCATGCCCGGGCGGCCGGAGCCGCCCCGGGCGCGTCGCGCACCGTCAGGGCTGCGGCGCCGGCGCGTCGGGGACCGGCGCGGCCTCGGCGGCCTGGAAGCCGCAGCGGCTGTGGGAGGCGTCGCAGAACGGCTTCTTCTCGGAGTGGCCGCAGCGGCACAGCGCGAACGGCCGCTTCGCGATCGGATAGGCGTTGCCGTTCCAGTCGATGAGGGTGACGTCGTCGCCGTCGACGAGCAGCGATCCGTTCTGACGGACTTTGATCGTGGTCATGGCGGGCAGTATAGCGTGACGGGTCGCGACGGCCCGGCGGCGGGAGCCACTACAATCGGGACGTGCGTCGATCGTTGGCTCCCCTGCTGCTGCTTGCCGGCCTGACGTTCCTCGTCGGGCTCGGCGGGCCGGCGATGACGGACGCCGACGAAGCCTTCTACGCCGAGGCATCGCGCGAGATGGTGGAGTCCGGCGACTGGCTGACGCCGTACTACAACTACGAGCCGCGCTTCCAGAAGCCGATCCTCTACTACTGGGTCACGGCCGCCACCTTCCTCGTGACCGGTCCGGGCGAGGGCGCCGCCCGCCTGTGGGCGGCCCTGTCCGGCGTCGCGCTGGTGTTCGTGACCGCCGGCCTGGCGCGGCGATGGTTCGACGACGACACGGCGCTCCTCGCCGGCGCCGTCGCGGCCACGAGCTTCGGCTACGTCGCGCTCGGCCGGATGGCCCTGCCGGACCTGCCGCTCGCGCTGTTCGTGACGGCGGCCATCGGCTGGACGCTCGTCGCGGTCGGCGATCGCGTGCCCCGTCCCCGGGGATGGCTGGTGGCCGCCGCCCTCGCGGCCGCGCTCGGATTCCTGACGAAGGGCCCGCTGGCCGTCGTCCTCCCCGCCATCGTGGTCGGACCGATCGTCGCCATCGAGCGACGCCGGTCGCGCATCCAGGCGGCCGACCTGCTCGTGGCGGCCGCCGTGTTCCTGGCCGTCGCCCTGCCGTGGTACGTCGCCATGTGGTGGCGGCACGGCACGCCGTACCTGGAGAGCTTCTTCGTCGGCGACAACCTGGAGCGCTTCGCCACCGACCGGTTCAACGAGCCGCGGCCCTGGTGGTACTACCTCCCCGTCATCGTCGGCGGCATGGCCCCGTGGGCGCCGTTCCTCCTGCTCGGCGCCGGCGGGCTCGGGCGTTTCGTGGGCGGCCGCGGCGGCCCCGGCAGCATGGAGACGCGCCTGCTCGTCTGGGTCGCGGTGCCGCTCGTGCTCCTGACGGTCTCGGTCGGCAAGCAGCCGCGCTACGTCCTGCCCCTGCTGCCGCCCATCGCCATGCTCGTGGCGCGCGCGATCGTCGGGCGGACCGAGACGCTGCGCGGGCTCGACGGCGGCCTCTACCGGGGCACGCCCGATCGCGCGCTGCAGATCGCGACGGCGGCGGCCGGCCTGGTGGTCCTGGCCGCGGGCCTGCTGCTGTGGCGGGCCCGCCCCCTCTTCGTGGAGATCCCCGCCTGGCGGAGCGGCGCGGCCGCGCTCGTGATGGGCGCCGCCGGTCTCGCCGTCGTCGCGGTGGCGTGGTCGCGGGCGTGGCGCCGCGGGCCGTGGGCGCTGGCGCTCGCCGGCGGCGTGGCGCTCCCGGCACTGGTGCTCGGCGGGCTCGGCGGCGGGGCCGACGCCGCCGTCAAGCACGCGGCCGACGCGGTGGTGGCGGCGCGGCGCCAGGCCGAGCCCGTGGGCGTGTCGCGGGTCTTCGTGCGGAACCTCGTCTTCTACACGGGGATTCAGCAGCTCGATCTCATCGACGACGAGCAGCTCGCCGCGTTCCTGCGGCAGCCCGGACGGGCCCTGGTGGTCGCCCCGCTCGCCGACATCGAGCGCGTCGAGGCGGCGGGAGTGCCGCGGGCGGTCCGCCTGGCGGAGTTCCGCTACGTGAACGCGGCGGGCCTGCGCCTTCGGTCGTTCCTGTGGCCGGATCCGGACCGCGACGTCCAGCGGGTCGTTCTGGTGGCCACGCGCGACTGAGGCCGGAGGGGCTACGGGGCGTTCGCCGGCGGCGGCGTGAGCGCTTCGAGGTCGCCGGGCGTCGTTTCCCAGAGCTTGCCGGGGTTGAGGACGCCGCGGGGATCGAACGCCTGCTTCAGTCGCGCCATCAGCGCGATCTCGACCGGCGAGAGCTGCAGGCCCAGGTAGCGGGCCTTGGCGAAGCCGACGCCGTGCTCCCCGGTGATCGCGCCTTCGAGCGCCACGACGCCCTCGAAGAGCTCGCGCTCGGCCGCGGAGGCCCGTGCCATCTCCGCGGTGTCTCGCGGGTCGACGAGGAGGTTCACATGGATGTTGCCGTCGCCGGCGTGGCCGAACGCGGCCACCTTGAGGCGGTGGCGTGTCCGCAGCGTGTCGACGAGGGCGTAGAGCGCCGGGACCCGGCCGCGCGGGACGACCACGTCGTGGTTGATCTTCCGCGGCGCCAGGCCGCGCAGCGCGTAGGACAGCTCGCGCCGGGCCTCCCACACCCGCTGCCGCTCGTCGTCGGTCGCGGCGGTGAGGAGCGACGTGGCCCCGGCGTCGTGACACGCGCTGCGCGTTCTTCGAAGGTCGTCGTCGGCCGCCGCCTCGCTGCCGTCGACCTCGACGAGCAGCATGGCCGCGGTGCCGGGCGGAGCCATCGGACGGCGAAGGTGGGCGGCCACCGCGTCGAGCGAGACCGCGTCCAGGATTTCCAGCGTGGCCGGCACGACGCCCTTCCCGACGATCGCGCCGACGGCCTCGGCGGCCGCGTCGATTGTCGGATAGGTGGCCAGCAGCGTGCGCCGCACGTCGGGCCGCGGCAGGAGGCGGAGCGTGATCTCGGTGAGGACGGCCAGGGTGCCCTCCGAGCCGACCAGGAGGTCGGTGAGCGCGTAGCCGGCCACGTTCTTCACCGACTTCGAGCCCGTGCGCAGCACCTCGCCCGTCGGGAGGACGGCCTCGAGCGCGAGCACGTACCGGCGCGTCGTGCCGTACTTGAACGCGCGCGGGCCGCCGGCGTTCTCGGCGACGTTGCCGCCGATGGCGCACTCGGCGAGGCTCGCCGGGTCGGGGGGATAGAAGAGCCCGCGCGCCTCCACCGCGTCGTGGAGATCGCGCGTGACGACGTTGGGCTGCACGACCACGAGCAGGTTGGCCGGGTCGATCTCGAGAATCCGGTCGAAGCGCGCCATCGAGACGACCAGCCCGCCGCGAATGGGCACGGCGCCGCCGGTGTAGCCGGTGCCGGCGCCGCGGACCACGAACGGCTGGCGCGTCTCGTGGCAGAGCGCGGCGATGGCGGCGACTTCCTGCGTGGTGCCCGGGGTGACGACCAGGTCGGCGCGCCGGCCCAGCTTCAGCGCGTCCCGTCCGGCGGCCTCGAGCCGCTCGGGGTCGGCCGACACCCAGCCGGCGCCCACGATGGCCTCGAGCGATCGGCGGAACGAGTCGGTCACGGCCGGGCGCTCAGCCCGCGGCGACGGTCCGGCGGCGCTCGCGGTCGTGGACGAAGGCCCTCAGGCGGGCGACGCCTTCCGTGAGCCGGTCCATCGACGTGGCGTACGAGATGCGGACGAAGCCCGGCGCATCGAACCCCTCGCCGGCCGTGAGCGCGACGCGCGCCTCGGCCAGGAGCGCCTCGGCGAACTCCGCGCTCGACCGCACGCCGCAGGGCGCCAGCAGTTCGGCCACGTAGGGGAAGAGATAGAAGGCGCCGCCGGGTCGGAGGCACTCGATGCGGGGATCCGCCGTGAGGAGCGCCAGCGTCGCGTCGCGGCGGGTCCGGTATTCCCGCAGCATCGCCGCGACCGGCTCCTGCGTGCCGAGCAGGGCGGCCACGGCGGCCTTCTGGGTGATGGAGGACACGTTGGTGGACGTGTGCCCCTGGACCGTGTTGCAGGCGGCGATGAAGGCCGGCGGGGCGATGCCCCACCCGCAGCGCCAGCCCGTCATGGCGTACGCCTTCGACATCGAGCCGCAGAGGACGGTCCGCTCGCGGTGCCGGTCGGTGAGCACCTTGACCAGGTTGTGGGCCACGGGCTCGTAGATGAGCTTCTCGTAGGTGAGGTCCGCGATGATCCAGATGCCGTCGGCCGCGCAGCGGTCGGCGATGGCGGCCACGGTCTCCTCGCGCATGACCGCGCCGGTGGGATTCCCCGGGGAGTTCAGGATGACGGCCTTGGTCCGCGGGGTGATGCGGTCGAGGATCTCGTCGGCCTCGAGCACGAATCCCCGCTCCCGGTATCCCCGCGCCAGCACCGGGGTGGCGCCGAAGAGGGCGATCTGGTCGACGATCGTGGGCCAGTACGGCGAATGCGTGATCACCTCGTCGCCCGGCTCGAAGAGGGCCGCGGCGGCGTTGAAGAGGGCCTGCTTGCCGCCGGCCGTCACGATGACCTCGGCCGGCGTGAACGCCACGCCGTAGTCGGCCTGGTAGCGCTGGCACACGGCCGCCCGGAGCTCGGCCGTCCCGGCCGTCGGCGTGTATTTCGTGAAGCCCGCGTCGATGGCGGCGTGCGCGGCGCGGCACACGTGCTCGGGCGTCGGGAAGTCGGGTTCGCCGGCCCCGAAGTCCACCACGTCCACGCCGGCCCGGCGCAGGCGATCGGCTTCGGCGGCGACTTTCAGGGTCGGAGAGGGGGCCACGCGGGCCATGCGGGCGGCGAGCGTCATGCGAGCCTCGGCGCGGACCCGGGATCCTGCGCCATCGCGAACGTGCGGCGCAGCCGTTCCTCGACCAGCGGGGGCACGAGTCCGCGGATGTCGCCCCCAAGCCGGCACACTTCCTTGATCAGCCGCGAGCTCGTGTAGGCATACGGCTCGGCCGGCATCAGGAACATGGTCTCGATGTCGCTCCGGAGGCGCCGGTTCATGAGCGCCATCTGCGACTCGTACTCGTAGTCGCCCACGCCGCGCAGGCCCTTGACGATCACGGCCGCGCCGCGGCTCGCGGCGTAGTCCACCAGCAGGCCGTCGAAGGCCTCCACCTCGAGGCCCTCCCGCGGGCCGAAGACCGCCCGGATCATGGCGAGCCGATCGGCGACGCTGAAGAGCGGCGCCTTCGACTCGTTCTTCAGGACGGCGACCACGACGCGGTCGAACACGCGCAGCCCGCGCTCGATGATGTCCACGTGGCCGTTCGTGATCGGATCGAAGGACCCGGGGTAGACGGCCAGCCGCGTGGACGCCGTGCCGTTCGCGCTCATCCCTCGGTGTCTCCCCTCTCGTCGACCACGGCCGGCCGGTAGGTGGTCAGCGCCGAATCACCCGCCCGCCGCGTCCGCTCCCGTACCAGCCCGGGCGCGTCGGGCGCGGCCACGCGCGCGGCGTGCTCCAGCACGATTCGTCCGTCGCCGGCCACCAGGGCGGCGGCGGCGGCCACCGCCTCGGCGATCCACGGCGCGTCGTACGGCGGATCGAGCACGACCAGATCGTACGGCCCGTCGAGCCCGGCCGGCGTCAGCCCGCCCGGCGCCTGTCCGCGCACGATGATACAGCGTTTCTCCAGGCCGACGGCCGCGGCATTGGCGCGGATGAGGGCCACGGCCCGCGCGTCGCTCTCGAAGCAGGTGGCGCGGCTGGCGCCGCGGCTGAGCGCCTCGATCGCGATGGCGCCGGTGCCCGCGCACACGTCGAGGACGCGCGCCTCCGCGATCGACGGGCCGAGCACGTTGAAGAGCGTCTCGCGCAGCCGATCCGACGTCGGCCGCAGGCCTTCCCACGTGGGGGACGCGAGACGGCGTCCCTTGAGCGCGCCGGCGATGATGCGCATGCCCGCGTCAGCCCACCGTGACCAGGCCGAACTGCTGCTGCCACACGCGGCCCACGTGCTCGGCCAGAGCCGCCGGCACGGCACCGGCGTCGACGAGGCGGCGGGCCTCCTCATGCGCCAGCGCCAGCAGGTCGGCGTCGCGGATCGGGTCGCCCGCCCTCAGCCACGGCGTGCCCGACTGGCGGGTGCCGAACACGTCGCCAGGGCCGCGAATCGCCAGATCCCGTTCGGCCAGGACGAAGCCGTCGTCCGACTCGCCCATGGCCGACAGGCGCTCGCGCGCCTCGTCGCTCCACGGCGCCGCGTAGAGCAGCACGCAGGTCGAGGCGTCGGTGCCGCGCCCGATCCGGCCGCGCAGCTGATGGAGCTGGGCCAGGCCGAAGCGTTCGGCGTGCTCGACGATCATCACCGTCGCGGTGGGCACGTCCACGCCCACCTCGACCACCGTCGTGCTGACCAGGACGTGCACCTCGCCGGCGGTGAAGCGGCGCATGACGTCCTCCTTGGCGTCGGCGGGCATCTTGCCGTGCAGCAGCTCGACTTTCAGATCCGGGAAGACGGCCGCCGCGAGATGGGCGGCCATCGTCGTGGCGGCCTTGAGGTCGGTCTTCTCCGACGCCTCGATGATCGGGTAGACCACGTAGGCCTGGCGGCCGCGGGCGACCGCCTCGCGGATCAGGCGGTACGCGTCCTCGCGCCGGGTCTCGGGCGTGACGAGGGTGCGCACGGGGCGCCGCCCCGGCGGCCGATCGCGCATGAGCGACACGTCCATGTCGCCGCAGGCCGTGAGCGCGAGCGTGCGGGGAATCGGCGTGGCCGTCATCAGCAGGACGTCCGGGTGGAGGCCCTTCTCGGCCAGCATCCCGCGCTGCACGACGCCGAAGCGGTGCTGCTCGTCCACGATGGCCAGCGACAGCGCCTTGAACGTCACCGCGTCCTGGACGAGCGCGTGCGTGCCGACGACGAGCGACACTTCTCCAGCGGCGATCTCCTCGACCAGCCGCCGCCGCCGCGCGTCGGTCTGCTTGCCGACGAGGAGCCCGACCCGGAAGCTCGTGCCGAACGTCCACTGCTCGAACGTCCGGAGGTGCTGCTCGGCGAGCAGCTCGGTCGGCGCCATGACCGCCACCTGGAAGCCGTTCTCCATCGCGACCATCGCGGCCAGGAAGGCCACCACGGTCTTGCCCGAGCCGACATCGCCCTGCAGCAGGCGCTGCATCGGCCACGGCCGCTGCATGTCGGCCACGATGTCGCGGACGGCCCCGCGCTGGCCCTCGGTGAGCCGGAACGGCAGCACCCGGCGGACGCGTTCGCGCAGGCGGTCGTCGATGGCGACGACGTGGGGCTTCCTGACGAGGGCGTTCTGGCGCCGCCGCAGCGCGAGCCCCGTCTGGTAGACGAAGAAGTCTTCGAAGATGAGCCGCTGCTGCGCCGGCGTCGCGCACGCGTTCAGCCGGTCGACCGGCGTGTCGGGATCGGGAAAGTGCGCGCGGCGGAACGCGGTCCGCCGGTCCGGCCAACCCTGCCCGGCCGCGAGGGCCGCGGGGACGACGTCCGGCAGCGGCGCCTCCAGGAGTTCGAGGGCCCGGTACACCAGCGTCCGGTGCAGGTTCGGCGTGACCAGGCCCGTGCGCTCGTAGATGGGCACGATTCGTCCGGTGTGCAGGGGCTCGGTCTCGCCGTCGTCGGTCAGTACCTCGAACTCGGGCGAGGTGAGCTGCAGGCCGCGGCTGCCCCAATACTCCGTGCGGCCGAAGAGCACGACTTTCTGCTTCGGCTTGAGGACGTCCTTGAGGTACGGCTGGTTCGGCCACACGGCCTTCACCTGGCCGCTCTCGTCCTGGACCAGCGCGGTGAACAGCGAGAAGCCGGGACGCCGCGTCGGCGAGATGCCGGCCGTGAGGATCTCGCCGAGCACCGCGGCTGGTGTGCCGGCCCTGAGGGCGGCGATCGGCTGAAAGCGGCTCCGGTCCTCGTAGCGCCGGGGGAAACAGAGGAGCAGGTCCTCGATCGTCCGAAGTCCTGCCTTCTCGAGATCGGCGGCCTTTCGCGGGCCGACGCCCTTCAGGAACTGCAGCGGCGTCTGCAGGGGATCGTCGGCCATCCCCCGCTACTGGACGACCGTGGCCTGGCCCGTCGTGACGTCGATGCGCTCGATGTCCGACGGCAGCACGAAGGGCTCCTCGAGCCGCATGCCGGACGGGTTCGCGGCCGACCGCGTGTAGTAGGCCAGCAGCTCGTCGACGAAGAGCTTGGGCACCGGGATGCCGTCCACCGTGGCGCTCTCGAGCGCGAAGCGGCCGCGCCCGTTGCCGGTGGCCAGCGTGCCGGTCACGATCACGGGCAGCCGGCCCCGGAGGTAGGCCGTCGGATCGAACCAGCCCCCCGAACTCGTGCGCCGCACGCCGTCGAGGTCGGCGACGACAGCCGTGGACACCCGGTTGCCGCCGATGAATTGCACGCTGGGCGCGGTGATGCCGGCTGGCAGCCAGGTGGCGCGGTATGTCAGGTACGCGTTCATCTCGTTCTGCGAGAAGACCGTGCGGCGTACGACCGCGCGGGCCCGGGCGGGCGCCGGCGGCACGCCCCGGATCACGACCTGCAGCTTGGCATCGGTGGCATCGGCGAGCGTCTGCGGTGACTGCGCTGCGACCGCACCGGCCAGGGCGACGGCGACGAAGGCAAGAACGAGTCGGAGGTGCATGGCAGCCGCTTTCGGGCCGGAGGGCGCCGGCCCCTCCGCATTGTAGCGCGGCGGTGCCGGGCGTCACGCCGCGCCCTGGCTAGCGCCGCGGCAGCCGCTGGCGGACGTTCTGGCGGGCCCGCAGCATCAGCTCCAGCTTCCGCCGCTCGATCTGTTCCTCGAAGACGCGGAACCGGGCCTGCTGGCGGGGGCTGAGGAGCGCGTCCAGATCGGCGTAGGCCTTGCGCGTCTCGGCGGCGCTGCGCGACTCGAGTTCCTGGAGGGCCGCCAGCCGCTCGGTGATCGCGGCATCGTCGCCGGTCGCGCGCGGCCCGCTCATCCGGCCAAGTTCGCCCAGCATCCGTCCCCGCTCGATGAGGAACCGGCGCCGCGTGTCCTGCAGGTGCCGGAGCCGCGTGAGAAACGGCCCGTACTGGTCGTCTTTCAGCCCCAGCGTCTGCTGCGCCTCCATGACGAGATACGCGTCGAAGAGCCGCTGGATTTCCGCCGGGCGGAGATCCGGGGCGCCGGCGGGCGGCGGGGCCGGCTGTTGCGCCCCGACCGCCGGGGCGAAGGACAGGGCCGCCGCGAGCACGAGGCCGGCGGCGGGCAGACGTCGGGGAGGAAGACTCGTCATGACTCGGGCCGATCCACGGCCGCACGCAGGAGCGCCGCCAGGGCGTCCTGCTCGTCGCTCGACAGCAAGGCCGCCGCCGTCCCCAGATCGGGGAGCCGGACGACGTTCAGAGGCGCCCACCCGGCATCGGGCAGGCCGATCGTCAGGTCGCCGATGAGCGCCAGGGCGTCGTCGCCGTCGTCCGCGGGAGGCGCGCTGGACGTCACGGACGCTGGCGGTTCCGGCGCGGCCTCTTGCGGCGACGACGCGGGCGCCTTCGTGCCGAGGCCAAGGGCCAGCAGGACGGCGGCCGCCGCCGCGGCAGGCACGAGGATCGTCCACCGCCGCCCGCGCCACGAGGACGCGCCGGTCGCCTCGTCGAGGCGCGCAGCGACGCCGGCGTTCACGCTGGCCCAGAAGCCGGCCGGCGGCTCGGGCACGATGTCGTCGCCGGCCAGGTCCAGGGCCGCGGCGATCTCGGCCGCGCGGGCCGCGCACGCCGGGCAGCGTTCGGCGTGCGCGCGCCGCTCGGGCGCGAGCGTGCCGTCCGCCAGATCCACGAGCTCGTCGGGGCGCAGGCAGGGCGTCATCCGAGCGGCTCCAGGCGCTTGCGCAGGTTCGCCAACGCGTGGAAGACGTTGGCCTTCACGGCGCCGACACTGGTGCCGACGATGGCCGCGACTTCCTTGTGCGAGAGGTCGTGGTAGGTGCGCAGGACGAGCGCGGCCCGCTGCCGCGGCGGCAGCGCCTGGACCGCGCGGCGCACGGCGGCCCGCCGCTCGTCCCGGAGCATCGCCTCGGAAGGGCCGATCGCGTGCGGGTCCACGTCGTGCTCGAAGTCGCGGGCTTCGGTGAGCGGGCCGGCCGCGGCCTTCTTGTTGAGGCTGACGTTCACGGCAATCCGGTAGAGCCAGGTCGCCACGCGCGCGTCACCCCGGAACCGGTCGAGCGCCCGCCACGCGCGCACGAAGGTCTCCTGCGTCAGGTCGGCGGCGTCTTCGTGGTCGTGCACGAACCGGTAGCAGACCTGGTAGATGGCTCGGCGGTGGCGGGTCACGAGCGCGTCGAAGGCGGCACGGTCCCCGGCGGCCGCCGCCGCCACGAGACGACGCTCGTCGTCCCGGTCATCGGCGTCGGCGCTCATCGGGATGGGGCCGGGCCCCAGGGGCCAGGTGGTGCAGGGCGCGTCGGACATGCCACGTGGGCTCGAACGGATTGGACCGGCCCACTGCCCCGAAGGTTACATGGGCCGGGCGAGGAAAGCGCGCACCTCGTCGAGCCGTGGAATGGCGGTCCGGGCCCCGAGGCTCCGGCACTTGAGGGCCGCCACGGCGTTCGCCCAGCAGAGCGCGTCCTCCACCTCGGCGGACTCGCCGCCGTGGATCCACGCCGCGACGAAGCCCGCCCGGAAGACGTCGCCCGCGCCGGTCGAGTCCACCACCGGCACCCGGAAGGCCGGCGTCCGGATCTCCCGGGTGCCAACGCGGCAGAGACTGCCCTCCTCGCCGAGGGTCACGCACGCGACGGCGGCGCCCGTCTCGACCTGCAGCCGCTCGAGCGCCTCGCCGATCGCGCGCCGGCCCGTGAACTCCCGCGGGAACGCCTCGGCGGCGATGATGACGTCGATCGAGCGGAGCAGCCGGTCGGTGCCGGGACGGACCCGCTCGACGTCGATCACGGTGCGGGTGCCCACGCGCCGCGCTTCCTCCGCGGCGGCGGTGACGGCGGCCGTCTCGTAGCAGTCGACGTGCAGCACCGCCACCTGGGCGACGGCGGCCAGCGGGATGTCGGCCGGGACCATGTCGAGCCCGGGGTGCCGATGCCAGAGCACGGTCCGGGTGCCGGTGGTGCGGTCCACCAGGATCACGGCGAACTGGCTCGTGGCCCCCGGCACGATCGTGACGCCGGAGACGTCCACGCCCTCGGCGGCGAGGCTCTCGAGGCCCTTGCGGCCGTAGGCGTCGTCGCCCACCCTGCCGGCGTAACTCACCGTGAGGCCCAGCCGGGCCATGGCCACGGCCGCGGTGGCGGCCTGGCCGCCCGGGAGTTCGGTGAGGGCGTGGAGTTCGGCCTTGGAGTTCGGCGCCGGGTGGCCGTCGATTTCGGCGAGGAGATCGATGCTGTTCAGGCCGACCGACAGGACGTCTCGGGGCCGGCCGGTGGGCAGCCGCAGCGGTATGCGCACGGGGAGCGACATGATACCGGGTTTGCGCCCGTTGATTTTCGCTTTTTGTTTGGGTAGACTGCCCCACGTCCATTGGCTCTTTCTTCGCCCCCCTTGACGGAGGCACGCGTGCAACCGCTCACCAAGCGCCAGCGAGAGATTCTCGACTTCCTCAACGAGTTCATCCAGCAGCACGGGTACGCCCCGAGCCTGGAGGAAATCGGCCAGCGGTTCGGGCTGTCGTCGCTCGCCACCGTGCACAAGCACATGACCAACCTCGAGTCCAAGGGCTTCATCAAGCGCTCGTGGAACCGGAGCCGGTCGGTGGAACTGCTGCCGGGCCCGAGCGGCGGACGCGCGGTCGATGTTCCGCTCCTGGGCTACGTGGCCGCCGGCGCGCCCATCGAGGCGGTGGCCTCGAACGAGACCATCGCCGTGCCGGAGTCGCTCCTCGGCGGCCGGCGCGACACCTACGTCCTGCGCGTGCGCGGCAACTCGATGATCGACGAGCAGATTCGCGACGGCGACTGGGTCGTGGTCGAGGACCGCAAGACGGCGAACAACGGCGAGATGGTGGTGGCCCTGCTGAAGGACGCCGACGTCACCCTCAAGACGTTCTACCGCGACAACGGCCGCATCCGCCTGCAGCCGGCCAACGCCGAGATGCAGCCAATCTACGCGGATCCGGGCGACGTGCAGATTCAGGGCGTCGTGGTCGGCGTGATGCGCCGCTACTGATCGCGGCCCGCGAGTCGCGCCCGGCGGTTCGTCCGCCGGGCCGCACGCCGCCCTGCTAAGCTACCGGGATGGCCGACCACAAGCAGATCAACTTCACGATCGTGCCCGACGATGGGCCCGGTCCCGCCCGGCAGTACGCCAACTTCTGCGCGGTCGCGCACACGCCTTTCGACTTCACGCTCACCTTCTGCGACGTCCAGCCGCTGTCCGAGAAGGAAATCCGCGACGCCGAGCACGAGCACGTGGTGCGCGCGCCGGTGCGCGCGCGGATCGTGCTGCCCGTGCAGTTCGTGGGCCCGCTGATCGCGGCGCTCCAGGAGAACCTGCGCGTGTACACCGAGTCGACGGCGAACCAGGGCCCCAAGGGGCCCGTGCACTAGTGGCTGCCGCTGCGGCCGTCCGCAAGGCGCGGGCGCTGCTCGACGCCGTTGCCCGGCACCATCCGGACGCCGACACGGAGCTGGATTACCGCAACGCCTTCGAACTGCTCGTCGCGACCGTCCTCTCGGCGCAGTCGACGGACCGGCGCGTGAACGACGTCACGCCCGTGCTCTTCGGCCGCTACCCGACGCCGGCCGCGCTCGCCGCCGCGGATCCCGCCGACGTGGAGCGCATCATCCATGCGACCGGCTTCTTCCGCCAGAAGGCCAAGGCCGTCATCGGGCTGTCGTCGGCGCTGGTCGCGGAGCACCGCGGGAAGGTGCCCGCGTCGATGGAGGCGCTGGTGGCGCTCCCGGGGGTCGGCCGGAAGACCGCGAACGTGGTCCTGGGCCACGCCCTCGGCGTGCCCGGCTTCCCCGTCGATCGCCACGTGCTGCGCGTGGGCGCCCGGCTCGGGCTGCTGCACACCGACGACGCCGTGAAGGCCGAGGCCGTGCTCACGGCCCTCGTGCCCCCCGAGGCGTGGACCAGGACGTCGGACACCCTCATCCTCCACGGGCGGCGCATCTGCACGCCGACGCCCAAGTGCGATCTCTGCCACGCCAGGACGCTCTGCCCCTACGCCGTGACCGGCGCCCGGCGGGCACGGCCGGCCGCCGGCGCGACACGGCGTCCCGCGCCGGCCGCGGCGCGCCGTGGCCCGTCCTCCACCGGCGCGCGGGCGAAGCGGTGACCCGCGCCGCGTTCCGGGGCCTCGTCGCCGAGGCCATCGACTCGATTCCCCCGCGTTTCGCCGCGCACGTCCGCAACGTCGCCATCGTGATCGAGGAGGCGCCCCCGGCCGACCTGCTCGACGAGATGGACATCGAACCGCCCGACACGCTCCTGGGGCTCTACCAGGGCACGCCGCTGCCGGAACGCCGCTGGGACCACGGCAACGACCTTCCCGACCGCATCCTGCTCTTCCAGCGCCCCATCGAGGAGGACGCCGCGGAGGACGGCGACGTCGTCGGCGTGATCGGCGAGACGCTCATCCACGAGCTCGGCCACTACTTCGGGCTGAGCGAGGACGAGATCATGGCGATCGAGGAGCGGTACTGGCGGGGCGAGGCGGAGCCCGACGAGCCGCCGCCGGGCGAGCCGGACGACGGCGGCTCGGCATGATCCGGCCACGGAAGCGCTTCGGCCAGCACTTCCTCGAGCCGGCCTGGCGCGCCCGCGTCGCCGAGGCGTGCGCGATCGGTCCGGAGGACGACGTCGTCGAGATCGGGCCGGGGACGGGCGCGCTCACCGAGCACCTCGTCGCGCAGGCGCGCCGCGTGCTCGCCTTCGAGGTGGATCGGGATCTGGGCGCGGCCCTCGCGGCGCGGGGCCTGGCGGGGCTGACGGTCCACGTGGGCGACGTGCTGCACCGCGGGATCGATGCCGTGCTCGACGCCTGGCTGGGCCCGGATCCGGCGTGGCGGTTCCGGGTGGCCGGCAACCTGCCCTACAACATCTCGTCGCCGATCCTGGCCCTGCTCGCCCGGTGGGCGGCGGTTCGCCCGGGCCTCGTCGACGCGACGGTCATGCTCCAGGCCGAGGTCGCCGACCGGCTCCTGGCGGCTCCCTCGACGTCCGACTACGGCGTGCTGACGCTCACGACGGCCCTGCAGGCCGATGTGACCCGGCTGCTCGACCTCCCACCCGGCGCCTTCCGCCCGCGGCCGAAAGTCTCCTCCGCGCTCGTGCGGCTGAGCTATCGTCCACCGCCGCCCGGCGTCGTCCACCCGGCCCTCGTGGGCCGTCTCGTGCGTGCCGCCTTCACCCAGCGTCGGAAGACGCTGGCCAATGCGCTGAAGGCCCTGGCGGCCGCCGACGGCCTGGATCTGGCCGCGGCGATCGCCGGCGCCGGCCTCGACGGGCGCCGCCGTCCCGAGACGCTGGAGCTGCTTGAGTTCTCGGCACTTGCGGACCAGTGGGCGGCGTCGACACCCGCCCGCCCTGTGCTATAGTTTCGCCCAGCCCGCCTCGAACTCGTCGGGACGTCCCAGCGTCTCGTGTGTCGGTTCGTGCGCACCTGCGAACGTCCGCCGGTGGCCGACACAGCACGACGTCGTCTTCGCCCGAAGTCGCCGCCGGCTGCCGCCGTTTCCGGGACGCCCCCGGACTGGGAACCGTATGTCCGCGTCATGGGAGCCGTCGGCCGCGCCGGCCGTCGATGTCGTCGCCCTTGGGGGCCTCGGCGAGTTCGGCCTGAACATGCTGGCCGTCTCGTGTGAGGAGACGACTCTGCTCGTCGATGCGGGCTCCATGTTTCCCGAGGCGGATCTGCCGGGCGTCGACCTCGTCGTCCCAGGGCTCGAATACCTCGACCAGCGTGGCGGCCGCGTGGACGCGCTCGTCCTGACCCACGGCCACGAGGATCACATCGGCGCCGTGCCCTACGTGCTGCCGCGCGTCCAGGGACCCGTCTGCGGGACGCCGTTCACGCACGCCCTCCTCGAAGGCAAGCTGGAGGAACACGGCCAGGAGCTCGGCGACCGGCGCCGGGTGGTCCTGCCCGGTGAGTCGGTGGTCGTCGGGCCGTTCCGCGTCGAGTTCATCCGCGTCACCCACAGCATGCCGGACTGCGTGGCGGTGGCCATCCACACCCCGCAGGGCGTGCTCGTGCACACGGGCGACTTCAAAATCGATCACGCGCCGCTCGACCGGCAGCCCACGGACCTGGCCCGCCTGGCCGCGCTCGGCGCCGAGGGCGTGCTGGCCCTCTTCGCCGACAGCACCAATGTCGATCGCCCGGGAGTGACCGGGTCGGAGTCGGACGTCAAGGACGCGTTCGACGAGGTGTTCGCGACGACGACGGGCAAGCTGGTGGTGGCCTCCTTTGCGTCGAGCATCTACCGGATGCAGCTCGTCGTGGACCTGGCCGCGCAGTTCGACCGGCAGGTGGCCTTCGTGGGCCGCGGCATGTGCGAGAACTCCGAGATCGCGCAGCGGCTCGGGCACCTGTCGATACCAGCCGGCATGACGATCAAGGAAAGCGACGTCGGCAGCCTCCCACCGGGGGACGTCGTGTGTCTGGTGACGGGCTCCCAGGGCGAGCCGCACGCCGCGCTGTCGCGCATCGCCATCGACGACCACCGGCACGTGTCTCTCAAGCCTGAGGACACGGTCGTCCTCTCCGCGCGGGCCATCCCCGGCAACGAAAAGGCGATCGGCCGGGTCGTGAACCACCTGGCGCGGCGGGGCGTGGAGGTGGTGACCGAGGACTCACGTCGGATCCACGTGTCGGGCCACGGCAGCGCGGAAGAACTGAAGCTCGTGCTGTCGCTGGTCCGGCCGCGGTACTTCGTGCCCGTGCACGGCGAGTACCGCCAGCTGGCACGGCACGCGAAGCTGGCCCGCGAGGTGACGGCCAGCTTCGGCCAGCCCACCGCGGTCGTGCTGGCGGAGGACGGCCAGCGGCTGCGCTTCGACGCGGCGGGGGGGCGGCTGCTCGATGCCGTTCCGATCGGCCGCGTGCTCATCGACGGCACGCGCGCCGGCGAGGTGGACGGCGAGATGCTGCGCGACCGCCGGCATCTGGCGGCCGACGGGCTCGTGGTGCCGGTGGTCGTCATGAGCCGGCACACGGGCGCGCGCGAAGGCCTGCCCGAGATCGTCGCGCGGGGGTTCGTGCCGGAGGCCGAAGCCGGCGACGTGCTCGCCGACGGCGGGGCCTTCATCGCCTCGGTCATCGACGGCTGCTCGGCCGGGGAACGCAGCGACGAGGGCCTGCTCAAGGAACGGATTCGCGGCGAGTTCCGCCGCTTTCTCAAACGACGGACGGGCCGCCGCCCGATGGTGCTGCCCGTCGTGATGGAGATCTAGACCGCGTGGCTGCGAAAACCGCGTCTTCCGTGGCGTTGCCTCCCCCGTTCTCGTCGCCGCTCTCGCGGCGCGCCAGCGAGGTCCTCGGCGTGGCCCTGTTCGCGGCCAGCCTGATCTGGCTGATCGCGCTCGCCAGCTACGACCCGAACGACTCGGCCTGGTTCTTCGCCACCGGCGCCAATCAGGTGCCGGCCAACTTCATCGGCCGCGTCGGCGCGTTCCTGGCCGAACTGTCCTTCCAGGTCTTCGGGTTCGCGTCCTACACGCTGCCGATCCTCGTCGCGGCGGCGGGCTGGCACTACTTCTGGTGCCGCGCCGTCGACGCGCTCTACACGAAGCTCACGGGGCTCGCCCTGCTGGTGACGGGCAGCGCGGCGATGCTGAGCCTGCTCGTCGGCGCGGCGACCTCGGGCGCCCGGACGTACGAGGCCGGCGGCTTCGTGGGTACGGTACTGGCCTCGTCGCTCACCGACTACCTCAACCGGACCGGCGCGGCGATCGTGCTCGTCACCCTGTTGTGTCTCGCCGTGGTCCTGACCACGCAGGTGTCGTTCGGACAGCTCTTCACGCTCGCGGCGGGCCGAGCCGGCGACGTCGGCGCGTCGCTCCGCCGGCGGGGCGTGGCCTGGCTCGACGAGCGGCGGCGGCTTCGTCAGCGCCGCGAGGTCCTCGCGAAGCACGCCACGCGGGAGCCGGCCGCGGAGGGCACGGCGCCCCGGCCCGTGCCGGCCGAGGCGTCGGCTCCGCCTCCGCGGACGCGCGTCTCGGCGCCCGAGACCCGTCCGGTCCCCGAGGTCGAGGCCCGCCCGCCGGCCCCGCCGGCGCCCGTCGTCAAGCGGCCCGCGCCTCGCCCGCCGGAGCCGGTCATGCCGGTCCTGCCGCTGGCCGAAGCCGGCCCCCTGGGCCTGCCGCCCGCGGCCCGCCGCGCCGGCGCCTACGCGCTGCCGCCGGCATCGCTCCTCGACGCGCCCAAGGGCGAGCGCAAGGTGGACGAGCGCGAGCTGATGGACGCCGCGCGTCAGCTCGAGGAGAAGTGCCGCGAGTTCTCGGTGGACGGCGCCGTCGTGCAGATCCACCCGGGCCCGGTCGTGACGACCTTCGAGTTCAAGCCCGATGCCGGTGTGAAGTACAGCAAGGTCACGGGCCTGGCCGACGACCTGTGCCTTGCCATGCAGGCCGAGTCGGTGCTCATCGACCGCATTCCGGGCAAGTCCACCGTCGGCATCCAGATCCCCAATCCCAACCGCGAGGCGATCTCGCTGCGCGAGCTGCTCGAATCGGAAACCTATCAGCGCTCGGGCTCGAAGCTCACCATCGCCCTCGGCAAGACCATCCACGGCGAGCCGTTCATGGCCGACCTGGCCATGATGCCCCACCTGCTGATCGCCGGGTCGACCGGTACCGGCAAGTCGGTGGGCCTGAATGCGATGCTGACGAGCATCCTCTACCGCGCGACCCCCGAGGACGTGCGGCTCATCATGATCGACCCGAAGCGCCTCGAGCTCGGGATGTACGAGGAGATCCCGCACCTGCTCACGCCGGTAGTCGTGGATCCCAAGAAGGCGGCGAACGCGCTCCGCTGGGCGGTGCGCGAGATGGAGGAGCGCTACAAGCACCTCGCGAGCTTCGGCGTGCGGAACATCGAGCAGTACAACCGCAACGTGCGGCACATGCACGAGGACCCGGCCGCGGCCGACGGCGCCGAACTGCCCAAGACGCTGCCCTTCATCGTCGTGGTGGTCGACGAGCTGGCCGACCTGATGATGGTGGCCGGCAACGAGGTGGAAGAGTCGATCGCGCGCCTGGCCCAGATGGCGCGGGCGGTCGGCATCCACCTGATTCTGGCGACGCAGCGGCCGTCGGTGGACGTCATCACCGGCCTCATCAAGGCCAACCTGCCGGCGCGCATCTCGTTCCGCGTGTCGTCGAAGATCGACTCGCGGACGATCCTGGACAGCAACGGCGCCGAACAGCTCCTGGGCCGCGGCGACATGCTGTTCATGCCGCCCGCCACCTCGCGCATCGTCCGCCTGCACGGCCCCTACATCTCCGAGCAGGAGTCGGCGCGGCTGGCGAGCTTCCTGCGCAAGCAGGGCCGGCCGTCGTTCGACGAGACGATCACGGCCGACGAGAAGACCGACAAGGCGGGCCTGGAGTTCGAGAAGGACGACCTGTACGACGACGCGGCCCGGATGGTCGTGCAGAGCGGACAGGTGTCGATCTCGTCGCTGCAGCGCAAGCTGCGCATCGGCTTCAGCCGCGCGGCGCGCCTGGTGGACATGATGGAGGCGGAGGGCCTGGTGTCGGCGGCCTCGGGCGCCAAGCCCCGCGAAGTCCTCGTGGACCGCAACTACTTCGACGAGGTCGACCAGCAGCTCCGCTGATGACATCCACTACCCTCGCCCGCACGTGTCTGACCGCCGTCGCGCTGGTGGCGCTGGCCGCGTCCGCCGACGCCCAGACGGCCGAGCAGCGCTATGCGACCGCCCGCGCGCGTGACGCCGCCGCGCGCGCCGCCGCCGACAAGGTGGACGCCGGCGCGCCGGCCGCCCAGGTCGAGCGCGCCCTCCGAGGCGCGCGCCGCGCCGTCGTGCTCTACGAGGCCATCGTGCGCCGCTACCCGACCAGCGGCTACAGCGACAACGCGCTGATGCTGGCCGGCACCCTGTCGCAGTGGCTGTATACGCGCTACGGCCGCGAGCCGGATCGGACGGCCGCGCGGAAGTACTTCGACTGGCTGGGCCGCGAGTATCCGTCCAGTTCGCTCAGGCGGACCGCGCGCACCGCGATGCGGGCCCTGGACGCGCCGTCGCTGGCCCTGGCCGCCGCGGCGGCGCCGCCGCCGGCTCCCGCGCCGGCGTCCGACCCTCCGCCCCCGGCGCCCGCCCCGGCTCCACCGGCCGTCCCTGCGGCGGCGCCGGCGGTGGTGGCGCCGTCATCGGATCCCGCCCCGGCCGCCGACGTGGACGGCGAGCCGTCCGATGCGCCCGCCGTGTCATCGCCTGCGGGCGCGAGGCTGGAGAGCATCGAGCACGCCGTCGTCGACGACACGGTCCGGATCACGCTGGGCCTGGATCAGGAAACCTCCTTCGTCCACCAGGTGATCGGGGGCCCGCCGCGGGCCTTCGTCGACCTCCTGGGCACGGTAGCGTCCGATGCCATCCGCGACGTGAGCTTCGAGGGCGGCGCCGTCAGGCAGGTGCGGGTGGGCCAGCGCGCCGACGCCCTGCGGGTCGTGCTCGACCTGGCCGACGCCACGCCGGTGTCGGTGCGATCGCTGTCGAACCCGTTCCGCGTCGTCATCGAAACGATGCGGCCCGCGCCCGCCGCCGCGTCGGCGGCGCCCGCTGCGGTGCCCGCAGCCGCGCCGGCGGCGGCGCCGCCCCCGGCCGTGCCGTCCGCCAATGCGGACGGCAGCTACTCCCTGTCCCGGCAGCTCGGGCTCGGCGTCTCGCGCATCGTGATCGACCCGGGGCACGGCGGCCACGACCCGGGCACGCCGACCTCGGGCACGACCGAGGCGCGCCTCGTGCTCGATGTCGCGCTCCGGTTGGAGAAGCTGCTCGCGCAGGACGGCTTCGAGGTCGTGCTGACCCGCCGCACCGACGTGTTCATTCCGCTCGAAGAGCGGACGGCCATCGCCAACCGCGAGAACGCCGATCTCTTCGTCTCGATCCACGCCAACTCGGGGCGCGATCCGCAGGCGCGCGGCGTCGAGGTGTACTACCTGAGCTTCGCGTCGAATCCCGAGGCCGAGGCCGTCGCGGCGCGGGAGAACGCGACGTCCACCGGCGGCATGCACAACCTGCCGAGCATCGTGCGGGCCATCGCCCTCAACAACAAGCTGGACGAGTCCCGGGACTTCGCGCAGATGGTGCAGCGGTCGCTGGCGAGCCGGCTCTCGAAGACCAACACCGGACTGCGCGATCGCGGCGTGAAGAAGGCGCCGTTCGTGGTGCTCATCGGCGCCAACATGCCGAGCATCCTCGCCGAGGTCGGGTTCATCACCAACCGCCAGGAAGTGGGCCTCATGAAGACGCCGGCGTACCGCCAGCGGATTGCCGAGTCGCTGCAGGCCGCCGTCACGCAGTACCAGCGGGCGCTCAAGCGCCAGGCGACGGTCGCGACGCGCTGAGGCCTACTCGCGCAGGAGGTTGTGGTTGCCGCCCCGGGCTTCGATCTCGGTGATCGGGCGGCGCGCGCGGAACCACACGTAGAGGACCCCTGCCAGGAGGCCCGCCACCACGGCGGCCGTCATGATGTAGCCGGTCAGCGTGAAGGCCGAGACCGTCACGTCGATCATGCTGACCTCGCGCGCCGGCTGGTGCGTGCCCGTGCGCACGACGGGCGTGACCGGGATGGCGTCGGGTCGCGAATCCGGCTGCGTCACATCTCGATTCTAGCAGCGCCTCAGGACGGCAGGTCGCCGGCGGCCAGTTCGACCAGCGTCCGGACCATGACCCCGGAGGCCCCCTTCGACGCCCAGGGCTTCGCCTCGTCGATCCAGGCCGTGCCGGCGATGTCGAGGTGCGCCCACGGCGTGGGGCCCACGAACTCCCGCAGGAACATCGCCGCCGTGATCGCGCCGGCCGCGCGGCCGGCGCTGTTGATGATGTCGGCAATCTCGCTCTTCAGCTGGTCGCGGTAGTCCTGGCCGAGCGGGAGCTGCCACACCGCCTCGCCCGCCCTCGCGGCCGCGGCCTTCACCGCCTCGACGTAGGGCTGCGGCGTGCCGAACAGGCCGGACGTGGATTTGCCGAGCGCGACGACGCAGGCGCCCGTGAGGGTGGCGACGTCCACGAGGTGCGTCGCGCCGCGTTCGCGGGCGAACCACAGCGCGTCGCCCAGGATGAGGCGCCCCTCGGCGTCGGTGTTGTTGACCTCCACCGTGACCCCGCCGGCGCCGCGAATGACGTCGCCGGGCTTGAGGGCCCGTCCCCCGGGCATGTTCTCCACCGCCGGCACGATCGCCACCACGCGGCGCGGGATGCCGAGCCGGGCGATGGCGCGCAGCGCGGCCACGACCGCCGCGCCGCCGGCCATGTCGTCCTTCATGCGGTCCATCCCGTCGGCCGGCTTGATCGAGATGCCTCCCGTGTCGAACGTGACGCCCTTGCCGACGAGCCCGAGGACGGGGCCGTTCTCGAGTCCCGGCGGGGTGTAGGTGAGACACAGCAGGCGCGGCGGCTCGCTGGAGCCGCGAGCCACGCCGAGGATGAGGCCCATGCCCATCGCCTCGAGCTTGTCGGGACCGAAGACCTCGGCCTGGACGCCCGGCTCGGCCGTGAGGGCGACCGCGCGGTCGGCCAGTTCGCGGGGCGTGAGCGTGTTGGCGGGTTCGTTGGTGAGCAGCCGCGCCGCATTGACGGCCTCGCCGACCACCAGGCCCCGATCGAGGCGCGGGTGCCGGCCCTCGGCCACCAGCAGGGACGCCTCGGTCACCGGCGGCAGGGGCTCGCCCGCCTTCAGGTGCCCGTGGTTGAAGTTGGCGACCACGACGGCCTCGGCCGCCGCGGCCGTGATCGGCTCGACGTCCTGGGTGACCCGGGTGAGATCGATGGCGATGCGCTGATGGCGCCGCTCCCGCGCCCACGCCGCGGCCGACGCAACGGCGCGACGCGTCCGATCGGCCGTCAGCGGGCCCGCGCCGGCGCCCACGACGATCACCCGGCCCGCCGCCGCCAGTCCGGCGCTCGCCACCAGCACCCGTCCGAGCTCCGCGACGTTCTCGCCCCTGGCCATCGCCGCCTGGAACTCCTGCCGGGCGGCTGCCGGCAGCCCCGCCGAGAACGCCTCCACGGGATCGCCGCCGTAGAGGGCGACGAGCAGGTCGGCGGAGCCGGCGTCAGGCGCCGACGTGACCGCGCGCAGCGAAGGAAGCTCGAAGGGACTGTGCATGGACTCTGGCCTCGACCTCGGGGGGAGCGAACGACGTAAGTCTAGCATCGCGCTCGCGGCCGCCGTGGTGCGGCAGAGGGCCGCGTGTCAGGGTGCGAGCGGCCACCAGAGGAACGCGCCCGAGACGAGCACGGTGATGACGACGAAGCAGATCGCGGCGTAGCCCATGATGTCGCGGAATCCGAGGCGGGCTGCGGCCAGCAGCGGCAGCGCCCAGAACGGTTGCACGAGATTGGACGCCATGTCGCCCCACGCGTAGGCCAGGATCACGCGGTCGAGGCCGACGTGCAGGCGCTGTGCGGCGTCGATGATGAACGGCGCCTCGACGGCCCACTTCGATCCGCCGGACGGGACGAAGTAATTCAGGACGCTCGAATACCAGTAGAGGGCCAGCGGCAGGGTGTCGGGGGACGCCGTCCTGGCGATCGCGTCGCCCAGCATCCGCGCGAGGCCGGTGCCGTCGATGACGCCGTACATGCCGGCGTAGAGCGGAAACTGCAGCAGGATGCCGGCTACCAGCCGCGCCCCCTGCTCCCCCGCCGCCATGAGGGACGCGATGCGACGGTGCAGCAGCACGGCCGTCATCAGGAACGCGAAGTTCAGGACGTCGAGCGTGAGCGCCGGGCCGTGGGTGGCGACGTACCACGCGAGCCACCCGAAGCCCGTGAGCCCGAGGGCGATCGGCAGGACCGGCGTGTGGTCGCACCACGCCGCGAACGTGCGGACGGCCGGCACCGGCGGGGGATCGAACTGCTCGAGCCCTTCCAGCGCCTCGGCCGAGACCGTCACGGCCGCGCCGTCGGCCGGGTGCATGGCCGCGACGAGCGCCACCATGGCGGCCGCGACGAACGCGGCGAGCGCGAGGTTGAACGGCTGGAACGTCGTGGCGCCGAGCGGCACGAGGCCGGTCCGCGCTTCGAGGAAGTGCCCGGGCGTGGCCATCAGGAGCGGCACCGATCCGCTCAGCCCCGCATGCCACGTCGCCCCCATGCCCAGGTACGCGGCCGTCACGAGGAGCCGAAAGTCCACCCGAGGCTGCGCCCGCGCGATGTGCCGGACGAGCATGGCGCCCCCGACGAGACTGAGGCCCCAGTGGACCCACGCCAGGCTCATCGAGGCGGCGGCCATCAGCGCCGCGGCCTGCCGGGGCGAGGCGGGCCACCGCGCCACCCGGGCGAAGGCCCGGTCCACGACCGGCGCCGTCGAGACGAGGTAGCCCGTGAGGACCACGAGCGACATCTGCATGGCGAAGCCGCTCAGGGCCCAGAACCCCTGGCCCCACGCCACGACGATGGCGCCGGGCGAGGCGCCCGCCGTCAGGGCCCCGGCGAAGACCACGCCCGTCAGCAGGACCGCGATGGCGAAGGCGCCGGGGACGTAGCGCTCGGCGAAGTCGGCGAGCCGGGACGCGATGGAGGCGAGCACGCCGCCATTCTAGGGGCGCCGGGGCGCCGGCCGATCGGTCCGCCCTCAGGCGGCAACCCGGACGTGCCGGCGCTCAGAGCACCGCAGGCGCGCCCATCGGGCCGTCCGTCGCGGGCGGCACGGGCGGCGGCACGAGGGCGGAGCGCCCCAGGCCGGTCAGGAGCGCGGCGCCGAGACCGACGGTCCACGCCAGGTACTCGACCAGCGAGCCGATCCCGAGCAGCGTCCAGACGATCGGCCGGAGGAGGTCGGGCGCCACGCCGACGACGCGCGAGACGAGCGTCGGCAGCACGATGACGAGCGTGCCGAGCAGCGCCGCGCCGACCGTCGGATGCGCCGCCCAGGAGTAGCGGGCCCCCAGGCTGCGTCCGAGGCGCTCGGCGAGCCCCGTGAAGCCGAGCAGCATGGCGAGGAAGAGCGCCAGGACCGCCAGCGGCAGAACGATGGCGATGAACGGCAGCCCCACGATCGTGATTGCCAGGAGCACGGCGAGCAGGATGAGCGCCGGAATGAAGAGCACCTGGGCCGCCACGCCGATCAGCCCCGCGCGGATTGGCGCGGCCGCCGCGGCGGCTCCCACGCGCGAGACCCGGCCGCCGGCCACCACCGTCACCAGGAGGACGGCCAGCGAGAGCATTCCGACCCGCAGCACCGTCGCGCCCAGCGAGAACCAGCGGGCCGACCCCGCGGGATCGAACCAGGTCCACCGCACCGACGGCCAGGACCACCGCGGCCAGTCGCCGCCCATCGCGTGGTGCACCTCACCGCTATGCCGGGCGCCGGGCGCCATGATGAGCTCGCCGCCCACGACCGTGATGTCGCCGCGCACGTCGGCCGTGGGGCCCAGTTCGACGTTGGCGCCGATGGCCACGACCTCGTCGCGGACGCGCCCGTCGATGCGCACGGGGCCCCCGAGCGAGAACACGCCGTCGCGCACGTCTTCGTCGCCGGCGACGACGATGCGCTTCGCAAGCGCGATCCGGGCGCCCGAACGCCGCATGACGCGGTCAGGCGCGGGCGGGGGGGCGGGCGCGGCCGGCGGTTCCGGGGCCTGCACGGCGGCTGCTGGCGCGGGCGGCACCGGGACCGGAGGCGGCGTGGGGGCGGCCGGCGCCACGGGCGCGGGCGCGAACAACTGGCGGAGGTCGGTGTCGCTCAGATACGAGAGACGGAGCACCAGGTCGGCGTCGGTGCCGAAGCGGCGGCTGAGCTCCGCGCCGGACAGGGGCACGCCGCGGGCGTAGACCACGCCGCCCGAGATCTCGACGCGGCGATCGTCGGCCGTGCCGGCGAGGGCCACGCCGTGCGTCAGCGGCACCACCTCGAAGCGGGCCTCGACGGCGCGTCGCAGGGCCTGCCGGTCCTCGGGCGCGGTGCCCTGACCGTCCGCGTGCAGGGAGACGACGGCGGAAGCCGCCGCCAGAATCACCGCGGCCGTGAAAGCGGCGCGGACGTGCTGTCGGCTGGCTCGAACCATGCGACCTCCCGGAGCACCCCGCGGTGCTCGCTATGTTCGGACGAGGCCCACTTCGGTGAAGTTCCCCGCGTCGAACGTCCAGGCCCTGAGCTGGGGCGTGGGCGCGAGGCCGACGATCAGGAACACGAACCCGGCGAAGGCGGCGGCGGCGTCGTCCGGCGATGGTTCGGCCGGCGAGCGAGGGTGCGAGTGGTAGCCGCCGATCACTTCGAGGCCGTCCCGCCGCGCCGCCCGGATCACGCCGAGGTGCTCGTCGGGAGCGATCGCGTACCGGATCGGCGAGGCCGCGGCGTTGGTCGTGGGGATGACCCGCAGGACGGTGCGCCCCGTGCCGACGAGCAGGCCGCACGCCTCCTCGGGCGCCCGCCGGAGCGCGTCGGCGACGACGATGGCGGCATCCACGCGCCGCAGCCGCAGGGGGCCGGCCTCCTCGACGGGCAGCATGGCGCCCGCCGCTAGAACCGTCCGGGCGGGCCGTCGAGCCCCAGGGGGGCGGCCGTGGCGGCCCTGACGGCGGCCTCGGTCGTGTCGGAGGCGATCTCGCGCAGGACCAGGCCCGCCAGCGTGACCTCGATCACGGCCAGCTCGGTGACGATGAGGTCCACGACACGCGCGCCGGTCAGCGGCAGCGTGCAGCGCGGGAGGATCTTCGGGCCGCCGGTCTTGGTCGTGTGCTCCATGGCCACGATCACGCGGCGGGCGCCGGCGACGAGGTCCATGGCGCCGCCCATGCCCTTCACCATCTTCCCGGGGACCATCCAGTTGGCGAGATTGCCTTGCTGATCCACCTCGAGGGCGCCGAGCACGGTCACGTCGATGTGGCCGCCCCGAATCATGGCGAACGAGTCGGCGCTGTTGAAGTAGCTCGTGCCCGGCATCTCGCTGACCGTCTCCTTGCCGGCGTTGATGAGGTCGGGATCGACCTCGTCCTCGGTGGGATACGGACCCACGCCGAGCATGCCGTTCTCGGAATGCAGCGTGATCTCGATGCCGGGCGGCAGAAAGTTGGCGACGAGCGTCGGCATGCCGATGCCGAGGTTCACGTAGTCGCCGTCCTTCAGCTCGCGGGCCACCCGCCGCACGATGCGCTCCCGCGAGTCCATGACGTCAGCTCCTCACCGTGCGCTTTTCGATCTTGCGGCTGAACGAGGTGCCTTCGAAGATCGCCTGCACGAAGATGCCCGGCGTGTGCACGTGGTCGGGCACGATACGGCCCGCTTCGACGAGGTGCTCCACCTCGGCGATCGTCGTGGCCGCCGCCGTGGCCATCATCGGGTTGAAGTTGCGCGTGGTCCGCCGGTAGACGAGGTTGCCGGCCGTGTCGCCGGTCCACGCCTTGACGAACGCGAAGTCCGCCTTGAGGGCCCGCTCGAGGACGTACTCGCGGCCGTCGAACTCGCGCACTTCCTTGCCGTCGGCCACCACGGTGCCCACGCCGGTCGGCGTGAAGAAGGCCGGGATGCCGGCGCCGCCGGCGCGAATCCGCTCCGAGAAGGTGCCTTGCGGCACGAGCTCCACCTCGATCTCGCCCTGCAGGTACTGGCGCTCGAACTCCCTGTTCTCGCCGACGTAGGTGGAGATCATCTTGCGGATCTGGCGGGCGCGGAGCAGCACGCCCACGCCGTGATCGTCGGTGCCGGCGTTGTTGCTGACGATGGTGAGGTCCTTGACGCCGCGGCGATGGAGCGCCGCGATCAGGTGCTCGGGCACACCGCACACACCGAAGCCGCCCATCATGATCGTGGCGCCGTCGTGCACGGCCGCCACGGCCGCGTCGGCATCGCGAACCACCTTGCGCATGCGGCGATTATACCGGCGGGAGTCGTCGGCGGGCCCGGCGTCCGTCCTCCACCAGCCGCGCCGTGGCCTCCGGGTCCGCGAGCCGCGCGGACGCGGCCTCCAGGCGCGCCGCCAGGCCGCGCAGCAGCGGCGCGATCCGGTCGGCGTTGGCGGCCAGGATCGGCGACCACATCGCGCTGCGGCTCTCGGCCAGCCGCGTCGTGTCCCTGAGGCCGGCGCCGGAGAGCGCCAGGGCGTCGTCGTCGGCCGCGTCGGCCACCACCAGCATCAGCGCGCTCGCCACGATCTGCGGGAGGTGGCTGGTCGCCGCGACGGCGGCGTCGTGGGCGTCGGCGTCGGTGACGACCACGCGCGCCCCGCAGCCCTCCGCCAGGGCCGTCACGAGCCCGACCGTGCGGGGCGACGCGCCGTTCGGCGTGACGGCCCACGACCGCCCGTCGAAGAGCGACGCCGCGGCGTGTCCGGGGCCCGGCGTCGTGCCGCCGGCCATCGGATGGCCGCCCACATACTCGGTGAGGCCCGCCGCGGCGGCGAGCGCGCGCGGCAGGCGCTTCACGCTGCCCACGTCCGTGAGCGGCGCGTCCGCCTGGCGCGCGGCCAGGCGCGGCATCCACGCGGCGAACGCGTCCACGGGACAGGCCAGGACGGTGAGATCCGCGTCGGGCACCACGTCGTCCGCCGCCACGTGCCGGTCGAACGGCGCGTGCGCCCCCGGCGCGACGTCCACGGCGGTGAGGTGCACCTCCGGCCAGCGGCGCCTGACGGCGAGCGCCACCGACGTGCCGAGCAGGCCGGCGCCGACGATGAGCAGCCGGCCGAAGGGGGCGGCCGCCATGGTCCCCGCGGTCAGCGCGCCCAGCCGCGCCGGGCCAGCGGCTCGGTGCAGATGCTGCGGCCGATGGCCGGCGCGATGATCCGGAGTTCGGCCATCAGGCGCTCGAACTGCACGGGGAAGAGCGACTGCGCGCCGTCCGAGAGCGCGTGGTCGGGATCGCAGTGGACTTCGATGAGCAGGCCGTCGGCGCCGGCCGCGGCGGCCGCGCGCGCCATCGGCGCCACCTTGTCCCGGCGGCCGGTGCCATGGCTCGGGTCGACGAAGACGGGCAGGTGCGAGAGCTGCTTCACGATGGGGATCGCCGAGACGTCCAGCGTGTTGCGCGTGTAGGTCTCGAACGTGCGGATGCCGCGCTCGCAGAGCATCACCTGGCCGTTGCCGCCGGACAGCACGTACTCGGCCGACAGCAGCCACTCCTCGATGGTCGCCGAGATCCCGCGCTTGAGCATCACGGGCTTCCGGGTCCGGCCGAGCTCCCGGAGCAGGGTGAAGTTCTGCATGTTGCGCGCGCCGACCTGGAAGATGTCGGCGTAGCGATCGATCACCTCGATCTGCGAGATGTCCATCACCTCGGTGATGAGCTTCAGGTCGTGGGCGTTCGACGCGGCGCGGAGCAGTTTCAGGCCCTCCTCGCCCAGGCCCTGGAAGCTGTACGGCGACGAGCGCGGCTTGAACGCGCCCCCACGGAGGCCCTTGGCGCCGGCGCGCTTCACGGCGGCCGCGGTGGCGTTGACCTGCTCCTCGCTCTCGGCCGAGCACGGGCCGGCCATGACGATCACCTCGTCGCCGCCGATGCGCACTTCGCCGATGTTGATGATGGTGTCATCGGGCTTGAAGGTGCGGCTCGCGAGCTTGTACGGCTCGGTGATCCGCAGCACTTCGTGCACGCCCTCCATCATCTCCACGAGCCGGGGATCGACCTTGCCGGCGCCCACCACGCCCAGCACGACCCGCGAGGCACCCGACGACCGGTGCACGTCCATCCCCAGCTCCACCAGCTGGGCGATCACGGACTGCACCTGCTGATCCGTCGCCCGCTCCTTCATCACCACGACCATGATCCCGCTCCCTCTACGCCTCGTCGGTCCGCGGGGCGATCCGTTCGGCCGGCGGGCCGCCCCCTTCCGCTTCAATCCGCTGGATGCGCCGCGCCTCGTCGATCACGCGCTCGAAGAGCCGCACGATCGCGTCGTCGTCGAGGGGCCCCTCGAGCGCGGCGTTCACCTGCCGCACGTGCGCGATGACGGCGGCCTCCCGCGACGGCTCGTACACCGGACGGCCGTCGGCGTGCTTCACGCGCCCGATGGCATAGGCGCACCGGGCCCGCCGGTCGAGCAGCCGCACCAGCACCTCGTCGATCCCATCGATCTCGGCCCTCAGGGCCTCGACGCTCAGCTCCGCAGCCATCGCACGTATCGCTCGACTTCCCCGCCGAGATCGGCGCTCTGTCCGTGATCGGCCACCACCTGGACCAGGGCCGATCCCACCACCGCCGCGTCCGCCCAGGCGCCGACGGCGCGCACGTGCTCGGGCCGCGAGAACCCGAATCCCAGCGCCAGCGGCCGATCCGTCTCCCGACGGACGCGGGCCGCGAGGGCCTCGGCCGAGTCGGCGACGTCGGTGCGCGCCCCCGTGACCCCCAGGCGTGAGATCCCGTAGAGGAATCCGCTCCCGAGCGCGGCCGCGCGGCGAATCCGCTCGGTGGAGGTCGTCGGGCTCAGCAGAAAAATAGTATCAAGGCCCTCGGCCGCGAAGGCGGCCCGTGCCTCCCCCGCCTCCTCGGGCGGCAGGTCCAGCACCAGGACGCCGTCGACGCCCGCCGCGGCGGCCCGCTCGGCGAAGGGCTCGAGGCCCAGCCGCACGACCGGATTGGCGTAGGTGAAGAGCACCAGCGGCGCCGCGAGCGAGGGACGGAGCGCCGCGGCCAGGTCCAGGACCCTGGCGAGGGTCGTGCCCGCGGCGAGCGCCCGTTCGGTGGCGCGCTGGATGACGGGGCCGTCGGCCAGGGGGTCCGAGAACGGCACACCCAGCTCGATGACGTCCGCCCCGCCCCGGTCCACCGCGCGAATCACGTCCGCCGATCGCTCCAGGTCCGGGTCGCCGGCCGTCACATAGGCGACCAGGCCGGTGCGGCCCTCGGCGCGGAGCCGGGTGAAGGTCTCGTCCAGCCGGCTCATGCGCGCGCTCCCAGGATGCGGGCCACGGTCTCCACGTCCTTGTCGCCCCGGCCCGAGACGTTCACGAGGACGACGGCGTCCGGGCCGAGCGCCGGCGCCACGCGGACCGCGTGGGCCACGGCGTGGGCCGACTCGAGCGCCGGCATGATGCCTTCGAGACGCGCCAGCGTCTCGAAGCCCTCGAGGGCGTCGGCATCGCTCGCCCAGGCGTACTCGGCCCGGCCCGTGGTCCGCAGCCACGCGTGCTCGGGGCCCACGGCCGCGTAGTCGAGACCCGCCGACACCGAGTGGGTGGCCGTCACGTTGCCGTCGGCGTCCTGGAGCAGCCAGGTCCGCGTGCCCTGGAACACACCTTCGGCGCCGCCGGCGAACCGCGCGGCGTGCCGGCCGGGCGTGATGGCGTCGCCGCCCGCTTCCACCCCGATGAGGCGGACGCCCGCGTCGTCGATGAACGCATCGAAGATGCCCATGGCGTTGCTGCCGCCGCCGACCGACGCGATCACGGCGTCGGGCAGCTGCCCGATCGCCGCGAGACACTGCGCCCGCGCCTCGTGGCCGATGACGCTCTGGAACTCGCGGACCATCAGCGGATACGGGTGCGGACCGAGCGCGGACCCGAGCAGGTAGTAGCTGTCGCCCACCGAGGCCACCCAGTCCCGCATGGCCTCGTTGATGGCGTCCTTCAGCGTGGCGCTGCCCGACGCCACGCCGCGCACCTCCGCGCCCAGGAGCCGCATGCGGAAGACGTTCAGGGCCTGGCGCGCCATGTCCTCCGTGCCCATGTAGACGACGCACTCCAGGCCGAGCAGGGCGGCGGCGGTGGCGGAGGCGACGCCGTGCTGGCCGGCGCCCGTCTCGGCGATGATCCGCCGCGCGCCCATCCGGCGCGCGAGGAGCGCCTGCCCCAGGGCGTTGTTGATCTTGTGCGCGCCGGTGTGATTCAGGTCCTCGCGCTTCAGGAAGAGGCGCGCGCCGCCCGCCGCGGCGGTCAGCCGCGCGGCCTCCCAGAGCGGCGTCGGGCGACCCACGTAGTCGCGGAGCAGGCGGGCCAGCTCCGCCCGGAACGCGGGATCGCCGCGGGCCTGGAGGTAGGCGTCGGTCAGGGCCTCGACGGCGGAGACCAGCGTCTCGGGCACGAAGCGGCCCCCGAAGGCGCCGTAGTAGCCGCGCGCGTCGGGATCGCGCGCGCCGAAGTTGGGACGGGGCTCGATGGACGGTGTGGTCATACGGAGGTGGATGCCGCGGCGGCGCGGACGGCGGCGACGAACGCCTTCATCCGGACCGCGGACTTGATGCCGGGGGTGACCTCGACGCCGGACGAGACGTCGACGGCCCAGGGACGCACGTCGTCGATCGCCCGGGACACGTTCTCGGCCGTGAGGCCGCCCGCGAGGACCAGGCGGCGTGCCCGCGCGGCGACCCGCCGGGCGCGGGTCCAGTCGATGGTGCGGCCGGTGCCGCCGTGGCGAACCGGGTCGTGCGCGTCGAGCAGGAGCGTCGTTCCGGCCGGGGCCTCGGGGTCGGGCCGGTCGGCGTGCAGCGACGCCGCCCACAGCACCGGCACGCGCAGCGCGAGGAACGGCGCCGGATCGTCGACGCCGTGCAGCTGGACGGCGCCGAGGCCGATCGCGCGCACGGCGGCCGTCGCCTCCTCCGGCGTCGGGGACACGAACACGCCGACGCGCGTCGTGAAGGCGGGCAGCTCGGCGCAGAGCGCGGCGGCGGCGTCGAGGCCGACCGCCCGCGGACTGCCCGGCCACAGCACGACGCCCACGGCGTCCACCTCGAGGTCCGCCGCCAGCCGCGCGTCGTCGGGGCGCGTCAGCCCGCAGATCTTGATCCGCACGCTCATGCCGGCGCTCCCGTCGCGCAGAGCGCCCGGAGATCGGCCTCGGGGACGTCGGACGTCATCAGCCGCTCGCCCACCAGAAAGGCGCGGTAGCCGAGCGCGCGCAGGCGCCGCACGTCGGCCGCGCTCGACAGCCCGCTCTCGCTGACGCCGATCAGCCCGGCTGGGAAGCGCGCGGCAAGGCGCTCGGACACGGTCGTGTCGACGGCCAGCGTCCTCAGGTTCCGGTTGTTGACCCCGACCACCTGGGCGCCCGTCGCGACGGCGCGGTCGAGCTCCTGCTCGTCGTGCACCTCGACGAGGACCGCCAGGCCCAGGCCGGTCGCGGCGGCGTGCAGGCGGACGAGGTCGGCGTCCGGGAGCGCGCTCACGATGAGCAGCACGGCGTCGGCGCCGGCGGCGACGGCCTCGAGGAGCTGGTATTCGTCGACGATGAAGTCCTTGCGGAGGATCGGCACGTCGACTGCGGCGCGGACCGCGGCGAGATGCTCCAGCGCGCCGTCGAAGAAGGACGGCTCGGTCAGGACCGAGATGGCCGCGGCGCCGCCGGCCGCGTACGCCCGGGCCTGCCCGACGGGCTCGTAGGCGGTGCGCAGCACGCCGCGCGAGGGCGACCGCCGCTTGCACTCGGCGATCACGTTCACCGCGTCCGGCCGCGACAGCCGCGCGACGAACGCCTGCCCGTCCGGCGGCCGCGCGGCCCGGGCGCGCGCCTCCAGCGCCGTCGTCGACACCGCAGCGCGGCGGACGTCGAGGTCGCGGCGTGTCGCGCCGACGATGGCGGCCAGGAGGTCCGGCGGATGGCTCATGCGGGCGGCCTCGTGGCCGCGACGAGGCGGGCGAGCGTGCGGGCGGCGGCGCCCTCGTCGATGGCGGCGGCCGCCAGGGCGATGCCGTCGCGCAGCGAGGGGACCCGCCCGGCGACGAGCAGGGCGGCGCCCGCGTTCAGGAGGACCACGTCGCGTGCGGGGCCCTGGTGACCCGCGAGCACGCCGCTGACGACGCCCGCGTTGTGCGCCGCGTCCCCGCCGGCCAGCGCCCCGGCGGCGGCCTTCGGGAGCCCGACGTCGGCGGGGTGCACGTAGAAGGTCCGCACGACGTCCCCGTGGCACTCCGAGACCTTGGTGTAGCCGGTGGTCGACAGCTCGTCGAGCCCGTCGGCGCCGTGCACGACCCACGCGCGGCGCGCGCCCAGCTGCTGGAGGGCCCGGGCCATGAGCTCGGTGAGCTCCGGGCGCGCGACGCCCACCACCTGGAACGGCACGCGGGCGGGGTTCGTGAGCGGCCCGAGGAGGTTGAAGGCGGACGGCACGCCCAGGGCGCGCCGCGCCTCGCCCGCATGGCGCATGGCGGGATGGAACGTGGGCGCGAAGCAGAAGCACATCCCGGCGTCGTCGAGGGCATGCTGCACGACGGCCGGCGGCGCGTCGATGGCCACGCCGAGCGCCTCCAGGACGTCGGCGCTGCCGCAGTGGCTCGACACCGAGCGGTTGCCGTGCTTCACCACCTGCACGCCGGTCGCCGCCACCACGATCGCCGACGCCGTCGAGATGTTGAACGTGCCCGCCCGGTCGCCGCCGGTCCCGCAGGTGTCCACGGCCACGGGGCCGGCCGTGATCTGGACGCCGTGGGACCGCATCGTCCTGGCCAGACCCACCAGCTCGCCGGGCCGCTCGCCCTTCATCGCGAGTCCGACGAGCAGCCCGGCGACGTGGGCCGGGTGGGCCTCGCCGCGCATGACCGCGTCCATCGCCCGCGCGGCCTCGTCGGTCGACAGGTCGTCGCGGCGGAGCAGCTTGGTCAGCAGGTCGGCGAACATCACGGGTGCTCCAGGAAGTTGCGCAGCAGCCGCCGCCCATCGCCCGTGAGGATCGACTCCGGGTGGAACTGCACGCCGTGCAACGGCAGCTGCTTGTGCCGCAGGGCCATCACGACGCCGTCGTCGTCGGCGTGGGCGCACGCTTCGAGGGCCTCGGGCCAGGGATCGCGCGCCACGACCAGCGAGTGATAGCGCGCCGCTTCGATGGGGCCCGTCAGCCCCCGGAACAGCCCGCGGCCGTCGTGCCGCACGAGCGACGTCTTGCCGTGCTTCGGTGCCGGGGCCGCGCCCACCTGGCCGCCGAAGGCCTCGCCGATCGCCTGGTGCCCGAGGCACACGCCGAGGATCGGCACCCGGTCGGCGAGCTGGCGCACGACGTCGACCGAGATGCCCGCCTCCCGCGGATGGCCGGGGCCCGGCGAGATGACGATGTGCGACGGCGCCAGCGCCCGGATCTCCTCGACGGTCACGGCGTCGTTGCGCCGCACGGTCAGCTCGGCGCCGAGCTCGCCCAGGTACTGCACGAGGTTGAACGTGAACGAGTCGTAGTTGTCGATCACCAGGACCATGGCTAGAGTCCCGTGCGCGCCAGTTCGAGCGCCCGGAGCATCGCGCGCGCCTTGTCGCGCGTCTCGTCGTACTCGGCCGTCGGATTCGAGTCGGCGACGATGCCGGCCCCGGCCTGGACGTATGCCTTCCCGTGCTCCAGGACGACGGTGCGGATGGCGATGCAGAAGTCGAGGTTGCCGGCGAAGTCCAGGTACCCGACCGCGCCCGCGTAGACGCCGCGAGGCCCCGGTTCGAGCTCGGTGATGATCTGCATGGCGCGCACCTTCGGCGCGCCGGACACCGTCCCGGCCGGGAAGCAGCTGGCCAGCGCGTCGAGCCGGTCGTGCCCCTCCGCCAGCTGGCCTTCCACCACCGACACCAGGTGCATCACGTGGGAGTAGCGCTCGAGGCTCATGTAGGTGGGCACCCGCACCGATCCGAACGCGCAGACCCGGCCCAGGTCGTTCCGGCCCAGGTCGACCAGCATCACGTGCTCGGCGCGCTCCTTCTCGTTGCGCTTCAGCTCGTCGGCCAGGCGCTGATCCTCGTCGGGGGTGCGTCCGCGCGGCCGCGTGCCCGCGATCGGGTGCGTCACGGCGTGCCGGCCCTCCACGCGGACCAGCATCTCGGGCGACGACCCGACCACGCTCCGGGGGCCGCTCCGCACGAAGAACATGTACGGCGACGGGTTCACGTGACGGAGCGCGCGGTAGACCGTGAAGGGATCGGCGCCGATCTCGGCCGTGAAGCGCTGCGAGAGGACGACCTGGTAGATGTCGCCCCTGGCGATGTGGTCCTTGGCGGCCTTGACCGCCGCCTCGTACTGCTCCTGCGTCTGGTTCGCCTCGAGGACGAGCGGGCCGTCCTCGCGGGCCTTGGGCACCGACAGCGGGCGCTCGAGCTCGCGCTCGACGAAGCCGATCTTGGCGCACGCGAACTGGTAGAGCGCTTTCAGGTCGTCGTCCCCGCTGATGCGGGCGTTGGCGATGACGAGAATCCGGTGCTGCACGTGGTCGAACGCCAGCACCGTGTCGAACAGCATGAAGGCCGCGTCGTCGCCCGGCATCCGCGCGCCGTCGGTGCGCGCCGCCGTCGGCTCGAACCAGGCGGCCGTCTCGTAGCCGAGGTACCCCACCGCCCCGCCCGTGAAGCGCGGCAGGCCGGGCACGTACGGCGACTGGTACTCCGCCATCAGCGACCGCAGCGCGTCGGCAAACGGCACGTCGAGCGTCGTCGTCTCGCCCGAGCGCTCCACCGTGACGACGTTGCCGGCCGACCTGAGGACGAGGAACGGGTCCTTGCCGAGGAAGGAGTAGCGGCCCACGTGCTCGCCACCCTCGACGCTTTCCAGGAGGAACGCGTAGTCGGCGTGTTCGGCCACCTTGAGGAACGCGGATACCGGCGTGAGCAGGTCCGCGACGATCTCTTTGCACACGGGGACGAAGTTGCCCCGCTTGGCGAGATCCACGAATTCGTCGAACGTCGTCAGCTTCATGATCTGGTCTCGATCTCCCGGGCCGGTACGCCGGCGAGCCGGGCGGACGCGGCCTCGCGCATCCGCCCGGCCGGCGCCGGGCGCCCGGTCCACCATTCGAACTGCGCGGCGGCCTGGGCCACGAGCATCGGCAGGCCGCCGAGGCCCTCGGCGCCCAGGGCAGCCGCCCGCCGGAGCAGCGCGGTCTCCGCCGGGTTGTAGACGAGGTCGTAGACGAGGCGGCCCGTGAGGTCGCCGTCGAGGGCGATCGGCGCCTCGTCGTCGTGCGGCGTCGTACCGACGGGCGTCGCGTTCACGAGCAGGTCCCACGCGGCCGACGCCGGGGGCCAGGGCCCGCTCCGCCCGCCCACGAGGGACGCCACCTCATCGGCGCGCGCGCCCTGCCGCGCGTACACCGTCACCTCGGCGCCGGCCTCGACCAACGCCAGCGCCACGGCCCGGGACGCCCCGCCTGCGCCGAGGATCGCGGCCCGCCTGCCGTGGAGCGCCCGGCCTGACAGGGGCGCGAGGAAGCCGTCCACGTCGGTGTTCCTGCCCTCCCACCCGGCGTCCGACGCGCGCAGCGTGTTCACGGCGCCGAGGCGCCGGTCGCGCGGCTCCGGCGCCGCGACGGCGGCGAAGGCGTCGCGCTTGAAGGGCGCGGTCACAGAGGCCCCCCTGAGGTCGAAGGCGCGCGCGAACGCCTCGAAGTCGTCGAAGCTGGCCGCGGCGAGCGGGACGTAGACGCCGTCCACCCCGGCGGCCGCGAAGGCGGCGTTGTGCATGGCCGGCGACAGCGAGTGTGCGATCGGCCGGCCCAGCACGCCGTAGACCGGCGTGGACGCGTCGACGGCGCGCAGGCGGAACTCGTCGCGCAGGCGGGCCAGCGGCAGCTGTCCCGGCGCCACGCCGTCGCCCGCGTACGTCCAGCGGGATCCGACACGCGCGGCGAGGAGGCGCGACGGCAGCCCGGCCGCGCCCATGGCCAGCACCACGCCCCGCCCGGAGGCGCGGCTGGCGAGCCGACGGGCGGTGACGACGTCGGCGAGGCGCGTGGCCGTGAAGGCCAGCTTCACCACGTCAGCGCCGGAGGCGAGCAGCCGATCGAGCCGGGCGTCGGCATCCGCGGGCACGCCCGTGAAGTCGTGGAACGAGCGCACGATCCGGCGCCCTCCGGACCTGGCGACGAGGGCCTCGGCCGCGCCGTCCTCGACGTCGACGAACTCCGCGCCCAGATCCCAGGCGCGCTCGAGGACCCGGACCCGCGTTTCCTCGGCGCCGTCGAAGACCCCGCCCTGCCAGGGCGGCCGGCACGTGGCCACCACTGGCAGCCGGCGGCCCGCCAGGGCGGCATCGACGTCGAGGTCCTGGATGCCGTCCAGGCGCAGCTCCACCAGGTCGGCGCCCGACACCTCGTCGCGGCGCGCCCTGAGCTCGGCCGTCGTCCGGCCCGTCACGGTGGCGCAAATGCACGTGCCCATAATGAAAAACGCCTCTTCAACCGGTGGTCGAAGAGGCGCTGGTCGAAACGAACGATTCGCGTGGTGAACTGGCTACGCGAGCCCTCCGGCCTCTTCGGTGACGCGCCAATACCAATATCCATGGCGGGCGTACAGCCCGACGGCCTCGGCCGGGTGACCGTTCGACGGGCACGAGTGCGCGCGCTGCTCGTCCATGGATGCGACGCGGAAGGTACCAGACGGCCGCGGGCCTGTCAAATGCCGGGGTTCGGGAGGCGACCGCGGGCCGGGCCGCCTTGATTGTGGTCCGAGAACCTCGTATAACCAGAAGACACCGTGAGGCCACGTCTTTCCCCGCTCCTCGCGTGCGCCCTCGCGACTCTCGCGCTGGCCCTCGGCGAGGGCCGGCTGGCCGCGCGCGACACCCTGATGCCGGTGGACGACGTGCGGCCCGGCATGGTCGGCGTCGGCCGGACGGTGTTCCAGGGATCGACGATTGAGGAGTTCACGGTCCGGATCATCGGGACCCTGAAGAGCGTCGTGGCCCCCCAGCGCGACCTCATCCTCGCCAAGCTCGAGGGCGGGCCGCTGGCGGATACGGGCGTCATCGCCGGGATGAGCGGCAGTCCGGTCTACATCGACGGCAAGCTCCTGGGCGCCGTCTCGTATCAGCTCGGGCAGTTCCCGAAGGAAGCCATCGCCGGCATCACGCCGATCGGCGAGATGACCGACGCCACCGCCCTGACCGCCACGCGGCCCCTCCGACCGGCGGCCGTGCCGCTCGGCCGCGCCGTCAGCGCCGCCGAACTCCGCGCGATCTGGGCCGCGGACCTTATGCCGCCCCAGGCCTTCGCCGCGGCCGCGGGCGATCTCCTCGCAGCCACCGCCGGCCTGGACCTCTCCCACCGGGTCGCGACCGAGCTTCGTCCGATCACGGTGCCGCTGACGGCCGGCGGGTTCGCACCCGACGTGCTCGCCCGCGTCGCGCCGATGCTGCCGGGCACCTCGCTGGCCGCGGCGCGCGCGCAGGCGCCGGCCGCCGGCACCGGCCAGTCCCTTCGCCCCGGCGACGCGATCGGGGTGGCGCTGATGACGGGCGACTTCTCGCTCGGCGCCACGGGCACGGTCACCCAGGTGGACGGCGACAAGGTCTACGCCTTCGGCCACCCGCTCTACAACCTCGGGCCCACGGCCTTCCCGATGACCCGCGCGGATGTCATCGCCGTGCTGCCGAGCCTCGTCACCTCGAGCAAGCTCGCCAGCCTCGGCCCCGTCGTGGGCACGGTGTCGCAGGACCGCGCGACCGCCATCGCGGGCCACCTGGGAGCGGCCCCGGCCATGGTGCCGGTCACGATCCGGCTGGCGTCGGCGCGCGTGCCGGAGCGGACCTTCTCGTTCCAGGTCGTCAACGACCAGCTCTTCACACCGCTCCTCACGTATCTCGCCGTCGCCAACGTGCTGACGTCCTACGAGCGCCAGACCGGCGCGGCCACCTACGTGGTGAAGGGCGAGGCGCGCGTCAACGGGCGCACGCTGGCCTTCGACGACGTGTTCGTGGGCGACCAGGGCGCGGCGAACGCCTCGTCGTACGTGGCCGGTCCGCTGACCGCGCTGTACAGGAACGCGAACGAACGCTTCACGGTCGACGGCATCACGCTCACCATCGACGCCGACGAGCGGACGCGCACCGCCGAGATCACCCGCGCGTGGGTGGACGACACGCCGGTCCGCCCCGGCAGTCCGGCGCGCGTGCACGTGCAGCTGCGGACGTTCGAAGGCGAGGACCGGTTGATCACGCAGGCCATCGACATTCCCGCCAACGCCACCGGCACGCTGCAGCTCGTCGTCAGCGAGGGACCGAGGCTGGCCCAGCAGGACCAGCGCGGGCCCCGGGCCGAGCTGCAGTCGGTGGCCCAGATCGTGCGCGCCGCCAACCGCGCGAAGCGCAGCCACCGGGTGTACCTGCGCCTCACGGCCTCGGCGCCCGGGGCCGTCGTGGACGGCGAGGCGATGCCGGGGCTGCCCCCGTCGGTCGCCAGCGTGCTCGACGGCGATCGGAGCGGCAGCGGCACGTCGTCCCTGCGCTCGGCCCCACGCGGCGAGTGGGAGGTGGCCGTGCCGTACGCCGTCAGCGGCTCGCGCCAGCTCTCGATCGCCGTGGACCCCTCGTGATTCGCGAGGCCCGCCAGGCGCGACCGTTCCCACGATGACCAGACTGACTGCTGCCCTGTCCTTCGTCGTACTGTCCCTGGCCGTCCTGTCCGCCGCCGGCCCCGACGTGTGGCGCGCCGCCACCCAGTCCGAGTTCCTCAAGGGCGACCTCGATCAGGTCTCGGTGGACGAGCACGGCCGGCTGACGCTCGGCCCGGCCATCGCCACGGTGTTCGAGGGCGACGTGCCCATCGTGTGGGCGGGAGTGGCGCGTCCCGGCGGACCCACGTATCTCGGGACCGGCAACGACGGCAAGGTGCTCCGCGTGGACGCCGACGGCAAGGGCGGCGTCTTCTTCGACGCCGCCGAACTCGAGGTCCATGCGCTGACGCTGGCGCCCGACGGCGGGCTGTTCGTCGGGACCTCCCCCGATGGGCGCGTCTACAAGGTGAGCGCCTCCGGCGCCGCGACGCCGTTCTTCGATCCCGAGGAGAAATACATCTGGGCGCTGGCGGCCGATGCGCGCGGCGATCTGTATGTCGCGACGGGCGATCCCAAGGGCCGCGTCTACCGCGTCTCGCCGCAGGGCACGGGCACGCCGTTCTACACCTCGGGCGCGACGCACATCGTGTCGATGGCCTTCGACACCGAGCGCCGCCTCGTGGTCGGGACCGAGTCGCCGGGGCGCGTCTTCCGGCTGGATGCGGACGGACGGCCGTTCCTGCTGCTCGATACCGACATGCAGGAGGTGCGGGCCCTGCGCAGCGATGCCCGCGGCCGGCTGTTCGTGGTCGCCCAGGCGGGCCGCGGCGGCGGCGAGGCGGGTGGCGGCGGAGCCGACACGCCGCCGCCGGCGCCAGAGCCTCCCCGCGCGCCGGTCCCGACGGTGACCGTCTCCATCACGTCGATGTCGGTCGCCGAGCCGCCGCCGGCCACGCCGGCCGCCTCGTCACGCGGCGAGGGTGGAGCGGTGACCGGCGCGATCTTCCGAATCGACCCCGATGGCATGACCGAGCGCATCTGGGAGGCGCGCGACGACACGCCCTTCGACGTGGCGCCGCTCGAGGACGGCGCGCTCCTCGTGGCCACGGGGCATCGCGGCAAGCTGTACCGGCTCGAGGGCGAGCCGATCAAGGCGACGCTGCTCGGCCGCGTCCCGGCCCGGCAGGCCGTGCAGTTCGTGTCCGACGGCGGCCGCATGCTGGTGGCCACCTCGAACAGCGGGGCGCTCGTGCGCCTCGACACCGCCCACGCCGTGCGCGGGACCTACACGTCGGACGTCAAGGACGCCAAGACGACCGCGCGCTGGGGCACGATCTCGTGGCGGGCGACGACGCCGGCCGGGACCAGCGTGGAAGTCGCCACCCGCTCGGGCAACACCGCGACTCCCGACGAGGGATGGAGCCCCTGGAGCGCGGCGTACACCGACGCCGAGGGCGCCGCCGTGACGAGCCCCGTGGCCCGGTACCTCCAGTGGCGGGTCACGCTGTCGGGCAAGGGGGCCACGCCGGTCGTGACCTCCGTGTCGGCGGCCTACCTGCAGCGCAACCAGCGGCCGGTCGTGAGCGGGCTCGTGCTCCATCCCCCTGGCGTGGTCTTCCAGAAGCCCTTCTCCACCGGCGAGACCGAGATTGCCGGGTATCAGGCGGAAGCTGCCGAGCGCCGGCTCTCGAACCAGGGGCAGCCGTCGCCGTCGACGGGCACCGCCGCCCTCGGGCGCCGCACGTACCAGCAGGGACTGCAGACGATCGTCTGGAAGGGCGACGACGAGAACGGTGACGACCTCGAGTACACGGTGTCGTTCCGCCGCGAGGGCGACACGACCTGGACGACGCTCGCGGACGGCCTGACCGATCCCATCTACGTGTGGGACACGACGTCGGTCCCGAGCGGTTCCTACGTGGTGAAGGTGACGGCGTCGGACGCGCCGTCGGAGCCCGCGGACCGCGCCCTCCGCGGTGAAGCCGAATCCCCGGTGCTGCAGGTGGACTCGGTGGCGCCGGTGGTCACCATCCGTCCGCCGACGCGCGCCGGCGCCCGCGTGAGCGTGGTCGTGGACGCTCGAGACGACCACTCGGCCATCGAGAAGCTGGAGTACTCGCTGGCCGGCGGCCCCTGGCAGGCCGCCTACCCCGCCGATGGCCTGCTCGACAGCCGCAAGGAAACCGTGACGCTGAGCTTCCCCGCCGACGCCGCCGGCAAGTCCGTCGTGGTGCGCGCCACCGACGCCCTGCACAACGTCGGTGTGGCGGACGCCAAGCTCACGCCCTGATCTGAGAATCGGAGGATCGTCCGTGGGCGGCCGGGGCCGCGAGGGGGCGGGACCTAGAGGGCGGCCGCACCGCCGCCCGACGGCTGCGCGGCCGGCGGAGCGGGCGTCACGGGCACGGCTTTCGGGGCCGGAGCGGGGACGTGCGGACCGAACGGCACGCCTACAGCCGGCGCCTGCGGCCGCAGGAGCTCATCCACGTCAGCGGCGCTGCCGACCACCGTGGTGTGCGCGAGGAGCCAGACCAGATTGACGGCCACGGGCGTGCCGCCCGCGCGCGCCGGCTCGAACTGCGCCTGCGAGGCCGCCTCGATCATGGCCAGCACCACTTCCGGCTTCACCTTGAGCGCCCACGGCTGGTCGGTTCCGAGCATCCGCACCTGGGCAATCCGGCCTTCCCGTGTGACCACCGTGGACAGCGTGAGCACCGCGTCGCCGCTCGCGACCGGCCAGTCCGCCGAAGAGGCGCGCCGGCGCGGCACCATCGTGAACTCGTCAATCCGCACGGGGTTCACGTTCGAGCCGGGGCTGGCCAGGTAGTCGATGACGCCGGCCAGCGAGTCCGGCCGCTGCACCGTGGTCGCCTGCATCACCTCGGTGGAGGCCAGGACGCACACGAGCACGGCCACGCTGCCGCCCAGGGCCGGCCACACGAGGTGCATGTCGTCGAACACACCGGCGAGCCAGGTGTGCCACGACAGCTGCCGCTCCACCTGCACCTGCGCCAGGAGATCGCTCGTCCACGGCTCCGGCGGATCCTCCGCGGCCTCCGGCTCGGGCGCCGCGGCCTCGAACAGGTCGCTCAGGCCGCGCAGGTCCGACGCCTCGGCCGCGCAGCCGGCGCAGGACTCCAGGTGGTCGCGGACCTCCAGGTGGGACTCGAGCGGGAGCTCTCCGTCGTGGTACGCCTCGAGGAGCGGGCGCACGGCGGAGCACGGGACGAAGGTCATGACCGCGCCTCGGTGAGATCCGACCGGAGCGCCTGCCGCGCCCGCGTCAGCCGTGACTTCACGGTGCCGACGGCGATGTCCAGGGAGAAGGCGATCTCGTCGTAGCTCAGCCCGTCGAACTCGCGCAGGACGATCGCCGTCCGCTGGTCGAACGGCAGGCGATCCAGCGCCGCCCAGAGCCGCGCGGCGGCCTGCTTGCGCGCCAGGAGGCGATCGGGGGCGGTGGCGTCCGGCCGCTGCGCCAGGTCGCCGTGCGCCTGGACGTGCTGATCGAGCGACACCTGGTCGCTCTGCCGGCGCCGGCGCCACCAGCGCTGGCGGTTCTTGGCCTGGTTGATGACGATGCGGTAGATCCAGGTCCTGAGCGACGACTGGCCGCGGAAGGTGCCCATGGTGCGGAAGACCCGGAGGAAGACCTCTTGCGACAGGTCCAGGGCTTCCTCGCGCGTGCCCAGCAGGTGGTACGCCAGCTGGTACACCATGCGCTCGTGGGTGCCGACCAGCTCGGCGCACGCGGCTTGGTCGCCGGCGGCGCACCGTCGAACCAGGTCGGCTTCGTCCGCGCCGACATCCGACCAACCGAGGGCTCGAGCGTCCTTCACGTCAGGCTGGAAAAATGGAGCCATGCGCAGTGTAGCACTCCCGGTGGGGACGAAGCGTTACAGACGTTAGAACCCGCCCTCGCCCAAAGGTTCCCGTGTTGCTACCATCGACACCGTGTCGCGGTTCCTCGGCTGGCCCCTGGCGCTCCTCGTCACGGTCGCGGTCGCGGCCGCCGCCGTGCTGGCGCTGGTCTCGCTCCGGAACGAACGCGAATACGGCCGTCTCGTCTCCCTCGGCGACGAGGCCCTGACCGCCTCGGATCTGCCGGTGGCCATCGAGGCCTACACCGGCGCGATCACCCTGAACCCGGACTCCATGGCGGCGCACCTCAAGCGCGGCCTAGCCTATCGACGCCGCCACGAGCTGGCGGCGGCCCTCCGGGACCTCCGGCGGGCGGCCGAGCTGGATCCGTCGGCGCCCCGGGCCTTCGAGTGGCTCGGGGACGTCATGCTCGACTTCGGCCGGGAGGCCCGTGCCGCGGAGCGATTCGAGGAAAGCGTCCGGCTGGACGATCGCCAGCCGGCCGTGCACTACAAGCTGGCGGTGGCCCGCTACCGCGCGGGCCGGCCGGGGCCGGCCGTGGACGCCGTGCGGCGCGCCATCGCCCTGGCGCCCGACCTGGCCGAAGCCCACTACCTCCTGGGCCTCTGCCTGCGGGATCTCGGCCGGCTCGACGAGGCGACCGCCGAACTCGCGACGGCGACCCGCCTCGCTCCCGGCATGCTCGCGGTACGGGAAGCGCGCGCGGACGTGTACCGGGCCCGCGGCCAGACGTCGCGGGCCGTCGACGAGTTGAACGCCCTGTCCGCGCTCGAGCCCGAACGCCCCGACCGGGCGGTGGCCGTCGCGGCGGCCTACGCGCGCGCCGGGCGCCAGGACGCGGCGGTGCTGTCGCTCGGCCGGGCCGCCGAGCGCTTCCCGGACTCGTCCCTGGTGCTGACGGCGCTGGGCGGCCTGTGGCTGCGGGCGGCCGAGGGCGGCGACCCGGAGGCGCTTGGCCGCGCGTTGACGGCCCTCACGCGCGCGTCGCAGCTCAAGGACGCGACCGGCGACACCTGGACGCTGCTGGGACAGGCCCGGCTGCGGGCCGGCGACCTGGCCGGCGCCGAGCGGGACCTGCGGGACGCCGCGGCGCGCGAACCCGTGATGCCGGACGCGCTCAAGGCGCTCGGCGACGTCCTTGAGCGGCGGCGCGACATCGACGGCGCCCGCGACGCCCTGGCCCGCTTCGTGGCCCTGCGCGCTGGCAGTGCCGCCGCCGACGCCGTGACGCCGCGCCTCGCCGACCTGTCGGCGCGCGCCGGCGATCCCCGCGCCGCTGCGTACTGGTACGGACGCGCCGAAGCCGCGCTCGGCGCCACGCCGGCGCTGCTGCTCCGCCACGCCCAGGCCGAGGTGAGCGCGGGCGACTTCGAGTCGGCGCGCGCAATCGTGGCCCGCGGTCTGGCCCTGGAACGGACGCACCCGGGACTGCGGGCGCTGGACCGGTCCCTCCAGCGCGGCCGCCCCTGAGCCGCCGCGGCCGGCCGCGCCAGAGGCGGAGCGCGCGCGTCCTCGGGGGCGTCGTCCCCGGCGAAGTGGTCACCGGCGGTCCATCGGGGCGAGGGCCGCGAGCGGGCGGCCGTCGGAGGTGAGTCCCAGCCTCCGCGTGAGTTTCGCCAGGCCCTGCCGGGTGAGCCCCAGCTCCCGGGCTACCGTCTCCGGGCGATGCGCGGCCCGTGCGAAGGCGGCGGCGACGAACGCCTGCTCGAAGGTGCGCCGTGCGGCGCGGAGCGTGGAGGGCGCGCACGGCGGCCCCTCGCACCAGACGCCGTCGACGTCCTCGCGCGCGATGAGGCCGCGCGGCGGGCCCGCCGCGGCCATGGCCGCCACGGCGTTCTGCAGCTCTCGTGCGTTGCCCGGCCAGTCGTAAGCCGTCAACGCCGCCACGAGCGTTCGCGCCAGGCGGGCGCTGCGCCGCATCCGCAGCATCGTCACCCGCCAGAAGTGGTCGGCGAGCACCGCGATGTCGTCGCGGCGTTCACGAAGCGGGGGCACGACCAGCCGCACCACGTCCAGCCGGAAGCGGAGGTCGAGCCGGAAGCGTCCGGCCGCGACCTCCTCGCGCAGCGGCCGATTGGTCGCCGAGACGATCCGCACGTCCACGCGCCGCGCGGCCGTCTCCCCGAGGCGCCGCACTTCGCCTTCCTGGAGGACGCGGAGCAGCTTGGCCTGCGCACGCGGGGTCAGGTCGGCCACTTCGTCGAGGAAGAGCGTGCCCGTGTGCGCCTCCTCCACGAGGCCGCGTCGATCGAGGGCCGCGCCGGTGAAGGCGCCCCGCGCGTGCCCGAAGAGCTCGGCGTCCACCAGCTCGTCGGCGAGCGCCGCGCAGTTGACGGCCACGAACGGTCCGTGACGGCGCGGGCTGGCCGCATGGAGCGCGCGCGCGACCAGTTCCTTGCCGACGCCGCTCTCCCCTTCCACGAGCACGGGCACGAGGGCCGCGGCGGCCCGCGGGATCCGCGCCCGGAGGCGCGCGATGGCGTCGCTCACGCCGACGATCCCGAACGGCGGCTCGGCCGGCGCCTCGACGGGCGCGCCCTCCATCGAGGCGACGAGGGGCGCGACGATGTCGGCCGCGGCCAGGACCAGGCCGCGATGGGGCGACACGTCGGCCGAGCCGCACCACGCCAGTTGCGCCACCGGGTCGTCGCCGTACAGCACGGGCGTGGCTTCCACTCCGCGTTCACCCGGCTGCGGCGTGAGCCCGGAAGTGGCCACGACGAGCCGCGGCCGCTCCCGCCACACCGCGACGCCCTCCGCGCCGAGCGCCGCGCGCAGATGGCGGCAGACGCGCTCGACGGCGCGGGCATCGTTCTCGGGTCCAGCCTGCACGCGCGCCTCCGCAGGTGGAGGTGCAAGGCGCGGACCGCCGCCGCGGACCGCCGCGACCGGCCGTACGCGCGCGCGCCGCGCCCGGGACCGCGCAGAAACTTCGCGTACAATCTCGGGCCGATGCTGCGGTTTCTGACTGCCGGCGAGTCGCATGGCCGCGGGCTCGTCGTGATCGTGGACGGCGTGCCCGCGGGACTCGCGCTCGACGTGGACCGGCTGACGGCGCGCCTCCGCCGTCGCCAGGGCGGCTACGGCCGCGGCCGCCGCATGGCGATCGAGTCCGACGCGGCGCGGCCGCTCGCGGGCGTGCGCCGCGGCGTCACGACCGGCGCGCCCGTCGCGCTCGAGATCGCCAACCGCGACTGGGTGAACTGGCAGCGCACGATGCACGTCGAACCGGAGCCGCCGCCCGACGCGACGGGCGCCTCGCGGGCGCCCGTGGTCCGGCCGCGTCCAGGCCACGCCGACCTGGCCGGCGCGCTCAAATACGAACTCGACGACGTCCGCGACGTGCTGGAACGCGCCAGCGCGCGGGAGACGGCGGCGCGGGTGGCGGCCGGCGGCGTGGCCATCCAGATTCTCGAGGCCATCGGCGCGCGGGTGGCGAGCCACGTGACGGCGATCGCCGACGTGGCCCTGCCCTCCGGCCGCGTCGTCACGTTCGCGGAGGCCGACGCCCTGGCGGACGACGCGCCGCTGCGGTGCGTGGATCCGGCGATCGAGGCCGCCATGATTGCGCGAGTCGACCGCGCCAGGGAGGACGGAGATACGCTGGGCGGCTCGTTCGAGGTGATCGTCACCGGCATTCCCGTCGGCCTCGGCAGCTACGCCCAGTGGGATCGCAAGCTCGACGGACGGCTCGCGCAGGCGGTCATGTCCATCCCCGCGATCAAGGGCGTCGGCATCGGCCTGGGCGCCGGGAGCGCCGCCCGGCCGGGATCCGGCGTCCACGACGAGATCCTGCCGCCGGCGGCCCGCGGCGAACGCCCGGCGCGTCCGACCAACCGCGCCGGCGGCCTCGAGGGCGGCGTCACCAACGGCGAGGACGTGCGCGTGGTGGGCCACATGAAGCCGATCGCGACGCTCATGCAGCCCTTGCGGTCCGTGGACCTGACGACGATGACGGCGGCGCCGGCGGCGATCGAGCGCAGTGACGTCTGCGCCGTGCCGGCCGCCGCGGTGGTCGCCGAGGCCATGGTGGGGTTCGTGCTCGCCGATGCGCTTCTCGAGCGGTTCGGCGCGGACTCGATGGCGCTCGTGGCCCGGCACCTGGCGGCCACGTCCGGCGCGCTGGGGGCGCGGCTCACGCCCTCGGACCGATGACACGCCCCGTGCTCCGCCTGGGCGCCCCCGTCCTGCGCGAGGCGGCGCGTCCCGTCGAGGCCGTGACCGCCGAGATCCAGGCGCTCGTGGACGACATGATCGCCTCGATGTACGCCGCTCGCGGCATCGGCCTCGCCGCCCCCCAGATCGGCGTGGGGCTCCGCATCTTCGTCGTCGACGTGAGCGGCGGGCGGGATCCGGTGGCGCTGAAGGTCTGCATCAATCCGGAGTGGGTGCGGCGGGAGGGCATGCAGCTCGAAGAAGAGGGCTGCCTGAGCGTCCCCGGCTTCAACGCCACCGTGGCCAGGCCATCCACGGCCGCCGTGCGCGCCCTCGGCCGCGACGGCCAGCCGCACACGCTCGAAGGCACCGGGCTGCTCGCGCGCGCGCTGCAGCACGAGATGGATCACCTCGACGGCATGCTCTTCGTGGACCGGCTGCGCGGCATCAACCGCGCCATGATCCTGCGAAAGATCCGGAAGCTCGATCGCGAAGGCCAGTGGTGACCGGGATGCGCGTGGTGTTCTTCGGCACGCCCGAGTTCGCCGTGCCCACGCTGCGTGCACTGCTCGCCACGCCGCACCCGGTCGTGGGCGTCGTCACGCAGCCCGACCGCCCGCGCGGTCGCGGCCAGAAAGTCACCCCGGGGCCCGTCGCCGCGCTCGCGCGTGACGCCGGCCTGCCGCTCCTGCAGCCGGCGACCCTCGCCGATCCGGCCGTTCGCGAGGCGCTCTCGGCGCTGGAGCCGGACCTCGGCGTCGTGGCCGCGTACGGCCGGATCCTGCCGGAATGGCTGCTGGCGCTGCCCCCTCGCGGGCTGATCAACGTCCACGCGTCGCTCCTGCCGGCCTATCGCGGCGCCGCGCCCGTGCATCGTGCCGTCATGGCCGGGGAGCACGAGACCGGCGTGACGATCATGCGCGTCGTCAAGGCCCTCGACGCGGGGCCGATGCTCGCGGACGTCCGCGTGCCGATCGCGGCGGACGCGACGAGCGACGACGTGGAACGGGCGCTGGCCGAGGCCGGTGCGGCCCTGCTCGTCGACGTTGTCGGGCGCCTGGCGAGGGGCCCCGTGGCGGAGGCGCCGCAGGACGCCGCGGGCGCGACCTACGCGGCCAAGATCACGCGGGCGGACAGCCCGATCGACTGGACGGCGCCCGCCGCACGAATCCACGACCGCGTGCGCGGGCTGCACCCGTGGCCGCACGCTTCGACGACCGTCGCGGGCCGGCGGATCATCGTCCATCGGAGCCGGGTGCTCGGCGGCGCGACGCCGGCCTCGGCCGGCACCGTCGTGGCCGCGGGGATCGACGGCGTGGATGTGGCGGCGGGAGACGGCCGCGTGGTGCGGCTGCTCGAACTGCAGGCCGAGGGCGGCCGGCGCCTCCCCGCCGCGGCGTTCCTCGCGGGCCATCCGCTCCCGGCCGGCACCCGCTTCGACCTGCCGTGATCGCGCCGGCCCGACGCGCGGCGATGGCGGCCCTGCTGGCGGTGGAGCTCGGCCGGGCGGACCTGGATACGGCGGTCGACCGCGCCCGGGAGGGGCTGACCGATCCGCGCGACCTCGCGCTGCTCCACGAGATCGTGACAGGAACCCTCCGGTGGCAGGGACGGCTCGACTGGTCGCTGGCGGCGCTCTCGACGCTGCCGCTCGACCGGCTCGACGCGGAGGTGCGGGTGGCGCTGCGCATGGGCGCCTACCAGCTCGAGCACCTCGATCGCACGCCGGCCCGGGCCGTGGTGGACGACGCGGTGGCGCTCGTCAAACGGGCGCGCAAGTCCAGCGCGGCCGGCCTGGTGAATGCCGTCCTGCGGCGCCTGGCCCGCGGCGACGGGCGCCCACTGCCCGACCCCGCGGCCGCGACGACGGACGAGGCCCTCGCCGCGGCGCTGGCCGTGACCACCGCGCATCCGCGCTGGCTCGTCGACCGATGGCTGGCCCGCGAATCCCGGGACGTGGTCGAGGCCTGGCTCGCGTTCGACAACACCGCGCCGCCCCTGGTCCTCCGGGTGAACCCCCTGGTCGCCGGCGGGCGCGATGCCGCCGTGCGGCGCCTCGAGCTGCGGGGCGTCGAGACGCACCCGTGCCGGTGGGCGCCGCTCGGCCTCGTCGTGGACGGGGGGCCGTCCCCCGGGCTGTCGCGGGCCCTCGAGTCCGGCGAGGTATTCCTGCAGGACGAGGGGTCGCAGCTGGCGGCCCTCGTGGCCCCCGTGCGGGCCGGCCAGACGGTGCTGGACCTGTGCGCGGCCCCGGGCGGCAAGACGCTCGCCTACGCGGCAGCCGCCGGCCCGGCGGGCCGCGTGATCGCCTGCGATGTCCGCCCCCGCCGGCTGGCCCTCCTCGCTGCCACCGTGCGGCGCGCGACGGCGGACCGCGCGGCGGTCGTCGCCGTGGGCGAGCGCGAGCCGCTCCCCTTCGCCCCCGCCTTCGATGTGGTCGCCGTGGACGCGCCCTGCAGCGGCCTCGGGACGCTGCGCCGCGATCCCGATATCAAGTGGCGGCGCCGCCCCGAGGATCTCGCGGCGTACCAGGCCCGGCAGGTGGACCTGCTGCGGCGGGCATCGGCCGCCGTGGCGCCCGGCGGCACGCTGGTCTACACCACGTGCTCCACCGAACCGGAGGAGAACGGCGACGTCATCGCCCGGTTCCTGAGCGAGGCGCCGGCGTTCGAACGGCGGCCCGTCGCCGCGGGGCCCGACGGCCGATACCTGACGCCGTTTGTCGACGCCGACGGGTGGCTGCGGCTGCACCCGGCCCGGCACGGCCTGGAGGGCTATTTCGGCGCCGTCGTGGCCCGGCGGGCCGGTGGACGGTCCTGAGGCCCTGTTGTACAGTGGTCGATCGCGCATGCCTTTGCGGACGCGGGTGTGGACGGTGGGGCGGTTCCTGGTGCTCGTCGGAGCGCTGGGCGCCACGTACTTCGGGTTTGCCGCCGTCGCCGTCCGTGTGGCCGTCCGGGCCCGGGACGTCGTGGTCCCGGATGTCACCGGCACGACCGTGGCCGACGCGACGGCCCGCCTGGCGCCCGTGGATCTCCACCTGGCGGTCGACCCGGCCGAGCGTCCGAGCGCTGACGTGCCGGCGGGCCGCGTGCTCGGGCAGGAGCCCAGGGCCGGCATGTCGTCCCGGCGGCAGCGCTCGGTGCGGGTCTGGCTGTCCGCCGGACCGCGAGTGGCGTACATGCCCCAGCTGGTCGGAGAGTCGGAGCGCGGCGCCGTGATCCGCCTGGCGCAGGAGGGGCTCGACAGTCCGTCCATCGCGACGATCCGATCGGCCGACTTCTCCGTCGACCAGGTGATCGCGCAGGAGCCGCCCGCCGGCCGTCCCGCGGCGTCGGTGCAGCTCCTGGTGAGCCGTGGGGCCGACATGGCCGCCTACGTGATGCCCGACCTCATCGGCCTCGAGGGCGAAGCGGCGGCCTCCGTGCTCCGGCAGCAGGGCTTCCGCGTCAGTTTCGTGGCCGAGCAGGCCGACAGCGGCGTGCCCACCGGCCTCGTCGTGCGGCAGGCGCCGGCCGGCGGCTACCAGGTGCAGCCGGGCGCGGCCATCTCGCTGGAGGTCGCCCGGTGAGCCTCCGGGTGGCGCCTTCCATCCTGTCGGCCGACTTCGCCTACCTCGCGCGCGACATCGCGGCCGCCGAGGCCGGCGGCGCCGATCTTCTCCACGTGGACGTGATGGACGGCCACTTCGTGCCGAACCTCACCATCGGCCCGCCCGTCGTCCGGGCGATCCGCCGCGTGGCCTCGGTGCCCCTGGACGTGCACCTGATGGTGACGAACCCCGACCCGTACCTGGACGCCTACGCGGCGGCCGGGGCCTCGATGATCTCGGTCCACGCCGAGGTGCTGCCCCATCTGCACCGGACGTTGACGGCCATCCGGGATCTGGGGGTGCAGGCCGGCGTCGCCCTGAACCCGTCCACGCCCGTCTCGGTGCTCGAGGACGTGGCGGACCAGCTGGACTTCATCCTCGTCATGTCGGTGAACCCCGGCTTCGGCGGCCAGCGGTTCATCCCGCGCGCCCTCGCGAAAGTCCGCGCGGCCGCTGCGCTCCTCGCCGCGGCCGGCGGGCGGGCGTTCGTCGAGGTGGACGGCGGGATTGACACCTCGAACGCCCGGGCCGTGGTGGAGGCGGGCGCGTCGGTGCTGGTCGCCGGCCACGCCGTGTTCGGCCAGCCCGACGCGGCGGCCGCCGTGCGGGCCCTGCGGGCCGCGGCCGATGGGAGCGCGCATGGCGACTGACGGCGCGAGCCCGCGGCGCAGCGTGAGCGCCGTCCGCGTGCGGTATGCCGAGACGGATCAGATGGGCGTCGCCTACCACTCGAACTACTTCGTGTGGTTCGAGGTGGCCCGGACGGACTGGCTGCGCGAGCACGGCGTCACCTATCGCGCGCTCGAACAGGAGGGCTACTTCCTGCCCGTCATCGACGCGCGCTGCGAGTACCGCGCGGCCGCGCGCTACGACGACGACCTCACCGTCACCGCGACGGCGCGGCTGCTCTCGCCGGTGCGCGTGGCCTTCGACTACGAGATTTCGGGCCCATCGGCGATCGTCGCCGTGGGCGCCACCGTCCACGCCACGCTCGACCGGGCCGGCCGCCCGGTGCGGGTGCCGGCGCGGATCAAGGAGCTCTTCGCATGAAGGCACTCGTCACGGGGGGAGCCGGCTTCATCGGCTCGCATCTCAGCGAGCTACTGCTCGACCGCGGCGCCGACGTGGTCGCGCTGGACTGCTTCACCGACTACTACGCCCGGGAGATCAAGGAGTCGAACCTGGCCGCGCTGCGGAAGCGCGCGGGGTACCGGCTGCACGAGACCGCGATCAAGGACGCCGACCTGTCCACGCTGCTCGACGGCGTCACCCACGTCTTCCACCTGGCCGCGCAGGCCGGGGTGCGCAAGAGCTGGGGCGCCGACTTCCGCGTCTACACGGAGCTGAACATCGACGCCACGCAGATCCTGCTCGAGGCCTGCGCCGGCCGCCCGATCGAGCGCGTGGTCTACGCGTCGAGCTCGTCGGTGTACGGCGACCTGGTGGCCATGCCGATGCGGGAGGACGCGCTGCCCCAGCCGGTGTCGCCCTACGGCGTCTCGAAGCTCTCGGCCGAGCAGCTCTGCTATCTCTACCACGTCAATCACGGCGTGCCGACCGTGTCGCTCCGCTACTTCACCGTGTACGGCCCCCGGCAGCGCCCCGACATGGGCTTCCATCGCTTCTTCTCGGCCGTCGAGGCGGGGCGGCCGCTGCTGCAGTACGGCGACGGCCTGCAGACCCGCGACTTCACGTTCGTGGCCGACGCCGCCCGCGCCACCGCCGATGCGGCAGTCCGTGGCGTGCCCGGGCGCGTCTACAATATTGGTGGTGGGTCTCGCGTCACCCTGCTCGAGGTGTTCGACCTCATCGGCAAGGTCTCCGGCCGTCCCGTGCTGATCGACAAGCAGCCGCCCCAGAAGGGCGACATGCGCGACACCTATGCGGACACCACCCTGGCGAAGGCCGATCTCGGCTTCGCGCCGACCGTGACCCTCGAAGAAGGCCTGACGGCGATGCACCGATGGTTCGTGAGCCGATGACGACCCGCGCGCGACGGCGGACCCTGACCCTCGCCCTGGCGTGCGCCGTGGCGGCCGCCTGTGGCGGCCAACGCGCCGCGCTGCCGCCGGGCAGCGCTCAGGCGGACCAGTTCCTCTTCGAGCGGGGCTCCGAGACCCTCAAGGAGAAGAAGTGGATGCCGGCGCGGGAGTACTTCCGCCAGATCGTCGACAACTACCCGCAGAGCCCCTACCGGCCCGACGCGAAGCTCGCCGTGGGCGACACCTACATCGGGGAGCACACCACCGAGAGCCTCATGCTGGCGGTGAACGAGTTCCGCGAGTTCCAGACGTTCTACCCGACCAACCCCCGGGCCGACTACGCGCAGTACCGCCTGGCGTACGCCGTGGCCGAGCAGATGCTGGCGCCCGAGCGCGACCAGACCAACACCAAGGAGGCGATCAAGGAACTGCAGGTGTTCCTGGACCGCTATCCAAACAGCCCGCTGATGCCAGAGGCCCAGGCGCTGATGCGCAGGGCCAAGGACCGGTTGAGCGAGGCGGGCTACCGCGTCGGCTACTACTATTTCCGGGCCCGGTACTACCCCGGGGCGATCGACCGCTTCAAGGAAGTGCTCAAGGAGGACCCCGGCTACTCCAAGCGTGACGCCGTGTACTACCACCTCGGCGAGTCGCTCCTCCGGCAGAACCTGCCGACCTCCAAGGCCGAGGCCCTGCCCTACTTCGAACGGCTCCTCAGCGAGTTCGAACAAAGTTCGTACCTGGAGTCGGCGCGGCGTCGGGTCGAAGAATTGAAAGGAGCTTCCTCCGATCAAAGGTAGGTCGTATGCGCCGAGTCGTAATGTTGTGTGCACTGCTGAGCGGCGTCGTGTCCTGGGAGGCGGCGGCACAGCAGCCGCTCGGCCCCGGCGCGTTCGGCTCGCTGGGGATGTACCCCAAGCGGCTGAGCTGTTCCGACATCCCCACCTATAGCGAGCCGCGGCCCGAACACCGCCTCCTGGCGGCCCACGAGCCGGACGCCAAGCTGCGCCGGGCGTTCTCGACGCCCGACCTGCTCACGATCCCCGGCGGCACCTCCGCCAGCCTCCAGGTGGGGCAGCAGTTCTTCGTGCGCCGCCTGCTGCTCTCGCCGAACCACGAGAAGCCGTCGATGGACTCCCCCGGGATGGTCCATACGGCGGGCTGGGTCACCATCGTCGGCGCCGACTCGTTCGCGGCGCTCGCGCGGATCGACCACGCCTGCGACGGCTTCATGAAGGGCGACTACCTGGAGCCGTTCTCCGCCGTCCCGATGCCGACCGCCGTGGCCGAGCCGGGCGCGCCGAAGTTCGAGGACATGGGCCGGCTGATGTTCGGCAACGACGGCCGCCGATCGTTCGCCAACGGCGACATGATCGTCGTCAATCGCGGCGCCTCCCACGGCGTCACCGCCGGCGCCCGGCTGGCCATCTTCCGCGACGTGAAGACCGGCGGTCCGCTGGTGCCCGTCGGCCAGGCGATCGTGCTGACGGTGGGCGCCGACACGTCCACGGTCATTGCCGACCGCGTGCGTGGCGCCCTGGAGGCCGGCGACTGGGTCGGGCTCCAGGACGGCCAGGCGCGGCCGTAGCGTCCATGCGCTGGCAGCACGCGGGCGTCCTCGCGATGTCCGCGTGCGTCGCGCCTCAGGCGGCGCCGCTCTTGTGCCGCGCGCGCCGCGCCTTGGCCGCGGCGAAATCGTCCGCCGCCGTGGTCATCTGGTTCATGGCGCGCCCCACCCGCCAGAAGTAGTCCAGCGCCGAGCCGAGCGCCGTCGCCATCACGGCCCACAGCATCAGGCGGCCCAGCTGCAGGAGCAGCGGCGCCCGCTCCCAGCCGAGCAGCAGGAGCAGCACGGCCACCACCTGCGCGACCATCTTCAGCTTCCCGAGCGGCGAGGCCGGCACGACGAGGCCTCGCGACAGGGCCACGCTGCGCAGTCCGGTGACGGCGAGCTCACGGCCGATGATGACGGCCACCATCCACGCCGGGGCCAGGTCGATCTGCACGAGCGAGACGAGGGTGGCGGAGATGAGCAGCTTGTCGGCGATGGGATCGAGCACCTGGCCGACCCACGTGACCTGCTGCCGCCGTCGCGCCAGGTAGCCGTCGAGCCAGTCGGTGAGGGACGCGAGGCCGAAGATGGCGGCCGCGACGAACTCCACGTGCACGCCAGCCACGGCCCGCCCTTCGAATTTCGTGAGCAGCACCACGACGAGCAGCGGCACCAGGAAGATGCGGACGACCGTCAGCGCGTTCGGCAGGTTCATGGCGGGCCGGACGGCGCGATTCTACCGCCGCCTCGCGCCCCAGACAACCGAGCCCGGCCGTGGCCGGGGCCTCGTGTATTATCAAGTGTTCCCATGAAGGCGATTCTCCTCGCAGGAGGCAAGGGCACGCGGCTGCGGCCCCTGACGCTCCACACGCCGAAGCCGATCGTGCCCATCTTCGATCGCCCGTTCCTGAGCTACCAGATCGGCCTCCTCAAGCAGGTCCCCGAGATCGACGAGGTGATCCTGAGCCTCAACTACCAGCCGCGCCGGCTGGAGGAGACTTTCGGCGACGGCAGCGGCGTGGGCATGCGCCTGCGCTACGTCGTCGAGTCGTCCCCGCTCGGCACCGGCGGCGCCATCCGCTTCGCCGCCCAGGGCGTCGAGGACACGCTGGTCGTGTTCAACGGCGACGTCATGACGTCGGTGGACGTCGCCGCCGTGATCCGGCGTCACCGCGAGCGCAAGGCGAAGGCGACGATCGTGCTGACCCCCGTGCCCAATCCCACGGCGTACGGGCTCGTCGAGACCGATGCCGACGGCAACGTCCGGCAGTTCCTCGAGAAGCCGTCGGCCGACCAGATCACGTGCGACACGATCAACGCCGGCATCTACGTCCTCGAGCCGGACACCTTCGATCGGATCCCGAAGGACGGCCCCTACTCCATCGAGCGCGGCTATTTCCCGTCGCTCGTCGCCAACGGCGAGACGTTCGTGGCCTACGTGGAGCGCGGGTACTGGATCGACATCGGCACGCCGGAGAAGTACCGCGACGTCCACCGCGACATCTTCGACGGCCGCTGTCCGCTGGGCCCGGCCGGCATCGCCTCGGGCGCGCCCGTGATCGCGCCCGACGCGAAGGTGGAGGAGGGCGCCGTCGTGGAAGGTCCCTGCTTCCTCGATGCCGGCGTGACGGTGAAGGCCGGCGCGAGGATCGGCCCCTACTCGGTGCTGGGCCGCTCCGTGCTGGTGGAAGAGGGCGCGTCGGTCGAGGGCGCCATCGTGTGGCCCAACGCGCGCATCGCCCGTGACGCGGAGGTGGGTGCGGCGCTCGTCGGCCGGAGCTGCCACGTGGGCAAGAACGCCGTCGTCGGCGCCCAGGCCATCCTGGGCGACAAGACCACGTTGTCGGATTACACCCGGGCCTGAGCGCCCGCTGAACAGGACCCCGATGGCCATCGATCCCGCGATCTTCAAGGCGTACGACGTCCGCGGCCTCTATCCCGGCGAGGTCAACGAGGACGCGTTCCGCGCCATCGGCCGCGCGTTCGCCGCGTTCCTCGGCCCCGGCACCGTCGCGGTGACCCGCGACATGCGGGTGTCGTCGCCCAGCCTGACGGCCGCCTTCATCGACGGCGTGACCACGCAGGGCGTCCACGTCCGCGATGGCGGCCTGGCCGGCACCGACATGATGTACTACGCCGTGGCCAGCGCCGGACTCCTCGGCGGCGCCCAGATCACGGCCTCGCACAATCCGAAGCAGTACAACGGCTGCAAGATGGTGAAGGCCGAGGCCTTTCCCCTCAGCGGCGAGTCCGGCATCCGCGAGATGAAGGAGATGCTGGAGGCGAGCGCCCTGCCGGCGCCGGCGGCCGCACGCGGCACCGTGACGCCCCTCGACATCATGGCGCCCTACGTGGACCACGTGATGGGCTTCATCGACCCCGCCGTGATCCAGCCGTTCAACACCGTGCTCGACGCCGGCAGCGGCATCGCCGGAGCCGTCGCGCCGCACCTCTTCGACCGCCTGCCCTGCAGGACGACGCGCCTCTGCTTCGAGGTGGACGGCACCTTCCCCAACCACGAGGCCAATCCCCTCATCGAGGAGAACCGGCAGGACATCACGGCCGAGGTCCTGCGGCAGAAGGCCGACATCGGCATCGCCTGGGACGGCGACGCGGACCGCTGCTTCTTCATCGATGGCGCCGGCGAGTTCATCGCCGGGGACTTCATCACCGCCCTCCTCGCGGAAGCGGCGCTCATGAAGCAGCCCGGGTCGACCATCGTGTACGACGTGCGGGCCAGCTACGCCGTGAAGGACACCGTCGCCCGCTACGGCGGCCGGGCGCTCATGAACCGCGTCGGCCATGCCTTCATCAAGCGCCGCATGCGCGAGGAGGACGGCCTCTTCGGCGGCGAGGTCACCGGGCACTACTACTTCAGGGACAACTACTACGCCGACAACGGCTTCATCCCGGCGCTGCTCATCCTCGAGCTGATGTCGCGGAAGGGCCAGTCGCTGCGCGACCTGCTGGCGCCGCTGCGCGAGCGCTACTTCATCTCCGGCGAGATCAACACGAAGCTCCCGAGCATGGCCGTCGTGCCCGCGACACTCGAGCGGCTGGCGACGGAGTACGCCCACGGCCACGTCTACCACCTCGACGGCATCTCGGTGGAGTTCGACGACTGGCACTTCAACGTGCGGGCGTCGAACACCGAGCCGCTGCTGCGTCTGAACCTCGAGGGGACGACGCCCGAGATCATGGAGAAGCGGCGCGACGAGGTGCTGGCGATCATCCGCGGCTAGCCGCGCGGCTGCCCGGCCCGCGGCCGGGGAGTAGACTGGAAGGTGCGGCCGCCCCTCGCGGCCGAGACCCGTGGCCGAGACCGTCACCGCTTCCCCGCCGCCCGCGACGCGGCGCGTCACCTTCCCCGTGAAGGGCATGACGTGCGCCGCATGCCAGTCGGCCGTCGAACGCAGCCTGGTGCGGTCGGAGGGCGTGCGGGAGGCCAGCGTGAACCTCATGCTGCACTCGGCCACGGTCATCTACGACCCGGCCAGGACCACGATGGAAGGCCTGCTCGCCGCCGTCAACGACATCGGCTACGAGGCCGAGGCCCCGGCGGACGACGACGCCCTCGGCGCCCCGGCCGCCCGCGCGGCCCTGGACGAGGCGCCCGATTCGACCCTGTGGTGGAAGGCGGGCGTGAGCCTCGCCGCGGGCCTCCTCGCGATGCTGGCGGGGGTGCCGCTGATGGTGCCGGCCGGCGCGGATCACGCCGGACACCTCGTCGCGGCCGACCCCTTCATGCGGTGGGTGATGGGCGCCGTCGGCCCCGGGCTGCAGCGCACGCTGCCCTGGCTCTACGCGGTGCCGCCCGCCGCCATCACCTGGAGCCTGGCCGCGGTGACGGCCGCGGTCATGACCTGGGCGGGACGCGGCTTCTACGTCCGCGCCTGGAAGAACCTGACGCACGGCGCGGCCGACATGAATTCGCTCGTGGCGCTCGGCACCGGCGCGGCCTTCGTCTACTCGCTCGTGGCCACGGCGGCGCCCGGCGTCTTCATCCGCGCCGGCGTCGCGCCGGACGTGTACTACGAGGCGGTGCTCTTCATCATCGCGCTCGTGCTGATGGGCCGGGGGCTCGAGGCGCGCGCCAAGCACCAGGCCACGCGGGCCCTTGGCCGCCTCGTGGCCCTGCAGCCCGCGACAGCCAGGGTCCGGACGCCCCAGGGCGATGTCGATCGGCCCCTGGGTGCGATCGTGGCCGGCGATCTCGTGGTCGTGCGTCCCGGCGAGCGGCTGCCCGTGGACGGCGTCGTCGTGGAGGGACGCTCCGCCGTGGACGAGGCGATGCTCACGGGCGAGCCGATCCCCGTGGAGAAGGGGACGGGCGACCGGGTGGTGGGCGGCACCGTGAACGGCACCGGCGCGCTGGTCGTGCGGACGACGGCGGTGGGCGGCGCGAGCGTCCTCGCCCAGATCGTCCGCCTCATCGAGGACGCGCAGGCATCCCGGGCGCCGATCCAGCACCTGGCGGATCGGGTCGCCGCCGTCTTCGTCCCCGTGGTGGCCGGCCTGGCGCTCGTGACCGTCGTGATCTGGTGGCTGTTCGGCGGCGAGGCCGGCGCCGTGCGCGCGTTCGCCAGCGGCGTCGCCGTCCTGATCATCGCCTGCCCCTGCGCGATGGGACTGGCCGTGCCCACGGCCGTCATGGTGGCCACGGGACGCGGCGCCGAATCGGGGGTCCTCTTCAAGGGCGGAGAGTCGCTGCAGCGCGCGGCGGACGTGACGGCGGTGGTGTTCGACAAGACGGGCACGCTCACCGTGGGCCGGCCGGTGGTCTCCCGCATCCGGTCCACGCGCGACGGCGTGACGGCCGACCAGATCCTCACGTGGGCGGCCGCCGTCGGCAACCAGTCAGAGCATCCGCTGGCCGCCGCCATCGTCGCCGAAGCCGCCCTCCGCGCGATCGCGCTGCCGGACGTGCACGCGTTCGCGAGCGCCTCGGGACTCGGAGCTACCGGCACCGTCCAGGGCGCGGTGGTGCGGATGGGCCGGGCCGGCTACGCGGGGGGATCTGCGTCGGACCAGCCGGACGACGGCACGAACACGGAGGTGCACGTGTCGGTGGACGGCGTGCCCGTGGGGGTCATCGAACTCGATGATCCGCTGAGGGACGAGGCGCCGGGCGCCGTGGCCCGCGTGGCGGCGCTGGGCGTCCTGCCCGTGCTCCTGACCGGCGACCGCCAGGCGCCGGCCGCCCGCGCCGGGGCCGCGGTGGGCATCGCGCGCGTCGTGTCGGGCGTGCTGCCCGCCGGCAAGAAGGACGAGGTCGCGCGCCTGCAGGCGGAGGGCCGCGTCGTGGCCATGGTGGGCGACGGCATCAACGACGCGCCCGCCCTGGCGCAGGCCGACGTGGGGATCGCGATGGCCTCGGGCACCGACGTGGCCGTGGACGCGGCCGACGTGGTGCTGATGCGGTCCGATGTTCGCGGCGTGGCCCGCGCGATGACGCTCGCACGGCGCACGATGCGCGTCATGCGGCAGAACCTCTTCTGGGCTTTCGTCTACAACGTGATCGGCATCCCGATCGCGGCCGGGGCGCTCTACCCCGCGTTCGGCGTGCTGCTGAGTCCGGTGCTGGCCAGCGCCGCGATGGCGTTCAGTTCCGTGAGCGTCGTCACCAACAGCCTGCGCCTTCGATCGGTGCGCCTGGACTGACGGCGGGCGCTCCGGCGCGGCCCGGGGACGGCGCGAGTGGCGCGGGACGCGCGCGCTCGGGAAAGCCGGGGAGAAGGATGGAGCGGGAGACGGGACTTGAACCCGCGACCTTCAGCTTGGGAAGCTGACACTCTACCACTGAGTTACTCCCGCTCAGTGGGGCCATTCTACCACCGCGCCCGCGGTGGTCAGTGGATGGACACGCCGGCGCCCAGAGCGACCCGCGTGTTCGCGGCGCCCGCCGCACGTGCGGCGGTGGCCGCGCGCGGCGTGAGCGCCCAGAACCGCAGGTCGAGGCTGACGGCGACATGACGGCTCACGAACCAGCGCGCCCCGCCGCCGTAGTGCACGACCAGGCCCCACGACACCGGCGACGGGTCGCCGCCATCGGCCTCGGAGCGGACCGACGCCGCACCGGCGCCGGCGGACAGGTAGCTCCAGCCGTCCCGGTGCCCGAAGGCGAGCGTGGCCTGCGGCGCGAGCGCCAGGAGGCGGGTCGTGACGGTCGGTCCGTCGAGGGCGGTCGCGCGTCCCTGCGCGCCGAGGGCCGTGACTCCCAGCGCCAGGCGGCGAAAGCGTCCGGGACCGACGAAGACGCTGGCGCCCGCTTCCCCGCCGAAGCCCCGGCCGGGCACCACGCCGCCGTCGGACAGGCTGGGGGTCCAGCCGGCGCCCGAAGGCAGCGAGACGGTGAGCATCCGCAGGTCCACGACGGCGCCCGTCAGGGGATCGCGGCCCTGCGCCTGGGCGCTCCCGGCGGCGCCCAGCACCGCCAGCGCCAGGCCCGCCGCCAGCCCCGGCCGTCGCAGGCGCACGGTCAGGCGGTCTTGGCCTTTCGCCGGGACGCCCAGTACTTCTTCATGCGGTCGGAGACGGCCTTGCGCGCCGCCTGAGACATGGTCGAGCGCTTCCGGGCAGGCCTGGCGGCCTTGGGGGCCTTGGGCGCGGCGCCCCGGAACAACTCGGGAAACGCGGCCCGAATCGCGGCTTCCTCCTTGCGAATGTCCTCCAGCCGGCGCATCGCACCCAGCCGCGCGAACCGTCTCAGATCGTCCTTGCTCAAGTCCTTGGCCACAGAGGTCGTCCTTCGTCGTAGAGGGCCTCGTACGCCAGTGTACGAGGGGGCATCCAGCCATCATACTCCGCCGCTGAGGCGCGAAGGGCGCCGTCAGTAGCCGGTGGCGGCCAGACCGGACGAGGATGGCCGGGGCGTCTGGCCGTCCTTCGCTTCACGCACGATCCGTACGCCCGCGCTCGCGCCGACGCGCGTGGCGCCTGCCGCCACCATCGCCTCTACCTGCTCCAGGTCCCGGACGCCGCCGGCGGCCTTGACCCCCATCTCCGCGCCCACCACGCGGCGCATGAGGGCCACGTCGGCGACGGTCGCGCCGCCCGGCCCGAAGCCGGTGGACGTCTTCACGAAGTCGGCGCCGGCCGCCTTCGCCAGCGTGCAGGCCGTGATCTTCTCGTCGTCGGTCAGGAGCGCGGCCTCGATAATCACCTTCGATGTGGCCCCGCACGCCCGGCACGCCGCGGTGACCGCCTCGATGTCCTGCTCGACGAGCCGCAGATGGCCGGACTTGAGGGCGCCCACGTTGATCACCATATCGATTTCCGAGGCGCCGTCCACGATGGCGCGCCGGGCCTCGTACGCCTTCACGTCGGCGGTCGTGGCGCCGAGCGGGAAGCCCACCACCGAACAGACGCCGACGCCCGATCCGCGGAGCGTCCGGGCCGCCAGCGCCACCCACGCCGGATTGACGCACACCGTAGCGAACCGGTGCTCGGCGGCCTCGCGGCACAGCTGCTCGATGTCCGCCGCCGTGGCGTCCGCTTTCAGCAGCGTGTGATCGATCAGCCCGGCCACCGCGCCGCCGCCCTTCGCGCCGTGCATGCCGAGCCGGACGGCGCCCGCGTTCACGACGTCCTGCACGCGCGTCGGACAGCAGTCGGCCTGCCAGCCGTGGCAGGCGCACCGCGCCTCGGGCGCAGCGCGCACGGCCGCCAGTTCCTCGGCGATGATCGCCACGAGGCGGCCGAGGTCGACCGACACGGTCTCGTCGGGCCGGCCCGTCATCGCCGCTCCTCGAGCCGCCGGATCTTCGCGAGCCGGCGGATGTAGCGGGGCTCCGTCATCGGCGTCGCGAGCCAGGTGTCCACGATGCCGAGCGCCACGTCGACGGCCACGAGGGTCGCGCCGAGGGCCAGGACGTTCGCGCCGTTGTGCTCGCGCGCATAGCGCGCGAGGGTCCTGTCGGTGCACATGGCCGCGCGCACGCCGTTCACCTTGTTCGCGGCGATGGCCGAGCCCAGCCCTGCGCCGTCGATCGCGATGCCGGCGTCCACTTCGCGGTCCGCGACCAGACGGGCGACGGCGCCCGCCACGTCCGGATAGTCCACGGGGTCCGGCGCGTCGGGACCGATCTCCTGCACCGCCAGCCCGCGCCCGCGCAGGTGATCGCGAATGGCCCGCCGGAGCGCGATGCCCGTGTGATCGCTGCCCACCGCCAGCCTCGCCGGCGAGGCCACCGGCGCCAGCGCCTCGGCCTCCCCCGCCGAGTCCTCCCGCACCAGCGTCACGCGCCGGTCGCGCAGGGTGTCGAGCGCCAGGGGCGTCACGTGGCCGCCCCGCGCGAGCGTCACCGTGGAGCCGCGCTCGAGCGTCCGCGCGACCGTCTCCGTCAGCATGTCGTAGCGCGTCATTCCCGTGTCCGGCCGCCGGGCCGGCCTCCGTATGCTACCCTCGCCCGCGCATGGCCGCCACCGTGACGCCGCTCTTCTCCGCCGACGAGATCCACGCCCGCATCCAGGCCCTGGCCGCCGAGATCCGCGCCGACGCCCCGGAGGCGGACCTGCACCTCATCGGCGTCCTGAAGGGCTCGGTGTTCTTCCTGACCGACCTCGTCCGGGAGATGAGCGGCAAGGTGACGCTGGACTTCATGGCGGTGTCGAGCTACGCCGGCACGACGAGTTCGGGCGAAGTGCGGCTCCTCAAGGACCTCGACTACGGCCTGGAGCACCGCCACGTGATCATCGTCGAGGACATCGTGGACACGGGGCTCACCCTGACCTACCTGCAGGGCATCCTTCGCGCCCGCGGCCCGCAGTCGCTGAAGACGGCCTGCCTGCTCTCCAAGCCGTCGCGCCGCCAGGTGCCGGTCCAGGTCGAGTACGTGGGCTTCTCGATCGAGGACCGGTTCGTCGTCGGCTACGGCCTCGACCACAACGAGCAGTACCGCCACCTGCCGTACATCGGCGTCCTCAACGCCTGACGGCGGCCCGGACCTCCGCCGCGGCCTTTCGCGCCTCGGCGAGCACGGCGGCCTCGTCCAGCGTCTGCACGACGCCGCGCCGCATCAGAATCTTGCCGTTCACGATCGTCGCCTCGACGTCGTCCCCGCGGGTGGTGTAGACGAGGTGCGAGATCGGGTCGTACATCGGCGTCTGCCGCGCGTGGTCCATCCGGACCACGATCAGGTCCGCCTTCTTCCCGGCCTCGAGCGAGCCGATGACCGCCTCCATGCCCAGCGCCCGCGCGCCGCCCAGCGTCGCCATCTCGACGGCGGTGGCGGCCGGGACCGCCCTGGGGTCGCCCGTGGCGTGCTTCGCCAGGAAGGAGGCCTGGCGCATCGCCTCGAACATGTCGAGGTCGTTGTTGCTGGCGGCGCCGTCGGTGCCCAGGCCCAGGGCCGCGCCGGCGGCGAGATAGCCGGCGACCGGCGCGGTCCCGCTGGCGAGCTTCATGTTGCTCTCCGGATTGTGCGAGATGCCGACGCCCCGGCGTACCAGCGTCGCGATGTCGTCGGGCGAGACCCACACGCCGTGCGCGGCCAGCGCGTGGGCCCCGGTCCAGAAGCCGAACGACTCGAGGTAGGCCGTGGGACTTGCGGCACCGCGATCGCGCGCCGTCTTCACCTCGTCCTGCGTCTCGGCGAGGTGAATCAGCAGGGGCACGCCTTCCCGGATGGCCAGGTCGCGGCACTGCAGGAGCGTGGCCTGGTCGTTCGTGTAGAGCGCGTGGGGCGCCACGGCCGGCACGATGAGCTCGTCGCCCTTGTACTGCCGGATGAAGGCGGCGGCCCTGGCCAGGCCCTCGGTGGGCGTCCTGGCGTCGGCCACCGGGAACTGGATGATCGTCTGTCCCAGGACGCCCCGGAGCCCCGCGGCCTTCGTGACGGCCGCGATCTCTTCCTCGAAGTAGTACATGTCCGCGTAGGTCGTCGTGCCCGAGCGGATCATCTCGAGCGCCGCCAGCCGCGTGCCCGCGCGCACGAACGCCGGGGACACGGTCTTCGCCTCGGCGGGAAAGATGTACTGCTGCAGCCAGTCCATCAGCGCGAGATCGTCGGCGAGGCCCCGGTACAGGACCATCGGGGCGTGCGTGTGGGTGTTGACGAGGCCCGGCATCACGATCCGGCCCGCGGCATCGAGGGTCGTGCGTCCCGAGAAGCGCCGGCGCACGTCCGCGGCCGGCCCGACCTCGACGATGCGCGCCCCGTCGATGGCGACGGCGCCGTCGGCGATGACGCGGCGGCCCGCGTCCACGGTCACGACGGTCCCGCCGGTGACGACGAGGGAGACGACGCGGGCGCCCTGCGTGTGCACGGCCGCCGTCGCGGCGAGGAGCGCCAGGAGCACCAGGACGGGAGCGGGTCGCATCGCCGAATTGTAGGCGATTGACCGGCGGCGGACGCGCGTGGCGCTGAGGTACACTGCAGGCGCACGTGGTTCACCTGATCACGCATCCCTTCGTGCACGACGCCCTGGCCACGCTGCGCGACGTGAGCACGCCGCCCGACGTCTTCCGGCGCGTCGCGCGCCGCGTGTCGCTGCTCATCGCGTCGGAGGTGCTCCGGGAAATCCGGACGGTGGACGGCACGGTGCAGACGCCGCTCGGCCCGGCCTTCGCGCGGCGCGTGGACGCGCGTGTCACGCTGGTGCCCGTCCTGCGGGCTGGCCTCGGCATGATCGACGGCGTCCTCGAACTGCTGCCCGCGGCCCGCGTCGGCCACATCGGCCTCCAGCGCGACGAGGCGACCGCCGAAGCCACGCGGTACTACGCCAAGCTGCCGCCGGACCTCGGCTCGGACGTCGTCCTCGTCACCGACCCGATGCTCGCCACCGGCGGGAGCGCCGTGGCGTCCATCGATCTCCTGCGGCGGGCGGGCGCGACCGACGTGCGATTCGTCTGCATCGTGGCCGCGCCGGAGGGCATTGCCGCCATCGAGCGCCGCTTCCCCGACGTGCCCATCTACACGCCGGTCGTGGACCGGGAACTGAACCAGCACAAGTTCATCGTGCCGGGGCTGGGCGACTTCGGGGACCGCCTGTTCGGCACGACCTGACGGCACCCACCGCCGTCCCCGGCGCGCGGCCGGCGGAGAGTTGCCGTGCCGACGAGCTTGCGGGTAGACTACTCGTCTCTCCACGAGCGCGCTTGGCTCAGCGGTAGAGCACCGCCTTCACACGGCGGGGGTCGGTGGTTCGAATCCACCAGCGCGCACCAACCCTTCCCTTTTCGTGGTCGCCCAGTCCCGGTCGTTCCGCCGCGTCTTCGATCCGCTGGCGCTGACCGATCGCCTGCGCCGTGCCCGGGCGCGCCGCGCGCCACTGGCCGCGGGCGGCGCGGTCACCGCCTACCGCGTGGCGGACGGCGCCGGCGACGACCTCCCCGGAATGGCGATCGACCGGCTCGGCGAGGCGGCCGTGCTCGCCCTCGAGGCCGGTCACGGTGTCGGCGACCGCGACGTCACGGCGCTGGCCGGGATCGTCTTGCGGGAACTCGGCCCCGACGGCGTCGCCGCCGTCTACGTGAAGCACCTGATGCGCGATCGCAGCCGGCTCGGTGGGTGTGCGCCGGACGAGGCCCGTTCCGCAGTGCCGCGGGCCGGACGCCCGCTTCCGGAGACGCTGGTCGTGCGCGAGTACGACGCGCGGTACGAGGTGCGTCCCTACGATGGCCTCTCGACGGGCCTCTTCCTCGAGCACCGCGAGCATCGCCGCGCCCTGGCAGGCCGGCCGCCCGGGCGCGCCCTGAACCTCTTTGCCTACACGTGCGCGTTCTCGGTGCCGCTGGCGGCGGCGCGCTGGCAGGTCACGAACGTGGACGTCTCGGGCCGCGCGCTCGAATGGGGCCGCCGCAACCTGGCGCTGAACGGCCTGCCTCCGGAGGCGGTGCGCTTTCTCCGCCGGGACGCGCGCGCGTTCCTCGCGTCGGCCGCGCGTGGCGCTGAGCGCTTCGACCTCGTCATCCTCGATCCGCCCACCTTCGGCGCCGCCGATCGACGCCGCGGCATTCCCGCCTGGCGGGCCGCCCACGACTACCCGGCGCTCCTGCAGGCGGCGGCGATGGTCCTGGCGCCGGGGGGCGCCATCTTCGCGGCCACCAACACCCGCGAGCTGGCGTCCGGCGACGTCCTCGCGCGTCTGGTGGCCGACGCACTCGGAGGCCGCCCCCGGCGGCTCCCCCTTCCGCCCTGGCCCCTCGACGTGACCGCTCCGGGCCGCGTGGCGGCCGTCCTGGTGTCGCCCTAGCCGCCGTCGGCGTGCGCGCCCTCCGGCGCCGGCGGGGCGTCCCCCGGTGCGGACGCGGCGAAGCGCGCGGCCTGCGCCCCGACGGCGTCCGACAGGGTCGGAGCCCAGGGATCCCGATCCGGATGCTCCGCGGCGCGCCACACACGCCAGGCGCCGTCCGCATGACTGCGGCAGGCCAGCACGACGTGCTCGAGATACATCGGCGCCTCCGTGCCGCCGCCGTAGGGCGCGTCGCCGGCGAGCGGGACGCCCAGATGCGCCAGCATGGCCCGGATCTGGTGGAAGCGGCCGGTGTGGAGCAGGACGAGCACGTGGTGCTCGCCGGCACGTCCGGGCACCGGCGAAACGCCCAGGACGTCGAGCAGCGCGGGGCGCCCGCCGGACCGCACGACCGTGGCGGTCCTTCCCACGGTGCGCAGGTGGGCCTTGTGCGGTCCCACGAGATGCGCCGGGGCCGTCCGGGCCGCCACGCGCGCGACATACAGCTTCCGCCAGCGGCGGGCCTGGATCTCGGACGAGTGGAAGGCCGCGGCCTCCTTCGATCGCGCCAGGAGCACCAGGCCGCACGCGGGCCGATCCAGGCGGTGGACCCGCCGGAGACCAGCGTGGCCGGCAGCCGCGAGGCGCCGCATCAGCGACGGCGCGGACGGATCGCGCGGGACCTCGCAGGCCAAGCCGGCCGGCTTCAGCGCGATCAGCTCGCTGCCGGTCACGCCCGCCAGGGGCACCGCGGTCACACGGCTACTTCTTGGCTTGTTCGAGGAGCACCGAGAGGATGCGGGCGTACTGCTCGTCGCTCTCGGAGTAGACCTTCATGTAGTCGGCCTCGGACATCTTGTCCTCGCGCCAGTTCCCGTCGAAGTTGAACTGCTTGCCCGCCACCTCGCGGGAGTCGAACGGGTCGTCCTTCTTCGCCTTCTTCGCGCGCAGGCCGTCGGCCCCGAAGTCGGTGATGAAGTAGCGCGTTTCCGGAATCGACGCGCGGTTCAGGTCCATGTAGACGTCCATGTACTTGAGCTGGGCCAGCCGCTCGTTCAGCAGGGACGGCTCCGAGTACTTCGCCGACACCACCATGAGCTGGCTCGGCACGGCCAGGACCGCCATGAACGTGTCGGGCGACTGCGGATCGCGCGCGGCGACCGAGTCCATCTTCTTGCTCGACAGGACCTGCTGGAGCTCTTTGGCCGCGGCGGCGGACTTCGACTCCTGGGCCGCGGCCGGCAGGGCGGCGACCGCGACGAGGGCAGCAGCGCCGACGGCACTGCAGAGCTTGAGGGAACAACGCTTGTCCACTGGTGCCTCCTGCGCCACTTCGGGCGCCAGCGGATTATCCGATGAAGAGGGACTCCTCGTCATCCGAATCGGTGCGGTAGGCGTGACGCCGCCGCGCCGCGGTCTCGCGCAGCTCCCGGAAGGCGGTCAGGGCCGCGCGGGCCGCCGTGAGGAAGGCCATGCCGTTCCTGGCCGGTCCGCCGAGCACCTGCGTGGCCAGCCGCATCGTGCGCTCGGCCGACACGGCGACGTCGCCGAACAGGCGATCGACGCGCTCGACCTGCATCGTGGCCAGGGAGGCCGCTCGCTTGGCCTCGGCCGCCACGTCCGTGAGGTTCTGGATCAGCGGCTTGACGTCGCGCTCGAGCTGGCCGGCGAGATGTTCCACGCGCCGGGCCAGGCGGACGCCCGCGATGATGGCGCCGACCTGGATCGCCGCCATCACGAGGACCGCCAGCGCGATGATCGCCAGCCAGACGTCCGTCACGCGTTTCGCCCTTCCTCGCGCGCCTGCTGGAACGCCTCGCGTCCCCGCTCGATCGCCGTCGTCACGCTGTCCCGCTGCCGCTGGTAGAACTCGCGGCCCTGATCGGCCACCTCGCGCGCCGTGTCGCGCGCGCGTTCACGGCTGTCCCGGGCCTTGCGTCCCAGGTATTCCCGCGTCTCCTCGCCGGTGGCGGGCGCGAACAACAGGGCCGCCGCGGCGCCGGTCACGGCGCCGAGCAGGAAGGCGAGCATCACCGAGCCGCCGTTGGTATCTCTCGACATGACGTCCTCCCGACCTTGCCGTCTCAGAACAGACTGACCTTCACGTTCAGGTACTTCTTGGGATCCTTGCGGATGTCCGACACGAGCCCCCGCAGTTCCGTGACGGCGTGACTCATGTTCTCATAAAGCTGGCGGTCCTGCAGGAGCATTCCCGCCGTGCCCTCGCCCTGCGCGAGCTTGGCCGTGAGCTCGTCGAGACGCGCCGCGGCCGCGTTGAGCCGGGTGAACAGCTCGTCGTCGGTCAGCAGCTTCCCCGCCGTCCCCTCGCCCCGGTTCAGGCGACCCGTCATGGCCTCGAGGTTGGCGGACGTGCGGGTGACCGAGCGCGCCAGCGACGGGTCGTGCAGCAGCTCGCCCAGGCTCCCCTCGCCCCGGGCCACCTTGCCCGCGATCTCGCTCAGGGCCGCCGTCGAGGCGGCCAGCTCCCGGTAGACCGCCGGGTCGTTGATCAGCCGCCCCAGGCTCCCCCGCCCCGTGCGCACCGCGTCGGCCACGCGCGTGGCCGACTGCATCAGCGCCTGGAGATCCTGGTACGCCCCGTCGTCGGTCACGAGCTTGCCGAGCGTGCCCTTGCCCGCGCGCAAGTCGGCCACGAGGCGCGCGGCTTCCGACAGGCTCTCGCTGGCCGTGGAAGACAGGGCCGCGAAGGTGGCGGCCTCGGGGCCCGCCGGGACGTAGCCCCAGTCCGGCACCGGCGTGCCGCCCGGCCCCGGGGTGATGTCCACCGCCCCCTCGCCCAGCATCGAGATCGCGCCGATGACGGCGACCGACCGGTCCGTGATCAGCGGCCGGACGTCCTTCGATACCTCGAACCAGGCATCGGCCCCGGATCCGGAGAAGACCACGTCGGTGACCGCGCCGACCTCGATGCCGGCCACGCGCACGGGCGTGCCGCTCTTCACGGTGGCGATGTTGGCGAAGTGCGCCTTGAGCGGGTACCGCTGCCAGAAGAATCCCCCGGAACCGCCGACGGCGAAGACGAGCATGGCGGCCAGCACCGCCGCCGTCACGGAGAGGATCCCGATCTTGAGCTCGGCCCACGCCAGGGAGCGAGTACGGGGCATGTGGACTCCTAGGAGAGAAACGCGCGCAGGTACGGATCGGCCGACGCCCTCAGCTCGTCGGCCGATCCCTCGAACGCGATGCGGCCGTCCCGCAGCATGACGAAGTCGGCCTGTTCGATCTTCTCAGACGTCGCCGCCACGATCGCGTGGCCGGTGCCGGCGCGCCTGGCGCCGTGGGTGGCGACGTAGAACGCGTCGCGGAGCTGGTGGGTGACAAGGATCGAGGTCACGTCCTCGAGGTCGCGCAGCTTGATGATCTCGGCGTCCACCGTCAGCGCCGTCATCGGGTCCAGGCCCGTCGTCGGCTCGTCGTACAGCAGCAGCCGGGGTTTGAAGGCCATCGCGCGGGCGATGGCGACGCGCCGTCGCTGCCCGCCCGAGAGTTCCGACGGCATCCGGTCGATGTAGGGGCCGAGCTCCACGAAGCCGAGCACCTCCTCCACGCGCGCCCTGACCTCGGCCAGGGGCGTGTCGGTCTCCTCGTACAGCTTGAAGCCCACGTTCTCACCGACGGTGAGGGAGTCGAAGAGCGCGCCCTCCTGGAAGACCATGCCGGTCTGATCCCGGATGGCAAACAGCTCCCGCTCGCCCATCCCGTCGATCCGCGCGCCGTGCACGCGGATGACGCCGCTGTCCGGCGCGAGCAGGCCCAGGATGAGCTTCAGGACCGTGGACTTGCCCGACCCGCTGGCCCCGATGAAGATCTTCGTGTTGCCCGGGTAGAGCTCGAAGCTGACGCCATCGAGCACCACGTGCTCGTCGAAGGCGAGGCGGACGTTCTCGAACACGACGATGGGCGCGTCGCCGGGGCGGCCCTTGGCGGGCCCGCGGAGCGCGGCGGGATAGGCGCTCATCAGAACAGCACCGCCAGGAGCAGCTGCGTCGAGAAGAAGTCCACGGCGATGACGGCCACCGACGCCACCACGACCGCGTTGGTCGTCGCGCGCCCGACGCCTTCGGTTCCGCCCCGCGTGCGCAGCCCCACGTGGCACCCCACCGTGACGACGATGAAGCCGAGGAAGAACGGCTTCAGGAGGCCCATCCAGACGTCCTCCATGAACAGGCCGTCCACGACCGACGACCAGTAGAGGCTGGAGGCGATCTGCAGCTTCTGCGTCGCGACGATCCACCCGCCGAGCAGGCCGACGGCGTTGGCGACCACCGTGAGGATGGGCGTCATCACGATGCCGGCCAGCACCCTCGGCACGACCAGCTTGCGGATCGGGTCGGTGCCGAGCGCGCGCAGGGCGTTGATCTGGTCGGTGACCGTCATCGACCCGAGCTCCGCCGCGATGCCCGAGCTCACGCGGCCGGTCAGCATGAGCGCCGTCAGCACCGCCCCGAGCTCCTTGATCATGGTGGCGCTGACCAGCCGGCCGACGGCGGGCCGGGCCCCGAACTGGTCCAGGGTGAAGCCCGACTGCAGCGCCAGCACGGCCCCGGTGAAGAAACCCGTGAGCACGACGACCGTCATCGACCCGATGCCGATGGCGTCCAGCTGCTCCACGAGGTCGTGCCGGTAGAACGGCCGCGTCACGGCCCCGCGGGCGGCCGCGGCCGTCAGCAGCGTGTACTCCTGCACTTCGAGGAGGGCGGCCTTCACCCAGCCGACGATGCCCAGGGTCACGATCGCTCCGGGCCGGCGTCGCCCAGGCCCAGCGCGGCGTCCTTCAGGGCGGCGATGCGATCGCGGAGCGACGCGGCCTTCTCGAAGTCCAGGTCGGCCGCCGCCTGGCGCATCAGGCGCTCGAGCTCGACGACCCGGGCCGCCAGCTGCTCGGCGGTCTCGGCCGCCCCGGCCGGCCCCGGCGTCCCGTAATCGCGCTCGTACACGCTCGACAGCACCCCGTCGATGTCCTTCACGATCGAGGTCGGCGTGATGCCGTGCTCCTCGTTGTAGGCGGCCTGGAGCGTGCGCCGCCGCTCGGTCTCGCTGATGGCCGTCCGCATCGAGTCCGTGACGACGTCGGCATACATGATGACGCGGCCGTGCACGTTCCGCGCGGCGCGGCCGGCCGTCTGGATGAGCGAGCCGCCGGACCGGAGGAAGCCCTCCTTGTCGGCGTCGAGCACGGCGACGAGGGAGACCTCCGGCAGGTCCAGGCCTTCGCGCAGGAGGTTGATGCCCACGAGGACGTCGAACGCGCCGCGGCGCAGATCCCGCAGGATCTCCACGCGCTCCAGCGTCTCGATGTCGGAGTGGAGATAGCGCACGCGGACGCCGAGCTCGTGGTAGTACTGCGTCAGATCCTCGGCCATCCGCTTCGTGAGCGTCGTGACGAGCGTACGCTCCTTTCGCTCCACGCGGGTCCGGATCTCCTGCAGCAGATCGTCCACCTGGCCGCGCACCGGCCGGACCTCGATGGGCGGGTCCATGAGCCCGGTGGGCCGAATCACCTGTTCCACGACGACGCCGCCGGATTTCTGGAGCTCGTAGGGCCCTGGCGTGGCGGACACGAACACGATCTGCGGCGCGCGCGTCTCCCACTCGTCGAAGCTGAGGGGACGGTTGTCGAGGGCGGACGGCAGCCGGAAGCCGTATTCGACGAGGACCTCCTTGCGCGCCCGGTCGCCATGGAACATCCCCCGGATCTGGGGCACGGTCTGGTGGCTCTCATCCACGATGAGGAGCGCGTCCGACGGCAGGTAGTCCAGGAGGGTCGGGGGCGGCTGGCCGGGCGCGCGCCCCGTGAGGTGGCGCGAGTAGTTCTCGATGCCGTGGCAGTAGCCGATCTCCTTGATCATCTCGAGGTCGAACATCGTCCGCTGGTGGAGGCGCTGGGCCTCCAGCAGCCGGCCTTCCCGCTCGAGGAACGTGCGGCGCTCGGCGAGCTCGGCCTTGATGGCCTCGGCCGCTTCCTTCAGGCGGTCCCGCGTCGTGACGAAGTGGGTCTTGGGATAGATCGAGAGGCGCTCGTGCCGTCGGAGCGTCCTGCCGGTGAGCGGGTCGATGCTGGCGATCTCGTCCACCTCGTCGCCGAAGAGGCCGATGCGGATCGCGTGCTCGTCGTAGGACGGGTGGACCTCGACGATGTCGCCGCGGACGCGGAAGGTGCCGCGCCCGAAGTCGAGGTCGTTGCGTTCGTAGAGGATCTCGACCAGCTTGCGCAGCAGGTGGTCGCGGGACATGCGCTGGCCGCGCTCCAGCGGCAGCACGAGCCCGTAGTAGGCCTCCGGCGACCCCAGGCCGTAGATGCAGCTCACGCTCGCGACGATCACGACGTCGCGGCGCTCGAAGAGCGACCGGGTGGCCGACAGGCGCATCCGGTCGATCTCGTCGTTGATGGTCGCTTCCTTCTCGATGTAGGTGTCGCTGGCGGGGACGTAGGCCTCGGGCTGGTAGTAGTCGTAGTAGCTGACGAAGTACTCGACGGCGTTGCCGGGGAAGAACCGCCGGAACTCCTGATAGAGCTGGGCGGCCAGCGTCTTGTTGTGCGCCATGACCAGCGTCGGGCGGTTCACCCGCGCGATGACCTCGGCCATGGTGTAGGTCTTGCCCGACCCCGTCACGCCCAGGAGCGTCTGGTGCGGGTCGCCGCGGTGCAGTCCCGCGACGAGCTCCGGCACGGCGTGCACCTGATCGCCGCGCAGCTCGAAGTCGGAGACGAGGGAGAAGCGATCGAGGGTGGCAGGCATCGCGAGGGCCCGGGCGCCGCGCGCGTGGTGCCGCGGCAGGCGCGCCGAGGAAAAAGCGTACCACAGTGGGACGGGCCGATGGCCCCGCGCCGCGGCGGGCCCGGCGGTATAATTGGGGGTTGCCGTCAATGCCGCCGCTGCCGCCGAGAGGAACGGATCGCCGCCGATGAGGTGTCTCGCGGTGTGCCAGACGGAGCTGGTCGGCCGACTCCTGCACGCGGTGCTCAGTCCGCGCGTGGAGCTGGAGTTCCTGGTCGAGAACAAGACCCTCGCCCGGAAGCTGCACGAGGCGGGCGCCACGGTGATCGGCGCCGACCCGCGGCGCGTGGACACCTGGGTCCGCGCCGACCTGCTGCCCACCACGTCGGTCATCATCGAGGACGCGCGCCAGCGCAGCCTGCGCAAGGTGCTCGATGCCGTCCGCGACGCCGGCGGCGTGCTCGTCTACCTCCTCGGCACGCACGGCGCCGAGGACGACGCCCGCGCCGCGACGCTGCGCACGCGCTTCCCGGAGCTGACGAACATCACGCTCGCCGAGCTGGTCGAGAGCCGCCTGACCACCGAGCTCGACCGGTCGCTCACCCGCCAGCGGGTCCAGCAGTACCAGCGCTACTTCAGCGACGCCGACCGCGTCCTCATCCTCACCCACCACGACCCGGATCCGGACGCCATCGCGAGCGGCCTCGCACTCCGGACCGTGCTGCGCCGGACCAAGCAGACGGCCATCATCGGCACCCTGCAGCCGGTGTCGCGGCCCGAGAACCAGCGGATGCTGAAGCTGCTGGAGATCGGCATCGAGACGGTGACGCCGGATCAGTTCGCGGCCTTTGAGAAGATCGCGCTCGTCGACGTCCAGCCGCACTACTTCGGCGAGGCCCTGCGGCATGCCGACCTCGTCGTGGACCATCACCCGGAGACGACGGGCTACACGGCCATGTTCAAGGACATCCGGCCCGACTACGGATCCACGTCGACGATCTTCACCGAGCACCTGCGTGCCGTGGACTTCGACATCTCCGAGCGCACGGCCACGGCCATGCTCTACGCGATCAAGTCCGACACCCTCTTCTTCAGCCGGCACACGAACCGGGCGGATCTCGACGCGTTCTCGTTCCTCTACCCGCTGGCCGACGCCGGGCTCATCCGCAAGATGGAGGGCGCCGAAATCACCAGCGAGCGGCTGGACTACGTCATCAAGGCGTGGCAGCAGGGGCGCATGATGGAGCACGTCTTCTGCGCCTTCCTCGGGGAGCCTCCGCGCGAGGACTTCATCCCCTACGTGGCCGACTTCTACCTGCAGCTCGAGGACGTGCAGTGGACGGTCGTGTCGGGCGTGGTCAACGACCAGCTGATCGTGTCGGTGCGCAACCTCGGCTACTCACGAAACGCCGGCGACTTCGTGCGGCGGTGGTTCAACGACGTCGGGAGCGCCGGCGGCCATCGAACGGCCGCCAAGGCCGTGGTGCCCCTCGACGCGTTCCAGACGAAGTTCGGCGTGCACGAGGGCAGCCGCGTCAACCAGCGGATGCTCGACCTGGTCCTGGACTTCCTGCACGAGCTCAACGGGAAGAAATAGACGGCCCCTGGCGGGCGGCGGCGCCGCGCGCGGCTACGCCTCGATCGCCTGCGTCAGGTCCCGGATCAGGTCGTCGGCGTCCTCGAGCCCGACCGAGATCCGCATCATCCCCCGCGTGACCCCGGCGCGGGCCAGGTCCTCGTCGCTCAGGCCGAACTGCGACGTCAGGATCGGGAGGCTGCAGAGGCTCTCGACGCCCCCGAGGCTCGCCGCCCGCTGGACGACGCGCAGCCGGTCGAAGGCGCGGAACGCCGCCTCCTGCCCGCCCGCGAGGTCGAGGCAGAGCATGCCGCCGAATCCCCGCATCTGGGCCGCCGCAATCGCGTGGTCCGGATGGGACGGGAGCCCCGGGTAGTGCACGGCCGCCAGCGCGGGATGGCCGTCGAGGGCCCTCGCGACGGCCAGGGCGTTCTCGTTGTGGCGGGCCACGCGCAGGGCCAGCGTCTTGAGCCCGCGGCCCAGGGCGTACGCCGGCTGCGGGTCCATGATGCCGCCGAGCAGGCGCCGCGTCCTGGCGAGCGGCCCGAGGATCTCCCGCCGGCCGGACAGGACCCCGCCGGTCACGTCGCTGTGGCCGTTCAGATACTTGGTGACGCTCTGCATCGACACGTCCACGCCCATCGCGAGGACCGGCTGGTTGAGCGGCGACGCAAAGGTGTTGTCCATCACGGAGAGGACGCCCGCGGCGCGGCACGCCTCGGCCACCTTCGCCACGTCGACCACGCGCAGCGTCGGGTTGATCGGCGACTCGAACCAGACCATCCGGGTCTTCGGGCCGATGAGCGCGGCCGGATCGCGGAACGCGTCGAGCGACGCGAAGCGGGGGGTGATGCCGAAGCGCGCGGCCAGGCCGTTCAGGATGTGGAACGTGCCCCCGTAGATGGCCGCGCAGCAGACCACCTCGTCGCCGGCGCTCAGCAGCCCGAAGAGGGCGTTCGACACGGCCGCCATGCCCGACGCGAAGACCAGCGAGGCCTCGGCGCCGTCGATCTCGGCCAGCTTCGTCTCGACGGCCACCACCGTGGGGTTGTCGTAGCGGCTGTAGAGATAGGCGGGCGTCCGCCCCTCGGCGTAGGCCTGGACCTCCGCGGCCGATTCGAAGACGAACGTGCTCGTCTCGTAGATGGGGGTCGTGAGCGACCGGGCGGCCGGCGCGCGCTCGCCGGCGTGGATGAGGCGGGTGGACGGACCTCGGGTGTCGGGCGGGGTCATACGTGTCCTCGGACGTCTGCGCCCACGCGCTCGCCGGCAGCGCCCAGCGCGGGTTCGATGAAGAGGCGGTGGGCGTCGTCGTGCCCGCGCGCCAGCAGGTCGGCGGGCGCCACGGCCCGATCGCTCGAGGGGTCCATGCCGCCCGCCAGGTCGAGCGGCGCGAGCGGATTGTGATCGGGACGGATGACGAACACCGCGTGGTAGTGCGCCTCGGCGTAGCGGACGGCATCCCGGACCGCGGCCGTCTCCTGGGCCGCGATCCAGGTCCCGGCGCGGCCGCGCGGATCGAGCCGCGTCGGCTGCAGGGCGTGCGGCCCGCCGGGCGGGGGCGTCGCCGTGACCACGATCGCCTGTTCGATGCCGGCCGCGGCGGCCTCCTCGAGCAGGCGGACCAGCGCGGCGGGACGATCGGCGACCCGGTGGGTCTCACCGCGCCAGTAGCCGTCGGCCGGGAACGTCAGGAACTGCGGGTCGGAGAGCTCGGCCAGCGTCACCGCCCCGCGAAGGACGTCGATGAGCGCGGAGCGTCCCGGCCCCGCGAGGTCGAACGCCTCGGCCCGGCGGGCGGCCGGCCCCGCGAAGCCGGGAAAGAGGCGCCGGCCGGCCTCACCGGCCATGAGGCCGAAGACCAGGTCGCGCCGGGCATCGAGATCGTGGACGGCGACCAGCAGGTCGTGATGTCCGGGCTGGCCCGCCCCCTGTGCCAGGAGTTCCGTCAGTCGTTCGCTGATCTGGGCCGCCTTCGGCCGCGCCAGCGGCGCCCCCCCGCGCAGGAGGTCCCACAGCGCCTGCGTCGCGACGGTCGCGAACCGGGCCGAATCCACCGGCAGGCCCAGGAGCCGCCAGAGGAACGCCCCTCGCTGGCGCCGGGGGGACCGCCAGGCGGCGACGCACGCGGCGCCCGCCAGGCCCAGGGTCAGGAGGCCGGCCACCGCGACCGTCGCCCTCGCGATCCACTGGGGCAGCCGCTCGGGCGCGAGGATCCAGCCCAGCCAGGCCGAGTATCCCCGGGCGATCGAGGCCGTGGCATCGAGCCCCGTCCAGGCGCCCAGCAGGCTGATCGGCCACACCGCGGCAGCCACGATCAACAGGAGCAGCGGCGCGGCGACGAGCGCCGCCATGACGGCCAAAGCGGCGCCGATGGCGCGGTAACGCCAGGTGAGACCGTAGGCCGGACGGCCCGAAGGGCGCTGCCAGAGGCCGTGCGGCTCCCAGAGGGCCGCGCCGCCGTCGAGGGCGAAGAGTACGGCCGCCAGTGCGCCCACGCCGCGCCCGCAGACGAGATCCACCTTCACGCCGGCGGCGTGGAGGGCCTTCAGGACGCCCGCATGGTAGGCGCCGTCGACGCCGGTGCCGCCGAGGAACACGGCCGTGGGACGCTCGGGCGAGTAGCGCTCGTGCTGGGCGCGGGGGCCTCGGACCACGGCGCAAGCCTACTCGTCGTGAATCGTGACGAGCTTGACGATCTCGAAGCGCCGTGCGCCGGCGGGCGTCGTCACCGCCACCTCGTCGCCTTCCTCCTTGTTGAGGAGGGCGCGGCCGATGGGAGACGCCGTGGAGATGAGGCCCTTCTCGGCGTCGGCGTCCTCGGGCATGACGAGCTGGTAGACCACCTCCCCGATGCCGGACTCGCGCAGCGTGACCGTCGACCCGAAGCCGGCCTTGTCGTGAGGGACGCGGTCGAGGTTCATCAGCGCCACCTCGTTGCGGCGCCGCGTCAGCATCGCGATCCTGGCCTGGACGTAGGTCTGCCGCTCTTTCGCCGCCTGGTACTCGGCGTTCTCGCGCAGATCGCCGAACTCTCGCGCCCGCTGGATCTCCTTGGGCAGCTCGGTCTTCAGCTCGCGGTCGAGGGTGGCGATCTCGTCGTCGAATCGCTTGAGTATGCGTTCCTTCATTGGTCGAAACGTTAACTCTAGTGGTCTCACGCCGACATGTCCAGCGCGCGCCGCGCCGCGATCCCGGTGCTATCCTCGCGGGGACCGTCCGGTCCCCCATCGTGTCCTTGCCCTTCCCCGCCATCACCAGCCGCCGGCATCCGCTCGTGCAGGCCTGCCGCGACGCGCGCGCCGGCGGACCCGGACAGCCGCTCCTGCTCGATGGGTGGCACCTGGTGCAGGAAGCGCTCGCGGCGCACCTCGACGTCGATGCGGTGGGCGTGGGCGCCGAGCCCCCGGGGCCGTCCGAGCGTGCGGCACTCGACACGCTCGCCGACGCCGGGGCCCAGGTGGTGCGCGTGACCGCCGACGTCCTGCAGGCGATGAGCCCCGTCCGGACGCCGTCCGGCGTCGTGGCGCTGGCGCGGCGGCCCGCGCACGCCATCGACGCGGTCTTCGCGCCGCCGCCCGCGCTCGTCGTCGCCGCGGTGGACGTCCAGGACCCGGGCAACGTCGGCGCGCTGGTCCGCACGGCCGAGGCGCTCGGCGCCTCGGGGCTCCTGGCGGTCGGCACGACGGCGGACCCCTTCGCATGGAAGGCCCTCCGGGCGGCCATGGGCAGCGCCTTCCGCCTGCCGATCGTCCGCGTCGCGTCGGCGGCCGAGGCGATGGCGGCCGCGCGTGACCGCGGCGTTCAGGCGATCGCGCTCGTCCCCCGCGGCGGGGCGTCTCCCGCCCAGGTGGACCTGGCCCGACCCACCTGCCTGCTCGTGGGCGGCGAGGGCCCGGGGCTCCCGCCCGCGCTCGTCCGCGACGCGGACCGGACGGTGAGCCTCCCGATGGCCGCGACGGTCGAGTCGCTGAACGTCGCGGTCGCCGGGGCCCTCGCCCTCTACGAGGCGGCGGGGCATCGCGCGAGGGCCCGGTGAGCGGCCTCTTCGACGACGAGCCCGACGCCACGGGGCCGCCGCCGCCCGCGCCGCTCGCCGAGCGGATGCGGCCGCGGACGCTCGACGAGATCGAGGGGCAGGACGCGCTGCTCGCGCCGGGCCGGCCGCTGCGCGAGGCCATCGCCCGCGACGCCCTGCAGTCCGTGATCCTCTGGGGACCGCCCGGCACCGGCAAGACGACCCTGGCGCGCCTCATCGCCGAGGCGACCGCGGCCGAGTTCGTCGCCTTCAGCGCCGTCCTGGCCGGCATCAAGGAGATCAAGGAGGTCATGGCCGCCGCGGAGCGCCGGCGCCGATCGGGCCGCCGCACGATCGTGTTCGTGGACGAGATCCATCGCTTCAACAAGGCGCAGCAGGACGCCTTCCTGCCGCGCGTCGAGGCCGGGGACATCGTGCTCATCGGCGCCACCACCGAGAACCCGTCGTTCGAGGTGAACGCGGCGCTGCTCTCGCGCTCGAAGGTCTTCGTCCTCCAGCCCCTGGACGAGACGGCCATCCTGCGGATCCTGCGGCGGGCGCTGGCGGACGGGGACCGCGGACTCGGACACCTGGCGCCCGAGGTGGACGACGACGCGCTGCGCGCCCTGGCCCGCGTGGCCGACGGCGACGCCCGGCAGGCCCTGAACCTGCTGCAGCTCGTGGTGGCCGCGGCGCCGCAGGGCGTGGGCCATCCGGTGGTCGACCTGGCCCTGGTCGGCGAGACGCTGCAGCGAAAGACGCTGCGCTACGACAAGAGCGGCGAGGAGCACTTCAACCTGATGTCGGCGCTCCACAAGTCGATGCGGAACAGCGATCCGGACGCCGCCGTGTATTGGCTGGCGCGCATGCTCGAGGCGGGCGAGGACCCGATGTACGTGGCCCGACGGCTCGTGCGCTTCGCCTCCGAGGACGTCGGCAACGCCGATCCGCAGTCCCTGCTCGTCGCCGTCGCCGCGCGGGACGCCCTGCAGTTCATCGGGATGCCCGAGGCCAACACCGCCCTCGCGCAGGCCGCCCTGTACCTGGCCACAGCGCCGAAGAGCAACGCCGTCTACGCGGCGTACGGCGCGGCCGCCGAGGCGGCCGTCCAGGACGTCGCCGAGCCGGTGCCCCTGCACCTGCGCAACGCCCCCACGCGGCTGATGAAGTCGCTCGACTACGGGAAGGGCTACCGCTACGCCCACGACGACTCCGAGGGCGTGGCCGCCATGGACTGCCTGCCCGGGCGCCTCCGCGGCCGCACCTTCTACGCGCCCACCGAGCGCGGCTTCGAGAAGGAGCTCAAGCGCCGGCTGGACGGGTGGAAGGCGATCAAACGGAAACGGCAGGGACCGGGGACCGGGGATCCAGGACCGGGTTCTGGCACGCCCGGGGACTGAAGGCGGCGCTAAATCCGTTCGAACCGCCGCTCCAGGTCCTGACGGCCGATGCGGAACATCACGGGGCGGCCGTGCGGGCAGACCGTGGAGTACGCCGTGGCCCGCAGCTCGTCGAGGATGTGCGCCATCTTCTCGACCGTGAGCGGGTCGTGCGCCCTGACGGCCGTGTGGCAGGCCATGGTGGCGGCGATCCGCTTGAGGGCGAGCTCGGCGGCCAGGCCGCGGTCGAGGCCGTCGAGGTCGTCGGCGAGGGCCCGCAGCGTCTGGTCCACGTCCGGCACGGCCAGGATGGCGGGGACCGCGGACACCCGGACGCTCGTGCCGCCGAAATCCTCGATCTCGAAGCCGAAGCGGTCCAGGTCCGCGGCCCGTCCGAGGAGCGTCGTGTGGCCGGCGCCGGGCAGGTCGATCACCATCGGCACCAGCAGGCGCTGCGATTCGAGCCGGTCCGACGCCAGGCGCTCGACGAACCGCTCGAACAGCACGCGCTCGTGGGCGACGTGCTGGTCCACGATCACGATGCCGTCGTCGTCGACCGCGACGATGTAGGTATTGCGGAACTGGCCCAGCGGCGTCAGGGGCGTGTCCAGTCCGAGCGCCGAGACGCCGCCCGCGGGGCCCGCGGTCCACGGCGGCACCGGCGGGCCCGCCGCGCCTGCGGGCCACGGGGCCGCGCCCTCGCGTACGACCGCGCCGATGTCGAACGCCGGCCGGGGCCGCCACGTCGTGCCGGGCCCGTAGGCCGCGGCCGGCGGCGCGCCGGGCAGGGGCATGCCGGGACCGTCGCCCTGACGCCCGTCCGGAAATACCGGAGTACCCGCCGCCCCGAGTGCCTCGGCGACGCCCCGCCGCACCACCTCGTGGACGAGCGACTGATCGGCGAAGCGGACCTCCGCCTTCGTCGGGTGGACGTTCACGTCGATCCGGTCGAGCGGCACGTCCAGGAAGAGATGGATCTCCGGACTCCGCTCCTTGATCGACGCCGCCTGGTAGGCGTCGAGGATCGCGTGGGCGATCGTCTTGTCCTTCACGATCCGGTGGTTGACGAACACGTGCTGCGGGCCGCGCGTGGGGCCCGTCTCGGCCAGGGCCGCGACGAGGCCCGACAGGCGGACGCCGTGGGTGTCGCGCGAGACCGGGACCAGGTCGGGGCGGTCGCCATAGACCTGGTACATCCGGTCCTCGAGCGTCGCGGCGGGCGGACACTCCAGCAGCGTCTTGCCGCCGCTGGTCAGCCGGAAGCCGACGCCAGGGTGGCAGAGCGCGAGCTGCGTGACGAGCTTCGAGACGTGCGCCGACTCGGCGCCGTCGGACTTCAGGAACTTCCGGCGCGCGGGCAGGTTGAAGAAGAGATCCTCCACGGTGATGCTCGTGCCCTCGGGGCCGGCCGACGTCCCCTCGTGCTCGATCGCCCCCGCCGTCACCCGGATCTCGACGCCGGCGTCGGCGCCGCGCCGCCGCGTCCGGAGCGTGAAGCGGGACACCGACGCGATGCTCGGCAGGGCCTCGCCCCGGAAGCCCAGCGTCGCGATGGCCGCCAGGTCGTCGGCCGTGCGGATCTTGCTCGTGGCGTGGCGCTCCAGCGACAGCCGGGCGTCGGCGGGCGACATCCCGATGCCGTCGTCGTCCACGCGGATGCGGCGCTTCCCGCCGTACTCGATCGCGACCGTGATCCGTCCGGCCTCGGCGTCGAGCGCGTTCTCGATCAGCTCCTTCACGACCGAGGCCGGACGCTCGACGACCTCTCCGGCCGCGATCTGGTTCGCCAGGTCGTCGGGCAGCTTCGCGATGCGGTCGCCCATCCCCGGGCTCCCCGGGGCGCCGGTACCGGGCATCACCACCACCCCGAACGCCGGAACCACATGAACATGCCGACCGACGAGGCCAGCATCAGGGTCACGACCCACCAGAACTGCGCCGCCTCGCCTCCCGGGAGGTGCGGCAGCGGGACATTCATGCCGTAGAGTCCGGTCAGGACCGTGAGCGGGCCGAAGAGCGTCGCCACCACGGCGATGAGCTTCGAGGCCTGCGCGAGCTGGTTCGACACGCTGGCCAGGTGGGCGTCGAGGATGCCGGTCACCCGGTCCTGGAAGATGATCGCGTCGTCGGCCATGCGCACGAGCTGATCGTAGACGTCCCGGAAGCGGTAGGACGCCTCCTGGTTGATGAGATCGAACTCCCGCCGCGCGAGGCGGCCCACCACGTCGCGCTGGGGGACCACGATCCGGCGGAGCGCCGAGATGTCCCGCTTCACGGCCAGGATGTCGCTCGTCAGGTGTGCGTCGGGCCGTTCGACCACCTGCCGCTCCAGCTCGTCGAGCCACTTCTCCAGCTCGTCCACTTCCGGCAGGTAGTGCCCGACCATGGTGTCGACGATGCGGTGCATCAGCGCCACGGTCCCTTCCGCCAGGAAGCGATCGCTCTTGGCGCACAGTTCACCCACGTGCGCGATGCTGCGGCGCCGGCCGTCGTGCACCGTCACCAGGAACTGCGGTGTGACGAAGAAATCGGTGTCGTGCGTGTCGAAGGCGTGCTCGTCGACGTGGAAGTTGATGCCGTGCAGCACCACGTACAGGAGCGGCCCGTAGGTCTCGACCTTCGGGTGGTGCGTCTCCCCCAGCGCGTCGGCGACGGCCAGCTCGTGCAGTCCGAAGAGCCGCTGGAGGACGCGGCCATCCTCCTCGGATGGCTCGACCACGTCGGCCCAGACGATGACGTCGCTGCCCGGGGCGAGCCACGCGGCGTCGATGGACTCGACCGGCCGCGTGTGTCCGCCCTCGTGAACGATGTAGCGAATCATGCCCGGGGCTGGAGGCGAGGGCCGCGGGACCGGCGGCCCCGCGGCGCCGCCGGACGCCCTAGTCCCCCACCTTCACCTGCAGCGCCGCCTGCGCGGCCGCGAGGCGCGCGACGGGGATCCGATAGGGCGAGGCGCTCACGTAGTCCAGCCCCACGGCGTGGAAGAAGTGCACGGACGCCGGGTCGCCGCCATGCTCGCCGCAGATCCCGAGCTTCAGGTCCGGCCGCACCGAACGTCCCCTGGTGACGCCCATGGCCACCAGCTGTCCCGTGCCGGCGCCGTCGAAGGTCGCAAACGGGTCCTTGTCGAGAATCTTGCGCTCCTGGTAGATCCGCAGGAACTTGCCGACGTCGTCGCGCGAGAACCCGAAGGTCATCTGCGTGAGGTCGTTCGTGCCGAAGGAGAAGAACTGCGCGTCCTTCGCGATCTCGTCGGCGATGAGGGCGCCGCGCGGCACCTCGATCATCGTGCCGACCAGATACTTGAACCTGATGCCCTGCTCCTTCATGACCTCGGCGGCCACCCGGTCCACCACCGCCTTCTGGTCGGTCAGCTCCCGCACGAGCCCGACCAGCGGGATCATGATCTCGGGCACCACCTTGAGGCCTTCCTTGTGGCAGCGCGCGGCCGCCTCGAGGATGGCGCGCGCCTGCATCTCGGTGATCTCGGGGTACGTGATGCCGAGGCGGACGCCGCGATGGCCGAGCATCGGGTTGAATTCGTGGAGCTGCTCGACCCGGGCCAGGAGCTTCTTCTTCTCGGCGAGCGCCGCGCCGGTCTTGCCGGTCGCCTCCATCACGGCGATCTCCACCATGAGCTCCTCGCGCTTCGGCAGGAACTCGTGGAGCGGCGGGTCGATGGTGCGGATGGTGACGGGCGTGCCCTTCATGGCCTTGAACACGCCGTAGAAGTCGTCGCGCTGCATGGGGAGCAGCTCGGCGAGCGCGGCCCGCCGGTCGGCCTCGGTCGTGGCCAGGATCATCCGCTGGACGATGGGGATCCGCCCCTCGCCGAAGAACATGTGCTCGGTCCGGCAGAGGCCGATGCCCCGGGCGCCGAACTTGTACGCGATCTCCGCCTGATCGGGCTGGTCGGCGTTGGCGCGCACGCCGAGCCGCCGCACCTTGTCGGCCTGCTGGAGCAGTGTGTTGAACCGCGAGTAGATGTCGGAGGCGCTCGCCGGCATGCTGCCGTCGAGCACCTGGAGGATCTCGCTCGGGTGCGAGGAGACCTTGGCCAGCTTGACCTCGCCGGTGAGGCCGTCGAACGCGATCCAGTCGCCTTCCTTCACCTCGCGGCCCTGCACCGTGAACGTCTTGCCGTGCTCGTCGATGGCGAGTTCGCCGGCGCCGACGATGGAGGGCTTGCCCATCTGCCGGCCCACGACCGCGGCGTGCGACGTCATGCCGCCGGTGGCCGTGAGGATGCCCTGCGACACCCACATGCCGTGGATGTCGTCCGGCACCGTCTCCCGCCGGACGAGGATGACGGGCGTGCCCTGGTCGGCCCACGCCACGGCGTCGTCGGCGGTGAAGACCACCTGGCCGCACGCCGCGCCGGGCGAGGCCGGCAGGCCCTTGGTGGCCGCGGGGATGGCGTTCCACTCCTTCGGTTCGAAGCCGGGCGCCAGGAGCTGCGACAGGGCCTCGGGGTCGACCAGGAGGAGCGCCTCCTTCGGCGTGACCAGCCGCTCCTTCATGAGGTCGGTCGCGATGACCACGGCCGCGTACCCCGTGCGCTTGCCGTTGCGCGTCTGGAGCATGAACAGGCGCTCGTCCTGGATGGTGAACTCGAAGTCCTGGATGTCCTTGTAGTGCTTCTCGAGCCGCGTCGTGATCTGGCGCAGCTGCTTGTAGGCCTGGGGCATCACGTCGGCCAGCTCCGTGATCGGGCGCGGCGTCCGGATGCCGGCCACCACGTCCTCGCCCTGGGCGTTCACCAGGAACTCGCCGTAGAACTCCTTGGCGCCCGTCGCCGGGTTGCGGGTGAAGCCGACGCCGGTGGCGGAGCGCTCGCCCGTGTTCCCGAAGACCATCATCTGCACGTTGACGGCGGTGCCGATGGCGTCCGGGATGTCGTAGATGCGCCGGTACTCCTTCGCGCGGGGGTTGTTCCACGAGCGGAAGACGGCGTTCCTGGCCATCCGCAGCTGGTCGTGCGGATCCTGAGGAAACGGCTTGCCGGACGTCTGGCGCACCACCCGCTTGAACCGCTCGACGATGTCGCGCAGCGCGGCCTCGTCCAGGTCCGTGTCCACGCGGGCGCCGACGGCCGACTTCACGGCCTCGAACTCGTGCTCGAACGCGGCTTTCGGGATTTCCAGGACGACGGACCCGAACATCTGGATGAAGCGCCGGTAGCTGTCGTAGGCGAACCGGCCGTTCGACGTCCGCGCCTTCAGCCCTTCCACCGCGTCGTCGTTCAACCCGAGGTTGAGGATGGTGTCCATCATCCCGGGCATCGAGAACTTCGCGCCCGACCGGACGGAGACGAGCAGCGGGTTCGTGGACGACCCGAGCGTGGCCTTGGCGCTCTTCTCGAGACGCTTCAGCTTGTCCTCGATCTCGGCTTCGATGGCCGGCGTGAGCTTGCCCTTGTTGGCGTAGTAGAGATTGCAGGCGCCGGTCGAGATCGTGAAGCCCGGCGGCACGGGCAGGCCCGCATTGGTCATCTCGGCGAGGCCCGAGCCCTTGCCGCCGAGGACGTCCTTCATCGTGCGGTCGCCCTCGGCCTTGCCGTCGCCGAAGAAGTAGACGTACTTCCCGGCCTTCGCGGTCTTGGGCCCGCGGGCGGCCTTCGCCGGCCGGCCCGCGCGCGCGGCGCGGCCGCGGGAGGCCGTGGCCTTGGGGGAGACGGCCTTGCGGGCCTTGGAAGCCTTGGACGGGGTGGGACGACGCTTCGCCATGACGCTCGATACTCCTTGCTCGGACTTCCCTTGCTCTTTACTCGGCGTGCCCGCTACTCGGTCTGGGGCACCATCTCGGACACATCCGCCAGCTGGAGGATCAGGGCCTCGAGCCGTCGGAGGAGCAGCAGCCGCGCGCGGCGCACGGCCGGATCGTCGGCCATCACCATGACGTCGTCGAAGAAGCGCGCGACCCCGGGGCCGAAGCCCGCGGCCTCGGCGAACGCCTTCCGGTAGCCGTCGCCCGCCGCGACCGCGCCGTCGATGACGGGTCGACGCCGCGCGATCTCGTCGAGGAGGGCGGCTTCGGCCGGCTCGGTGAGCGGCGCGATCGTCCCGGTGTGGAGCTCGGCCTCCGAGAAGTCGGTCTCCGGCAGCTGCTTCGCGATGTTCCGCACGCGCTTGAACAGCACCGCCAGCTGCTTGAACTCCGCGGTCTCGGTGAACTCGGGCAGCACGTCGAGCCGCCGCCGGATCGTGAGCGGGACGAGCGCGTCCTGCTGGGCGATGACGGCCCGGACGTTGCGCACGTCCGCCCCGCGCTGTTCGAACACGCTCCGCACGCGGTCCAGCATGAAGAGCCCGAGCGCCGTCCGGGCGTCGGCCAGGCCGTCGTGGCCGGCGAAGCTGGCGAAGGCCCTGGAGGTCAGCGCGTGCAGCGACACGGCCGTGTCGACGCCGGTCAGCTCCGGCAGGTCCGCCAGCAGCCGCACCAGCCCCTGGGCCGCGCGCCGGAGTCCGTGCGGATCGCGGGAGCCCGTCGGCCGCTCTCCGGCCACGAACATCGCCGCCAGCGTGTCGGCCTTGTCGGCCAGCGACACGGCCGCCCACGCGACGGCGGCCTGGCCGAGGTCGGCGCGCGACGGCGCGGCCGACGCTTCGACGGCCACCGGGAGGTAGTGGTGGTAGATGGCCTTCCACACCGGCTCGGCCTGGCCGTCGGCCCGCGCGTAGATGCCGCCCATGACGCCCTGCAGCTCGGTGAGCTCGCGCACCATGTCGGTGGCCAGGTCCGCCTTGCACCAGCGGGCGGCCCGCGCCGCGTCGTCGGCGGCCTCCGGGTGTCCCAGCACGTCGGCCGCGATCCACCGGGCCAGGGGCTCGATGCGATCGGCCTTGTCGCGATAGCTGCCGAGGCCTTGGTGGAACGCCACGGTCGCCAGGCGGTCGCGATGCTGCTCGAGCGTCTTCTGGCGGTCGGCGTCCCAGAAGAAGCGCGCGTCACGGAGCCGCGCGGTGAGCACCCGTTCGAGGTTCCGGGAGACCAGCTCGGGCCGCTCCGGCTCCATGTTCAGCACCGCCAGGAACGCCGGCATCAGCGCGCCGCCGCTCGATTCCAGCGGGAAGAAGTGCTGGTGGTGGATCATCGTGGTGGTCAGCACCTCGGCCGGCAGCTGGAGGAACTCCTCCGCGAAGATGCCCGAGATGACCGCCGGGTACTCGACGAGATCGGGAACCTCCGCCAGGGCCTCCTGCCCCGCCGCCGACTGCGCCACCCGCCCGCCGCGACGCCGGGCCTCGGCATCCAGCTCGCGCGCGATGCGATCGTGGCGCTCGCCGCGCTCGACCACGACGAAGTTCTCGGCCAGGCGGCGCCGGTAGTCCTCGAAGCCCTTGACCTTGATGGCACGCCCGGCGCGGCCGCTGGTGGTCAGGAACCGGTGGCCGAAGGTCACGGCGCCCGAGCGGATGTCCTGCACCATCGGGCTCGACGCCAGCGCGGTCCGCGTGATGTCGAAGGGCACGACCCGTCCGCCGTAGAGGAACAGCACCCAGCGGATAGGGCGGCCGCTGAGCAGCTCTCCCCGTCCGTCCTCCAGCAGGGCATCCCACCGCAGCTGCTTCGGATACTGGAGATCCCTGAGCGCCGCGCCCAGGACGTCCGGCAGCACGTCCACCGTGGCCTTGCCGCGCACCTGGCGGCGATAGGCCAGGTACGTCCCCTTCGGCGTCTCGACCCGCTCGAGCGCGGACGGTTCGACGCCCTGTTTCCTGGCGAAGCCGATCGCGGCGCCCGTGTACTGGCCGTCGGGCTGGATGCCCGCCGACACCGGGGGGCCCGTGATCAGGTCGTCGAAGTCCGTCTGCCGCTCGGGGACCCGCGCGGCCCGGACCACGAGGCGGCGCGGCGTGCTGAAGGTCTCGACGGGCTCGGCCGGGGCCAGGCGCGCCTCGCCGAGGCGCTTCTCCAGGGCCTCGCCGAACTGGGCGGTCAGTCCCGGCAGCCACCGCGCGGGCAGCTCTTCGGTGCCGATTTCGATGAGGAGCTCTCTGTCCATGGCGCCTAGTCCACCGCGCGGGCCGCGGCCGCGGCTTCCGCCTCGGCGGCGTAGTCCCGGCACAGCCGCACCGCCAGCTGGCGCACGCGCAGGATGTAGGCCGTGCGCTCGGTGACGCCGATGCTGCCGCTCGAGTCGAGCAGGTTGAAGAGATGGGAGCACTTCAGGCAGTGCTCCAGGGCCGGCAGCAGCAGGCCGGCGTCGGCCAGCCGGCCCGCGAAGCCGAAGTTCGCCTCGAACTGCCCGCGGTGGAAGGCCGCGAACTCCTCCGCCGGGATGCCCGTGTCCTGGTTGAACGCGTACTTCGAGTGCTCGATCTCCTCGCGCAGCCGGACGTCCCCGTAGCGGACCCCCGGCGCCCATTCCAGGTCGAAGACGTTGGCGGCCTTCTGCAGGAACATCGCGATCCGCTCGAGCCCGTAGGTGATCTCCACCGACACGGGCGCCAGGTTCACGCCGCCGACCTGCTGGAAGTAGGTGAACTGCGTGATCTCGAGCCCGTCGAGCATCACCTGCCAGCCGATGCCCCAGGCGCCCAGGGCCGGCGACTCCCAGTTGTCCTCCTCGAAGCGGACGTCGTGCTGGCGCGGGTTGATGCCGCACGCCTCGAGGCTGTCGAGGTACAGCTGCTGCACCTCGTCGGGCGAGGGCTTGAGGACGACCTGGAACTGGTGGTGCTTGTAGAGGCGATTCGGATTCTGGCCGAAGCGGCCGTCGTCGGGCCGGCGTGACGGCTGCACGTAGGCGACCTGCCAGTGGTCGGGTCCCAGCACCCGGAAGAGCGTCTCCGGGTGCGACGTGCCGGCGCCGACTTCGATGTCCAGCGGCTGCTGCAGGAGGCAGCCGCGCGAGGCCCAGTACGCGGACAGTTTGAGAATCAGATCCTGGAACGTCATCCGCGCGCCGCCTGTCGGGAAGGGTGGCCGAGCGCCTGCACGACGCGCACCGACTTCAGCGGCCGCTCGAGGTGCGCTCCGATGATCGCCCGATGGGCGACTTCCAATTCCCGCAGCGCCTCGACCGGGGCGCCGAAGGCCTGCACATCCACCGGCCGTCCCCGCCGGGCCGCCCGGACGAACGCCAGGGCCGGGGCCGACAGGTACCTGTCGTCCACGCCGTGCGCGCCGTGGCAGCCGCGGCACACGAACCCATGGCCGTCCACGGCCAGGAAGGCGCTTTCGTCGCCCGCGAACTCCCGGCCGCACTCCGCGCAGGCGACGTCGGGCGGATACAGGCCCTGCAGCCGGAGGAGCCAGCATTCGAAGTACCGCGCCAGCGGCTCCGCCGGCGCGCCGGCGGCCACGGCTTCCAGCGTGGCGCTGCCAAGCCTGAACAGCCGTTCGTCCGGATCGGCGTCGGGCGCCGTCGCATCGAGCAGCTCGGCGAAGTAGGCGGCGTACCCGAGGGCGTCGGGATTCGGCGTGGCCATCGGCGACCGCACGGCTTCCGCGTAGTTCAGGTTCACGAGCTCCCGCTGCTCCTTCTCGAAATAGGCCACCCGCACTTCGGTCAGCGGCTCCAGGGCGCCGACGAAGCGCGACCGCGGACGCCGGGCCCGTGGCGCGACGCCACGCTTCTTCCCGCGGTCCCGGGTGAGGAAGACCACGATCCGATCGGCTTCCCCGAGCTTGTAGGTCCTCAGGACCAGGGCGTCGCTCGTGTAGAGAGGCACCGCTACCGGCCTCGACCGCTCATTCTATAGGAATCCCGCAGCTAGAACGTTCCCAGGTAGCGCTGGAACATCGTCGCCAGGCCCAGGAACGACGCGAACCCGACCACGTCGGTGAACGTGGTGATGAACACCGACGAGGCCAGCGCCGGATCGACCTTCATGGCCTTCAGGCCCAGGGGCACGAGCGTGCCGGCGGTGGAGGCCACCAGCATGTTGCAGACCATGGCCATACCCAGGAGCATGCCGAGCATCGGGTCGCCCTTCGTCAGCCACGCGACCAGGGCGGCCACCACCCCCAGGGCGGTGCCGTTCCCGAAGCCGATGGCGGCCTCCTTGAAGAGCGCCTTCCGCGCGTTGGCGCCGGACAGCTCACCGAGGGCGAGCCCGCGCACGATGACGGTCAGCGTCTGGGTGCCGGCGTTGCCGCCCATGCCCGCCACGATGGGCATGAAGACGGCGAGCGCCGTGACCCGGCTGATGGTGTCCTCGAAGGCCGCCACCACCGAGGCCGCCAGGAACGCCGTCGCCAGGTTCACGCCCAGCCAGGGCAGGCGCTTCTTGAGCGCGTCCCACGCGGGCGTCTCCACGCGCTCGTCGCCCGACACGCCGGCCAGGCGATACAGGTCCTCGGTGGCCTCGTCCTTCAGGACGTCGATGACGTCGTCCACCGTGATGACGCCGGCGAGCTTGTTCTCCTCGTCCACCACCGGGATGGCGAGGAGGTTGTACGAGGCGACGAGCCGGGCCGCCTCCTCCTGGTCGGTGTCCACGCGGACGCTGAAGACGTCCGGGGTCATGATGCGCTTGAGGGGCGTCTCGGGCGAGACCAGGAGCAGCCGGCGCAGCGACGTGACGCCCACGAGGTGGCGGCGGGCGTCCACCACGTAGAGGTAGAACACCATCTCGACGTTGATCGCCCGCTGCAGCGCCGCCACCGCCTCGGCCACCGTGAGGTCCTCGGTGAGCGCGAAGACGTTGGGGTTCATGATGCGCCCGGCGGTCTGCTCGGCGTAGTCGAGCAGGCTCTCGACCTGGCCGGCTTCCCGGCGGCGCATCAATTCGAGGACTTCGCTGGACAGCTCCTCGGGCAGGTGGTCGACGAGCGCGGCGGCGTCGTCGGACGGAATCTCCTGGACCAGCTTGGCGATCTCTTCCGCCGAGCGGCCGGCGAGCAGCGCCGCGCCGCGCTCGGGCCCGAGCTCGCTGACGCTCTCCATGGCGAGCTTCGGCTGGCGCTCGACCAGCATGTTGAAGGCGGCGGTGCGCTCGCCTTCGTGGAGCTCCCCGAAGATCTGTCCGAGGTCGGCCGGGTGCTGCTTCTGCAGCAGGTTCAGCAGGTTGGCCGTCGCGCCGATCCGCAGGAGGCGGCGCACGGAATCCAGGACGACGTCGATTCTCCGATGCGGCGCCATGACAGTCAGGGAAGATCAGATCCGCACAACCTCGCAAGCGTAGCACGCCTTTTCCCGGCAGGCGGCGGCAAACGCGCGCGGCCCGGGGTCAGCGGCGATGCCGGCCGCGGGGCGCCCGGTCGGGCAGCCCGATCTCGGCGAGCGCGCGCGGGTCGTCGCGCCAGTCGTCCTTCACCTTCACGTGCAGGTCGAGATACACGCGCGTGTCGAAGAAGCGCTCCAGGGCGTGGCGGGCCCCGGTCCCGATGGCCTTGATCATCGCCCCGCCCCGCCCGAGCAGGATCGGCTTCTGGGAGTGGCGCTCCACGAAGATCGTGCAGTGGAGCCGCAGGAGCCCGCCCGGCGCCTCGGGCTCCTCGAAGGCGTCGACGACCACGGCCGTCGCGAATGGCAGCTCGGCGCGGGTGAGGCGCAGGACCTGCTCGCGGACGAGCTCCGCCGCGAAGAACCGCTCGGGCTGATCGGTGAGGTAGTCCTCGGGGAAGAGCGGTTCCCCGTCCGGCAGGTAGGACCGCAGCACCGCCTCGAGCCGGTCGACGTTCTCGCCGGTCGCGGCCGACACCGGCACCACCTCGCGGGCGACGCCGAGCTCGGCCAGCCGCGCGATGCGGGGCAGGAGCGCGGTCTTCTCGACCAGGTCGACCTTGTTGAGGACCGCCACGACGGGCGCGCGCGCGCTCCCGAGCAGTTCGCTGACGTAGCGGTCTCCCCCGCCCTCGGCGGCCGAGGCATCGATGATCAGGGCCACCACGTCCACCTCGCGGATGGCCGATCGCGACTCCTCCATCATCCGGGCGTTCAGCCGCCTCAGCGGCTTGTGGATGCCCGGCGTGTCCACGTACGCCACCTGGCCCCCCGGGCCGGTGTGCACGCCGACGATGCGGTTCCGGGTGGTCTGCGGCGCGTCGGACACGATGGCGAGCTTGGTGCCGACCAGCCGGTTGAGGAGGGTCGACTTGCCGGCGTTGGGCCGGCCCACGAGCGCGACGAAGCCGGACTTCACGCGCCCCGGGCCTCGGCGTCGGCCGGCGCCTCGACGCGCCGCATGCGCACGCGCGTCACGCGGCGCCGCTCGGCGTCCACGACCTCGACGTGCAGGTCGCCCACCTCGAAGGACTCGCCCTTGACGGGGACGCGCCCGAGCGAGGCCAGCAGGTAGCCGCCCACCGAGTCGAAGCCGGCCCGCTCCACCGTCACGCCGAGGTGCTCCTCCAGGGCCGACACGTCGGCCTTGCCGCTGACCACGAAGCTCCCGCCGCCCTCGTCCACCACCGCCTCCGCCTCGACGTCGTACTCGTCGCGGATCTCGCCGACGATCTCCTCGAGCAGATCCTCGATGGTGACGAGGCCGGCCGTGCCGCCGTACTCGTCGACGACGATGGCGCTCTGGACGCGCTCGCGCTGGAACTCGTGGAGCAGGGCCGAGACCTTCTTGGTTTCGGGGACGAAGTGCGCCGGCCGCAGCAGGTCCCGGATGCTCTGGGGCGGCGGGTCCTCGCGGACCAGGTCCTTGACGAACGCGAATCCCAGGATGTTGTCGAGGGTGTCCTCGTAGACGGGCACGCGCGAGTACTGCTGCTCGCGGAACAGCTGCCGCAGCGCGGCCAGCCCGGCGCCCGCCTCGATGGCGACGATGTCCGGGCGCGGCGTCATCACCTCCCGCACCAGCGTGTCGCGAAAGTCCACGATGGAGCGCAGCAGCGCGCGGGTCTCATCCCGATCCGCCTCGCCGTGCGGCTCCCGTTCGGCCGGCTGGTCCGCCGTCCCATGGCCCGACGGCGGGCCGTGCGGCTCTCCGGCGGACGGCGCGGGCGCGAGCGGGCGGCTGACGCTCAGAAGCGCCACGGTCACGGGCCGCAGCACCCGCTCCACGGCATGAAAGGCCGGCAGGGTCGCCTCGAGCACCGCTTCGGGGTCGCGGCGGATGATCACGAGCGGCACCAGATGCTCCGCCACCAGGGCGAAGACGAACATGGCGGCGATGAGGGCCGGGAGGCCGTTGCCCGTCTCGAGGCGGAGGACCCGGGCCAGGAGCGCCCCGGCCACCACGTAGATCACGGCCAGGACGATCCGGGCCGGGATGAAGAGCCGCATCGGGTCGTCCAGGTACCAGCCGAGCAGGCCGTCCCGGTCGCTGCGCTCGGCCGAGAGCCGGAGCGAGAGGCGCATGAGCGCGCTGAAGGCCGCCGACACGGTGCCGACGAGGACCGCCACGCACCCCAGCAGGAAGATCGCCAGGGGCGTCATGGCCGTGTGGCGCTCCAGGCGCGGGCGCGTTCGATCAGGCCGCCGTGCAGGCCGGCCTTGCGCCGCAGCCGCCGTTCGAGCCGCGCCATCTGGCCCCGGTCGCGCTCGTGGTCGTAGCCCATCAGGTGCAGGAGGCCGTGGAGGGCCAGGACCTTGAACTCGACGCCGACGCCGTGGCCCGCCCGCCGGGCCTGCCGCGCGGCCACGCCCCGCGCGATGGCGATTTCGCCCAGCTCGGCCGGCCCGGAGCGCCGGGAACGGCCCGCCGGACGTCCGGCCGGGAACGAGAGGACGTCGGTCGGCCGTTCCAGGCCGCGGAAGCGTCCGTTCAGGGCCCGCATCCGGGCGTCGCTCACGACGGCGATCGTCATGCGGCCGCGAGCCGCGGCCGGCGCGATGCCGGCCAGCCACCGGCCGAGGCCGCGCACGGCCGCGCGGTCGGTGGGCCGGGCGACGACCTCGACGGTGAGCGCCGTACTGGCGGGGTCCGGGCCTGGCACGACGCGATCACCTTGCCGCGGGCGCCGGCGAGACCGGCGCGCCGGCGGCTTCGTACGCCTTCACGATCGCCTGGACCAGGCGGTGGCGGACGACGTCGCGGTCGTCGAACCGGACGACGGCGATGCCGTCGATGCCGGCGACAATCCTCAGGGCGTCCACGAGCCCGGAGGTCCGCCCGGTCGGGAGGTCGATCTGGGTGATGTCCCCCGTGACCACGGCCTTCGAGCCGAAGCCGAGTCTGGTGAGGAACATCTTCATCTGCTCGACCGTGGTGTTCTGCGCCTCGTCGAGGATGACGAAGGCGTCGTTCAGGGTGCGGCCGCGCATGAACGCGATCGGGGCCACCTCGATCGTGCCGCGCTCCAGCAGCCGCTCGGCCCGGTCCACTTCCAGCATGTCGTAGAGGGCGTCGTACAGCGGCCGGAGGTACGGGTTCACCTTCTCCTGCAGATCGCCCGGCAGGAACCCCAGCTTCTCGCCCGCCTCGACGGCCGGCCGCGCGAGGATGATGCGCGTGACCTCCTTGGCCAGCAGGGCCCGGACGGCCTGGGCCATGGCCAGATAGGTCTTGCCGGTGCCCGCGGGACCGACGCCGAAGACGATGTCGTGGCGCTCGATCGCGTCGAGATAGAGACGCTGGTTGGCGGACTTGGCCGTGATCCGCTTGCGGCCGGCCTGCCTGAGCTGGCCGGACTTGAGGAAGTGCTCCTGGAGGTCGATGCGCTCGTGGCTCGAGACGAGCTGCGCCGCGGTCCGGATGTCGGTGTCGGTCAGGGAATGGCCGTCGTCGATGAGGCCGCTCACCTGCCCCACCCATTGCTCGACCCGCGCGGTGTCGCGCGGCTGGCCGTCCACGACGAGCTCGTGACCCTGCGTCCGGATCTTCACGTTCAGCAAGGCCTCGACGTGACGCAGGTTCTCGTCGTACGGCCCGAAGAGCGTGCCGACGCTCGTTTCGGGCACGACGATGCGACGGGTCGTCATGGCGCTGATGCTGGTATCCCTCGCCGTATCAGTGACTTGCTTCCGATTGGCATCCTAGCAGCCGCGCCGGAGCCGATCAAGCCTCGGTCCGGATCCTGAGCTCGCGCAGCTGGCCCGGGTCCACCGACGACGGGGCGTCGCACATGAGGTCGACCGCCTGCGTGGTCTTCGGGAACGGAATCACCTCGCGGATCGACGACTCGCCCGACAGCAGGGCCACGATGCGGTCCAGCCCCAGGGCCAGGCCGCCGTGCGGCGGCGTGCCGTACTCGAGCGCCTCCAGGAAGAACCCGAACCGCTTCTTCGCCTGATCGTCGCTGAGCCCGAG
>JBFWXO010000017.1:0-107047 GCA_050187355.1 Vicinamibacterales bacterium
GATGGCCCCCAGCCCCAGGCCCCCCAGAACGGAACGTAGTAGCCGTAGCCGAAACCGACGCCGGCGCGCGGCGCGGCAACGACGCCGCGCCCGCGAACGGGGCGCGCGGGACGCCCACGGCGCTGGGCCAGGGCGTCGGACGGGAACAGGGCGAGCGCGGCGACGACACACGCAGCGGCCGCCGCCCACTTCAGGGGACGAGAACGAGTGACCACGGGAAACGACTCCGAGGCAGGCGCCCTCGAGGGAGCAACGATGGTGCCACCGCGGGAGGACGCCCGTACGGAACGAACGTGATCTGCGGACGCCGCGATGTCCGCCGGGCGGGACGTCCACACGTCGTCGGCCGAGGACACCGCGGAACCGGACCGCACCGCGGAACCGGACCGACCGGCCTATCGGCCGGTCAGGACGTCCAGGTGCTCGGGGTAGCGATCGCCGACGACGGGGATGGCGGCGGCGGCCGCATCGATGCCGGCGAGGTCGGCGGCCGTCAGGTCGACCGACGCCGCCCCCAGGTTCTCCTCGAGACGGTCCGGCTTGGTCGTGCCCGGAATGGGCACGATCCAGGGTTTGCGGGCCAGGAGCCAGGCCAGGGCGATCTGGGCTGGTGTGGCGTGCTTGCGCGCCGCCACGGTCTCGAGCAGGTCCACCAGCGCCTGGTTGGCCGCCCGGGCCTCGGCGCTGAACCGCGGGAGCGCCGCCCGGAAGTCCGCCGCCTCGAAAGTCGTCGCCGCGCTCATCGCGCCGGTGAGGAACCCGCGGCCCAGCGGGCTGTATGGGACGAAGCCGATCCCGAGCGCCTCCAGCGCCGGGAGCAGCGCCGCTTCCGGCTCCCGCCACCACAGCGAGTACTCGCTCTGCACCGCCGCGACGGGCTGGACCGCGTGCGCCCGCCGGATCGTGCCGATGGCGGCCTCGGACATCCCGAAGTGCCGCACCTTGCCCTGCCGGATCAGGTCCTGGACGGCGCCGGCCACCTCCTCGATGGGGACGTCCGGGTCGACCCGGTGCTGGTAGAAGAGGTCGATCGTCTCGGTCCGGAGGCGCCGGAGCGAGGCCTCGGCGACGCGGGCGATCTGCGCGGGCCGGCTGTCCAGCCCGAGCCACGGCTTCCTGCCGTCCGGGTCCAGCTTGAACCCGAACTTGGTGGCGATGACGACCGTGTCGCGGACCGGCGCCAGCGCCTCGCCGACGAGCTCCTCGTTCACGAACGGCCCGTAGACCTCCGCCGTGTCGAAGAACGTGACGCCGCGGTCCACCGCCGACCGCAGCAGGGCGATCATGGCCGCCCGGTCGGGCGGCCGGCCGTAGGACGACGTCATCCCCATGCACCCGAGGCCGATCGCCGAGACCGTCAGGCCGCTCGTTCCCAGTGTCCGGGTCCGCATCGTCGAGTCGCTCCTTGCGCGCCCACCGCGAGGTGTCGGGCCGCGGCGCGCACGACGGCGGCCAGCGTAGCCCCCGGCCGCCGCGGGGTCAATGCGCGCATCGGCCGGCGGAGTCGGTGTGCCCGGACTACGATATCGGCGATGTCCGGCGAGATCACGGCCGCCCGTCTCACCGCCCGCCGCGTCGCCATCGACACGTACCACGAGAACGTCGTCTACCTGCGCCGCGACTGTCCGGTGTACAGGGCCGAGGGCTTCCAGGCGCTCTCGAAGGTCGAGGTCTCGGCGAACGGCTTCACGATCCTGGCGGTGGTCAACGTCGTGGACGACGCGCGCGTCATCGGCGAACTCGAACTGGGCCTGTCCGAGGAGGCGTTCGGCCAGCTGCAGATCGCCGAGGGCGCGCCGGTGCGCGTGGCGCACGCCGAGCCGCCGCGCTCGATCGCGTCGGTGAAGCGGAAGATCGCGGGCGAGCGCCTCTCCCGCGAGGAGCTCACGGCGATCGTCAGCGACATCGCGATGCGGCGCTACTCGAAGATCGAGCTCGCCGCCTTCGTCGTCGCGACGAGCCAGGTGGACCTCGACCGCGACGAGGTGCTGTTCCTGGCCGAGGCGATGGTGGCGGCCGGGCGCCGGCTCGACTGGCACGAGAAGCCCGTGGTGGACAAGCACTGCATCGGCGGCATCCCCGGGAACCGCACCTCGATGCTGGTGGTGCCCATCGTGGCCGCGCACGGCATGCTGATGCCGAAGACCTCGAGCCGGGCCATCACCTCGCCGGCGGGCACGGCCGACACGATGGACTGCCTCGCCGAGGTGGAACTGCCCTTCGACCGGCTCGAGGCCATCGTCCGGCAGCACCGTGGGTGCCTGGCCTGGGGCGGCACGGCGGCGCTCTCCCCCGCCGACGACGTCCTCATCTCGGTGTCACGGCCGCTCTCGCTCGACGCGCCGGGCCAGATGGTGGCCTCCATCCTCTCGAAGAAGGTGGCGGCCGGCGCCACGCACCTCGTCCTCGACATCCCGTTCGGGCCCACCGCCAAGGTGCGCCACATGGACGACGCGCAGCGGCTGAAGAAGCTGTTCGAATACGTGGCGCGCAGCATGGGCCTGCAGCTCGACGCCGTCCTGACCGACGGCCGCCAGCCCGTGGGCCGCGGCATCGGCCCGGCGCTGGAGGCGCGCGACGTCCTGCAGGTGCTCAACAACGACCCGGCGGCGCCGGCCGACCTGCGCGTGAAGGCGCTCCGGCTCGCGGGCCGCGTGCTGGAATTCGACCCCGACGTGCGGGGCGGCGACGGCTTCGCGCTCGCGCGCGACATCCTCGACTCGGGACGCGCGCTCGCCAAGCTGGACGCGATCATCGACGCGCAGGGCCGGCGGACCTTCGACTGGCGCCGTCCACGCCTGGGTGCGCTCGTCCACGACGTCGCCGCCGAGGCGGACGGCGTCGTGACGGCCATCGACAACCTGCGCCTGGCCCGGATCGCGCGGCTGGCGGGCGCCCCGAAGGCCCCCGGCGCCGGCGTGGATCTGGTCTGCAAGCTCGGCGACGCCGTCACACGCGGCCAGCCGTTGTACCGCATCTACGCCACCAACCCGTCCGAGCTCGAGTTCGCGCGCGAGCAGTCGCGCCCGGACACCGGCTACGCGATCGGCGCGCCGTCCGCCGTGGTGCCCGACGCGCACCTCGAGTTCTGATCCGGTGCTGATCGCCTTCGACGACGAACGGGCGCCGGCTCGGCGGCTGGCGGCGGCCGCGGGGCTCGCGGTCGCGCGGGCCGTCGTCCACCGGTTCCCCGACGGCGAGGTGAAGCTGACGCTGCCCGCCCGGGTGCCGCGGCGCGTGGTCATCCTGCGCTCGCTCCACCAGCCGAACGAGAAGCTGGTGGAACTGCTGTTCGCGGCGCGAACGGCCCGCGAGCTGGGCGCCCGGCACGTCACGCTGGTGGCGCCGTATCTGGCGTACATGCGGCAGGACCGGGCGTTCGCCCCCGGCGAGGCCGTCAGCCAGCGCCACGCGGGCTGGTTCATGGACGCCCTGTTCGACCGGGTCGTCACCGTGGATCCGCACCTGCACCGCATCGCGTCGCTGGGGGACGTGCTGCCGGACGCCGAGGCCGTCGCGCTGTCGGCGGCGCCGCTCATCGGGCGGCACCTGCGGCGGCGGGCGGCGGGCGCCCTGCTCGTGGGCCCCGACGAGGAGTCCGCGCAGTGGGTGCGAAGCGCCGCCGAGGCCGCGGGACTCGACTGGACCGTGGCGCGGAAGGCGCGGCGTGGAGACCGCCGCGTGGTGGTCACCCTGCCCGACGCGCCGATCGAGGGACGCCGCATCGTGCTGGTCGACGACGTCATCAGCACGGGACGGACGCTGGCGGACGCGGCCCGGAAACTCGTGGCCGCCGGCGCCGCGCGCGTGGACGTGGCGGCCACGCACGCGCTGTTCGCGGACGACGCGGCAGAGGCCCTGAGCGCCGCCGGCGTCGGCACCGTGTGGACCACCGACACCGTCCCGCACCCGACCAACGCCGTCCGCCTCGCGCCGCTCCTGGCGCGGGCGATCGCGACGTCGGCCCGCCGCTAGTCCGGCCTACTCGGCCGTCGCGCTCAGGAGCCCGAAGCCGGCGCCCTGGGGGTCCATGGCCAGCAGGATCCACTGGCCCGTCGGCACCTGCATCGGGCCGACCAGGACCGTGCCGCCGCCGGCCTCGATCGCGGCCTTCGCGGCGGCCAGGACCGGCACGCGGAAGTAGAGGAGCCAGGCGGCCGGCTGCAGCTCGCTCTGGCGCTGCATGATCGCGCCCAGGCGCTGGCCGTGGTGGTCGATGAAGCAGTAGTCGCCCATCGGCCCCATGGACATCGACTCGTTGAACTCGAAGCCGAAGTGCCTGGCGTAGAACGCCTTCGATGCCGCGAGGTCGGGGCTCGCCAGCTCGTTCCAGCCCACGCGCTGCTCGGCGGTCGGCGAGAACACGTCGCTGTCGGTCTCGGCCTGGCCGGGCGGCGGCGTGGCCGTCATCAGGTAGATCGGGACGCCCTGGGGGTCCGCCACCATCGCCAGGCGGCCGACGCCGTCGAGCGTGGTGGCCGGCATCAGCACCCGGCCGCCGTCGGCCGTGATGGCGGCCACGGCGGCGTCCGTGTCGGGCGCGGAGAGGTAGGGCGCCCACATCGGCCGGGCGCCGTGGGCCCGCATGTCGTCACTGAGGCGCATGACTCCGCCGGCGAAGCGCCCATCCGAGCGGCCGATCATCCGGTAGTCCATCCCGCCCGCGTTTGCCGCGGGCGCCGGGGCGATGCTCCAGCCCACGACAGCGTCGTAGAAAGTCTTCGCGGCGTCGGGGTCGCCGGTCATCAATTCGTACCAGATGAAGCTGCCTGCGGGATTGGCCATGGGGCCCCCTGTGGACGGGTCGACGATTCGAGGGGCGCCATTGTGGCACACGCGCCGAGCTGCGGTCAGCGCTCCGGGGGCGGGCTCGCCATCGCCTCGGGAGCGGCCCACCGGGCACCTCTCTTGCACGCGACCAGGGCAACCGAGTTCCAGTGCCGAGCGCAGCCGCCGGCGCCAGGCTCATGCCGAAATGAGTGGCGGTTTCTTCCATAGCCAGAGCAAGGCCTTACCCACTCAGGGCACCCCGGTGCCCCGACGGGCGCCCGCGAGTCGATCGCCGGAGCTGAGCCGTGGATGACGGGCGCGCCGCCCCCGGCGACCGCGAACCGGGCGCCGGGGCCCAGCGCGCGCTGGCCACGGTGGTCGCGCTCGGAGGCGCAGTGGTCCTCGCCGGGTGGGCCCTGGAGATGCCGTGGGCCCGGAGTCTCGTGCCGGGATGGCGGACCACCGTGCCGTCCACCGCGCTCGCCTTCGCGATGCTCGCCGCGGCCATCGCGACCTGGGACGTCCGCCGCGCGCCACTGGCGGTGGCCGCGGGCGTGGCGCTGGCGGCGGCCGCGGCCACCCTGGCCCTGGCCACCCTGCAGGAGTACGCCACGGGCACCCGCTCTGGCCTCGAAGCCTGGGGCGGCGTGTGGGCGTTCGACGGCTCGCCGTCCGCGGGCCGCATGTCGCCGATGGCCGCCACCGTGGTCCTCTCGCTCTCGGTGGCGGTGGCGGCCGTGGTCGTCCCCGGTCGTCGCTTCTACGGGCTGGCCAGAGTCACGGCCGGCTCGGCACTCTTCCTCGCGTGGCTGGCGGTCCTCGCCCTGGCCGTGGACGTGGACCGCCTGGCCGACGTGCCGGCGTTCCCGGGGCTCGGCGTGCCCACCATCGCCTTCACGGCGCTCACGGCGACCGCCGTGCTCGGCCTGACGACGGCGGCCGGCCCCGCCGACGGCGGCGTCGGCCGCCCGCAGTGGCCGGTGTGGAGCATGGTGGCGGTGTTCCTCGCACCGCCGGTGCTGCGCGAGCTCTATGGGCTCCTGGCCCGCACGGGACGGGTCGATCCCCAGCTCCTGACCGCCGCCGTGGCCTTCGCCTTCGCGCTGATCGTCAGCCTCACGATCCGCGGCTACGCGGGACGGCTCTCGGCGGCGCAACGCGCCCACGTCACGGCGCGCACGGAGCTCGAGGATCGCGTGCTCGAACGCACGCGGGCCTTGACCGCGTCGAACCACGAACTGCTCCAGCACCAGGACGCGCTGCGCCTGGCCGACCGCCGCAAGGACGAGTTCCTCGCGCAGCTCGCGCACGAGCTCCGCAATCCCCTGGCGCCCATCCGGACGGCGGCGCACATCATCGGGTCCGAGAAGTCCACGGCCGAACACCAGCGGCGGGCCGGGGCCATCATCGAACGCCAGGTCGCGGTGATGCGGCGCCTCATCGACGACCTGCTCGACGTGAACCGACTCACGGCCGGGCGGATGCAGCTGCGCACGACGCGTGTCGCGCTGGCCGAGGTGATCGACCTGGCGGTCGCCACGATGGGGCCCGGCTGCGAAGAGGCCGGGCACGAGCTCATCGTGTCGCTGCCGGACGCGCCGGTCTACGTCGAGGCGGACGCGGCCCGGCTGGCCCAGGCGCTGGGCAACCTGCTGCACAACGCCTGCAAGTTCACGCCCCCGCACGGCCACCTCCGTCTCGGCGCCCGTCGGCTGGACCCGTCGACGGCCGAGATCGTGGTGGAGGACGACGGCATGGGCATCGATCCGGCGTTCCTGCCGCACCTCTTCGAGAAGTTCACGCAGGCCCGGCCGGGCCTGGGCCGCGCGCAGGGCGGACTCGGTCTCGGGCTGTCGCTGGTCCATGGCATCGTCACCCTGCACGGCGGCACGGTGTCGGCGGCCAGCGACGGCGCCGACAGGGGCAGCCGTTTCGTGGTGCGCCTGCCGACGTCGGCGACGGCGCCCGCCGATGTCGTCCCGCCCGCAGCGGCCGCGACGCCCGCGCGGCGCACCGTGGTGGTCGTGGACGACAACGAGGACAACGCCAACGCCCTGGCGGCGCTGCTCGGCCTGGAAGGCCACGAGGCGCACGCCGCGTACGGAGGCGCGCAGGCCCTCGCGCTCGCGGACCGGGTGAAGCCCGACCTGATGCTGATCGACATCGGCATGCCGGACCTGGACGGGCTCGAGGTGTGCCGCCTGGTGCGGCGCACGCCCTGGGGACGGGACGCGACGCTGATCGCGCAGACGGGCTTCGGCCAGCCGCGCGATCTGGCCCGGGCGCGCGACGCGGGCTTCGACTGGCACCTCACCAAGCCGATCGACATCGAACAGCTGCGGCGCCTGCTGAGCCGGCCGGACGTGGCGGATGCGCCGGAACGCGCCGACCCGGTCGGAGTGCCGCTGGCGCTCGGCGCCAGCCGCGAAGCCACGCGGCTCCGCTGATCGGCGGCCGGCGCTACGGCTCGACCTGCGAGGCGGCCCCGGCCACGAGCTCGCGGCGCCACGGGCCCGGCGGCTCGGCGGGCGACTCCGACGGCGTCGTGCGCGGCAGCACCCGATCGCACAGGTAGGCGCGCGTCTCGTCCAGCGTGACGCCGACATGGCTGGCGCCGGCGTCGAGCAGCGCCACGACGTCCTCGTCCCCGGGCTGGCCGCCCCAGCGGCCGACGATGATGACGAGGTCCGCCGAGCGCCGGCGGAGGCGCCGCACGAGCTGCCGCGACCGGACGACGGGCGACGGCGGCAGGTCCGCGATGCAGACCACGTCGACCACCTGCTCCGCGACCCGCTCGGCCACCTCGGACGCCAGCAGCGTGGAATGGCAGTCGATGGCGACCGGCAGGTCGTCCACCATGCGCGTGAACGCGTCGAGCGCCAGGTCGTCGAGCCGGTCGTTCATGCCGTACCCGATCATCCGCGTCGGCTGGTCCGAAGGCACGGGCGGCTCGGCGGCGTCGCGGACGCGCTGGGCGGCCTCGACCACCATGTCGCGCGCGGCGGCGACGAAGTGGGCCTGCCCATCGGCGTCGAGCTTGCCTTCCAGGCGGTCCATCTCCGCGTACGTGAGGGCGGGGACGATGAGCGCGTCGTACACCGATCGCGGCGGCTGCGCGGCGACGTGCGCCGCGACGAGATCGGACGCTTCGCCCGTGTCCCGCGCGAGGAGCCGCTGGTAGAACGCGTGCGAGGGCGACAGCTCCGGTGCGTCCGACATGAGCGTGGCCAGGTACTCGAGCCCGCGGACGTGCTTGCCGATGACGACGAGGCACACCGTGAGCGGGATCGCCATGACCAGGCCCACGGGCCCCCACAGCCAGGTCCAGAACGTCGCCGCGACGAGCAGGCCCACCTGCGACACGCCGGCGGCGCCGGCGTACAGCACGGTCTCGAGCACCAGATTGGTGAAGAGCTCGAGCGCCAGCATGAGCGCCGCCACCTGCACGGGGTTCCGCCAGCCGTCGCTCGCGGCGACGGCGATGAGGATCGGCGCGGACGCGCCGATGAGGGGACCCACGTAGGGCACGAAGCGGAGGACGGCGCCGAGCGCGCCCCAGACGACGGGATAGGGCACGTCGAGCCACCAGAGCCCCAGGCCGGCCACGAGCCCGTAGATCACGTTGACGAGCATCTGCATCAGCAGCTGCCGGGCCACGCGCGACCCGGCCTCGTCGAGCGCGCGCGTCGCCAGCGCCACGTGGCCGCGGCCCGCCAGCTCCACGATCCGATCGCGCAGGTCGCGCCGTTCGAGGAGCATGAAAATCACGAGGGCCACGACCAGGCCCGCGGACGCGGCCAGGCCCATCACCGGGCCGAGCATGCCGAAGGCCGAATGGTCCACCGCCGGCTCGGCCACCACGACCCGGTTCGCGCGGCCGGCGTCGCCCCCCCGTCCCAGGTCGTGCTGCACCGTGTCGATGGTCTTCTGGAGTTCGCCCACGGTGCCCCCGCGGCTCGCCGTCTGCAGCTGCGCCAGCTTGGTGACGAGCGTCGTCCGGTAGCGCGGCAGGTCCTTGGCGGCGCCGTCGAGCTGCCGGAGCAGCACCCAGCCGGCGCCAACGAGCAGCGCGAACACCACGGCCACGGCGCCGAGCACCGCCGGGACGCGGCCGATGCGGCGTTCGAGCCAGCCCACCGGCGGCGACATCACGAACGTGAGGAGGGCCGCCAGGGCGATGGGCACCAGGAACTCGCGCGCGAGGGCGAGCGTCGCCACGACCGCCAGCGTGCCGAGCACCGAGATCCACGTCGCGGTCGTGCTCGTGCTGCGGGCCGCCGCCGCGGAGGCCGCGCGGAGCGGCGACGGCATGGCAGGCCGGCGGGTCCGGCGCCCCTCGCGGCCGGTCTCGCCGGCGGACTGTCGCTCGCGCGCCATGGTCGTGTCGTCCCGGCCTCAGCGCCGCGGGTTCACCGACGCCAGCGACGCGACGACGGCCAGGATCTCCACGGGCTCGACGGGCTTGGGCACGTGGACCTGGAAGCCGCTGACGAGCGCCCGGGTGCGGTCTTCGATGCGGGCGTAGGCGGTCAACGCCACCGCGGGCGTGCGGCCCCCGCGGGCGGGCGGGCGCCGGCGGACGGCCGTCATGAACTGGTAGCCGTCCATCTCCGGCATGCCGATGTCGGAGACCAGGACGTCGGGCACGACCGCGTCCATCAGCGTCAGCGCGTCGGCGGCCGACGCGGCCGTCCGCACGTCGGCGCCGCAGCCCGCGAACACGGTCTGCAGGAGATCGCGGGCGTCGGGCTCGTCGTCCACGACGAGCACCTTCAGGTTCTTCAGGCCCGGCGGGCATTCGATGCCCGGCACCGACGCGCCGAGCGGGGCCGACACCTCCCGGCGCATCGCGATCGAGAGCGGCAGCCTGATGGTGAAGGTGGCGCCGCGGCCGGCGCCGTCGCTCAGCGCCGTGATGGACCCGCCGTGCATCTCGACGATCTGGCGCGCGATCGCGAGGCCCAGCCCCAGTCCCCCCGCGCGCCGCGTCGTGCTCACGTCGGCCTGCCGGAAGCGCTCGAACACGTGCGGGAGGAACTCCGGGTCGATGCCCTGGCCCGTGTCGGCGACGCTCACGTCCACCGACGACTCGCGCCGCTCCACGAGGACCTGCACGCGGCCCTGCCGGGGCGTGAACTTCACCGCGTTCGACAGGAGGTTCGTCAGGACCTGCACCAGGCGTCCCGCATCCCCCATGACGGCCGCGGTGGAGTCCATGGTGGTCTGCAGGCGGAGGTCCTTGGAGGCGGCGGCCGGGCGCACGGTCTCGATCGCCTGGTCGACCACGGCGGCGACGAGCACGGCCTCCACGTTCAGCGTGAGCTTGCCGGACATGATCCGGCTCACGTCCAGGAGGTCCTCGATGAGCTTGGCCTGCGCGCGGGCGTTGCGTTCGATCGTGGCCAGCGCGCGCTGGCGCTGCTCGACGTCGATCCCGCCGGTCTGCAGCAGCCGGATCCAGCCCAGCATGCCGTTGAGCGGCGTCCGCAGTTCGTGGCTCACCGTCGAGATGAACTCGTCCTTGGCGCGATCGGCCGCCTCGAGCCGCGCGTTCATGGTCCGGAGCTCCACCGCCCGCTCCCGGAACTTGCCGAGCAGCAGCGTGCGCAGGCGTTCGGCGGCGTCGATCTGCCAGGGCTCCCACGGCAGCGATCGGCCGCGCACCACCTCGCGCCACAGCGCGAAGGACCCCCGCGGGGACAGGCGCGGGGCGCCCGAGGCGTCGTGCACCACCGTGCCGTGCGCGCGCGGGTCGCCGCCCCAGTTCACGACCCGTTCGGTGGCCTGCCGGAACCACAGGATGAACTCGCCGTACTCACGCGAGATGTCCACCGCCAGGACGCCCGCGGCCGTGTCGTCCCAGTGCGCGGTGGCCGGCACGTGGTCGCTCAGGCGGTCGGTCGCGAACGTGCCGTGGAGGCCAGGCTGGCTCAGGAAGTGGACGAGCTGCCGGATGCGCAGTTCCCCGGGCGTGCGCCCGATCTCGGCCACGCGCCCCTCGTACACGACGGCGGCGCCGGTGGCGTCGGTGAGCGCCAGCAGCGCCGGGTCCATCAGGCCCGTGGGAATCGACGGCGCGGTGGCGACGGCGCTCACCACGTCGGCCTGCGCGCGGTGGGTGGCCAGGGTGCGGGCCGTCGTCTCTTGGGCGTCGAGACGGGCCAGGTGCCAGGACATCATCTGGCCGAGGTGCTCGCACGTCTCGCGCGTCACGTAGGGCACCGGGCGCGGGCCGCTGTAGTGGTGGCAGGCGATGAGCCCGATCAGCCGGTCGCGGTAGATGAGCGACACCGACATCGAGGCGGTGACGCCCATGTTCTGGAGGTACTGCACGTGAATCGGCGACACGCTGCGGAGCACCGCGAAGCTCAGGTCCAGCGGCCGTCCGGTGACCGGGTCCAGGGCCGGCGTCAGCGCCACCGGCGTGTAGCCGACGTCCGGAATGATCCGCAGCCAGTTGAGCTCGTAGAGACGCCGCGCCTGGGCCGGAATATCGGCCGCGGGATAGTGCAGGCCCTTGAACGCCTCCAGGCGCCCGTCGCGGGCCTCGGCTTCGACGCGGCCGTTCCAGTCGGCGTCGAAGCGGTAGATCATCACCCGGTCGAAGCCCGTGAGCTCACGGACCTCGTGCGCGCAGAGGTCGAGGAGCGCGTCGATGCCCGTGGCCAGCTGGAAGCGGCGGACCGACCGCCGGACTCGCGGGTCCCACCCCGCGAACTGGTGGTCGGCCGGCTCGAACTCCACGACGACCGGACCGTCGGCCTGCCGGTGGATGAGGGCGTCGTAGCGGCGGCCGCCGGCGGCCACGACACCCATGGGGTTCAGGTCGCGCGGGAAACCCTGCGCGCGGGCCTGCGTGAGGAGGTCGCCCGACGGGGCCGTCAGCCACGACCTGACGTCCGTGCCGAGCGCGGCGGCGGGCGTCAGGCCCAGGAACGACTCCACGTTGGCGCTCACCTGCGTCACGACGAAGTCGTCCTGGCAGGCCGCCAGCAGGCCGTGACCCTGGATGGCGCCGGGAATGTGAATCGGCTCCCGATCGCAGTTCGCCAGCGTGAGCGGTTCCCTGGCGACGTCCCCGTTCACCGCGGCACGCCTTCCCGATCGAGGGCGAGGCCGAACGCCGTGAAGAGCGCCACGGCCACGGCCGCGACGTGGCGGCGAACCGTCGGGTCGTGCGCGTCGCCGAACGCGGCGAGGGCGTTGGTGAACCGCGTCCACGCCGGGCCGAGGTCCTGCCCGTAGAGCCGGGCATACGACGCCGGCGTGGCGGGTCCCGCGTCGCGCCCGTACAGCCGGCGGGCGATGACCTCGCCGCCCAGGTGCGAACCGAGCAGCACGTAGGCCGCGCCGAAAGCGTCGCCCGCGGACTCGATGACGGGCAGGGCCGGCCAGGGCTCGGCCAGCGACGACCCGAGCAGCTCCAGGTCGTGCGCGAGGCGGGTCCGCCGCTCCCCGGCACGCTCGCGGACGACGAGCGGTCCCAGGTGAATCGCGAGGGGCACTTCGAGCGGAACGGCGATGGCGCTGGTGGCGCGAAGGAACGCCGTGTACCGCGCCTCGGTCATCGGCGCCCCATCGGGCTGCAGCCGCGCGTCCAGCGCGTCGTGCAGGCTGCCGGTGTGCGAGCGGATCAGGTACAGCAGGTGCTCCGCCTCGGGTGCGGACGGCGGCCGGCGCCTCGGGGCCGGCGCGACGCCGTCGCTCAGTGCCGTCGAGACCTCGCGCGTGCGTTCGCTCATGCGCACGCCTCCTCGGCCGCGCGGTCCGAGACGCGACGGCGCAGCCGCGCGCGTGCGGCCGAGGCCTCCGCGCGGTCAAGGAGGGTGTCCGCGTCGTCGCCGTGCGTGGGGTAGACGGCCAGGCCGACCGGCGGCGGCGTGCCGTCCGGGGTCGGCAGTTCCTGGACGCGCCTGACGAGCTGCTCGGCCTCGGCCGGATGACTCCACCCGGAGGCGACGATGACCACGGACTCGCCGACGTGGAACAGGCGATCGGCGCTGCGCAGGCGGCGCTGCAGCCACACGTCGGGACGCGCGGCCGCGTCGTCGGGCCACGAGCGATCCGATGACGGCGTCAGGTCGACCACGCACACGGCGGCGCGCAGGCCGTTGGAACGCGCCACCCGGAGCGCGGCGTCGATGGCGCGCAGGGCCGGCGTCCGGTCGGACGGTTCGGCCTCCGTGACCAGGACGTGGTGGAGGACTGACGCGGAGCGCGGCGGCGCCGCGAGCGTGAGGAATTCGCTGAAGGCTTCGGTGAGGAGTGCCACGGGATACCTGCCTGCCCCCGGCAGGAGCAAGGCGCGTACCCGGACTTTCGATCCCCAGTGGGCGCTGGGCTACCCAGGAAGAGTAAGCAGCGCGTCACGACGGCGCTCGCGAGTCGTACGCCGCAGGCCGGGGGGACCCACCGGGCACCGGCGCGCCGGGCGCGAGCCCCCTGGGCGTGGCACGCGCGGTGCACCACCGGACGCGTGGTACGGCTGTTCGCCCACGACGCGCCGCTGACGCTCGACTCGTCCGGGGGACCTTCACTGGCGCGGCGGCGCGCTTGGGCGTGGGTGGCCGTCGCCGCCGCGGCCGCGGCCCTGGTGACGGCCGGCCTCCGGTGGATCGACGTCCTGGATGACCGCCTCCACGCGGAGCTCGAAGCGTGGCTGTCGGACCGGCTCTCGAGCGACGTGCGCGTGGCCGACGTCGCCATCTCGTTCTTCCCCCACGTCCGGGTGCAGGCGCACGGACTCACCCTCCGCATCCCGAACCGCCCGGACCTGCCGCCCTTCGTGACGATTGGCACCTGGTCGGGAAGCGCGGAGCTCGGCCGCCTGGGCATCCGCCACTTCGAGGACGTGCGCCTGTCGGACGTCACCGTCACCGTGCCGCCGCGGCGCCTCGCCGACTTCCGCGCGGGCCGCCCCCCGGCGCCTCACGGCCGGCCGCACCGCCGGCCCCCGGCCTTCCAGGTGGATCGCCTCACGGCCGACCGTGTCGTCGTGGTGGTGATGCCGCGCGACAGCGGGAAGGCACCGCACGTCTGGGACGTCCGCGACCTGCGGATGGACCCGTTCAGCTTCGATCTCGCGAGTCCGTTCTCGGCCACGGTCGACACGCCGCTTCCCGACGATCGCGCCGTCGTGACGGGCACGGCCGGCCCGTGGCCGCGTGACGACTTCCACGACTTGCCGCTGTCGGGTGAGTACGTGCTCCGGGGCCGGCTGGACGGCGTGCGCGGTCTGCGTGGGGACCTGACGGTGCGCGGACGCGCACTCGGCACGCTGGACCGGCTGGCTACGGCGGGCACGGCCACTTCCCGGGCCAGCGGCTTCGCGAGCAGCGAGAGCGGCGCGCTCCCGCTCACGGTGGACTACGAGGCCCTGGTGGACGCGACCAACAGCGACGTCAGGCTCACCCGCGTGGATGCCCACGCCGGCAGGGCCCTCATCACGGCCAGCGGGCACGTGGAACGCGCGCGCGGCGCCCGGGCCCGCCACGTGCGCCTGCACGTCACCTCGCCGCCGGCCTCGGAGGCCGCCGACGTCCTGCGCCTGCTCGTGGACGGCACGCGGCCGCCCGCGCGCGGACGGCTGGCGCTCGACGTCTCGGTGGACCTTGCGCCGGTCGAGGCCGACGTCCTGGACCGGCTGCGGATCGCGGGCACGTTCGACCTGCGCCGGGCGCGGTTCCTCAACGCCCGGGTCCAGGGCGTGCTGGATGAGATGTCCGCGCGCGGGCGGGGACGGCCGGACGCCGTGGAGACGGCGGTGCCCGCGGATCTCAGGGGCCGCCTCGCCCTCGACGGCCGGACGCTGCGTCTGTCCGAGGTCCGGCTGGCCGTGCCCGGCGCCGCGATCGACGGGGCCGGGGTCTACTCGCTCGGCGCCCAGACGCTGGACTTCAGAGGGGTGACCCGCCTCGACGCGCGACTCTCCGAGACGCAGCGCGGGTGGCGGCGGTGGGCGCTCAAGCCGTTCAACTTCCTGCTGGCCCGGCGCGGTGCCGGAACCCGCGTGGTCATCGACGTGACCGGCACGCGCGCGGCGCCCGTCGTGGACATGGACCTCGGCGCGAGCCTTCGCGGCGTCCGCTGACCGGCGCCGCCTGACGCAGCACGGGCGCGAGAGCTCGTCGCTCCCGCGCCCGCGTGAGGTGGATGCCCGAGGCCGGCGGGTGCGCCGGCCCGGTTCGTGGGTCAGGCCTGGTTGATCGACGTCACCGCGAGGTGCGTCAGGGTGTGGTTGGCCTTCTTCTCCTGGTCCAGGATGCCCGTGAGGAGTTCGTGGGCCTCCGTGTGGCCCAGCGCCTTCGCCCACTCGCGCAGCGTGCCGTAGCGGGCGATTTCGTAGTGCTCGATCGCCTGGCAGCAGCCGATGACGGCCGCGTTCCTCGCGGGCGCGCCGGTGGCGTCGCCGATGACGCCGTCGCATTCCTTGATGAGGCCGGCCATGGCGGCGCACTTCTGGCCCGACGGCTGCTCGCCCACCGACGCGAACACGCGGCCAAGCGTTTCGATCTGCTGGCGCGTCTCCTCCAGGTGGTGTTCGAGCGCCGCCTTCAGGTCCTTCGACGACACCGCCGAGATCACGTCCGGCAGGGCTTTGGTGATGGCCTGCTCGGCGAAGTACACGTCCTGCAGGGTGTGGTGGAATGCGTCGCTCAACGTCTTCATGTTCGCTCCAGGGTGACGAAGGACGGCCCGGCGGCTCCGTCGCGCGGACGGAACGGCCGGGAGTGGACGAAAGAGATGGAGCCGCGCGCCGGCAGCGGCTCCGGCGGCGCGGCGGCCCGGCCCCGCGATCCGAGCGCGCGCCAGGTCCGCTCGCGGGCCTGGGCGTCGAGGCGCACGCGATCGCGGTCGCTCGTGGGGCGCGCGCCCCGCACGACCTCGCCCGGGTCGTCCGCCACGATGCAGGCGACGTTCACGGTGCGCACGTAGCCAAGAGACATGGCGCCTCCTTAGAACCGGAACGTCACGCCGAGCGTGCCGCGCCAGAAGTTGAAGCCGTCGAGATCGAGGTCGAAGTTCTCGCCGCCGTCGGCGTCCTGCAGGGCGCGGAAGTAGCGGATGTCGCCGCGGACGCCGACCTTGTCGTTCATCTGGGCCAGGATGCCGCCGCCGACGTTCACGCCGAAGCTCTTGTCGTCGAGATCGAACACGTTGCCCACGCTCGTCGCCTTGCGGCGCAGGATGCCGGCGCCGGCGGCGACGTACGGACGGATGGCGGCGCCGCTCCCGGGCGCCGCCACCATCAGGTTGGCCATCACGGTCGAGACGTTGCTGTCTTCCAGCGCGTTGGTGTCGCTGTCGAAGAAGTTCGGCGTCAGCGCCGCATCGAGCTCCAGCCCCAGCATGCCGCCGCCGAGGAAGGCGGAGCTGAGACCGTAGGTCACCTGCTGCGTGGGCGCGCTGCCGCCGAAGGTGACGCCGAGGTACGGCGTCAGCAGCCAGTCGGCGTGCGCGTCGCGGACGGGCACGGCGGTGAGGGCGGCCGTCAGGGCACAGAGGGCAATCACACGGCTACGCATACGGGTTCTCCTCGCGGGATCGTGGGGTGGGCAACGCCTTTCCACATCTGGCGAGCCGCCGCCACAGAAGAGGTCCGGCGGCGACGGCGCCAGGCCCGCCGTCCCAGGGAAGTTCAAGGCGCGTGCCACGCGGCGTGCGATTGACCTGGAACGCGCCTTGCTCCACGTCCTCGCATTCACGCCCGTCCGAGGTTGGCGCGGGCGTTTGACATGGAGGACGGAATGAAGGCACTCGGTGGGATTCTCGTGTTGCTCGGACTCGTCGCCCTCATCTATGGCGGCATCTCGTGGACGCGCAAGGACACGGTGGTGGATGCGGGCCCGGTCGAGATCACCACCGACAAGACCGAGTCGGTGCCGCTACCACCCCTGGCGGGCCTGGCGCTGTTTGCGGGCGGCGTCGCCCTGCTGATCAAGAAGTGAGGCCCCTGGTGATAAGACGACTGTTCCTTGCAGGTTTGTGTCTGGCCGCCGTCGCGCCGTCCGCCGGCGCTCAGGAGACGGCCACCGTGGTGAAGCGTGACGGCACGCATGTGACCGGCCGGTTCGAGGCGTGGAACCGGCAGACCAACGTCCTGTACCTGCGGCTCTCGCTCGCCGATCAGCGGCGCATCCCGCTCGGCGAGGCCGCCGTGATCGAGATCGGGGGAAACGCCCGGGCGCTGCCGGCGAGCGAGCTCGCCCTGGCCGCCGGCGACGATCACGTGCTCGTGCCGCGGGAGGGCGACCCGATCGTGGGGCGGCTGCTGAACATCGAGGGCGGCGAGGGCTCGAGCCAGGACGACGAGCCTCGCGTCGTGTCGTTCCGCACCACGGGCGGCGTCGAGGTGCGGCGGCCGTTCGGCCAGATCCAGCGGCTCTACCTCGGACACGTGCCTTCCACGCTGACACCAGTGGCCAACGACACGCCCATCGAGGAGCCCGTGCTCGGCCCAGGCGCCGTGCGCGTGCCCGCCACGAGCGACTGGGTGCCGACCGGCCTCGTCGTCTCGCGCGGGGACTTCGTGCAGTTCGAGGCCAACGGCGTCGTCCAGCTCTCGGCGGATCGCGAGGATCGCGGCGGGCCGGCCGGGGCGTATTCGGCGCGCCGCGCGCCGGACGCGCCGGCGCCCACCCAGACGGCCGGGGCCCTGATCGGCCGGGTCGGCGCGGGGGCGCCGTTCGGGATCGGGAATCAGACAACGCCCCTTGGCATGCCCGGCGACGGGCAGCTCTTCCTGATGGTGAACGACGACCATCGGTCCGACAACGCCGGCGCGTTCGGCGTCTCGATGCGCGTCATCCGCCGGCGCTAGGCGCGGGACCGCCCCCCTCCCCGAGGCCCCAGCCCCATCGTCGAGTCCCGTCCCAGCCCGGGGGCGGGACTCGCCGCGTACGGCGGCGATGCCCCACGGGGCTGACACCCTCGCTACCCAGATCGTCCCGTCGCTTGCCCATCCGGGGGCCGCCTGTGGCCCCGCCGAGCCTTCCGGCCGCCGCCGACGCGCCCGTGCTCCCAGCGAGATCGCGGCACGCCGGTTGCACTGCGACGGCCACGACGACTGGCGCCGCGGTGGGCGCGGCCAGCGGCAAGGAGACCGACGATGGCGCAGGCACTCAAGAACGCCGGAGACCCTCTTCACCTGCAGGCTCGCTACGAGGAGCTCAAGCGCATCCTGGAGGACAGGCGCGACGTGCTCAACACGGAGCTGAGCGGCCGGCTGCGCGGCGTGCGCGCCGAGATCGGCTCGCGGCCGATCGACGGCCAGGACTTCGGCGAGATCGCCGACACGGACATGCAGGACGACATCCAGTTCGCCCTCCTCGAGATGAAGGCCGAGACGCTCAACAAGGTGCACGAAGCGCTCACGCGCCTCGAGTACGGGCGTTACGGCCAGTGCCGCGAGTGCGGCGGCGAGATCGCCGAGGCGCGGCTCCGCGCCCTGCCCTTCGCGCTCCGCTGCAGGGGCTGCGAGGCCGCGCGAGAGACGACGGATCAGCAGATGCGCGCCCAGGCGCGGCGCGCGCCGCTCTTCGAGGTCGGCGCCTGACGCCACGCCCCCCACACATCGAAGGAGTCACGGACATGCGGAAGCGAGTCAACACGGTGAGCGCGCAGTGGGTACGGCTGATGGGCGCCGCACGGGAGCGTTGGGATCGGCTGACGGACGAGGACCTGCTGGCCGTCCGCGGCAACTCCGAACGCCTGATCAGCCTGCTGCAGGACCGCTACGGGTTCGCCCGCGACCAGGCGCTGAAGGAGCTCATCGCCTGGCGGCGCGCGCTGAGCGCCGCCGCGCCCGCCTGACGAACGGCCGGGCGGGCCGGACCGACACGGGCCACCCGCGGGGTCTGGAGTATCCTCGCCAGCAGGGATGCGCCCCGTTCCGTCCGACCCGCCCGAGGACCTGTGGCACGACGCCCGGCTGATGCTGCGGGCCATCGTGGAAACGTCGGAAGACGCCATCGTGACGAAGGACACCGATGGCGTGGTGATGACGTGGAACGCGTCGGCCGAGCGGATGTTCGGCTACACCGCCGAGGAAGCGGTGGGCCGGCACATCTCGCTCATCATCCCCGAGGATCGGCGCGACGAGGAGATCGACATCATGGCGCGCCTGCGCGCCGGGACCCTCGTCCGCCGCTTCGAGACGATCCGGCGGCGACGCGACGGCAGCCTGGTGCACGTCGAGCTCAGCATCTCGCCGATTCACGACGCCGCGGGCGCGCTCGTCGGCGCCAGCAAAATCGCCCGCGACCTCACCGACCGGCGGCGCGCCGAAGCGGCGCTGGTGGCCGAGGAGAGCCGCTTCCGCACGCTGGCCGACAACATCTCGCAGCTGGCGTGGATGGCCGACCCGACGGGCTGGATCTTCTGGTACAACCACCGCTGGTTCGAGTACACGGGCACGACGCTCGAACAGATGCAGGGCTGGGGCTGGCGGGCCGTGCACCACCCCGATCACGTGGACCGCGTGGTGTCGCGGATCCAGTATTCCTGGGACACCGGCGAACCCTGGGAAGACACCTTCCCCCTGCGCGGCGCCGACGGCGACTTCCGGTGGTTCCTGTCGCGCGCCCTGCCGATCCGGGATGCCGCCGGGGCGATCGTCCGGTGGTTCGGCACCAACACCGACATCACGGAACTGCGGCGGCTCGAGGCCGAACTGACCGACGCCAACCGCCGCAAGGACACGTTCCTCGCGATGCTGTCGCACGAGCTCAGAAACCCGCTCGGCGCGATCCGCACGTCGGTGGCGGTGGCCAAGGCGTCGCAGGACGACCCGCGTGCACTCGGACGCGCGCTGGACGTCGTGGAGCGGCAGTCGGCGCACGTGGCCCGCCTGGTCGGCGATCTGCTGGACGTGAGCCGGATCACGAGCGAGCGGCTCACGCTGCACCTGCAGGACGTGGACCTCGTCGCCGTCGTGCGCGACGCGGTCGACATGATGACGCCGGCGTTCCGGGCCGCGGGGGTCGCGCTGTCGGTGGCCGTGCCCGAGGCGCCCGCGCCCGTGCGCGTGGACTCCGCGCGGGTGCAGCAGATGATCGGCAACCTGCTCTCGAACGCCGCCCGCTACACGCCCTCCGGGGGCCAAGCGTGGCTCACGACGACGTGCGATGCCGACACCATCGACATCACGGTGCGGGACACGGGCGCCGGCATCGAACCCGGACGCCTCGAGGCGATCTTCGAGCTGTTCGTGCAGGGCGACCGGGACGGCGGCCGCCACGAGCCCGGGCTGGGCATCGGGCTCTCGCTCGTGCGCCACCTCGCCCGGCTGCACGGCGGGTCGGCGTGGGCCGAGAGCGCGGGCATGGGTCGCGGGACGACCGTCAGGATCCGGATGCCACGGCACGCCGCTCCCGTGACCGGACGGCCCGCGGACGGGTCGGCGCCCTCCGAGCACGCGGCCGCGCCCGCGCCGGCGCGTGGGCCCGGCCGTCGGGTGCTGCTCGTGGACGACGACGTGGACAGCGTCGAGGCCTTCGCCGCGCTCCTGCGGCTCAACGGCCACCGGGTGAACGTGGCCACATCCGGCGAGGACGCGCTGGCGATCCTGTCGGACGCGGCGCCCGACGTGATCTTCGTCGACATCGGCCTGCCCGGGATCGATGGCTGCGAGACGTGCCGACGGATGCGGGCCGCGGGTGTCACGGCCGTGATCGCGGCGCTCACCGGCTGGGGGCAGCAGCACGATCGGCGCCGCACGGCCGAGGCCGGCTTCGACCACCACTTCGTGAAGCCGGTGGATCCGGCCGAAGTGCTGGCCCTGGTGCGCGAGGGCCGGACGCGGCCGTAGCCACGGGCATCGTTCTTGCCCCTCACGGCACGGGAGGGCGACCCGGCACGGCCGGATGTCGCCCGGTATCCACGAAGGAGGTTCCCGTGCCCTATCTGAGCAAGTTCATCCACATGGTGTCGGCGGCCAGTCTCGTGCTGGTGGCGTCGGCGCCCGCGGCCCAGGCGGGCGACGCGGCCACCGAGACCGAGCGGCTGCAGAAGTCCGTGGGAGTGCTGCGCGAGCTCGTCAGCACGCCCGACGACGCGATCCCCGAGCACATCCTCGACCGCGCCGAAGCGGTCGTCGTCATCCCCACGCTCGTCAAGGGCGGCTTCATCCTCGGCGCCGAGCACGGCAAGGGCGTGATGAGCGTCCGCGACCGCGCCACCGGCCGCTGGAGCCTGCCGTCGTTCGTGCAGATCACGGGCGGCAGCATCGGCTGGCAGATCGGCGTGCAGTCCACCGACCTCGTGCTGCTCGTGATGAACGCCGACGGCGTCGACGAGCTCCTGCGCTCCGAGTTCAAGCTCGGCGCGAACGCCTCCGTGGCCGCCGGGCCCGTGGGCCGCTCGGCCGAGGCCTCGACCGACGCCACCATGAGCGCGAAAATCCTCGCGTACTCCCGCTCGAAGGGGCTGTTCGCGGGCCTCAGCCTGCAGGGGGCGGCGCTCAAGGACGACGCCGAGGCCAACGGCAACTTCTACGGGCGCGAGCAGTCGGCGCGCGAGGTCTTCGCGATGCCCACGACACCGGCGCCCGAGGCGGCCGCGGCCTGGCTGAGCGCGCTGACATCCATCGCCCCGTTCTCCCGGTGAGCGGCCGGACGCCGGCGCCCCGCCGGCGTCCGCGTCACCGCCCCGGCCGCGTCTCACGGACGCGGGTCTTCCGCGATCGCGAGGACCGCCCGATGCCCGAGCCCACGACCATCGAACCGCCAGGACCGCCAGGCGATGCCCCGCCGCCGGCGCCGCCGGTAGTGCCGCCCGATCACCCTCAGGCGCCCGACGTGCACCGGCCTCCGCCCATCGATCCCGAGCCGCCCGATCCACCCGTAATCGATCCGCCGCCGACGCCGGCGCCCGCCCCGATCAGCACCTGACGTCGGCCAACGATCCGGTTCAGACCTGATCGGCGAACAGGCCCGCCGCCGCCTCCCGCAGCCGGGCGGCCACCCCGCGCCGGCGCCACGCCCCGAGGTCCACGCGTTCGCAGGCCGCCACGTCGTCCTCGAAGCGCGCGGTGAAGGCGGCGGCCTCGCGCGCGTCCACGAGCGTCAGGTTGCTCTCCTCGTTGTGCGCGAAGGACCGGCTATCGAAGTTCGTGGTGCCCACGGTGAGCCACCGGCCGTCCACGACCATGACCTTGTGGTGCAGCATGCTGCGGTTGTATTCCAGGATCTCGATCCCGGCCTCGAGCAGCGCGCCGTAGCGGGCGACGCTGTTGTGGCGGGCGAGCCAGTTGTCGTTGCGCCGGCCGGACACCATGACCCGGATCGCCACGCCCCGCCGGGCGGCCTCGACGAGCAGATCGAGACCCACATCGTCCGGGACGAAGTAGGGGTTGGCGATCAGGATCGTGCGGCGCGCGCAGGCGATGGCGAGGTAGTACATCGTCTGCACGTTCGATCCGCCGGTTTCCGGCGAGCTGAGGATCACCTGCAGCGCGTGGCGCCCGGCGGCCACGGGCGGCGGATAGCAGGCGCCGCCGTGCACCACTTCGCCGGTGCTCCGCTGCCAGTTGTGCGCGAATCCGCTCTGCAGGCCCGCGACGGCCGGCCCGCTGAAGCGCACCATGACATCGCGCCACTCCCCGGGCCCCCTGGCCTGCCCGCGCCAGTGGTCGGCGATGCCCGCGCCGCCCGTGTACGCGACGGCGCCATCCACGACCAGCGTCTTGCGGTGCGTGCGGTTGTTGAAGCTGGCCAGCGTCCGCCAGCGCAGGGGATTGTACCAGGCGATGTGGCAGCCGCCCTTCGTGAGCACGCCCAGGATGTCCTCACCGATGTCGGCGGCGCCGACCGCGTCGAGCAGGATCATCACGCGCACGCCGCTGGCGGCGCGCCCGGCCAGGGCACGCGCGAAGGCCAGGCCGACCGCGCCCGCCCAGTAGATGTAGGCCTCGATGGCGATCGAGGACCGCGCGCCCGCGATGTCGTCCAGCATGCGCGGGTAGAAGGCGTCGCCGTCGTGCAGGACCTCCAGGCTGTTGCCGTCGAGGAAGGGCGACGCGGTGGCGCCGGCCATCGTGGCCAGGAATTCCGCGGACGCCACGGGCATGTCGGCGTCGAGGCCGAAGCGCGGCGCCTCCGAGCGTGGCTGGACCAGCCGCGCCAGCGTGGAGACGATGCCGGTCGCGACCGCCGCGCCCCAGTGCTGGCGGGCGGCCAGCGCCACGGTCGCGGCCGCCCACGGCCACCAGAGCCACAGCCACCGCCGCAGGCGCGCGATTGCGCCTGGGCGCCCTCGCGGCGGGAGGGCGCGCGGGTCCACGCGCGCGGCCTTGTAGCGGCGGTGCGCGCGGACGGCGCGCCACATCCGGGGCCGGCTGCGCGGCCGCAGCGGGCGCCGGCCTGCGCGCGCGAACGTCGTCATGCCGCTGCTCACGGGCGCCGGGCCGCCACGGCACGACGCCGGGCGGCGGCGCTCGGCACGGTCCTGTTCATCGTCGATCTCCGAGCGCACCCGAGGAGGTGCGCCCTTGACCGACGCCGGCTGCAACGCGCGGGCCACGTCGACGGCGGCCGGGACGAGCTGGCACACGGGCTGCACCGCGTGGGAGAGGGCCGTCGTTCGACGGCCGGGGGAGGACCGACATGAAGTACGGAGTGGCGTGGTTGCTGGGGGTGCCAGGCTCGATCGTCGCGCTCTGGTTCATCGCGAACCAGATCGGATGCGGCTCGTGAGCCGGCCGTGGAGGACGGGCGCAGGGTAGCGGGTTACACATCCTGAGTCGCCGGTGTCTCCGGGCGCGCGCGGCCCGGCGGCACCGGTGGCCGCGCGGTGGCGCGGCCGCGCCTGGAAGGCACCGCGCAGGACGCCGTACAAGCGGCGCGGGCCGCCCGCCACGTTGACGGCGATGCGGCCCGCGGTTCGGACACCGGGCCCGGCAGGTGCGCCAGTCACGGCGCCGCCTGCCGGAGGGTCAGACCGGATTTCGGCCCTGGATGATGCGAATGAGCATCATCGCGATGGCGATGACGAGCAGCAGGTGGATGAAGCCGCCCAGCGTGTACGAAGTCACCATACCGAGCAGCCACAGGATGACGAGCAGGATCAGAATCGTGTTCAACATGGGTCCTCCAGGAATGTCGCAATCACAAGAGCCGGCCCGCCGGCTACGCGGTGGGTTCGACGGCCCGCACCTTCCGCCGGGCCGATTCCACGGCCGCCCGGGCGCGTGACTCGAGCGACTCGGCGGCGGTGTTCACCGTCTCGCCCAGGTTCTCGAGTTCCACGCCCGCCCGCGCGGCCAGCGTCTCGTAGCGATTCGCGATGGCCTGGCGCAGCGAGTCCACCGACTCGGCCAGATCGGAGCGCAGCGCCACGCCGCTCTTGGGCGCGAACAGCAGCGCGAGCCCGGCGCCGACGACGGCGCCTGAAATGATGCCGGCGGCGAAGCCCGGTCCCCTGTCACGTTCGGTGCGATGCATCACGGTCGTCCTTCCTCGGGAAAGCTGAGAATCACGAATGCCGGGGCGCCCGGCCTGCCCGCCAGCGGCGAAGCAGACGCCGGGCCCCGGCGGCGGCGCCCGCCGCCAGCAGCGCCCGCGGCGCCGCGACGGTCGACGCCACGGTCCGGACGATCCCGCTCACGTCGTCGATTGCGCGGCCGGCCTGCCGGGCCGCGCCGCCAGCCTCGCGGCTGAAGTGCGAGACCGACGTCGCGGCCGTCCGTACGTGCACGAGCGCGTCGTCGAGCCTGAGGTGCAGCTCCGCCGATTCCGCGCGCAGCGACGCCTGCAGCCGCCGCATCGTGATCCACGTCGCGACGCACGCGGCGACGACGACGATGGTCTGCACGGAGGCGGCCACGGCGATGGCGACGAGGGCGGATTCGGTGAGGGTCTCCGGCATTCGCGTGCGCTCGGCGCGACAAGGAGCAGAGTTCGTGCCAGCCGAAAGGCGGGTCCGACACTTGCAGGTGGGTAACGCGTTACCCACTTCCGGAATCCACCCACTCAAGCGAGCACTAAGATATGAGCGAGATGCACGACGAGCTGACGAGCAGGCGTCCGGCCCGGGCCGGGGCGACGGCGCCCGGTCGGGAGGCGCGCCGATGACGGGCCGGGTAGCGGTCGTCGACGACGATCGCGCGTTCACGGAGTACCTGGCGACCTGGCTGGGATCGCGCGGTCTGACGGTGGACGTCTTCCACAGCGGCACCGCGCTGCTCGATCGCCTGCGCGCCGGCGCCGCGCCCCACGTCGTGCTCCTCGACGTGGCCATGCCCGACCTGAACGGCATCGACACCCTTCGCGCGATCCGGCAGTCGAACTCCGCGGCGCAGGTGATCATGCTGTCGGGCCGCAACGCGCCGGCGACCGTGATCGAGGCGGTGCGGCTCGGGGCCGCCGACTACGTCCTCAAGCCCGACGACCCCGACGGCGTCGGCGAGGCCGCGCTGGAATCCGCGATCAACAAGGCGCTCGAGCGCGAGGCGCTGGCCAGCGAGGTGGCCCGCCTGAGCGCGCTCCGGCGCGAGGATCCCACCGGAATGCAGCCGTGCTGGGGCGCCGGGCCGGCGATGCAGCACGTGATGACGATGGTGGAGCGCGTGGCTGACAGCGACGTGAGCGTCCTCCTGCGCGGCGAAAGCGGCGTCGGCAAGGAAGTGATCGCGCGTGAGCTGCACCGCCGATCGCCCCGCCGCTCCCAGGACTACGTGAAGATCAACTGCGCCGCGCTCCCGGCCGACCTCCTCGAGAGCGAGCTCTTCGGCTACGAGCGGGGCGCGTTCACGGGGGCGGGCGCCACGCGCATCGGCAAGTTCGAGGCCGCGCACAACGGCACGATCGTGCTGGACGAGATCGGCGAGGTGCCGGCCGGGCTGCAGGCCAAGCTGCTGCACGTGCTGCAGGACCGCTCCTTCACGCGCCTCGGCAGCAACCGCCCCATCGACGTGGACGTGCGCGTGATCGCGGCCACCAATCGCGACCTCGAGGCCATGATGCGCGCGGGCACGTTCCGCGAGGATCTCTATTACCGGCTCCAGGTGATCGAGCTGCGCATCCCGCCGCTGCGCGAACGGCGGGACGAGATCGCGCCGCTCGTCGAGTTCTTCATGGCGAAGTACACGGGCGTATACGGACGCCCGGCCCTCCGCCCGTCGGCGACGCTGCTGCAGGCCCTCCAGCAATACTCGTGGCCCGGCAACATCCGCGAGCTCGAGAACATGATGAAGCGCCTGGTGGTGCTGCAGGACGAGTCGCTCATCCTCGCCGAGATCGACCGGCTGCGCGCCACCGGCGCGCACGTGGTCGGCGAACCGCCCCAGTTATCCGCGCTGGGGGACCCGCGGGCCGCGGCGCCCCCGGCCGATGCCGCGCCGCTGCCGGCGCCGGCGGAGGGCACGGCCGCACGAGCCGTCGAGCCTCCCCCGGCGCCAGCGCCTGCCGTTGCGGTGCCGAGTCAGCCGCCGCCGGTTGCCGCGGTCACGTCGCCGGACGCCGGCACGGGCGCGGACGCCTCGCCGCCAGCCGAGGATCCCGAGCCCGCGCAGATCGGGCTCCACGCGGTGGCCAAGGCCGCCGCGCAGAAGGCCGAGCGCCAGGCGATCCTCGAAGCCCTCGCGCGCTTCCGCTGGAACCGCCGGAAGGTGGCCGACCACCTCGACGTCAGCTACAAGACGCTCCTGACGAAGATGAAGGAGTGCGGCATCTCCGAGCCGGCGCCCGGTGCGTGACGCCGCGGCCTACGGCGCGGCCACGATGAGCGCATTGATCACGCGGTAGCCGGACGCGTGCTTCGCCGCGATGTCCTCCGCCAGGGTCTTCTCCATCTCCGTGCCGACCCGGCCCTTCAGGGTCACGGTCTTCGTCTCGTGGTCCGTGTCGACGTTGATATCGCCGGCATGCAGGCGCGGTTCCGCGACGAGCGCCGCCTTCACGTCCATCGTTTCCATGGCCGCGCCGGCCGCTCGGCCGCCGTCCATCACGGCGGCGCCGGCGTTCCTGGCCGCCTCGCTCACCGCGTCTCCGGCCTGCTCGGCGGCGTTGGCCGCGTCGCGCGCCGCCTGCCCGGTGCGCGACTCCGCGCGGTCCGAACAGGCCGGGGCCAACGCCAGCGCCGCGACGACCGCCGTGAGTGCAACCGTCTTGGTCATGCGTCTCATCGGTCCCTCCCGTAGGTGCGACCCTGCGCCCTCGCCCGCGGGTCCGACACCGAAGGAGCAAGCGATGTGCCGCGCGATCGGACCAGCCGACGTCCAACCCGGGCGCGCGCACGCCATCAATCGGGCAACCGCGCGGCCCGCGCCCGGGAGCCCCGCGTGTCGCGCGCTACTGACAATGGGCAAGGCCGCGGCGGCCTGCGTGCGGGACCGGCAGGAGCGCGCTACGATGCGTGAACCGGCATCACCTTTGCGGCAGGGAGCGGCATGAACGACCTCGACCGCGTGCTCGACACGCTGCTGCACGACGTGCGAAGCCCCCTTGGCGTGGCGGGCGGTTACCTGCGCCTCATGCGCGAGCAGCGGCTGCAGGATGCCGACGCGCTCGACCGCGCCATCGGCAAGACGCAGGACGCGCTGCGCACCATCACCACGCTCTGCGCGGACGCCGCCCGGTGGCTCACGCCGCTGCCCGTCGGCGAGATCGCCACGGTCGAGACGGCCGCCTTCGCCGCGCGCGTGGCCGAGTCGGCGGGCGCGCAGGGCGTGACCGTGGACGTCTCGGCCGTCGGTCCAGGCGTGGTGCGGCTCGAGGCCGCTGGCCTGACCGTGGCCGACGCGGTGGCCTCGCTCCTGGTGTCGCTGGCAGGCGCCACCGGGGGCGCGTGCGCCGGGACGACGGAAGGCGGAACGCTGCAGTTCCGGGTGGATGCGCCGGGCCGGCCGGCCCGGGACGAAGCGTACGTGTTCGATCCGTGGGCGTTCCCAGGGCTCGCTCCGGCGCTCGCGTGCCGCACGATTGCGGCAGCCGCCGGCCGCTGCGACGGCGGCCCCGAACCCTCTCGGGTGGTGCGCGTGACCTTCCCGTGCGACCCGCAGTCGCCGGCAGAGACGGAGCCTGGCGCCCGCTGAACGGTCGCCGCGCTTTGCCGGGCACGCCCCTCGCGGCCCCTGGCGGCGCGCCCCCTCCGGGCGTCGACGGCTAACTCACGGCACGCGATCGGGCGCCGCCGCCGAGCCGCGCCCTGGTCTCGGCGAGGGCCGCGGTGATGTCCCGCAGGTCGGCTTCGTTGTCGATGCGGCGCCGTGCGTCGGCGACGATCCGCTCGGCGTGATCGTCCAGGCAGGGGCGCCAGGCGGGCGCCACGGTGCGGGCGAGCTGTCCCAGGGCGTCGAGCAGCGCCAGGACGACCAGCCGGCTGCCGGCGCCGTAGGTCCGCAGGCCGTTGAAGACGAGCCCGGCGAAGTCCTCGAAGTCGCGCTCGCGCAGGAAGACGCGGGCACGGCCCGTCGAGTCGCGAACGATCCGCCCCGGTTCCGGCTGGGCGGCGATGGCGGCCAGGGCCGCCGTGCACTGGTGCAGGCACGACAGGCAAGTGATGGGGTCGTTGATCCCCGGGGAGAGGGCCCGGATGCCGATCTCGATCAGCTGGTCGAACTGGAAGGCCAGATCCTGGACGGGCGTGCGCTCCTCCCCCACCGCGATCGCACCCGCCACGTCATGGGCGATCCGGCGGCTGTCGGCCGCAGGCGCCTCGCCCGCAGGGAGGCGCAGGCGGGCCAGCGGCACGCCCGGGAACACGAAATCCCCGGCCCGGCAGGACACGCGGACCTCGACATCGTGCGCGCACGCGACCGCCGCGAGCGCCTCGGCGTCCACGATCTGCACGTAGCCCTTGCGCGTCGCCGCCACCACGAGATCGTCGCTCGCCGACACGTCCACGGGGCGCACGCGCGGGCCGGGCTGGTCCGGGCCAGTCCGGGACCGTCGGGCCACCGACCGGTCGAGGTCCGCGGCCACCGACGCGATCGCCACCGGCGCCTGGATGGCGCGAGCCACGTGATGCAGGAAGTAGATGAGCACGCCCAGCCCGGTCAGCGCCAGGACGAACGCGCCCGAGACGGTCAGGCGAGGCACGAAGCGCGCCGCAGCCGTGTCGTCCACCGCGCCGAGCCCCACCAGGCAGTAGGCGAACGTGCCGATGAAGACGCCGAGCGACATCTGCGTGCCGCGATCGGCCATGAACACGCGCATCACCCGCGGGCCCAGCTGGTTGGACGCGAGGGTCAGCGCGATCATGGTGGTCGAGAACACGAGGGCCGCAATCGTGATCATGGCGCCGGCGATCGTGCTGAGCGCCGTCCGCGCGCCGGCCGGACTCCCGCCGAACAGGAGTCCGACGGTCGCGGGCGCCCGGAACACGTCGGCCCACTGGCGATCCGCGGAAATGGCGAGGAGGGCGCCGGCGATGCTGGACAGCGTGATCAGCACCGGCCAGAGCCAGAAGCTGGTGGTCGCCCGCTCCCAGAGAAGACGGAGGATGCTCCTCACGCCGGCGGCCCCTCCGCCGCGGAATCACGAACGTGCAGGTAGACAAGCACTGGGGGCGTGCCTCAGGGTCCGCCAGGTACCGGGGCTACCCGGCGGTGGACGGGCGGGCCGTGCGGCTGAGCCACTCGTCGTACTGGCGCTGAGCCTCGTCGCGCTGGATGCCGTAGCGCTCCTGGATCCGTCCCACGAGCTGCTCCGACGCCCCTTCGATTTGGTCCACGTCGTCGTTGGTCAGCCGGCCCCACTGCTCGCGAACCTTCCCCTTCAGCTGCTTCCACTGCCCTTTCAGGGTATCTTCGTTCATACGTCCTCCTCGGTTGCTGTGCGTTGATGGCACTCCGGAGGAGAAGAGCAGAAGTCGTGCCGGTCGCCAGCCGCGTGCCGGATCGGTCACGGCGGCACGACGAGGCGCGGCCCGCCCTAGCGGGCCGGCCTGGCGAGGCGGCGGATCTCGGCGACGAGGTCGTCGGGATCGCAGGGCTTCACGATCAGGCTGTCGAACCCGTCGGCCTGCGCGTCGCCGAGGTGCACGCGCGAGTGGCCGGTGACGGCGATGAGCGGAATGTGCCGAGTGGCCGGGTCGCCGCGCAGCGCCCGGGCCACTTCGGCGCCCGTCAGGCCCGGCATCTGGAGATCCATCACGACCACGTCGGGCTTGAGCGCCGTGGCCTTCTCGAGTCCGGACCGCCCGTCGGCGGCCGTGACCACGGTGAAGCCGGCGGCGCCCAGGAACATCTCCCAGACCTCCACGGCATCGGCGAAGTCATCGACGAGCAGTACGGTCACGCGCCACCTGCTTCCCGGCCCCCCAGCTCCTGCGGTCCGCGGTCGGTCGCCCACGACTCCCTGGCCGCCGGCCAGAACAGCACGAAGGTGGTGCCGACGGCCTCCTCCGATTCGACCCGGACCGTGCCGCCCATGGCGTCCATGCACTCCCGGACGATCGAGAGGCCGAGTCCGAGGCCCTGCGAGCCGAGTTCGTCGTCGCGGTGCGCGTGCGCCCTCACGAACTGCTCGAAGATGAGGGCGCGGGTCGCCGCGGGAATGCCGAGGCCGTTGTCCTCCACCCGCAGCCGCAGTCCGTCCGACCCCGGGTCGTGCCGCACCCGGACGAGGCGCGACGGCTTGTCGGGATCGCTGTACTTGACGCCGTTGGCAAGGAGGTTGATGAGCACCAGCTCGACCCGGCCGGCATCGGCGGCCAGCGACGGCAGGTCGTCGGCGATCTCGATCGTGACCCCACGCACGTCGGCCATGTCGGCGAGCTGCCCGGCGACGTCGCGCGCGACGGCGCCGAGATCCACGGCCTGCCCGTTCGGCTGCAGGTCGGCCCGGCGGGTGAGGCGGGCCAGGCGTTCGAGCTTCCCGGCGACGTCGGCCAGACGCACGACGTTGCGCTGGAAGGTGTGCAGCAGGCGCTGCTGTTCGGGGTCGTCGCCCGGCTCGATGAGCCGCGTCAGTACCTGCAGCACCCCCAGCGGCTGCCGAATCTCGTGGCTCACCAGCCGGCCGAAGCTGCGCAACTGTCCGTGCTGCCGCTCGATGGTCTCGGCGTAGCGCGCGATGAAGGCGTCCACGGTCTTGCGCTGCAGTTCCCGAACCGCGCGCTGCGCCCGCGCCGAGGCGAGCAGGGCGGCCGTGGGCTCGGTGTCCTCGCCGAACTCCGCGGCCTCGCGGGCGAAGAAGCCCTCGAGGATCTCGCTGAGGAACTGGTACTCCCGCAGCAGCTGATGGACCGACGCCTGCTGGTCGAAGCGCAGGAGCCCCAGTTCGGCGGCCTTCTGCATGACCGCGGTGTTCGCGCCGATTTCCTCGTCTTCCGGCGCCCGCAGGTACGCGGCGATCTCACGGAGCAGATCGGGGATGTGGTCCAGGAGCTGCGGACTGGGGAACACGTGGCCGCGCTCCACGTCCAGCAGGGTCTCGAGGCGATCGAGCCACGCCCTGGCCAGCGTCCGGTGCTCGGCCGCCAGCCGCGTGGCAAAGTGGGTGATCGTCGCGTCGAAGCGGCGCCGCGTCATGAGCGAGGGTCCGGAGGGCCGAGCTATGATAGCGGCTGACGCGGCCGTCCGACTGGTCTGCCGCTCCCGACGCGCCGGCGTCGGCTGCCGCGGCCGTGCGCGCGGGAATCCGGACGCCGGCTGCGGCGAGTCTTCGATGCATCCGAACGAGCTGAGCACGACGATCGCCGCCTGGTGGCGCTGGCTGATGGCGGCGGCCATCGTCTTCCTCGCCCTCCTCGGCGCCGTGGCGGCGTCCCAGTACGGCCAGCTCACCGACGCCTACGACGACATCGAGCGCTCCGAGGCGGTGACGCGCGCGGTGGACAGGCTGGTCTCCGTCCTCGTGGACGCCGAGACCGGCTACCGCGGCTATCTGCTCACGGGCAACCCGATCTTCCTGGAGCCCTACCGCGGCATCGACACGCGGGCGCGCGAAGCCCTCGTGAGCCTCGCGGCCTTCGTGGCCGAGGACCCTTTGCGTCGGGACGACCTCGGCCGCCTCTCGAAGCTGGTGGACGACCGCCTGCTCGAGATGCAGACCAACCTGCGCCACTACGACGACGGGGACGTGCAGGCAGCCATCGCGGGGGTCCGCAGCGCCGACGGCAAGCGGACGATGGACGCGGTGCGGCTGGTTGCCGCAACGCTCAAGTCCGAGGAGCGCTCGCTCACCGCGGAGCGGACGCGCCAGGCGGCGGCGGCATCGGCCGCGGCCCGGGGCTTCGGCCTCGCGGCGGTGGCCATGACGCTCCTGCTGAGCACGCTCGGCTGGGCGCTGAGCCGCACGATGGAACAGCGCCGCGTCGAGCTGGCCGCCGAGACGATCGCGCGGCTCGAGGCGGAGCGGGACGCGGCGAGCTCGTCCGCCAACCTCGCGCAGAGCGAGAGTTTCAATCGCAGCCTGCTCGACAGCTCGCCCGACTGCATCGCGGTGCTCTCACCCGCCGGCGATGTGGCCTTCCTGAACACGGCCGGTCTTCGTACGCTGCCGTCCACCGCGACGCCTGGCGCGGAGGGCACGCCGTTTGTCGCCTACTGGCCGGGGCACGAGCACGAGGTCCAGGACGCCCTGCAGACCGCGCGGTCGGGCGGCGAGGGACGCTTCGCCGCAAGCCATGTGGACGGCGCCGGGGCACGCTGGTGGGACGTCATCGTGACGGCGGCCACGGACTCTGGCGGACGGATCGCCCGGTTGGTCGCCACGGCGCGCGACATCACACAGCAGAAGCTGGCCGACGAGGAGCGCGTGCAGCTGCTGGCGAGCGAACGGGCGGCGCGATCCGAGGCGGAACGGGCGGCGCGGATCAAGGACGACTTCGTGAGCACGCTCTCCCACGAGCTGCGCACGCCCCTGAACGCGATCCTGGGCTGGGTGGGCGTCCTGCGCCAGGATCGCGGCGCCGACACGGTGGCCAAGGCCATCGACGTCATCGATCGCAACTCCCGGCGGCAGTCGCAGATGGTGGACGACCTGCTCGACATGGGCCGCATCCTGTCGGGCAAGATGCGGCTCGACGTGCAGCGCGTCGACCTGGCGTCCGTGATCGAGGAGGCCATCCTCTCGGCGCAGCCGTCGGCCGACGCCAAGGGCGTCCGGCTCCAGCAGGTGCTCGGCTCGGCGGCCATCGTCCGCGGCGACGCCGCCCGCCTGCAGCAGGTCGTCTGGAACCTGCTGAGCAACGCCGTCAAGTTCACGCCGCGCGGCGGCCAGGTGCAGGTGACGCTGCGGAAGGTGAACAGCCACGTGCACCTGCAGGTGACCGACACCGGCATCGGCATCGCGCCCTACCTGCTCGATCACGTCTTCGATCGATTCCGGCAGGCGGACGCCGCGACGAGCCGCCGGCAGAGCGGCCTGGGCCTGGGCCTGTCGATCGTGAAGAGCCTGGTGGAGCTGCACGGCGGCACGGTGGACGTGGCGAGCGACGGCGAGCACCAGGGCGCGACGTTCACCGTGAGGCTGCCGCTGGCCCTGGCGACACCGAACGGCCCCGAGGGCATGGAGGGCCCGCCGGCAGTCCCGCAGCCGAGCGCGTCGCTGACGGGCCTGAAGGTGCTGGTGCTCGACGACGAAGAGGACGCGCGTGAAGTCGTCAGGCGCCTGCTGGAAGACGCCGGCGCGGAGGTGACCGCGGCGGGCTCGGCCCACGAGGCGCAGCGGCTGCTCGAGAACGGGCTCGTCCCCGACGTCGTGGTCAGCGACGTGGGCATGCCCGATCGCGACGGCTACGAGTTCATCCGGAGCGTGCGCCACATGCCGCCGCCCCTGGCGACGGTGCCAGCCGCGGCCCTGACGGCGCTGGCGCGGCTCGAAGACCGCAAGCGCGCGATGCTGTCCGGATTCCAGACCCACCTGGCCAAGCCCGTCGATCCGGCCGAGCTCGTCGCCGCCGTGGCCTCGCTGGCCGGGCGGACGGGCCGGAACTGAGCCCGGCGCCCGGCTTCGTACACTGGGCAGCCCGCGACACAGCCGCGGGCCGTGGCCCGCCCATCTTGTGGCGGTCGGCGTCAGGCCTGAGGCGGCGGCGGGAGGCCAGGCCCGAATCGCGGTCACCAGCGAGTACGCACGGACGCCAAGCCACGGGCGCGATGCCCGCGGATGCCGGCCGATGCCGCCGTGCCCGCGCGACAGCCAGCCCGATGGATGGGGCGGCGCCGAAGTTGCACGACTCGACGGTGGGCGACGCGCTTGGCGCGGCAACACGGCCCACGCCCGGCCAGGCAACAGGAGGACTCATGGCCAGGTACGGCGGGAAGGCCTCGAAGGCGGTCGAGTCGGCGATGCGGCGCCGCAAGAAGGGCACGCTGCGCAGCAGCTCGGGCCGGAAGGTGACGAGCCGCTCGCAGGCCATCGCCATCGGTCTCAGCGAAGCGCGCGAGAAAGGGGCGGACGTGCCACCCGCGCCGTCACGCCGGTCGTCTCGCCGCAACGGAGACTCCAGGAGCGCCGCCAGGAAGCGGTAAGACCGCGCGCAGGGGTTGGCGCCTTCAGAGGCGGTGACGTCATTCCGGCGCAGGGTCAGGGTGCGGAGGTGGGAGTGCGTGTCGGCCTCATCCACAACAGCCCCGCGCGCGAGCCAGAACTGGTCGCCTGCCTCGGGCGCCATGGGCACTCGGTCGAAGGCATCGCGACCCGGGTCGACGGCGTATGGGCACTGCCCCTGGAGGGGCTCGACCTCATCGCCGTCGCGGGTGGCGATGGCACCGTGAGCGCCACGCTGGCGGCCCTGCCGCCCTCGCGCGTGCCGATCGCCATCCTGCCGGTCGGCACGGCCAACAACATCGCGACGAGCCTGCGGGTGCCGGGCGATCTCGACGCGGCCGTCGATCAATGGCGCACGGCGCAGGTCCGGGGCTTCGACATCGGCGCCGCCACGGGGGCGTGGGGCACGCGCCGGTTCGTCGAAAGCGTCGGCTGCGGACTGGTCGCCGAGGGCATCGCGCTGGCCGAGCCCTGCGGGCACACCGGCGCCCAGCCCGACGCCCGGCTGGCGTTGGCGCGGCTGTCACAGTCGGACCACCTCGACGCCATCGCGGCCGAGCACTGCCGGTTCACGATCGACGGGGTCACGCACGCGGCCCGGCTGCTGCTGCTGGAAGTGCTCAACATCGGCATGGTGGGCCCCAACCTGGCGCTGGCCGAAGCCTCGCCGTTCGACGCGACCCTCACGGTCGTCGCGGCCTACGCCGAACACCGGCCCCTGCTGCAGGCGTGGATCCGCGGCGACACCACACTCGGCCGGTGCCCCCCGCTGCCGCTCTGGCAGGCCCGACGCGTGGAACTCGTGCGCGCCGGGCGCGTGCACGTCGACGACACGCTGCTCGACTCGGACGACGTGGCCGTGAGCGTCGAGGCGGCCGCCGCCGTACTCGTGCCGTGATCGGACCGGCCACGCGGAGGAACGGCCTGCCGGGGCGAACTACGCCTTGCATTCTGGACGGGCATGGCCGACGCTCGCCTGTGATGCCTCGATTCGATCGCCTGTCCCGCGCTGCGTGCCTTGTGGCCTGGGCGGCGGGCATCGTGGCGAGCGTCCTGGCAGGCACGACCGGCTGGTCGCTGGCCGACCCGGACGCGAAAGCGCATCTGGTCGTCGCGCGGCGGATCCTCGACAGCCGGACGCCGGGGTGGACGCAGATCGGCGCCGTGTGGCTGCCCTTGCCACACCTGCTGAACATGCTGCCCGTGCAGGTGGACGCCTTCTACCGCACCGGCGCCTCGGCCGTCGCGATCTCGGTGGCGGCCCTGGGTCTCTCGGCCGCCTGCGTGAGCGCGATCGTGCGCCGCCTCACGGGCTCGGCGATTGGAGCGCTGACGGCGGTGGCGCTCTACGTCCTGAATCCGAATGTGCTGTACCTGCATGTCACGCCGCTCACCGAGCCGCTGCTGTACGCCGCGCTGCTCATGGCCCTCTGGGGACTCACGGCGTGGGCGTCGAGCGACGACCCGGCGCCGCCTCGCGCGGTCGCGTGGTGGATGGCGGCCGCCTGCCTGACGCGGTACGAAGCCTGGGCCGTGACACCCGCCGCGGTCCTCGTGGCCTTGGGCGCCCGGTGGCGCCGCGGGATGGCCGCGCCGGACCTTGCACGCGCGGGATGGCGGCTCGCCCGCGCCCCGTCGCTGGCCGTTCTGGCCTTTCTGTGCCTGAGCCGCGCGACTGTCGGTCAGTGGCTGGCCACGGGCGGGTTCTTCGTGCCGGATCCGCGCCTGCACGGACAGCCCCTCGTCGCGTGGCACTGGATGCTCGACGCCGCCACGACGCTGGCTGGCCCCTGGCTGCTCGGCGTCGGGGCGGTCGCCGCCGCAGGCGTGGCGTTCGTGGCCATCGGGACGGCGCGACGGACGTCGCTGCTCGTGCCGCTCAGCCTGGGTGCCGCCGTCCTCCTGCCGTATCTCGCCTACGTCGAGGGCCATCCGTTCCGGGCCCGCTACGAAATCTCGGTCCTGCCCGTCCTCGTGCTCGCCGTGGGCATCGCGGTCGGACTGGCGGGCCGCTGTGCGCTCGTGCTCGGACCAGCCGTGTTGCTCGCCGCACTGGCGGGCGCGCCCCCGCTACGCGCGGCGCCTCTCCTGCGCGAGGCGCTGCAGGACCGCATCCACCGCGCCGAACGACGGGCCGTCACCGCCTGCCTGGCGCACGCCTATCGAGGCGAACCGGTGATGGTCAGCATGGCCTCGCTCGCGCACTACGTGCAGGAACTGTCGCGCATCGGCCTCGACGTCGCCGACTTCCTGCACGAAGGCAATCAACCCGAATGGGATGCGGCCCTCGCGGGAGGGGCCGCCTCGCACGCGGGCTGGCTGCTGGTGGAGGAGGGTGGACCAGACGGCGGTGACGTGCTGGCTCGGAGACTTCGCAGTTCCCCGGCATTCGGCACCGGCCTCGTCCGCGCCTGCCGGGGCGGCATCGTGTCTCTCTACCAGCGGCGCGGCATCGGACCCGGCCCGGCCGACACACCGGTGCTGCACCCTCGTGGCGGCCGCACGGCCACTGTACGTCGCGGGCACCACGAGCATCCCGACCTGCCCGACCGCTGCCTCGAATGGGGAAGGCTCCGATGTCGGGAGTGGCCGACCACCTCGTCTCGTCTCCTCCGCTGGAGCTTGGCGCCCATACCGAGAGAGCCACCGAACGAACGGCGTACGCGACCCGAGCGTGCTCGCCGACAGCACCCGCCAGGCAGTGACTGCCTCAGGTTCGGTGCCGACGACGAACTGGCTCACCGGGCATCGACGCGGTCGATCAGCCAGCGGTCGGCGGTCTTGCGGAGTCTGAAGGTCCACCTGCGCGCCCCGTCTCTCGGCGTCCGGCTGCCCACCTTCGGCACGTAGCGGGCGCTGCCGTGGCACGCCGCCTCCGCGAACCGGTCGGCGATCTGGATGTCGCATCCGTCGAACGACACGACCTGGCCCTCGAGCTGCTCGAATGCGCGGGCGAGCGTCCGGCGGTTCACGGTCGGCCACACCGTCAGTGCGGCGCCGGCGTCCAGTTGGTTGAAGGCGCTCCGATATCGCCCGAGGACGCGCTCGATCGCCCGGGCCTCGAGCTCCTGGCTCGAGGCACCGGCGGCGGGAGACGCGGGCCCTGCGGCGGGCCGAGCTGCTTCCGCAGGTGGTGCCGCGCCGCCCTGTTCGACGGCGACGGGCCGCGGGGCTGAATCGACGATCGCGCTGGTGTTCGTCGAGGACACCGCCGGGGCAAGCCTGGAGGGAACGCCGGTGACGGCCCTGGCGGTCAATCGCGCCGGCGCGGCCTCCGAGGCGGGTGTCCCGCGCGCGTCCGGCACGGGGAACGCCGGGGATGCGAGCGGCGGGCGGGCCGCCCCAGGCGTTCGCGCAGCCGGCAGGTCACGCGGCCCTGAGCCGGCGGGCGCCGCTGCAGTCGCGCGAGCGCCGTCTGCCGGCTCGGTCGTGGCCGCCGGTGGACCGGGCGCCGCGACGCCGTCAGGCCGGGCGGCCACGTCAATCGGCTGGACCGGATGCGCGGCGGCCAGGAAGGGAAGGACGACGGGCAGGCCCGACCACGCCTGCAGCGGTCCAGTCGGCTCGGTCACGGCGGCCTCGGTCTCCGGCCGGAACGCAGGCAGCCTGTCGACCGCCGCGGAGACGACGGCACAAAGGAGCGCCGCGCGGATCGCGTGCCTCGCCCAGTCGTAGCCTGGCAGCGGTGGTCGCCGGCCGGAGGACGGCGTCCACCGTGCGACGCCCATGGGCTCGGACGGAGCCCGGCAGGGCCGCGGCGGCGGCGTCAGACCCGACCCGGCCGTCGCCACGCGACGCGGCGGGTCGAACGCCTCGAGCCCCTCGGCACCGATATCCACCCAGACCAAATCAGGCGACGCATCCGCGTCGGGGGAGGTCCGCGCGGCGCGTGTGACCCTGCCGTCCGGCCGCCACTCGCGAGTCGATGGCCAGGGCCTGCGCGCTTCGGCGACCAACTGGCAGGGCCCGTGCGGGGACGGCGCGGCCGTCGCCGGCGATTCCGGATCCCGGCGTTGTCTGCGCGCCCCGGATGGCGTGCGCGGGATCACGTCATCGTCCAAGGGTGTACTCCAGCGTCACCGTCGGCACCCACCCGGCGTCCAGTCCGTCGCTCGTGAGCGCTTTCCGGACGTTGGCCGTCGCCAGCCACGTGTCCGCGACGTTCCATTTGATGCCTGCCGCCAAGAGGATGCGATCCGTGGTCCGCGCGACGCGCGTCAATCGGATCGTGTCGACACCGACCAGCCGCGGGTGCGGCTGGGTCGTGTCAGCGAGGCGGCCGAGCCCCTCGATCCTGCGGCCCAGGAGCTCGCCGACGACCGTGAACCTCGGTGCGGCCACCACCGTGAGGGCCGCGGCGTATCCGAGCACGTTCGACGACTCGCGAAACGCGTAGCCCACGTCACCGTGCAGGCCCACCCGCGAACCTTCGTACGAGGCTATCAGCCGCGGCGTGATGGTCGTCCGGCCACCGCCGAGCAGATCCTCCTCGCGACCGACGGGCAGCCGGACCTCTCCGGCGACCGCCAAGCCGCTCGCGCCTTCGCGGAACACGTTGTATTTGGTCCGCAGCACGACGTCACCCACGCCGGACGCCGAGGCAGAACCCGCGGCCTGCACGACCGTGCGCCCGCGATAGGTGTCCACCCGTTGACCGTCGAGGCGCACGCGCACGAACGGCACGGCGATTCCGATGTCAGCCCTGTCGCTGACGCCGTAGTTGCCGGTCAGGGTCGCCGTGTCGGTACGGATCCGGAGCGCGACGGTCTCGATGTCGAAGGGCACGGTGGACCCGCGCAGGACGCTCGCCGTCGAGATCAGGGTGCCGTCCCGCAGGTTGCGTCCGTCGATGTCGCGAAACGAGGAACTGCGATAGGCGAGACCGACGGAGGCGTGATTCCGGCCCGCCGACAGCGATCGCTCGGCGAAGAACGGACCGAAGCTGTCGCTCGATCGGACGACCGTGCCGAGCGCGGGATCGAGGCGATAGGTGAATCCGCCCGCCGACGTGGGCACGGGCAGCGTCGCCAGCTCCAGGGTGAGGAACCGCGCGAGGACGCGGGCCGTCTCCGCCGCCGCCTCCTCGTCACGAACGAAGTCGTCGGTGGGTATCGAGCGGTTGGTCATCAGGAACCTCAGCACGTCCGTCACCGACTGCTCGGACTGCGCCGACGCGGTCGCTCCGCCCCACAGCAGGCACGCCGAGGCCAGCGTCGCCAGGCGCAGGCCCGCCGGGTGGTGGCACGACCGGGCCTTCAAGGCTTTCCTCGCTGCAGGACCGTGACGGTCTGGCCAGCAATGGTCATCGTGCCGGTCCGGTCCTTCTTGGCGCTGTGGCTGTCGACGCTGAAGTCCACGGTGCCGTCGCCGGTGCCGGTGCCTCCCGACGTGATGGTGATCCACGCCTCGGCCGGCTGTGCCGTCCAGGCACACCCGGCGCTCGCCGACACGGTGACCGACCCGCTGCCTCCGGCGTCGGAGAAGGTGAAGGCCGTCGGGCTCACCGTGTAGGCGCAGACGAGGGCAGCCTGATTCACCGTGAACGTCTGGCCGGCGATGGTCAGCGACCCGGTGCGGGCGCCGCCCGTGTTGGCGGCCACGCCGAACGTGACCGTGCCGTCCCCGCTCCCATTGGCCCCGGACACCACCGTGATCCAGGCGTCGTTGGCGTCGGCCGTCCAGGTGCACCCCACTCCCGCCGTCACCATGACCGTCTGCGTGCCGCCGGTGTCCGGCATCGACGCCGTCGTCGGGGCAATCGAGTAGGAGCACGGGACTGGAGCGGCAGCCTGACTCACCGTGAACGTCTGCCCGGCGATCGTCAGCGACCCGGTGCGGGCGCTGCCTGCGTTCGCGGCCACGGCGAACGTGACCGTGCCGTCGCCGCTCCCATTGGCCCCGGACACCACCGTGATCCAGGCGTCGTTGGCGTCGGCCGTCCAGGTGCACCCCACTCCCGCCGTCACCATGACCGTCTGCGTGCCGCCGGTCTCGGGAATGGACGCCGTCTTCGGGGCGATCGCGTAGGCACAGGGCGGCGGCGCCGCGGCCTGCGACACGGTGAAAGTCTGCGCAGCGATGGCGATGGTGCCGGTGCGGGCGCCGCCCGCGTTGGCGGCCACGCTGAACGTGACGGCGCCGTCGCCGCTCCCACGGGCCCCGGACACCACGGTGATCCAGGCGTCGTTGGCGTCGGCCGTCCACGTGCACCCGGCCGCCGCCGTCACCGTGACCGTTCGCGTGCCGCCGGTCTCGGGGATCGAGGCGCTCCGTGGACTGATCGTGTACGTGCAGGGAATGGCGGCGTCCTGCGTGACGGCGACCGCGTGGCCGGCGACCGCGAGCGTGGCAGCGCGGGCGCCCCCAGGATTGCCCGCCACGCTGAACGTCACGACGCCTTGGCCCCGGCCTGCGGCCCCGGCCGTCACCGCGATCCACGGCGCCGTGCCGACCGCCGTCCACGCGCAGGCCGGCGTGGTGGAGACGGCAACGGTCCCCACCCCGCCAGACGCGGGCAAGGGGAAGACGGTCGTCACCGTGATCGAGTAGACGCACGTCGGGTCAGGCATCGCGCCATTCTGGGTGACCGCGACTTGGACGTCGCCCACCGCGATCGTGCCCACCCGCGCGTCGAGACCGGAGTTCGGCGCGACGCGGAGGGCCACCGTGCCGGCGCCGCTGCCAGTCTCAGGCGAGGCGAAGGTGATCCAGCCGACGTCGGCCGTCAGCCGCCAGGAACACGCGCCGTCCGTAGACACCGCGAGTGGTGTCGTGCCACCCGCCGCCGGCACCGTCAGGCTCGCCGGCTGGAGGTCGAACTGGCAGGGAGCCGCCTGCTGGGACACCGTCAGGTGATCGTCGTTGACGACGATGTCGCCGTCCCGCGACGCAGGAAGGGGGTTGGGTGCCACCTGGAAACTGACGGTGCCGCTGCCCTGACCCGATGCAGGCGTCAGGCCTGAGACCCAGGCCACGCTGGACGTGACGTCCCACGGGCATTCGGGAGATGTCGTGACGGTGACGCTGCCGGTGCCTCCGCCGGGGCCCAGGCTTGCCGACGACGGGGCGAGGGCGACCTGGCACTTCGACTGAGTGGGGCCCGTCGATGTGACCGCCGAGTTGGATCCGCACCCTGCGGCGATCGCCGCGCCGACCACCGTGATCAGCAGCCAGCCTCGGCGCCGCGCGGGCCTGGGCCGACCCTCGCCATTGCCTACGCCTGAAGACTCCATCCTCAGCTCCCCGGTCAGGCCGCACGGAATCGAAGCGGTGGCGCGAGGGGGGGTTGCGAATCCACCGGCGATGCACACCGTGCGCTGAAGGCTGAGAGCGCTGGCTGCAATCGACATGCCCGCATCGGCTCGGACGGGTCAACGGTGACGGGTCGTCGAGCGCCCGCTCTGGGCAGTCGTCTGCCGATCATGGGAAGCGGCGTTCACACCCGCCAGGCACGACCGGATCGGTCCGGTCCTCTTCCGGCCGCCGTTCGCGCCGTCACGCTCGCGTGGAGAGACCCGGGCGACGCGACGCATTTCGAGCTGGAATTCGGCCTCGCACCGGGCCAGGGCGCCGGCAGTCTGCGCCTGGGCCGGGCCAGCTCCCGGTGTGCCGCCCGGCACCTATGACGTGCGGGTGAAAGCCGTCAACGCCATGGAGAGATGCCCGGTCTCGAACGAAGCCGGGATCGTGGTGCGATAGCCGGGTCAGCCCGGGACGACCGTCCCACGGACCTCGCCGAAGCCGATCGACACCCGCCCGTCTCGGCGCGCGCGCGCGCGCATGATCACCTCGTCCCCGTCGTCGAGGAACGTGCGCGTCCGGCCCGACGCGAGGGCAATCGGCTGCGCCCCGCCCGCCGTGATCTCGAGCAGGCTGCCGAAGCCGCCCGGCGACGGCGTGGAGATCGTGCCGGACCCCAGGAGGTCGCCGGGCCGCAGGTTGCAGCCGTTCGAGGCGTGGTGCGCGACGAGCTGGGCCACGGTCCAGTACAGGTAACGGGTGCTGCCGATCGACAGCCGCTCGGGCGGCAGGCCCTGAGCCTTCAGGCAGTTGGTGTAGAGCAGCACCTCGAGCTCGATGTCGAACGCCCCGTGGGCCACGTCGTCCGCGTCGGTCAGATACGGCAGCGGCGCGGGATCGCCCGGGGGCCGCGGCGGCTGCGGGATGGCGAAGGGCGCGAGCGCTTCCGGCGTCACGACCCACGGCGAGATCGACGTCGCGAAGTTCTTGGCGAGGAACGGACCGAGCGGCTGGTACTCCCACGCCTGGATGTCCCGCGCCGACCAGTCGTTCAGGAGACAGTAGCCGGCCACGTGCGCCCCGGCCTCCCCGATGGGAATGGGCGCTCCCAGGACGTTGCCGGGACCGATCCAGATCCCCAGTTCCAGTTCGTAGTCGAGGCGCCGCGAGGGCGCGAAGACAGGCGCCTCCTCGCCCGGACCCTTCCGCTGGCCTTCAGGTCGGCGGACCGGCGTGCCCGACACCACGATGGACGAGCTCCGCCCGTGGTACCCGATGGGCACGTGCTTGTAGTTCGGCAGCAGCGGGTTGTCGGGTCGGAACTGCCGGCCGACGTTCATCGCGTGGTGGATGCCGGCGTAGAAGTCGGTGTAGTCGCCGATGGCCGCGGGCAGGTGCACCGTGACCGACGCCGCGGGCGCCAGGAGCGGCGCCACGACGTCCGTCTCGGCGGCGCCGGCCGCGAGCAGCGCGAAGAGGCGCGCCCGCAGCGCCCTTCGAGGGCTGGCGCCCGCCTCCATCAGCGGGTTCAACGTCGGTCCGGCCGCCAGGCCCGCCGCGTGCGCGGCCTCGCCGTCGAACAACCCTGCGTCGAGCGCGGCGCCGAGGTCGAGCACCTCGTCGCCGATGGCCACGCCCCCGCGCGGCCGCCGGTCGGCGTTCGTGGAGAAGATGCCCAGCGGCAGGTTCTGCAGCGGGAAGTCCTCGTGGCCGTTCGCGGAGGTCACCCAGCTGCGCGCGGAGGGCTCGTGCGTGTCGTCCAGGGGCGCCATCACCGTTCATGATCGACGAGGCACCGCTCCGGCGGCAACTCGGAACGGCCGGTTCAGCCGTGCCCGGTCCGGCGCGTGGCTCGTGTGTAGAGGATGCCGAGGGCGCCCACCGTCACCGCGAGAGCGCCGGCGGCCACCCACTGCGTGGACGGCCCCACGACCGGGGCACAGTCGCCGACGCACAGGATGGGCTCGATCGTCACGAGGCCGAGGCCCTGGGTGAGCCACAGACCGCCCAGCAGGACGGCGGCGACGCTGAGCACGAGGACGGCGATCTTCATCGTGTCCCTCCGTTCTCGAGACGCGGCGTCCGCGACCGCGGCACCGCGGTGGGTGGAGACGGGACGGCGCCTGGCGGCGCGACGGCCGGGCCGCTCCGCGAGCGACCCTCGACTCCACCCTATCACCGGCGGCGTCGGGCTCGCACGCCATCGTCCGGGGCGCCCGGGCCAGCCGGTGCGCGGTCCTCCCGATCACGGCCGCGTCGGATCGAAGTGCTTCCTGAGCGCGTGGCCGTACTTCGCGTACCCGTCCTGGCGGCACTCGGCGCGCGCCGCGAACGCCGTCACCTTCTGCGGGAACCGTGTCTCGAACATGAACGCCATCGTGTGCTCGAGCTTCTTCGGCGCCAGCGGCACGTTGCTGTTGGTCTCGAAGGCGTCCACGTCGGGCCCGTGCGGCAGCATCGTGTTGTGGAGCGAGAAGCCGCCGGGCACGAAGCCCTGGGGCTTGGCGTCGTACTGGCCGTAGACCAGGCCCATGAACTCGCTCATCACGTTCATGTGGTACCACGGCGGCCGGAACGTGTTCTCGGCGACGAGCCAGCGGTCGGGGAAGATCACGAAGTCGATGTTCGCGGTGCCGCGCGTCTCCGACGGCGAGGTCAGCACCGTGAAGATCGACGGGTCGGCGTGGTCGTAGAGCACGGGGCCGACCGGCGAGTAGCGGCGAAGATCGTACTTGTAGGGGGCGTAGTTGCCGTGCCAGGCGACGACGTCCAGCGGCGAGTGATCCAGCGCGGACGCCCACAGCACGCCTCCCCACTTCACGAAGAGCCGCGACGGGACGTCCCGATCCTCGTACGCCGCCACCGGCGTGAGGAAATCGCGGGGGTTGGCCATGCAGTTGGCGCCGATGGGGCCTCGGTCCGGCAGCGTGAAGGCGCCGCCGTAGTTCTCGCAGAGATATCCGCGGGCCGGGCCGTTCACGAGCTCCACGCGGATCTTGACCCCGCGCGGGATGACGGCGATCTCCCCCGGCTCGATGTCGATGACGCCGAACTCGGTCCACAGGCGCAGGCTGCCCGACTGGGGCACGAACAGCAGCTCGCCGTCGGCGTCGTAGAAGTACTCGTCCTGCATCGACCGCGTCACGACGTAGACGTGCGCGCCCATGCCCGCCTGCGAGCCGGCATCGCCGGCGGTCGTGATCGTGCGCACGCCCTCGACGAACGACACCGGGCCCTCGGGCACCGGCACGGGGCTCCACCGCATCGGCGCGATCGGCACGTCCGCCTCGTGGCTGGGCGCGGTGCGCCACAGGGCGATGTCCACCTTCTCGAAGTCGCCGAAGTGCGCCACGGTGGGGCGGATGCGGTAGAGCCACGACCGCTCGTTGGTGGCCCGGGGCGCCGTGAACGGCGACCCGCTGAGCTGCTCGGCGTAGAGGCCGTAGGCGCACTTCTGCGGGGAGTTCCGGCCGATGGGCAGGGCGCCGGGCAGGGCCTCGGTCTCGAAGCCGTTGCCGAAGCCCGACATGTAGCCGGGCGTCACGGTGGGCTGGCCGGCGCTCGCGGCGGCCGGCGCGGCGGGGGTGGGAGTCGGTGGGTTCATCCTGCGCTCTCCTCGACGGCCGGCACGTCCACGTAGACGGCCCCGCCCTCGACCTTCACCGGAAACGTCCGCACGCCGGTGGCGGTGACGGCGCCGTCGGCGGCGCCGGTGCGGATGTCGAACAGCGCGCGGTGCGCCGGGCACTCCACCCAGCCCTGCACCACGCATCCGCCCGCGAGCGACGCGCCCATGTGCGGGCAGGCGTCGCTCGTGGCGTACACGCCGTCCTCCAGCGCGTAGAGTGCCACACGGCGGTCCCCGCAGCGCACGCCGAGGACGTCCCGGCCGTCGAGGTCCGAACGCGCGGCGGCGCGATACCAGGGCATGGGCGATCGCGCCTCGGATCGCGCCCTCAGGCGCCGGCGCCCTTCAGCACCCCGCGCCGGATCTGGTCCTCCTCGATCGACTCGAAGAGCGCCTTGAAGTTGCCCTCCCCGAAGCCGTCGTCGCCCTTGCGCTGGATGAACTCGAAGAAGATGGGCCCGATCACGGTCTTGCTGAAGCGCTGCAGGAGCACCTTGGTGAACCCGCCTTCCACCACGCCTTCGCCGTCGATGAGGATGCCGTCCCGCTCGAGCCGGACCAGGTCCTCGCCGTGCTTGGGCAGGCGCTGATCTACGCGCTGGTAGTAGATGGCGTTCGGCGCGGGCATGAACTCCACCCCGCGCGCCTGCAGGGCCTCGATGGACTCGTAGAGGTCGACGGCGCCGAGGGCGACGTGCTGGATGCCCTCGCCTTTGTACTGCACGAGATACTCCGCGATCTGTCCGTGCTCGCCGGCGTCCTCGTTGATGGGGATGCGGATCTTGCCGTCCGGACTCGTCATCGCCCGCGAGTGCAGCCCCGTGAGCCGGCCCGCGATGTCGAAGTAGCGGATCTGCCGGAAGTTGAAGATGCGCTCGTAGAAACCCGCCCATTCGTCGAGGCGGCCCTTGTGCACGTTGTGCGTCAGGTGATCGATGTACCAAAGGCCCATCCCGGCCGGCGCGGGGTCCGTCGGGCCGATCCAGTCGAAGTCCACGTCGTAGATGGAGCCCTTGGCGCCGTAGCGGTCCACGAGGTAGATGTGCAGGCCGCCGATGCCCTCGATGGTGGGAATCCGCAGCTCGCCGGGCCCCGCCGCGCGCTCCACGGGCTTCGCGCCCAGGCGCAGGGCCCGATCGAACGCATACTGCGCGTCCACCACCCGGAAGGCCATGGCCGGCGCCGACGGGCCGTGCGCCTCGGCGAACCGCGCCGCGAACGATCCGGGCTCGGCATTGAGGATCAGGTTGATGCCGCCCTGGCGGTAGAGCGTGACCTGCTTGGTCCGATGCTTCGCGACGGCCGTGAAGCCCAGCTGCGTGAAGAGGCGATCCAGCTCCGCGGGCTGCGGGTGGCAGAACTCGACGAACTCGAAGCCGTCGGTGCCCATCGGATTCTGGTCGCTGATGACCGGCGGCGGCGCGTCGTGCGGATACGGACCCATCGTGCACTCTCCTGATCTAGCGGACGGTGAGGGGCTCGAGCTCTTCCACGGGCTCGCGGAAGGAGCAGGACCCGAAGCTGACGAGACGGCGCGCACGCAGCTGCCGGAGCGCGGACACCGGAAAGGCCGCGGTGCCCCAGCCCACGGCGTCCTCGCCGAAGTGGAGGGCGGCGGCATCGGCCTCCACGAGCAGCGCCTCGGCGGCCTCCGGCGTGGCGCCGCCGTCGAGGGCGGCGGCGGCCAGCAGGACGTTCAGGTAGCGGTACATCCGGGCCGAGGCCGACGCCGGGTCGTAGGTGAGCCGGTAGGTGCCGCGCAGCGCGTGGTGCAGGCCCGCCGTGGCCTTCACCGGCACGTCGAGCCTGTGGGCTTCGGCCAGGAACGCCGCCACCGCGGAGGGCGTCGGGAAGGCCTCCGCCGTGACGCCTCCGGTGCGGATCTTCGCGCGAAGCCCCAGGGCCTTCACGCGCGCCAGCCAGCCCGCCGCCTCGGCATCGGGCGCGATCTCGACGTAGACGGCGCCGATGGCGGCGCACCGTTCCGCCAGCCAGTCGACGCCCTCGGGCGCCTGCGGCCTGGCTTCCACCGAATCCACGACCGCCAGCCCCGCCGCCGCCGCGTTGAAGTCGGCGATGGCCGCCACGTCGTCGTCGCTGCGGTCCCTGACGATCGCACTCACCGTCCAGGGGTGCGCGCCGGCGACACCGCGGCGCGCGTCGAGGAGCTCGGGCAGGCGCGTCGCCGGCGTGACGTAGCGCCCGAGCATCCACGCGGACGGGCTGGCGAGGGCCGCGGCGTACTCGGCGGCGGCGGCCGGCATCGGCAGCGCCGCCGGTGGGAAGAGCCCGGCGTAGTCCACGACGCCCTCGAGGAGGGCCGTCGCGCTGGCGGGGTGCATCCCCCTACTGTGGCAGCCGGTGTTTGATATGTCCAATACGCGGCCGTCTGCGGATTGATAATTGGCGGCTATGAACGACCCCGCACGGCTCGAGCTTCGCCACCTGCGCTACTTCCGGACCGTCGTGGACGAGCTGCACTTCGGGCGGGCCGCCCTCCGGCTGCGCGTCAGCCAGCCCACGCTCAGCGTGCAGGTGCGCCAGCTCGAGGCGCTCGTCGGGGCGCGCCTGTTCGATCGGCACACGCGCCAGGTCGCGCTCACCGACGCCGGCCGGACGCTGGACGACGCGGCCCGGCGCATCCTTCGCGACGTGGAGACGGCGATGGAGGCCACGCGCCAGGCCCACGCGGGCCGCGTCGGTGTCCTCCGCCTGGGCTTCGGTCCCACGCTGATGCTGTCCACGCTGGCGCACGTCGTGCGGACGTTCCGTCAGCGCCATCCGGGCGTGCGCCTGGACCTGCACGAACTGCCGACCGGCGATCAGCTCGCGGCGCTGCTGCGCGGGGACCTCGACGTCGGATTCGTCCGCGGCGCCGACGCCGACCCCCGGCTCGCCGTGGAGCTCTTCGCCCGGGAGCCCCTGCTCATCGCCCTCCCGCGCGGGCACGACGCGGCGGGCGCCGCGCGCGTCCCGCTCTCGGCGCTCGCGGGCGATCCCTGGGTGCTCTTCCCGCGGGCCATCGCACCGCTCCTCCACGAGCAGGTCGTGCGCCTGTGCCGCGAGGCCGGCTTCACGCCGAACGTCGTGCAGGAGAGCCGCGAGGTGTACACGACGGTCGGCCTCGTCGGCGCGGGCGTCGGCGTGACGATCGTGCCCGAGACGGTGCAGCGAATGTCGTGGCAGGGGGTGGTCTACAAGCCCATCCCGCGCGCCACGGTCCGCCTGGCGATGGTCCGCCAGAGCGGCGCTCCCACGCCGGTCGTCGACGCGTTCCTGGCCGTGGCACGGAAGGGCAAGGGCTAGACCTCCGCACGGCCCTCGGGCGGCAGGTTCCCGTAGAATAGGACGGTCTTGCCGTCCTCCTCATTCCTCGCTGCCCCGCAGGGCTGCGCCCAGGCCAGCCGGGGCGCGAAGCACCCGCCAGTCATTGGCGGTGCCGGGAACGCCCAGCCGTCCATCCCGGGGGCCGCCTAGTCGTGGGAGCGCTGCTGCACGAACTCACGACGGCGCAGTTCTACGTCAGGCTCGGCCAGATCATGGGGATCGATCTGCTGCTGTCGGGCGACAACGCCGTCGTCATCGCGCTGGCCAGCCGCACGCTGCCCGAGGCGCAGCGGCGCATCGCCGTCGTGGGCGGCGCGTTCGGCGCCATCGCGCTGCGGGTGCTCTTCACCCTCGTGATCGTGTGGATCATGCAGGTGCCGTACTTGAAGCTGATCGGCGGCCTGCTGCTCCTCTATATCGCGGTCAAGCTCGTGCTGCCCGAGGGCGGCGGCGACGGCGAGAACATCGCCGCCGGCACGACGGTGCGTGCGGCCATCCAGACGATCGTCCTCGCCGACGCCGTGATGTCCCTCGACAACGTCGTCGCCATCGCCGCGGCCGCCGGCGGATCGACCATTCTCATCGTGCTGGGCCTCCTCATCAGCATGCCGCTCATCATCTTCGGCAGCCAGCTGGTGCTGCGGCTCCTGGGGCGGTACCCGATCCTCGTGTTCCTGGGCGCGGGCCTCCTCGGGTGGGTCGCCGGGGAGATCATCATCGGCGATCCGGCGGTGCACACCCGCCTGCCGTACGACGCGCACACCCAGGCGCTGATCGCCAAGCCGATCCTGGCCCTCGCGGTGATGGCGACCGGTGCGCTCCTGGCACGGCGCGCCCGCCAGCGGGGCGAGGGCGTGGACCTCCTGGAAGGACGGCCCTCGTGAGCGCGCCCGAGCGGATCCTGGTGCCGGTGGACGGCTCCGAGGCGTCGCTGCGCGCCGTGGACCACGCGATCGCCCTCGTCCGCCGGGGCCTGGCGCCCGGCGTGCACCTGCTGAACGTGCAGCCCCCCGTGCGCGGCGTGGGCTCGTTCGTCCCGAAAAGCGAACTCGACACCTACCATCGCGACGAGGGCGTGAAGGTGCTGGCCCCCGCCGTCGAGCGCCTCGAGGCGGCCGGCGTCGCCTTCGACCGCCACATCGCGGTCGGCGACCCGGGGCCCACGGTGGCGGGCTTCGTCACCCGCCTGGGTGTCGATCACGTGGTGATGGGCACCCATGGCCGGCGCGCGGTGACGGAGATGTTCCTGGGCTCGGTGGCCCGGCACGTCATCGGGCATTGCGCCGTGCCGGTCACGCTCCTCCGTTAGCCGCCCCGCGGCGCACGGATCGCGTCACGCCTCCCCGTCCCGCAAGGGACTGACCGCGCGCCTCGCGAGCGTCGTGGCGAAGGTCCACGCGGGTTGACATAGATAAGAACATTACATATACAAGCACGATGCTTGCCTCCGAGGTCCGCAAGGGCAGCGCCGAGCTGCTCATCCTGGGCACGCTCGAGGCGCGGGCCCGACACGGATACGACATCGCCCGCACCATCGAAGCGGGCTCGGGCGGAACGATGACGTTCAACACGGCGACGCTGTATCCCACGCTGCACCGCCTGGAACGCCGAGGCCTGATTGCCGGACGCTGGGTCGAGAAGCCGGGAGAGCGCCGCCGCCGCTTCTACCGGATCACGCCGGCCGGCCGGACGGTGCTCAGCGACCAGCGTCGGTCGTGGCGCGAATTCGTCGAGACACTCGTGCGCGTCGCCGGCATCCACGAGGCGTAGCCCGGTGGACCAGCCCGATCGGCCGTCCGACCCGCTGCAGCCCGTCGTGAGGCGCTGGCGCGCCGAGGTCCGCCGCGTGATCGAGGACGCGCCGCCGGATCTCGTGGACGAGGTGGCCGAGCATCTGGCCGCCGCGTGGCAGGCGGCGGTGGACGGCGGGCTCGATCCGACCTCCGCCGACGACCGCACGCGGGAGGAACTGGCGCGCTGGCCAGGCGTCCGCGCGCGGGGCCGGGCCGGCGTGACGTGGCGGCGCCTCGTGGCGGGCTGGGACGGCGATGTGCGGCTGGTGTGGCGGACGCTCGGCGGCCGGCCCGCCTTCGCGCTGGGCATCATCGGCCTGACCGCCCTGGCCGTCGCGGCCGTCGCCACCACCGTGGCCATCGGCTACGGCCTGCTGTGGCGTCCCCTGCCTTACCCGGACGGCCACCGCCTCGCCGTGCTGTGGCAGGTACAGCAAGGCGAGGAAGGGCAGGTCAGCCTGCCGGACTTCCGGGACCTCAGCGCAGCGCCGGTGTTCGACGGCGCGGCGGCGCTGGCCGGCGGGCGCGGTAGCCTGCGTGTGGGCGACGGCGTCGACCGCGTCAACGCGCTGGACGCGGATCCGGCGGCCTTCGCCCTCCTCGGCGCGAGACCGCAGCTGGGCCGCCTGTTGACCGACGCCGACCGCGGCCGGACCAACGTGCTCCTCAGCGACAGGCTGTGGCGAGACCGGTTCGGCGCGGCCCCGGACATGGTGGGCCGATCGATCTGGATGAGCGGCCAGACCTACACCGTCGTCGGGGTGCTGGCCCCGGGCGTGGATTTCGAGCTTCCGGTCGCCGGCGTGTTCTACCTGGAGCGGCACGGGATCTGGCGGGCGCCGGACCCGCCGGGGGCGTTCGCCCAGCGCCGCGACGTTCGGATCTTCGAAGGCCTCGTGCGGCTGGGCCCCGGCGTATCGCTGGCCGCGGCGCAGGCGGCGGTGGACACGCTGGCCGAGCGGCTCGCCGCGCAGTTCCCGGCGACCAACGGCGGACGCACGTTCCGCGTGGCGGCGCTCCACGACGAGATCGTGGCCCGCATGCGGCCGCCGCTGCGGCTGGCTGGACTTGCGGCCGTCGCCACCGCCGTCCTCGCCCTGGTGAACATGATCGCGCTGGTGACGGTGCGCCTCACGGGCCGGCACACCGAACTCGCCGTCCGCTACGCCCTCGGCGCCGGGCGTCTCCGCGTGCGCCGCCAGATCGTCACCGAGCACGCGCTCCTGATCGGCGCCGGCGCCCTGGTCGGCACCGCCGTCGCCCGCGCGATCGTCGCACGGTTGTTGGCGAGCCAGGCGGCGCACCTGCCACGGCCGGACGCCGTCCGCTTCGACGCTCCCGTGGTCGCGGCCGTGGTGCTCCTGGGCATGGTGCTGGTGCTGGCGCTGAGCGTCCTCCCCCATCGGCGCGCGCGGCTCGCCGCGGCGCTCAGGCAGGGCGCGCGCGTGGACGGAGGCGGTCGGCGCACCGGCCATGCCATCATCGCGGTGCAAGTGGGGCTGGCCCTCACGCTGGCGTCGGGCAGCGCGCTCCTCGGCCTGAGCGTCGTGCGCCTGCGATCGCTCGATCCGGGGTTCGTCTCCCGCGGCGTCTCCACGGCGCGCGTCTCCGCCTACGCCGAAGACCACGACGGACGCCAGGACGTCGAGCGCTTCGTCGCGGCCGTGCTGGAGAGCGTCGAGACGCTGCCCGGTGTCACCGCGGCGGCCGCCGGCTCCAGCCTGCCGCTCAGCGGACAGAGCACCTCGACGAGCGTCGCCGTCGAGGGCCGTCCGCTGCCGGCCGCTGAGCTGCCGACGGCAGGCTGGGAGTTCGTCACGACCGGCTACTTCGCGGCGCTCGGCATCACGGTCGTCGACGGCCGGCCGTTCGCGCCCCCCGACCGGGATCGGCAGCCCCACGTGACCGTGATCAACCGCGCGCTGGCCGACCGTCTGTTCCCTGGCGAGCGCGCCGTGGGCCGGCGGATCGCCGTCGGCGGCGACGAGTCCGACCTCCACGAGATCGTCGGCGTCGTGAACGACGTGCGACACCTGGCGCTCGCCGCGCCGCCGGCGCCCCGCGTCTATGACCTCTTCGGCCAGCACTGGGGACGGACCGTGTACGTGGTGGCGCGGTCGAACGCGATCGGGCCTCTGGCGCCGGCATCACTCCGCCGCGCGGTGGCCGCCGTGGATCCGCGCGCGCCGGTCTTCGAGACGGCGACGCTCGACGAGCTCGCGTCACGATCCGCCGCGCCCCACGTGCTCACGGCCGCCGTCGCAGCGGGCCTGGCGCTGGCCGGTTTGCTGCTCGCCCTGGCAGGCGTGGCTGCCGTCACCGCGTCGGCCGCGGCGTCGCGCCGTCGCGAGATGGGCGTGCGCGCGGCCCTCGGCGCCGCGCCGGGGGATCTCTTCCGGATGATGCTGGGAGAATCGGCCGTCACCGTGATGGCGGGCACCATGGCGGGTGCCGGCGGCGCCGGCGTGACGGGCCGTCTGCTCGCGGCGCGCGCGTTCGGCGTCGCCGACGCGGACCTGCTGACGCTCGTGCCGCTCGTGGCAGCCGCGCTCGCGGCCGCCGGCGTGATCGCGGCGGTGCCGGCGGCGCGGGCCGCCGCGACGACCGATCCGCTCGAGGCGATGCGCGCGGAGTGACAGCCAGCCGGGCCGCTGGCGCCAGGTTTACTGCCTGAAGAGCACGCTCGCCTTGACGAACACCTGACGGCCAACCGACTCGAACGGCGTGAACACGGGACGCCCGTCGGAATCGACGGGCTGCAGGCGGTTCACGTAGTCGACGCCGGCGGGAATCCGGAGCGACTGGATCACGGGCGACCCGGTGATGAGCAGGATCGCGGCGCCGGGGTGCGCGTGCCGCAGCGTCTCGGCGAGGAGGAGCGTCCGCCATGTTGCCGAGGCCGAAGGTGTCGTACGAGTCCAGCGGATGGGATCGCGGCGACGGCCGGCGCGGAACAACTACTTCGCGGGCACCCCGAAGGCGGGGACGCTGGGGGCGGGGAGGAGGACCGACGGGCGGGGGCGCCGGGGCCGGACCGTCGCGGTCCGGCCCCGGGCGGAGGGATTCAGCCGGGCGTCAGAAGCCGAGGCGCGCGTTCAACTGGAACGTGCGGGCCACCCCGTTGACGAGGCTGTTCAGGTTCAGGAACGTCGCCTGCGCGCGCTGGTCGACTGGCGGGTTCCCGAAGTTCGGCTCGTTGGTGGCGTTGAACGCGTCCACGAAGAGGTTCAGCGTCCGGTCGCCGGCCATCCGAATCACGTACCCGGCACGGACGTCGAGCGACGAGTAGGCGGGACCGCGGCCGCCGTTCCTGCCGCCCTTGTAGTCCACCTCGTAGGCCGTCGCGCCGTTGCCCTTGTAGGTGCCGGCCGGCAGGTACTCGTTCGCCGTGAGCCCGTTCCTGTCGAGGTCGAACGTCGAGTTGATGAGCGTGAACGGGACGCCCGATCGCGCCTGGAACACGGCGCTCACGCGCAGGCCCTTCGTCCTCGGCACCTGGTACGAGCCGGCCAGCGAGAAGATGTGCGGCCGGTCGACGTTGGTCGGCCCGATGTCGTTGTCGAGGTTGAGATCGCCGCCCACCTGCGAGATCGCCGTGTCCGCCTGGCCTGTCGCGACGTTGCCGCGGCCGCGCGAGAACGCGTAGGACGCGCGCCCGCTGAACCCGCCGCGCTGACGCTGCGTAAGCGACACCTGCACGGTGTTGTAGTCGACGTAGCCCTCGTTCACGAGGGTGTCCACGCGCGCGGCGAACTCGCCGGGCGCGCCGATGAGCGGGTTGGTCCGGCGGAGGGTGCTCGACGCGGTCGTCGTGTCACGCAGCCCGGGGTTGAGATCCTTCAGCACGTACTGGGCGCGCTGCTCGGACCGGATGAAGTCCACGCCCACGCCGAGCGTCTGGCCGACCTGGCGCTCGTAGCCCAGGCTGTACTGCCGCGAGTACGCGTTCTTGCGGTCGGGGTTGTCGAACCGCACGGTGCCGACGTTGCGGTTCAGCGTGCCCGGCGGGAAGCGCGCGTCGAAGGTGGCGTCGACGACGTTCGGGTAGGTCAGGAGTTCCGGCGCGGTCGGAAAATTGCCGGCGCGCGGGCCGGGATCGACGTTGTTCAGCGGGTACTGCACGACGAACGAGTCCGAGTACCGGCCGCCCGAGAACATGGTGGTGAGGAAGGTGTAGGACGTGCGCTGGTAGAAGAGCCCGAAGCCGCCGCGCACGACCGACCGCGACTGGCCGTCGAGGGCGTAGGTGAAGCCGAGACGCGGCGCGATGTTGTTGCCGTCGACGGGGTAGTCGGTGCTGCCGGCGCCGCCGCCGAAGAGCGGATTCTGCTGGTTCGGCGTGCGGATGAGCTCGAGGTCGTAGCGAAGGCCCACGCTCAGGGTCAACCGCTCCGACGGGCGGTACTTGTCCTGGATGAAGCTGCCGATGAAGTGTCCCTTCATGTAGAAGTCCAGGGGATTGCCCACGCGCAGCGAGAACCGCTCCGGATACGTGCGCGGATTGCTCCGGTCGAAGGGCAGGTCCGTGGCGAAGGAGAAGGTGCCGTTCATGTTGCCGAAGTCCTGCACGCGAAGCGACGAGTACAGGTAGCTGACCCCGACCTTCACGTCGTGATCGCCGCCGAGCCGGTTCGGCAGGAACCACGCGAAGATGTTGTCGGCGCCGTACGCGACGTCGAGCCGGCGGTTGGCGCGCGGGCTCTGCTGGTCCTGGAAGTTCAGGTACACCAGCGTCGGCAGCAGGTCCTTCTGGTTCTTGCTCTCGTTGAAGAGCGGGTTGCCGAAGAACACGTCCTCCTTCACCGCCGACACGCGGAACGTGTTGACCTTGTTCGAGCCGAAGATCGAGCTGAGGTTGCCCACGATCGTGTAGTCGACGTCGGTCTCGGCCTCGTACCGCGACGGCGTGTGGTTCTCGGCGTTGATCTGAATCGGCTGCGGGGAGGTCTCGCGCAGCCACCGCACGCCCCACGTGTGATTCGAGTTCACCTGGTGGTCGGCGCGGAGGAACGTGTTCCAGACGCGCGTCTGCTCGAAGTCCGTGCGCTCCAGGTCGGGCCGGCTCGGGATCTGCGTGGTGACGCCGCCGTCGAGCACGATGCGCTCCAGGCTGCCGAAGAAGTGCATCTTGTTGCGCACGATCGGGCCGCCGAGCGTGCCGCCCCACTGCTGCTGCTGCGTCTGCGGCTTCTCGAGATCGCCCCGCTCGGCGAAGTAGTCGCGTACGGTGAGGTTCTCGTCCTGGTAGAACATGAACGCGCTGCCCCGGAACTGGTTCGTGCCCTGCTTCGACACGGAGTTCACGACGCCGCCGGAGGCCATGCCGAACTCCGCGTCGAACTGGCTGGTCAGGAGCTGGAACTCCTGCACGGCCTCGACGGGCACGCGCGCCTGGGATCCGCCGTTGCCGCCGTTGAAGGTGTCGTTGTTGTTCGAGCCGTCCATCGTGTAGTTCACGTTGCGCACGTTCTGGCCGGCGACGCTGATCGAATCCGCGCCGAAGGTCGTGGCCGACACGGACGACACGACGCCAGGCACGAGGGCCAGGTAGCCCGTGAAGTTGCGGTTGAACGAGGGCAGGTCCACGAACTCCTTGGCGCTCACGTTGCCGCCGATGGCCTTGGAGCTCGTGTCCACCAGCGGTGCTTCGCCCGTGACCGTGACGGACTCCTCGATGGTCCCGAGCTCCAGCCTGATCTCCAGCACGGTCGAGCGCCCCACGGCGAGGACGACGCCGCGCGTCAGGTACTTCTTGAAGCCCGACAGCTCGGCGCTGACTTCGTAGGTGCCGGGCACCATTCCGCTCAGCAGGAACGCGCCGTCGGCGCCGCTCGCGACCTCGCGAAACTGGCCGTTGTCCTGGTTGGTGACCACGATGGGGAGACCCGGCATGGCGGCGCCTTGCTGGTCCACCGCGCGTCCCCGCAACTCCGACGTGCCCTGCTGAGCCAGCGCGGGCGCGCAGAGACTCAGCACCGTCAACACCACGCCAAACCCAATCCGAGACATGGGCGCCTCCCTTCAGGGTGACTGCCAGGCCACGACGCTCCGGGCGTACCTGTCACGAGTCGTCTGAGCGCGTACCTGCAGGATTTCCGAACGTGTTAGTACGGGAAACTGACGACGACATCTGGAGGCGGCGGCGCCGGCCGGCTGCCAGAAAAGTGGCGCGAATCTGACACAGCAGTAAGGTTGAGTCAACAGCGGAGTTGGGCGGAATCCACGCGAGTGGTGCGCACCAGCTCTTCAATAGATTCGGATTCAGGCCGCGAGACAGTGGCCGAAAACAATGTAGAAGACTGGCGTAAAGACGGTAAATGTCGCGGCCAGCAGACAGGGGGATCAGCGTGACGCGAATGGGCCGAACGTCGCCGTGACCGGCCGGGCCGGCGAGAGGTCGTCGAGCACGAACACGGAGTACGTGTCGCCGCCCGCCCCCACGCGGACCACGACGTGGCCATGCGTGGCCGCCAGCTGGCCCACGCGGGCGCCGATCGCGTGCGTCATCGGCTCGCGAAGCGTGAGCGTGAACACGCTCCGCTCGTCCGGGTAGTAGCGGCGGTTCAGCAGGCGCTTCAGCACGTCGGGCGACGGATGCGTCGGCGCCCACGCCGGCACGATGAGGACCCGCGAGCGAAGCGCCGCCAGGAAGCCCGGCGTCGCCGGATCGATCGACCCGTGATGGTTCACCTGGTGGACGTCGGTCGGCCCGAGGACGGCGCCCACCTTCGCCTCGACGCCCTGCCAGGCCGGCGCGCCCTCGGGGTCGCCGGGCAGATCGCCGCCCGTGAAGTAGTCGAATCGGCCGTAGCGCACCCGCAGGCCGATGCTGCACATGTTCTCGTCGGGGTAGTCCTCGGCGGGAATCGTGGCCAGGGGCGGGAAGGTGGGCTCCGCGGCCTCGCCGCGGCCGGTCCAGACGTCGCCGTTCGCGACCACGGGCCTGAACTCCACGCCGGGCCAGCGCGGATCCGTGCCCACCGCGAACTGGGACGCGCTCCCGACCCTCACCCGCTCGACGGCCAGCGCCCCCCGGGCCACCTGCCGATCGAGGTACGCCTTGTAGTTCGCGACGGCGTTCGGCTCGACGCGGGCGCCGGCCGTGTCGCGGCCGAGCAGGTTGGCCGGATAGTCGTAGGTGGGCCAGGCGCGATCGACGACCACGCGCGCCCCCAGCAGGTCGAGCACCTCGGTCACGCCCGTCAGCCGGAGCCCGTCGGCGGTCGTGCGATTCGACGGCGCCACCTCGCCGAAGTGATCGGGGTGGAAGTGCGTCACGACGACGTAATCGAGCCGGGGCCGCGCCGGCGACGGATGGAACTGGCGGATGTAGTCGGCGATCCAGGCGCCGGGCGTCCGCGACCCGTCCGGCCGGGGGTCGGCGTAGGGGGGCGCCGACACCACCGCGCCGGCGTCCACGAGCAGCGTCGTGCCGTCGGGGAACACCATGAACGTCGCGTTGCCGCGGCCGGTGGCGATGTGATGGATGTCCAGGCTGCCGGCGCTCCACGGCGGGAGCGCGGCGGGCGCGGCCGGCTGGCGCGAGGCCGCCTGTCCGCCGACGGCGGCCACGACGGCGAACGCGAAGAGGAGCTGTCGCACGGGGTGACTCCCTGGCAGGGTTCGCGCCTCATCGCGCCCGCGCCGAGGCTCTCAGCTTGCCACACGGCGCGCGGACGGCGGCGTCTCCCGGATCCGCGGGCGCCGGCGCGCGGCCGGCACCAGGCGCCGCCCGGCTGTGGGACGATGGGGCCATGTTCACGGACCCCGCGCTCGCCGCCCGCATCGATCGGGCCGAGGGACGATTCTGCGCCGGGATCGCGCGGGCCTCGGGGGACGACCCCGCCGCGCGCGCGGCCGTCGTGGAGATCGCCGGCGGGCTCGCGATCTTCGCCGGGCCCGGATCGCCGACGAACAAGCTGATCGGCATGGGGTTCGACGGGCTGCCGGACACCGGCGCGCTCGACGCCGTCGAACGGCTCTTCGCCGAGCGCGGAGCGCCGCTCCAGGCCGAAGTGGCCACGCTGGCCGAGCCGGGCCTGCACGCGCTGCTGGTCGCGCGCGGCTACGAGCCGCGTGGCTTCGAGAACGTGCTGGGGCGTCCGCTCGCGGCCCCGGCGGAGGTCCCGACGCCGCCAGGCGTGGCGGTCGCGCGCGTGGACGACGCGGACCGCGGGACGTGGGTGAACGTCGTGGTCGCGGGCTTCGCAGAGCCCGACACGGGTGGCGTCGGCGGCGACGAGCCGCCGCCCTCCGACGCCCTGGCGCGCTGGATGGCCCTCACGCTGCAGGTGCCGGGCTTCGAGTGCGTGCTGGCGCGCGTGGACGGCGACCCGGCGGGCGGGGCGGCCTTCCGGCTGGACGATGGGCTCATCCAGTTCTGCGGCGCGGCGACCGTGCCCCGCTACCGGCGGCGGGGCATCCAGAGCACGCTGGTCCGCTGGAGACTGGCACACGCCGCCGCGCAGGGCGCGGCGGCCGCCGTGGTCGTCACCCAGCCGGCGTCGAAGTCGCAGCAGAACGCGCAGCGGGAGGGCTTCTCGCTGCTCTACGCCCGCCAGCTCCTCGTGAAGCAGCCGTAGGCGACCGGTCCCGCCGGCCGGCGTGCGTCCTTGACTTGCCCCAGGGGCGGCGCTAGCGTCGGGCGCATGAACGCCAGGAACACGCGCGGAACCACGTCGACGCCGTCCATCTCTTCCCGCTCGCGCCGCCAGGGGCTGACCCGCCGCGACGTCCTCGCGGGCGCGGGCGCCGGCGCCGCGGCCGTGCTTCTCGAGCCCTCGCGGGGCGGCGCGCAGCCGGCGGCCGGCCGGCCCGTCATCTTCACGGACACGACGGTCGTCACCGTGGACGAGGTGCGCGACAACGTGGCGCTCGCCGTCGACGGGTCCACGATCGCGGCCATCGGATCCTCCGCCGATCTCCGCCGGAAGTACCCGCAGGCCGAGATCTACGACGGACGCGGCAAGGCCCTCTTCCCCGGCCTCATCAACTGCCACGCGCACCTGGCGCAGACGCTCGCCCGCGGCTTCAACGAAGACTTCGGCTTCCCGAACAGCTACCGGCTGCCGGTGCAGCCCACGAGCCTCATCTCGCGCGAGGAGGCCACGCTCATGGCCGTCGTCGGCGCGCTCGAGGCCATCCGCACGGGCTCGACGACGGTCGTCGAGAACGTCGGCGGCACGGCCGCCACGGCGTCCGAGCTCGCGAAGACAGGACTCCGGTGGGTGTTCGCCGAGTCCGCCACCGACCGCGAGGGCGGGTCGCCGATGTCGCCCGAGATCCTGGCGCGGGGCGAGGCGCCGCGCTTCTCCCCGAAGATGCGCGACGAGGGCCTCCGGCGCATCGCCGACCTCCACGCCGCCTGGCACGGCAAGGAGAACGGCCGCATCTCGGTCTTCCCCGCCGCCGGCCTGGCCGAGAACTCGTCGCCGGAGCTGCTGGCCGCGGTGAAGGCCTTCGCCGACCAGCACGACCTGAACTACACGATCCACCTGTCGCAGAGCCGGGCAGAGGTGGAGTACATGCGCCGCCACCACGGCGTGAGCCCCGTGGGATTCCTGGACCGCCACGGCTTCCTGTCCTCGCGCCTCTTCGCCGCGCACTGCCGCTACGTGGACGACGCCGACATCGCGCTCCTGGCCAGGTCCGGCACCATGGTGACGCACCAGGCCCGGATGGCCGCCAACCGCGGCGTCATCCCGCCGATTCCGGCGCTGCGGGCGGCGGGCGTGCCCATCGCAATGGGCACCGACAACAACACCACGGACCTCTTCGAGGTGCTGCGCATCGCGCTCATCACCGAGCGGGTCCGGCGCGACGACGAGTTCCCGGGCGTGCAGCCGCAGCCGGAGGACATCCTGGCCGATGCCACGCTCGGCAGCGCCAGGGCCTGCCGGCAGCTGTCGTCGATCGGGTCGCTGGAGGTCGGCAAGAAGGCGGACCTGCTGGTGGTGGACACGCAGCGCGTGCACATCGTGCCGGCCGTCCGCATCGTCTCGGCCTGGATCCACAACGGCCAGCCGGGCGACATCGAGTCGGTGATGATCGACGGCCGCTTCGTGATGCGCGACCGGCGGATCACGACCGTGGACGAGGCGGCCATCATCGCCGAGGCCGACAAGGTCGGGAAGCGCGTCTGGGCCCAGGTGCAGAAGGCCGGGCCCATCAAGGTGCCGCGCCTGCCGCGGCCGCGGTAGCCCCACGTCCCAGTTGAGTCGGCTCGCGGGGCTGGCCACGCGCCCGGACAATATTTCCCCTCGCCACTACGTCTACATCCCTGTGGGGGCATTCCGGGCCGCGGGGATGACAGCCGAGCAGGACCGGCGGATCGCCGAGATCGTGGCCCGGGAGCGCTCGCGGCTCCGGGCCTTCGTCCGGCGGCGGGTGGCCGATCCGCTCGACGTGGACGACGTGCTGCAGGACGTGTTCGCCGAGCTGGTGGAGGCAAACCGCCTCCTGATGCCGATCGAGCACGTCACGGCCTGGCTCTTCCGCGTGGCGCGCAACCGCATCGTCGACCTCTTCAGGAAGCGCCGGCCCGAACGGCTCGCCGACGCGTTCGGGACGGGCGAGGAGGACGACCTGGCCCTCGACGACCTGCTGCCGTCGCCTGACGACGGCCCGGACGCGCTCCTGGCGCGGCAGGTGCTCCTGGACGAGATCGTGGCGGCGCTCGAGGACCTGCCCGCGCCGCAGCGCGAGGTGTTCGTGGCCCACGAGCTGGACGGACGGAGCTTCAAGGAGATCGCCGCCGAGACCGGCGTCAGCGTGAACACGCTGCTCTCGCGAAAGCACTACGCGGTGCGCAAGCTGCGCGAACGACTGCGGCGCCTCTACGGTGGCCCGCGCACGGAGGCCTGACATGGACCGTCGAATCAAGTTCCTGCTGCTGGCACTGGTGGTGCCCCCGCTCTTCCTGCTCTTCATCGCCCTCGGCGGGTGGGTGGTGATGCTGCTGTGGAACTGGCTCCTGCCGCCGCTCTTCGGCGTGAGCGCCGTGACCTTCTGGCAGGCCCTGGGCCTCCTCGCGCTCTGCCGCATTCTCTTCGGCGGCTTCAGCGCCCGCGGATCCGGCGGCTCGCACGTGCGTCACCGGATGCGGCAGCGGATGGCCGATCGGATGTCGGAGAAATGGGACAGCATGACGCCCGAGGAGCGCGAGCGCGCCCGCCGGGGCCTGCGAGGCCGGTGGGTCTACTGCGCGCCAGGCGAGGAGCCGCCGGCCGGCGGTGTGACGGCAGAGGATCCGTCCAGGCCGTGAGGGGGCCGTTGCGGCGCGAGCGTCAGAACTCGCCCCAGATGTCGATGGCGAACTGCTGCGCGGTCGCGTGGGGCCCGGTGCCCGACACGTACCGCCCGGGGAAGTACGCGAGGTAGCCGAGCGCGATCGTCGCCCGCCGCGCGAACGGGAACCGCAGGAGGAGGGTGGCGTCGATCTCGCGGCCCAGCCGCGACGACCGGGTCCCGGGACGGGCGATGTCCGGGGTGAAGATCGCGTACCACCGGTCCTGGCGGACCGACAGCGCCTGGTCGTGATACGCCCACTGGAGCGTGGCCGGTCCGGCCAGCCTGGAGCTGCCGCCGACGCGCAGGTCGCCGATGTTCCGGCCCTGCGACAGCCCCAGGTAGCCATAGTTGTTGAAGCCCGACGCGTACATCGTGTCGAAGAGGTGCGTCGTCCCGTCGCCCGGCCGGCCGTCGCCCGACGATCGGTAGTACCCGACGAATACCGAGTGGTCCGGGGAGAACGAGCGCGTGGCGGTGGCGAAGAGCGCGCCCGCGCGCAGCCGGTCCGTCGATCGGTGCCCCCATTCCACGAGCCCCTCGACGTCGAGGACGAGCCTGGGGCCGCCGATCGGGCGGACCTCCTGCACCCCGAGGGCGTAGGTCGCGCTCGTTCCGCTCGCACCGGACTCGCTCGCCGGTCCACGCCGGTCGGTGTGCCGGCCGACGAGATAGGCGCGGTGCATCCGCGCCTGGGCCGACCGCAGCGCCTGCACCCCCCAGAACACCTCCCCGTGCCGCCGTGTGTTCAGCGCGTAGGGCAGGTTGTTCACGGGGCTGGCGACGAACGCGCCCAGGCTCGCGCGCGGCCGCTCCCAGCGCACCGACACCTGGTCGAACGACTTCAGCACGGTGCCGTAGTTGGAGCTGCTCGCCAGCTTGCGCGACAGGCCCATGTCGATGCCGTCGGCCTGCTCGCGGCCGACCTTCACGAGCACGTCCGCGCGGGGCCGGAGCGCCACGAAGGCCTTCACGAAATCGAGCTGGCTCGTACGCGACGCGTAGGTGGACGAGCCGTTGGGGTTCAGGTCCGGCACGCCGTACGAACGCGAGTCCTGGCCCTGGAGCATCAGCTCGAACCAGCGCTTCCGCAGCGCGAAGAACGGCTTCACGCGGTGCCAGCCGAAGTTGAGGCCGTCGTCGGACGCCCCGTCGAAGTCGAAGTCGGTCGTGCGGCTGGCGCGGATCCAGTACTCGGCGCCGTAGCGGATGGTGAGCGCGTCGCCGCCGTCCGGCGAGGCGGCGGTGGCCCCCGCGGCAGCCTGCGCGGCCGCCGAACCCGGCACGGCGGCGGACACCACGGCAACGAGGATGGCCCCGGCCGCCAGCCGACAGGCCGTCCGGCCGATCACGTCCGCGTCCTCGTCACGAGCCCGTCACGGTACCGTCGGCGGCGGGCGGAGTCAAGGCGCGGCGGGGTCCGGCGGCAGGCGCGGCAGCCACTCGTCGAGGTACTGGATCAGGTCACTGGGATCGTGGCCGGCCGACCGGTACGCCACGTGTCCGTCCGGCCGCACGAGGTAGAGGGCGCCCGTCGCCGGCGGGACGACGCCCAGTGCCGCCAGGGCCGAGCCGTTGGCGGGGTGAGCGTTCGGCGACAGGAGGTGCACGGCGATCGGTCTCCACGCCGACGCGGCCTCGACCGCGGGCGGCACCGGGCCGTCTCTACACCACAGCAGGTGGAAGGCCTGGGCGCTCACGAGCCGCTGCAGCGGCATCTCCACGCCGTCCACGTGCACGGACAGGTCGGGCAGGCGATCGCCCGCCATCGGCCCGCAGGCCAGCCGCGGCACGCCTTCCCGCGCGAGGGGACTCGATCGGTAGCGGATGCCGAGCTGCGACACGAGGTGAAACGCGCGGCCGCGGATCGCGGTGGACCCGGCGGCCACCGGGAGCAGCCGGCGGAGCACCGCGTCCCGCAGGCGCGCGGCGACGGGGCCGCGGACGATCGCGCGCGTAGCGAACCCGAAGAGGCGATCGGTGAAGCGCAGCAGGAAGCGTCCCACCGGCCAGCGCTCGTCGTGATAGGAGTCGAGCAGCGCGTCGGACGCGCGTCCTCCACAGACCAGGCCCAGCTTCCACCCCAGGTTCCAGGCGTCCTGGATGCCCGTGTTCATGCCCTGTCCGCCCGCCGGACTGTGGATGTGCGCCGCGTCGCCGGCCAGGAGGAAGGGCCCGCGCCGATACGACGCAGCCTGACGGTGGTGCAGGCGGAAGCGGGTGATCCAGGCGACGTCGTGGAGGCCGAGCGATCGGCCCGTCGTCGCGGCGGCGAAGGCCTGCAGCGTGGCGAGCTCACGGCCGGGATCGGGTTCCGGTACGTCCGCCGCCTCGGGCACGCCGACGGCAATGGCGCGCCAGGTGCGCGGACGTCCGAGCGGCAGGAGCCCGAGACCGCCGCCCATGCCCAGGAAGACGTGGGCCGCGTCGGGCGCGAGGCGGTCGTCGGCTTCGAGGTCCGCGAGCATGAAGCTCTGGGGATAGGCGTCGCCTTCGAACGCCACGCCGGCGGCGTGACGCACCGTGCTGTGCGCGCCGTCGCAGCCCACGACGTAGCGCGCCGTGACCAGCTCGTCGCGATCCGCGTGGGTCAGCCGGCACCGGACGGCGTCGTCGTCCTCGGCCTCGACCGAGGCGCGGCAGCCGCGATCCACCGTGACGGCCCGCGCGTCGAGCCACGCGGCCAGGACCGCCTCGGTCTCGGCCTGCGAGACGAACAGGACGAAAGGGAACCGCGTGCCCGCGACCGGCACGTCGGCGAGCGCCAGCACGACCGGCGGCCCCATGCCCGGATACACCTGCACGCGCAGCGCCCGGCGGCCCCGCGCCACCAGGGTCTCGGCGACGCCGATCGTGTCGAGCAGTTCCAGCGTGCGCGCGTGCACGGCGAGCGCGCGGGACTCGGTGTGGCGCGACGTCAGGGCATCGACGATGCGGAAGCGCAGCCCCCACCGCGCGAGCTGCACGGCCAGGCTCAACCCGGTGGGGCCGGCGCCGACGATGAGGACGTCGAGGTCGGCGGGCACGCCTCACGATAGTGCGATCGGCGCCGCCCGACGAAGGGTGGCCCCCGGTCCCCGATCTGGAGGGCGGCGGTCAGGGCACGGTGAACGTCAGGAGCCGCCCGTTCTGCAGCGGCGACAGGACGCACGGGTTCCCGGATCGCAGGAGGAGCTGGTAGGGGCCCGACGGCACGGCCGCGCTCACGGACGTCACGGCCCCCGGCAGCACGACGCGGTTCACGACCGGCTGATAGCTGGGCAGCGTCACGTCGTGGATGTCGATCTGATAGAAGGAGATCGGCGGCCCGGGCACACCCGGAGTCTGCGACCACGAGATCGTCACGTTGTTCCCGTTCACCGCGGCGTTCCACGTGACGGGCGCCTGCGGGACGCTGGTGCACCCGGGCGAGGAGATGGGCACCTCGTCCGACGGGTTGCTCTTGCCGTACTGATTCACGGCGCGGGCCCGCACGTAGTAGTTGCCGGGCGGCACGGTGGCGTTGAAGACGCTGGACGACAGCGGGAACGTGCCCAGGTTCCTGCTGCCCGGCGTGGTACCGGCCTCGAGTTCGATGTAGTTGTACGCGCAGCCTCCGCTGCCGGTCGTGGTCAGCGTCACGTTCTGGCCGACGATGGCGGCCGTGAGCGTGGGCGGGTTCGGCGCCCCGCCGCAGGCCGGAGCGATGTCGATGCGAATCCAGTCGGACGGCGAGGCGTGGACGCTCGTCGTGTTGCCGTAGACGATCAGCACGTAATAGGTGCCGGGCGGCGGCGCGGCGGCGATGACCTGGCACCCGCCGAGGATCGGCGGGGCGAACAGGGATCCCAGCACCGGCCCTCCCGGCGCCAGCGCGCCCAGGAGCGTCATCCCGAACGTGTTCGACAGGTCCTGCGCGGTGTCGTCGTTGTCGCAGTCCACCTCGATGTTGAAGCTGCCGCCCGTCACCGTGGTGATGAGCGACGGGATCGGATCGCCGATCTGGGCAGCGGCGGGGCGGGCCGCCACGGCGAGGAGCAGGGCCGCCGCCGTCAGGACGGCGCGGCGAACGGGCGGAACGTGGAAGACCATGTCGGCAGCTCTCCTCCGCCGGGCGCGGCGCCCGAGGGAGGCGCCACCGGCGTTCACGAGGACGAGCGGCGGGCGGCGACTGGATTTTCCATGCCGCCCGACGTGCCGGAGAAGGCTGCTATATTCCCGCCATGCCCCCGGCCGGGCGCGACGGGTCCCCGGACGTCACCACGCTCCTGTCTCGCTGGCAGGAAGGACACGCTGACGCGCTCGACCAAGCCGCCGCCGTCGTGCTCCCCGAGCTGCGGCAGATCGCACAGGCCTACCTGCGGCGGGAACGGCCCGATCACACCCTGCAGCCCACTGCCCTGGTGCACGAGGCGTTCATGCGCCTCGTGGAGGCCGGACAGCTCGCCTTCGACAGCCGCCGGCAGTTCTATGCGCTGGCCGCTCAGTTGATGCGCCGCATCCTGGTGGACCATGCCCGCGCCACCCGCGCCGCGAAGCGGGGCGGCGGCGCCGTCCACGTGTCGGTGGACGACGTGAACCTGCCGTCGACGGCCGACGCCGACCGCTTCCTCGATCTCCACGACGCGCTCGACAGGCTCGCGGCCTCCGAGCCGCGCAAGGCCCGCGTCATCGAGCTGCGGTACTTCGGCGGGCTGACGCTCGAGGAGACCGCCGACGTGCTCGGCGTCGCGGTGGTGACGGCCCATCGCGATCAGCGGTTCGCGGAGGCCTGGCTGGGCGACGCGCTCGGCGCGTGAGGAAACCCGTGCGCCGTTTTCGCTGGTGTCCGTGACGGCCCGATGAGCGATCCCCGCCTGGCCCGCGTCGCCGCCCTCTTCGACCGCCTGGCCGATCGACCGGAGGAGGAGTGGGCCGCCGTCCTGGACGGGGAGCCGGACGAGGCGGTCCGCACGAAGGTGCGGGCGCTGCTGGCCCGCGACAGGACCGGCGGCGCGCCGATTGCCGAGACGATCGCCCGGGCCGCCAGGGGCCTGTCCACGCCACCCGTCGAGGGGCGGCGGCTCGGCGCGTATCGGATCGTCCGCGAGCTGGGCCGGGGCGGCATGGGCGTGGTGTTCGAGGCCGTGCGCGACGACGCGTCCTTCGACAAGCGCGTCGCGATCAAGGTGGCGACCAACGCCTCGCTGGACCCCGAGCTCGTGCGCCGGTTCCTCGACGAGCGGCAGATCCTGGCCCGGCTCGAACATCCCAACATCGCGCGGCTGCTCGATGGCGGCACCACCGGCGAGGGGACGCCGTACCTCGTGATGGAGCTCGTCGAGGGCACCCCCATCACCGAGGCCGCGCGACGCGACGGCCTGGGGCTGCGCGATCGCCTGCGGCTCTTCCTCCAGGTGTGCGATGCCGTGGAATACGCGCACCAGTCGCTCGTGGTGCACCGCGATCTCACGCCGCGCAACATCCTGGTGGCGGGCGACTCGGTGCGCCTCCTCGATTTCGGCGTGGCCAAGCTGCTCGATCACGGGGACACGGGCATGACGCGCCCCGGGCTGGCGCCGCTCACCCTCGCCTACTGCAGCCCGGAACAGCTGCGCGGCGACGCCGTGACGACCAGGACCGACGTCTACGCGCTGGGCCTCCTGCTGTTCGAGCTCCTGACGGGGACGCAGGGCCAGCAGGTGGATACGTCGTCGCGGCTGGCGCTCGAGCGATCGATCTGCGAGACGCCGGTGCCGGCGCCAAGCGCCACGGTGAAGGCGCGCGGCGAACGCGCGCAGGCACGACGGCTCGCGGGCGACCTGGATGCCATCGTCCACACCGCCACCAGCAAGGCCGCGGACCGCCGCTATCCCTCGGCGGCCGCGCTCGCCGAGGACATCCGCCGGCACCTGGCGGCCCGGCCGGTCTCCGCGCGCGCGGACAGCCGCGTGTACCGAATCGCGCGCTTCGCACGCCGCCAGTGGCTGCCGCTGGCGGCCACCTCCATCGTCATCGCGTCGCTCGCCGGCGGCATCGTGGTGGCGACGGCCCAGGCCCGGCGGGCCGAACGACGCTTCCAGGAGGTCCGGCGGATCGCCAACGCGCTCATGGGCGAGGTGCTCGACGCCATCCGCGACCTGCCGGCGTCCGCGCCGGCCCAGGCCGTGGTCGTCCGCACGGCTGTCGAGTACCTGGACGGCCTGACGCGCGATGCGGGCGCAGACCCGGCGCTAAGGATCGAGATCGCCGAGGGGTACCTGAAACTCGGGCGGCTGGCCTCGTCATTGACGCGCACGAGCCTCGGGCGGCCCGAGGACGTCGCCGGCTACTACGACAAGGCCGAGGCCCTGCTCCGCCCCCTGGCCGCCGGCGCGTGGTCGGACCGCGCGGGCCCGGTCGCGACCCGGCTGCAGGTGCAGCGTGCGCAGTGGCTCTTCGACCAGAGCCGGACGGTGGAGGCCCAGCGCCTCATGGAAGCAGCGCTGGCCGAGGCCGATCGCGCCGCCGCGCGGCGTCCGGACGACCTGGCGGCCCAGCGCGCCCAGCTCGAGGTCCTGACCGCGCTCCTCGCCAGCTTCGACACCAGCCCGGCCGCCGTCCGCGAGGGCGACCGCATCGTGACGATCGCCGAGGCCGTCGCCCGCCGCCTGCCCGACGACGCCGACGCCCGCCTCGGCCTGGGCGTCGCGCATTCGCTGGCCGGCAAAATGGCGGCGAGCCGCGGCGACAACGCGTCCGCGATCGCCCACTACCGCGCCAACGCCGAGATCCAGGAGGCCCTCGTCCGCGAGCACCCGGAGAACGTGACCGCCCGACGCAGCGTGATGCTGGCGTGGAGCACGATGGCCGACCTGGCGCTCGGCCCGCTGGGGACCGGCTCGTGGACGGGCGCCGGCGGCCCGCCAAGGCCGCTGGATTCAGAGAGCCGGCGCCAGGCCCTCGACGCCGCGAACCGGATGGTGGCCGAGGCCGAGTGGATCCGGGCCCGCAACGCCGGCGACGACGCGGCGGCCTACGACCACGCGATGGCCCTGGGACGGCGCGCACCCGCGTACCCGCCGGGCGATCCGGCGGCACTCGCCGATCTGGACGCGTGCATCGAGACGCTGGAGCGGCTGGAGCCCCGGCAGCCGGAACGCGCGCTGCGGTTCCTGATGGAGTTCCGCGGCAGCCGGGTGGAGCGGCTGCGCCAGGCGGGGCGGTTCGCGGAGGCCGACACGGAGTGGGGCCGTCTGACCGCGGCGTTCCGGCGGGCCGAGGCCGCGAATCCGGAGAGCTACCTCCCTCGGCGCATGATGATCCCGCCGCTCCAGAACCGCGCCGAGCACTACGCCACCCTCGGCGATCGGGCCCGGGCACTGGCCTTCGCCAGGCAGGCCGCGCAGTACGCGGACGACGTGGCGGCCAAGTCCGATCAGTACGCGCGCGCGCCGGGGTGGCCGGCGCGCGTCCGGGCCTGGACCTCCACGCTCTACGGCCGCCTGGGCGACGTCGATGCCGCACGCCGCGCACGCGAGAAGAGCGTGGAGATGTGGCGGGCGGTGGCGGCCCGCACCGATGTGCCGGACGACCTCATCGAGGAAGCGCGGCGGGCCCTGGCCGAGGCGGGCAGCGGGTTCGCAGGCCGCTGAGGGGTCTGCCGGCGCGTCCCCCCCGAGACGGCCTGCCGCTGGCGCCCGGGGCCCGGCGCACCCGGTGAGAAAGCCGGACAACCGGTCCGTCTACTTTCGGTGATCGGGTAGTATCGGCGCACTCATACGGCTGACCTTGGCTGGCGGCCGCCCCGTCGCCCGGCATGGCAACGACGGCGAGCGGCACGTCCGCCGGCGCCCTCGACTGGCAATGGCCGCTGACACCCTGGCACTCGTGGTGGAGCACGTGGCCGATCGCGTGCCCGTGGATTGGGCCTCGGTCGAGTCGCGCCTCAGCTCGGCCCTCGACCGCGCGCAGCTCGAGGGCCTCCGCATCCTCGACGCACTCGCCGGTGCCTGTGCCGCCCTACCCGTCGCCGGCAGCGTCCTGCCGGCCTCCCCAACCACCGCGGCCCCGCCGGGCGAGGTCGTGTCGTGGGGCCGGTACCGCATCAGGAAGGAAGTGGGCAGCGGCAGCTACGGGCGCGTCTTCCACGCGCACGATCCCGAACTCGACATGGAGGTCGCGATCAAGGTGCTGCACCGCCACGTCGGCGATGCCGACCTGCGGGCACGGCTGGTGCGCGAGGGCCGGGCGCTGGCGCGCGTCAGGAACGACCACGTCGTCCGGGTGCTGGGGCTGGAGGCCTTCGAGGAACAGCTCGGCCTCTGCATGGAGTTCGTGCACGGCGACACCCTGGACGCCGTCGTGCGGGCGCACGGGACGCTGACACCCGACGAGGCGCGGCTGGTGGGCCGCGACGTGTGCCAGGCGCTGGCCAGCGTGCACCGCGAGGGCTTCCTGCACCGGGACGTGAAGGCCAGGAACGTCATGCGCGACCGAACCGGCCGGATCGTGCTGATGGACTTCGGCACGGGCATCAGCTTGGACGACGCCGGGCGCACCGACGCGCGCTTCACGGCGGGCACGCCGATGTACATGGCGCCCGAGGTGCTGGCGGGCCAGGCGCCGTCGGTGGCGGCCGACGTCTACAGCGTGGGCGTGCTGCTCTACTACCTGGTGACCGGCGCCTACCCGGTCGAAGGACGATCGCTGCCGGAGCTGTCGGCCGCGCACATGACGGGCCGTCAGGTGGCCCTGCGCGAGCGGCGGCCGTCGGTGACGCCGGGATTCGCCGCGATTGTCGAGCGGGCGCTCGCGCGACGACCGGAGGATCGCTGGCCGAGCGCGGCGGCGCTGCTGAACGCGCTCGAGCGAGGCGAGCGCACCTGGCGTGAGGTCGTCGTCAGGCGGGTGGCCATCGCGGCCGCGTGGGTGGCCGGCATCGGCGGCGGCGTGCTGGCGGTCGGAGCCATCACTTCGAAGTACTTCAACACGTTCGTCCTCGGTCGGGCCGGCTTCGTCCACGAATCGATGTGGGACTGGTTCCGGTTCGGCGCGATGTCGTTCACGGCGCCGCTCGTGCTGTGTCTGCTCATCATCCTGGGCTGGAGCGTGACGCTGGCCGTGCTCCGCGCCGCAGCCAGGAACGTGCCAACCGCAGCCCGAGCCGAGGACACCGGCCGCCGGTTCGGCGCCCGCCTCGGGTTCGATGACGTGCCGTCGCTGTCGGCGTGGGCGCTCGTGGTGGCCGCGACCTTCCTCGGCGTCGTGTGGTGGAGCCAGATGCCGATGATCGAGCGGCTGATGGACATCACCGAGTCCGACCTTTCGGATGGGCCAGCCGCGAAGCTGGCGTTCCTGGGGCCCGGCAGCTTCTCGGCGCGAGAGGACTACCGGGTGTGGTTCACCTGGAGCACGCTCATCGCGGTCGTGGTCTGGATCCCGGTGCTGCGCCTGTCAGCCCAGCGCAGCATGCCCGTCGGCCGACTGATGCTGGTGGGCGGCGGGGTTGTCTTCACGCTGTCGCTGCTGCTGATGGCCCTCCCGTTTCGCGCCTTCTCAGTGCGCGGCATGGAGACGGCCACATGGCAGGGGCGGTCGTGCTACGTGCTCGGCGAGCGCGGACAGGACGTGCGCATCTACTGCCCCGAGCGCATGCCGCCGCGATCGTTCACCGTCCCGCAGTCGTCCCCGGACCTCCAGCGGCACGGGGTGCCCGGTGACATCTTCGAACGGATCGACAAAGCCAAGTGAGGTCCTGCATGCGCGTTCAGTCCCGCTCGTCGCTCCGTCGGCTGTGTGTCGTGCTGGCGATGTGTTTCGTCACGCAGCTCGCGGCGCCGGCGCCGGCGCTCGCGTGGTTTGGATGGCTGGACAAGTGGAGCGGGCCAGGTCAGTGGTGGGGCGGACGACTTGACGTCCGACTCATTTGCTTCGGTCAGACCACCCAATACGAGAGACTTCGGGAAGCCGCGCGGCGGTACCTCGCAAGCGCCGAGGCGCTAGAGCCGCAGCTCTCGGTGTTCCGGTCGCTGAGAGTAGACGCTTCGTCACTGGAATTGGGGTTCGTCGCGGCTGCCGCGATGAGAGACAGCGCTCGACAGCTGAGCGTGGCCATCACCGACATGCGGCGGGAATCACAGTTGGCGCCCGCCGCCGGCGTCGAGAACATCGATCCAGGGCCCTTCGACCGTCTCACGCAGGCACTTGCTCGAGCCATTGCCGCCAACCGAAGCAACGACGGCCAGGTCGATATCACTTCGGCTCTCCGCGCTGAGGTGGAGTCAAGCGCTGCCGCACTGTCGACCGGGAAGAAACAAGTCGCACACTGGAACCAGACGATTGCTGAACTGTTCGCTCTCGCGGCAGGGCCAGGCGTGATCGTTTCGCTCTGCCCGCCAGGGATCGAGCGCCGACTGTCCGTCGACATCGACGTGAGCGCGCTACGGACCCTGTGGAACACACGAGACTTCGCTGACGGACAGCCGATGTACTTCGTCTCGACGGGCATCGGCATGAACCGGCGCATCGGAAGCTTTCGCAGGAACTGGCTTGACCTCGGCGCCGCGGTCGGAACATACAGCGTGTTCTCGAAGGGCCTGCCTCAGAACAGCCACCTGACGGGCTTGCTCCTCCAGCCGCTCTACCTGGACTGGCACCTTCCACCCACGCACCGTTGGGCCACGGACTGCAATGCGTTCAAGCGGACGCTCGCGCGACTCACCGTGCGTACCGGCGTCCTCATGTTCCCCCTCGGAATTTCGAAAGAGGCTCTGAACGGCGTTAGAGGAGTCGGCGCCCGAGAAAAGATCGCGAACGTCGGGATTTACTACAACCGAACCGGTGATGGTCCTGAATGGAAGACTGATGGTCAGAACGACCCGGTCGGGCAATCTGAGCTCATGCCTTGTAAGTCCTGAGCTGTGCCACCAACCTCTTGGTCGCCCTCGTCACGGCCATCCTCGCCGCGTCCGCCGAGGGCTTGCCGAGCGCGACCGCCAGCTCCGCGTAGCTGTAGAGCAGCATGAAGCGGCAGACGATGGCTTCGGCGTCCTCGGGGGCCAGCGTGGCCAGCGCGGCTTCCAGGCGCTCGACGTTCTCCTTGCCGACCGCCTGCTCGAGCGGGGACGGCTCGCGGGCGGGCAGCGCCTCGGGAATCTCCACGCGCTGCACGCGGCTCTCCGAGGATCGCGTGAGGTCCACCACCTTGTTCCTGAGCGCCGCCCGCAGGTACGCCTGAAGCGCGCCCTCGCCCCGCGCCTCGAAGCGGTGCAGGGATCGCAGGGCCGCGATCACGGTCTCCTGCACGAGGTCGCCGGTGTCGAGCGGTCCGCGCAGGTACGGCGGGATGAGGCCGTGCGCGTAGCGGCGCAGCGGCGGCAGGCACCGCTCGAGCAGCCGGTTCAGGGCCTCGTCGTCACCGGCGCGCACGCGCTGCAGCAGGGAGGCGGTGGCCTCGGGGTCGAACGGCGGGACCAGCGAGCCCGAGGAGAGCGGGTCGTCTGCCGGCAGCATGCTGACGAATGATACCGCCCGTCACCGGCGGGCCTGGCGCATGAGCGCCTCGAGCCCGGCCGGCGTTCGAGCCACGTGGCCCGTGAGGTTCTCGCGGCCGCCGGCCGTGATCAGGATGTCGTCCTCGGTGAACACGCTGATGCCGCGGTCGTGGTCGTAGTACCACGGCTCCACGGTGATGACCATGCCGGGCGCCAGCGGCACGTCGTCCACGAAGGGGTCGCCCGACGACAGGCCGAGGTGATGGCCGAAGAACGAGCCGGTCTGCATGTAGGGCCGGGCGGCCGACGGAATCGCCCGCTCGGCCGTGCGCTGCACGTCCAGGAGCGTGACGCCGGGACGCATCGCCGCGATGATGGCGTCGGCCACGCCCACCTCCATTTCGAGGAGGGCGCGCTGCTCGTCGGTGAACCGGCCGGACACCGGGAAGGTGCGTCCGGTGTCGCTCACGTAGCCGTCCAGCTCGCAGCCCACGTCGAAGATCACGAGCTCGCCGTCCTTCATCGCGCGGTTGCGGCGATCGTTGTGCGTGGCGAGGACTCGCCACGGCCACAGTGAGTTCGGACCGGACTTGACGATCGACGCGAAGGGCAGCCGCGCTGCGCCGCCACGCTTGTAGAACGCCTCGAGCTCCCCTTCGAGCGTGCGTTCGTCCACGCCGTCCTTCACGAATCCGGCCGCGTGGGCGATGCCGTCCACCCCCAGGCGCGCCGAACGTCGCAGCAGCGCGATCTCGGCCGCGGACTTCACCATCCGCGTGAGCGCCACGTCGCGGAAGGCGCTCGTCACCTTCGCGGTCGCGTGATGGCGCCGCAGCCACGCGGCGAAGTGCACGAGCGGCGGGGCCGGCTCCGCGCCGTCGGCCGTCTCCGCCGGCGGCAGTGCCGGCGTGCCGGCATCGACGCGCAGCGTCCGGCCCTCGGCCACCCACGCGGCCAGGTCGGACTCGAACCGCGATCGGGGCCGGATGTCGTCCAGGCCCGCGCGGCGGCCCAGCTCGGGGTCGGCCTGCAGCGGCCTGCCGGGAAAGTCGTTCCGCCGCGAGGGATTCTCGAAGCGCGCATCTCGAGCCGGGACGTACACGATCGTCCGCCCACGGTCGCTGTCCACGGCCACCACGGCGTCCGGCGTCTCCAGCCCCGTCAGGTACCAGAAGGTGTCGAGCTGCCGGTAGGTGAAGCCTTCGGAATAACCTGCGGCCGCGGGCGACAGGAAGATGCCGCCGCCGCTGGCGGCGAGATGTCGGCTGAGGGCGGCGCGACGCTCCGTGTACTCCGCCGCGGGGAACGGCAGGTCCGTCCACGCGAAGTATCGCTGCTCCGGCGTGGGCTGTGCGGCAAGCGTCGCCAGGCCCGCCGCGAGCACGACGAGCACGACGCCCAGGAGCCGATGACGTGTCATGGCAGTCCGTCCTTCCGTGACGCGGGACCGGCCGCGCGCCCCATCATAGCGGCGCCCCTCCGGCCTTCCGTGATACCGCTTCGCCTGTCCGGCACTCTCGCCGCCCGCGGCCGGACAACGTCTGGTATCGTGGCCGGCGCGGCCGCCCCGGCCGCGCCAAGGCGGCGCCCGGTGCGCCGGAGCTGGGGAACCTCGATGCGCTCACCGATGCTCGCCACCGTGACGTCCACGGCCCTCGTCTCGCTCCTCGCCACCGCCACGCCCGCGCTCGCCGCGACGTGCGACGAGCTGGCACGGCTGGCCGTCAAGGACGGCGCCATCCAGTCCGCGCGGCTGGTGCCGGCCGGTCCATTCACGCCGCCTGGAGCGAGCGGCGGCCGATCGCTGGGCGAGCTGCCGCCGTTCTGCCGTGTCGAGGGCACCCTCACGCCGACGCCCGTGTCCGTGATCCGCTTCGAGGTCTGGCTGCCGGCGTCGGGCTGGAACGGCCGGCTGCAGGTCGTGGGCAACGGCGGCCTGGCGGGATCCATCAGCTACGCGGCGATGGCCGAGGCTCTCAGGGACGGCTTCGCGACGGCCAGCACCGATACCGGCCACACTACCGCGGAGCCGGCGAGCTGGCTCGAGGACCGCGAGCGGCTCATCGACTACAGCTCCCGCGGCCTCCACCTGACCACCGTCGAGGCGAAGGCGGTCGTGAACGCGTTCTACGCGAAGCTCCCGGAGTTCTCGTACTTCACGGGCTGCTCGAACGGCGGCAAGCAGGGGCTGATGGAGGCGCAGCGCTACCCCGCGGACTTCGACGGCATCCTCGCCGGGCACGCCGCCAACTACTGGACGCACCAGATGGCCAGTGAGGTGTGGAACGGCCAGGTGACGAGCTCGCCGGAGACGAACCTGTCGAAGGACGCGCTGCAGCTCGTCCAGGATGCCGCGGTCGCGGCCTGCGACCTGGTGGACGGCGCGAAGGACGGGCTCGTGGGCGACGCCAGCCGCTGCACGTTCGATCCCGGCGTGCTGCAGTGCCGGGGCGGGGCCACGGCGGGCTGCCTGACTCCCGCGCAGGTGGAGGCGGTGCGCGGCGTCTATCGCGGGCCGACCAGCCGCAGCGGGAAGACGCTCTATCCGGGCCTGTATCCCAGCGGCGAGATGGGCTGGGCCAGCGGCGTGGTCATCAATCGGCAGGACACGTCGGGCGTGAGCTCGCACGACTTCTGGCGCTATGCCTTCTTCCACGATCCCGGCTGGAAGTTCCGGACCTTCGACGTGGACCGGGATCTGCCCGAGGCCGTGTCGTCGCTGGCGCCGATCACCGACGCGGTGGACCCGGACCTGTCGGCGTTCAAGCGGATGGGCCACAAGCTCGTCTACTACCACGGCGACGCGGACCCGCTGATTCCGGCGAGGAACGGCGTGAACTACTACGAGCGCGTGGTGGCCGCCCAGAAGGGCCTCGCCCCCACGCAGACGTTCTTCCGCGCCTACATGGTGCCGGGCCTGTACCACTGCTCGGGCGGGCCCGGGCCCACCGCGTTCGGCACGGCGGGCAAGGCGCCCGAGGGACAGCGCGACGCCGATCACGACATCTTCAAGGCGCTGCAGCGGTGGGTCGAACAGGGGCAGGCGCCGTCCCGCGTCATCGCGACGAAATACGTGGACGGCGATGCCGCAAAGGGCGTCGTGCTCCAGCGTCCGCTGTGCACCTACCCGGAGGTGGCGATGTACACCGGCTCGGGCGACATGAACGACGCCGCGAACTTCGCGTGCCGCGCCCCGGCGCCGCGGCGATAGCGCCGGCCGCGTCCTCGCGCGGCACCGGCGGACGCGCCTACTTGGTCAGGCGGGCGCCCTCGACGATCACGTCGTAGGCGTAGCCGGCGCCGAAGTCCTTGTCGAGCGACACCGGGCCCGACACCGTCACGACGTCGCCGACGCCGACGCGATCGGGGCTCGTGACCGTCAGGTCGTGCGTGCCCGCGTCGAGCGCGCCGCTGCCGTCCTGCACGTGGTACCAGTTCGTGCCCATGATCTCGTAGTTCGCCTTCACGACCTTGCCGCGCACCACGATCGGCTTGCCCGACAGGCTGGCGCGCTGCTGCCACACCTGCGCCACGCTCAGGCCTCCGGGCGCGGGCGGAATCGGCGCGATGAGCGCGTCCGTCCCGGCCTGCGGCGAACCGCCGGCGGCCCCGTGGCTGCTCATCATCGGCTGGGCCGGGTCGGGCGTCCGTCCCACCGTGGCCGCCTCGGCGTTCGATGCCACGGCCAGGCCGTTCAGGGTCACGCCGCTCACGAAGTGGACGACCGGGAAGTCGCGGTTCAGCGTGCGGCTGTGGAAGTTCTCCATCGTGACCGACACGGTGGCGGCAAGCGTGACGCCCTTCTCGATGGGCATCTCGGCGGCGGCCACCCACGTGTCCGCGCCGCCCGGCCCGCGCAGGCGCGCGTAGGTATACCCGCCCGAGTCGATGGTCTCGACGACCTCTCCGGACACGGTCTGGACCGCGCCGGCGGCGCCGTGCGGCGACGCCTGTGCCGCAGCCGGCGGCGTCACGCCCGACGACGGCGGCGCGGCGGCCTGGCCGGCCGCCTGCGCCGGCGTCTGGCCAGTGCCGCACGCGGCGCTGGCGAGGAAGAGGACGGCGACGAGGGCTCGGTGGACCACGGCTGAGACTCCAGGTGAGCGGGCGGTGCCCCTCAACGATACTCCGGGGCCGCGCCGCGAGGCCGGGCCCGCCGCCGGATCACGGAGCGCCGGGAGACGGCGAAGGCCGCAACGCCACCAGTGCATCGGTGCTCACGAGCAGCGTGTCGGCGCCATCGGCGCGGCGGGCGGTCAGCAGGCGCGGCGCCGAGGCGAACACCTCGTCGTAGAGCACCTGCCGCTGGCGCGACACGATCTGGAGCCGCCAGCGCCCGGTGTCGCGGGGAGCGCCGGCGACCAGCGCCAGGTAGCGATCCCCGCCCGGCTCGAACCGCACGGTGCAGGCATCCGCCACCGTCATGTCGTCCACCGTCCACTCGAAGGCGGTCGTGCCATCGAGAGCCACCATCCGCAGCGTCCGTCCGCCGACGAGCAGGTGACGCCGCCCGGCCCAGTCGGCCGCGCCCAGCGGATAGCCGCCGCCGAGCGGGATGCGGCCCAGCCCGGCGCCGTCCGCGCCCAGGACGTCCACGCCCGACGACTGCGCCGCCAGCACCCATGCCGGGTCCCGGTCCGAGGGCGGGGCCGCCGCGACGAGGTGGGCCATCGACGCGGCGCGCCGCCACACCTCCCGGCCGGCGCCGTCCAGCCGCACCACCGCGTGCACGGTCGACGCGTAGAGCTCGGCGTCGCCGTCGCCGTCGAGGTCGGCCGGCACGAGGGCCGACGGCGGCAGATCGGGATCGGGGTGGTATTGCCAGACGAGCGTGCCGTCGAGCTCGTGCACCTGCGTGTCCTGGAAGCCGCCGCCCGTGTCCACGACCACGACCCGACCGCCGACCCGGGCCAGGCGTGAGAACCAGTTCCAGCGCCGGCTCACCCCGCCGAGCGGCAGGCTGCCGGCATCGGCCAGCGAGTCCGGCGCGAGCAGCCGCACCCGCGTCGGCTCGACGAGGGCGATCTCGTCGCCGGCATCGCCGTCGAGCGCGCCGGTCTGACGCCATCCCGGCCGGTCGTCCAGCACGACCCGATCGAACCTCGACGCGCCCGCCACCACCCGCGGGACGCCGATCCGCTCGAGCGCCCGGTGCCGCTCGTAGACGACGGTCGGGAAGAGGTCCGGCCGCGCCAGGCCGAGCGTGACGAGGCCGACCGCGGCCAGCGCGACGGCGGACGTCGCCACCGCGATGCCGCGGCGGCCCCGGCGGTGCGCCCAGCCGATGGCGGCGCCGGCCACCGCGCCGGCCGGCAGCGCGCCCACCAGGATCAGCGCGGGTGAGAAGACGAGCGCGATGGCGGCGGTCGACCCGCGCGGGAACACGAACACCGACAGGCGGATGCCGGCCTCGACGGCCAGGGCGGCCGCGCCGGCGCCCGCGACGGTCCAGGCATCGCCGAGGCGCCCGCCGACGGCGGCGAGCACGGCGTACGGCACGAGCGCCCAGGCCACGAAGGCGAGGAGCGCCGGCGACCAGTCGCCGACGAGGCTCGTCGCGACGACCAGGGTCGCGCCCGCGGCGGCCAGGCCCCGGGCGACGCGCACGTGGAGACCGGAGGATACGGGCATGGCGGGCCCCACCTCACGTCTCGGCTCGGCCGGCCGCGTCGTGTAGCGGGGGCCGGGCGTCGGAGCCGGCCCCGCGCACGGGCGGTCCGGGCTCAGGTCGTGGCGATGGCCGACGCGACCGCGTAGGTCACGGCCGGATTGCGTACGTCGCCGTGGCTCGTGATGAGCCCGCCCGACCCGTCCAGGTCGTGCACGATGCCGGTCGAGAGCGCGTAGGCCGCGCCGGGCTGGTGCAGGGCCTCGCGGAAGTGCTCGGCCGTCTTCTGCGTGCCGTTCCGGCCGATGCCCCCGTACTTGTCGTGCTCGTCGCCGATGGCGTTCACGTTGTCGTCGGCCAGCCGCGACGCCACGGCGTAGACCGTGCCCACCACGGTGTCCTGCATGGAGTAGGTGGAGATGAGCGGTCCCTTCACCACCTTCGTCGCGAGAACCTCGCGGAAGAACCCCGGACGCCCGTCGCCGTTGTCGGCGGCGAACCCATAGTGGGAGAACGCGGCCTCGAGGAGCGACAGCGAATCCGGCTGCACCACGGGCGCGGCGGCCAGGGCCTTCGCGCACGCCGCCGACAGGCGGCCGCCCAGGCTGTGGCCGACCACGTGCACCCGCAGCGCGGGCGCCGCGGCCTTCACCTCGCGGATGGCGGGGGCGAGTCCCCTGGCGCCGACCGTGCCCGACCGGTTCTTCATCAGGTACCACGTCGTCAGGTTGAGGAACGTCCCCACCTTGCCGAAGACGGACTTGAAGAAGCCGCCGATGCCCAGCACGCCGCCATCGCCCGCGCCGCCCGTCGTGCCGCCGACCGAGGTCACGCCGCCGTCGCCGTCGTCGGGAGCGGCGGTCGGCAGCAGGATCGGCGTGTCGAGCTTGGCGAGGACGTCCGCGCCGGCCTGGGCGCGGATGGCGAGGAGCCCGTCGTCGTCGTTCGCGGGAGGCGTACCCGCCATGCCGAGCAGCGTCTCGACGAGCTCGTCCTGCGCCTGGCGGCTGTGCTCGATCGTGTCCAGGAGGCCGAGGGCCCTCGTCACGGCCGCCTTCTCCTCGGCCGTGGCATCGTCGTCGAGGAGGCCGCGCAACTGCGCCTCGACGGCCGCGCGTTCGGCCTTGCCGTCGCCGTCGTCCAGCCCCTGGACGCCGCCCTGCTTGTCCTGCTCGTTCTCGGCGAACGCCTTCGACGGCCAGAACACGCCGGCGACGACGAACCGGCGCCCGTTCAGCGCCGCCAGCTCGGGCCGCGCCACGTGCGCGCGGAAGTTGACGAGAAACTCCTCGTAGAGCGTGCTGGCGTCGTGCTCGCTGTTGCGGAACCCGTGGGCGATGGTGATGAGGTCGGTGGCGCCGGCCGCGGCCACGTGCGCCTTCAGGGCGTCGAGCTCCGCCGGCGTCTTCCGCGAGCCGCCGCCGTCGAAGTGGAGGGGGAAGAAGTCGAATCCTGCGACTTTGGTCATCGTGACTCCTTGGCGGCGCGCGGGCCGCTCAGACGATCTGGAGCATCCTCATGAGATCGAGCAGTCCGGCGCCCTGCACGTACCGCTCACGCTGCAGATCGATGGCGCCCTGCAGCAGGATCTCCTTCACCCGCTCCGGCTGGCCGATGAACTCGCGGCGGACCGACAGGAACGCCGCGATCGCCCCGGACACGTGCGGCGCCGCCATGCTCGTGCCCGTCTGCTCGAGGTAGAGCACCGCGGCCGGGCTGCCGTCGGGCTTCGTGAGGCTCCCGAACCGCTGCCGCTCTTTGCCCGCCGCGCACGACCAGATGCGCTCGCCCGGCGCCAGGAGATCCGGCTTGCGGCGACCATCCCCGGTCGGCCCGCGCGACGAGAAATACGACACGCCGTACAGGTGCGGGCTGTCGCGGTGGGTGGAGCCGACGGTGACGGCGAGCTCGGCGTTGCCCGGGTCCATGATGCTGGCGTCGGCGTAGCGCGATTCGGTGCGGCCGCCGGCGACGACGAACGTCGGATAGCCGGAGTTGCCGGCGGACACCACCACCGACACCCCGGACTTCACGAGCCGGTTCACCTCGACGCAGAGCGGGCTCTGGCCGCACCCGAACCAGCGCGCGTCGAAGTCGTAGCCCAGGCTCATGTTCACGCCGTGGATCAGCAGCCGCTTGCCGTGCTGGTTCCATGCCTGGATCTGGTCCATCGCGCGCAGCAGCCAGCTCACCTTGCCCTGGCCGGCCTTCTGCTTCACGTCGGGCTTCGCGGGCACGGCCGGATCGGGCAGGGTCCGGTCCGCCACGACCTTCAGGCTGACGAGGCGGCAGCGGGGCGCCACGCCGGAGATGCGGGCCAGCGACTGCAGCGACACGTCGCTCTGGTCCGTCAGCTCGTTGCGCATCTCGGTGCCCACCACCGGCTCGGGATCGCCCGACGCGCTCTCCCACGACCCGGCGATGATGCCGGCCACGTGCGTGCCGTGGCCCAGGCGGTCCTCGGTGGCGCGGTCCGGCGTCGGCTCGCCCGCCGCGTCGAGACCATCCGGCGTGAAGTCCAGGTGGGCCAGCGGCTTGTCGATGGCCAGCGTGTCCACCTTCGGCGGCCGCCGCGTGTCCGGCGTGAAGTGGGGATGACTGGCGTCGATCCCGCTGTCGAGCACCGCCCACACGATGCCGTCGCCGAGGGCCTGGAAGGCGCGCTGCGCGGCGTCGGCCTTCACGGTGATGAGCGTCCGCGTGAGCGTGGTCTCGACGTCGCTGTCTTCCCAGATGCGGTAGACGACCGAGGCCGTGCGGCCCTTGGCCATGAGCGCGCGCGCCTCGTCGGCCAGTTCCAGGATGTGCTGGCCGGACAGGCGGCCGAACACGTAATGCGACGTGCTGGTCCAGCCCGGCACCTTCCATTCCCGCGCCCGCGCCTCCACCTGGCGCAAAGCGGCCTCGATGCCGCCCTCGAAGAACTCGTTCAGGCAGATGATGATGTCGAACAACCCGCCCGGATCGTCCTGCACGTGCGACAGGAGGGGCTCGGTGACGATCGAGCGCATCATGTCGAGGCGGAACTGCTCCGGGTCGCGAACGCGCTCGCCCGGCGCCGGCCCAGGGCCGGGGGCGGCCGCGGCGGCGGGCGCGCGACGGCGGGGGCGGGACGTCTTCGGTCGGGCGGGAGGACGCGGCGTTCGACGCTTGGCCATGTGGGTGCTCCGGAGCGCGGCGCGCTGGCACGCCGCCGCCGTGCTCCTCGAGGAAGGACGGCCCTGGGGCGATCGATTCGCCGCTGTCGAGACTCTAACGCGCGCCGGTGGGGGCGTCCATCGGAAGGAAGCGCATGCGGTAACATCCGCCCGCGGCCCGACGCGCGGACGCGGATCCCGCCATCACAGCCATGACGACGGCCGAAGGACGCTACGACTACATCGTCGTGGGGTCGGGCGCCGGCGGCGGGACGCTCGCGGCCCGCCTGGCCGAGGCCGGCTACCGCGTGCTCGTCCTCGAGGCGGGCGGCGACCCTCGCGAGGTGAGGGGCGGCGATCCCCTGGATCCCGGCCCCGGCCGCCTGCCCGACGACTACGACGTCCCGGCCTTCCACGCGCTGGCCTCCGAGAACGAGGCGCTGGCCTGGAACTTCTACGTCAAGCACCACGACGACGAGACGGCCAATCGCCGCGACCCGAAGTACGTCGCGCGCGGCGGCCCCGACCGCGACGGCATCCTGTATCCCCGTGCGGCGGCGCTGGGCGGGTGCACGGCCCACAACGCCATGATCTGGGTGTACCCCCACGACGCGGACTGGGACCACATCGCGCGGCTGACGGGCGACGCCTCCTGGTCGGCGGCGGCGATGCGGCAGTACTTCGAGAAGATCGAGAACTGCCGCCACCGCCCCATCCACCGCTTCCTGTCACGGCTGGGCCTGCGCGTCACCGGCCACGGGTGGGACGGCTGGCTCCCCACCGAACACGCCGTCCCAGCCGAGGCGTTCACCGACACGGCGCTCAGGCGCGTCGTCATCGAGGCGAGCCTGGCCGCCATGCGCGCCACGCCCGGCTGGTGGGACCGCGTCCGCTGGTTCTTCACCGGCTGGTTCGACCCGAACGACGCGCGCCTGGTCAGGGAGCGATCGATCGGCCTTCGCTACGTGCCGCTCACGACCGACCGGCACCGGCGCACCGGCACGCGCGAGCGCCTGCTGCGAGCCCGCGAGACCACGAACGGCCGGCTGACGATCCAGCTCGACACGCTCGTCACCCGCGTCCTGTTCGACGAGGCGGGGCGCGCGTCCGGCGTCGAGTACCGCCGCGGCGCCCGGCTGTACCGCGCCCACCCGGCCCCGGCCGAGGCCGCCGGTGAGCCGGGCCGGGCCCTGGCGGACCGTGAAGTCATCCTTGCCGGGGGCGCGTTCAACACGCCCCAGCTGCTGATGCTGTCGGGCATCGGGCCGGCCGGGGAGCTGGGCCGCCACGGCATCCCGGTGCGGAAGGCACTGGACGGAGTGGGGCGGCGGCTCCAGGACCGCTACGAGGTGAGCGTCGTCTCCGAGATGGGGTTCGACGCATGGCGGATCTACCGGGGCGCCACGTTCAGCCGGGGCGACCCCGCCTACGAGCGATGGGCCGGCGGCGGTAAGGGGCTCTATGCGACCAACGGGGCGGTCCTGACGCTGTTCACGCGATCGAGCGTGGCCGGCGCCGAGCCGGACCTGTTCGTCATGGCCATGGTGGCCCGTTTCGACGGCTACGCCCCCAACTACTCAGCCGGGCTGAGGGACCACAAGAACGTCCTGTCGTGGGTGGTCCTGAAGGCGCACACCGGGAACGCCGCCGGGTCGGTCACCCTCGCCAGCGCGGATCCCCGCGACCCGCCGCGCATCAACTTCCGCCAGTGGGTCGAGGGCGGCGACCACGACCTGGCGGCCGTCGCCGAGGGCGTCCGGTTCGTCCGCGGGCTGAACGACCGCCTGCGCGCCCGCGGTCACGCCCTCACGGAAGTGCTGCCCGGCCCGCAGGTGGCCGACGACGCGGCCGTGAAGGACCACGTGCGGTTCAACGCCTGGGGCCACCACGCCTGCGGCACCTGCGCCATCGGGCCCGAGGACCAGGGCGGCGTCGTGGACGGCCGCTTCAGGGTGCACGGCATCGACGGCCTCCGGGTGGTGGACGCCTCCGTGTTCCCGGCCATTCCTGGATTCTTCATCGCCAGTGCCGTCTACATGATCGGGGAGAAGGCCGCCGACGCGATCCTCGCCGACGCGCGCGCCAGCCGCCGCTGACGGACGGCGCCGGACGCGCCAATCAAAATTGACTTCCCCGCGGAAATGGGCCCAAGATGCGCGACTGCGGCTCCCCCCCGCATGTCGCGTCCTCTCCGTCTGGAGGTTCCGAACATGGCCGTTGACGTCAAGTCGCTGTTCTCGAAGACCAAGGAACAGCTGGACGAGCTCTTCCGACACGCCGAGGCGGGGCCGATCCCCAATGGCAAGGCGAAGGGGACCGCCCTCATCGTGCCCGGCACGTCGATCAGCGACGACCTGGCCGACGTCGTCAACCTGTTCGTCTGGCAGGGGAAGACGTTCGACGCGGCGGCCGGCGTCCTGCGCAACCGGATCACGGCCCTGGGCCTCAACGCCATCGTCGCCGAGGTCTACCACGGCAAGAGCCTGCTCGACGACAAGCCGTGCGTGGTGCTCGACTATTCCAAGACCTCGCTCGTGGCGAAGTGGATCCGTGACGAGATTCGTCTGATTTCGCCGCATTTGTACCTCGGGCGGGTGTACTGGGACAACAAGCCGGTCCTGCACTTCGCCCTCGAAGTCGACTGACGCCGTCCCGGCACGGCGCGCAGGGCCCGTCCGGGCCCGGGCGGTGCCGGTCCGGCGGGCGCCTCGCGGCGCCCCGGCGTCAGCCCGTCGCGGCGCTCTATGGCAGAGCCGCCGCCCTGTGAGGTGTCATCGTGAGCCGATCCACGTTCCGGATGGTCGCCCTCCTCGGCCTCGCCGCCCTCGTGCTGGGCGGCGCCCTGCTGTACCGCTGGTGGTTCACGCCCAGCCCGCTCATCGGCGTCATCCTCGACGAGGCGCTGCGCGCCACGCCGCCGCGCCAGGCGGCGAGCTTCCCCGCGGCCGGCGAGGATTACTTCCATGACATGGACCGGACCAAGGACGGTCCCGTCGCGCTGACGCCGGACGAGGTCCAGGGCCGGAACACCTGGATCGTCTGGTCCGCCGGCAACGACGTCATGTGGGACCGGCTCGGCGACAACAGCGTCGGCGCGCTCGACTTCCTGAAGGTGCTGTCATCGCACCCCTCGCAGCGCTACAGCCGCCAGTGCGACCCGGCGCGGCTGGCGGCCGGGCAGTGCGAGAACCGCTGGGAGTACTTCGGACTCGTCAACGAGCCGTGCTTCGACCGGGCGTCCGGCCCCGATCCCGATCGCTTCGGCCTGTGGCTCGATCGACGCAAGGCGGATTGTCCGGCGGATCCCTTCGAGAACACGGAGAAGTATCCGGGCGTCAAGCTCGGGGCGCGCGGCACGGTCGTGAACGGCAGGACGCTCGAGGTGGGCTCGTACTACGGCTACGCCACCGGGATCGTCGGCTTCCGGCTGTTCCCGAACCCCGACTTCGACGAGGCGGCCGCGAAGCGGTGGGATCCGGAGCGCTTCTACACGGACCCGGCCTACTACAACGACAAGACGCTCGTCCGGCCCTACCGGGTGGGGATGTCGTGCGGCCTCTGCCACGTCGGCCCGAACCCCATCAACCCGCCGGCCGACCCGAACAACCCCGAGTGGGCGAACCTCAGCTCCAACGTCGGCGCGCAGTATTTCTGGACCGACCGGATCTTCTACCAGGCGGCCGACTTCAACAGCTTCGCCTTCCAGTTGTTCCACTCCTCGCGTCCGGGCTCGCTGGACACGTCGTTCGTCTCCACCGACAACATCAACAACCCCCGCACGATGAACGCCGTCTACGGCCTGCTGCCGCGGCTCCTGAACGCGCAGCGGTGGGGCAAGGAGACGCTGGCCGGCGGCGGCCTGAACAACAAGCAGTTCAACGACTACCTGCAGGACGGACCGCTCACGGCGCTCTTCACGCCGCCGTCGACGGTCTGGACGCCGCGCGTGCTGAAGGACGGCGCGGACTCGGTCGGGGCCATGGGCGCGCTCAACCGCGTGTATCTCAACATCGGCGCCTTCAGCGAGGAGTGGCTCAGCCACTTCAACCCGCTCGTCGGCGGCAAGCCCATCTCCCCCATCGAGATCGCGGTGGCGCGCAAGAACTCGGCCCTCTACGAGGCCACCGAGGCGCAGACGTTCAACACGGCGAAGTTCTTCCTGAAGACCACGGCCGCGCACAAGCTGGCCGACGCCCCCGGCGGCACGGCGTTCCTGACCAGCGACGAACGGGTGCTCACGCGCGGCAAGACGGCCTTCGCCGAGAACTGCGCGCGGTGCCACTCCTCCAAGCTGCCGGAGATGGCGGCCACGCTCATGCCCGACGGCTGCGTCGGCCCGGACTACCTCTCCTGCTGGAACCGGTACTGGGAGGCCACCGAGACGCCGCAGTTCAAGGCGGAGATGACGAAGATGGTGATGGCGCCGGACTTCCTCGACGACAACTTCCTGTCCACCGAGGCGCGGATCCCCGTCACCCTGCTCGAGACCAACGCGTGCAGCCCGCTCGCCACCAACGCCATCGCCGGCAACATCTGGGACAACTTCTCCTCGCAGTCCTACAAGGACCTGCCGTCGGTGGGCGAGATCACGTGGTACCACCCGTACACGGGCGAGGCGAAGAAGTACCCGATGCCCGCCGGCGGCCGCGGCTACACCCGGCCCGCCTCGCTCATCAGCCTGTGGTCCACCGCGCCCTTCCTGCTGAACAACACCGTCGGCCGGTTCGAGTCGAGCCCGTCGGTGGAGGGGCGGATGCGCTCCTTCGACGACTCGATCCGCCAGATGCTGTGGCCCGAGCGGCGTGACAAGGACTCGCTGCTCGGCGACGCCATTCCGGGCGTGATCGACCGCGTGGGCGATCGCGCGCCGGCCGGCTACGACAACGAGCCGGCCTACGTCACCGTGCCGTCGGGCTACCTGCCGGAGTTCCTGCAGCGGTCGCTCACGCTGCAGAAGGCCCTCTTCCCGGCCGTGTTCACGGACGAGGGGGTGCGCCTCGGCCCGATCCCGCAGGGCACGCCGATCGGCCTCCTCGCCAACATGAACCTGCTCTCGGAGGATCGCAGCGACGCGGCGCGCGCGGCCCAGTTCGAGAAGGTGAGCTCGCTCATGGTCAAGCTGCTCGAGCGGCTCGCCAAGCTGGGACGGAACCCGACGAGCGAGCAGGCGAAGGTGGCCTTCGCCGATCTCGTCGATCCGATGCTCGAGCTGAGCAAGTGCCCGGACCTCATCGTGAACCGCGGGCACACGTTCGGGAGCCAGCTCTCGGACCAGGACAAGAACGCCCTCATCGAGTTCCTGAAGACCTTCTAGGCCCGACCGACGCGTCCCGGAGGCATCGTGCCACCCGTCACCACGAGCCATTCGGCCCCCCCGGCCAACACCGGATCGGCGCTGCTGAACCTGGTGAGCGACCTGTCGATGTCGCTCGTCCACGTGTTCAGCCGTGTGGACCCGTTCATCCGGCCGGCGTTCGACCTCCTGCTGCGCGACGCGGTGGCCCGGGGCGTCACGGCCCTCATCAACGCCGGCCGCACCGACGAGCACCTGGCACTCGCCGAGGAGCGGCCGATTCCCGACGAGGAGGCGCACCTCCAGTCGATCATCGACAGCTTCACCCAGCAGATGACGCTGCTCTGGAAGCCCGGCGGCTTCGAGCGCGGCGGCAACACGAAGACCCACGGCATGGTGCGCGGCGAGTTCACCGTGCACGACGGCCTGCCGGACCGCCTGCGCCGCGGCATCTTCGCGGAGCCGAAGACCTACCGCTGCTGGGTGCGCTTCTCGGGGCCGGGCCCGTACTGGACGCCGGACATCGAGGACGTCGGGTTCATGAGCATCAGCATCAAGCTGCTGGGCGTCCCCGGGCCGAAGCTGATGGACGAGGAGCGCTTCACGCAGGACTTCACCTGCGTGTCCACGCCCACCTTCGTCACGCGCGACACCAAGGCGAACGCGCACCTCCAGAAGTGGAGCGTGAAGAACGCGCAGCTCTTCCACTTCGTGAACCTCACCAGCCCGCACGTGCTGGACCTCGTGATGCAGAGCCTGTGGATCAAGACCCAGTCGAGCCCGTTCGAGGCGCCGTACTTCAGCGGCGTCCCGTACCTGCTCGGCCCGGGCCAGGCGATGCAGTACTCGGTGTGGCCCACCACCACGACCCGGACGCCCATCCCGCGCCTGCCCTTCCGGCCGCCCGACGACTACCTGCGCCAGGCGATGGTGGCGGCGCTGGCGAAGGACGACGTCGCGCTCGACTTCCGCGTGCAGGTGCAGACCGACCCGCACCTCATGCCCATCGAGAACAACGGCGTGCTGTGGCCGGAGCGCCTGTCGCCCCGGGTGTCGGTCGCCACGCTGCGCCTCCCGAAGCAGACGTTCGACTCGCCGGCCCAGATCGACTTCGCCCGGCGCCTGTCCTACAACCCCTGGCACGCGATTCCCGACCACCGGCCCCTCGGCAACCAGAGCCGCGCCCGCCGCCGCATGTACTGGGAACTGTCGCAGCTGCGGCACCGCATGAACGCGGTCCCGCACTACGAGCCCACCGGCGACGAGACGTTCGACTGACGCGATGACGCCCCAGTCGCAGGTCTACGTCACGGCCCCCATCACGCCAGGCAGGGAGCCGGAGGTCCGGCGGCTGCTGGACGCGATGAACGAACGCCCGGGCCAGGTGCGCGCCGACAACCCGCTCTTCCCGTTCGCGTCGTTCGACACAATCCACTTCGCGCGGTGGCTCGTCGTGGACGACCAGACGCTGCCCGACACGGCCATCGAGGGCGGCCCCCCCGTGCAGCGGCCCCCGTCGCTCGCCTTCGCGGCCGAGATCGACGGCGAGCCCGGCCCGTTCTTCGCCGAGATGGCGGCGAAGGCCGGCCCTGGCCTCCACGCGCTCTTCGCCTGCTGCGACGGCTTTGCGCCGGGCAGCGACCTGGCGGGCTGGCTTCGCGCGCACCACATCCAGGCCGCCGCCGGCTACGTCAACTGGGTGGGCCGCACGGTCCGGCAGGTGAAGGAGGAGGAGGCGCTCTACCAGGCCGTCCGGTCGTACCTGCGCCACCCGTCCCCGCCGCCGGCCGGATGGTCGGCATCGCGGATCCACGCCGAGGTGCGGGCCCGGGTGTGGGCCGACGTGGCGGCGGGCCGGCTCACCTTGTCGCCCGAGGCCCCGACGCCCCTGGGCTGGACGCTGCGAAGGCTGGCCCACGCCGTGCTGTGGCCGATCGCGCTCGTAGTCGTCTCGCCCGTCCTGGTGCCGCTCGCCGCGGCGTTCGTCCTCATCATCCGGCGCCGCGAGCCCCACGAGCCGGAAGTGTGCCCGCGGACCGACCCGGCCCACGTCGCGCGCCTGGCCGAGGTCGAGGACCACGACGTGACCAACTCCTTCAGCGCGATGGGCAGCCTGAAGCGGGGCGTGGTCCGGCGCTGGGCGACGATCGCCCTCCTGTGGGCCATCAACTTCGCCGCCCGCCACGTCTTCACGAAGGGCCGCCTGGCGCGGGTGCGCACGATCCACTTCGCCCGCTGGGTGTTCCTGGACGGGAAGACGCGCGTCATCTTCCTCAGCAACTACGACGACAGCCTCGAGAGCTACATGGACGACTTCATCAACAAGGTGGGCTTCGGCCTCAACCTGTCGTTCTGTCACGGCATCGGGTATCCGCGCACGCGGTGGCTCGTCTTCGAGGGCAGCGGGAACGAGCGCAAGTTCAAGGAGTACCTGCGGCGCCACCAGATCCCGACGCAGGTCTGGTACAAGGCGTATCCCGGGCTGACGGCCGTGGACCTCGAGCGGCACGCGCGCATCCGGCGGGGCCTGGAATCGGCGTCGATCGGCGGCCACGAGGCCGTGGAATGGGTGGAGCTGCTGTGAACGCCGTGGACTACGGCGACGTCCAGGGGCTGGTGCGGTTCGGCTACCGCCACCTGAAGGCCGCGCGGTACCTGCTGCTGGGGATCCGCGACCGGCAGGCCGCACAGGCCTGGCTGTCCGCGGCGCCCGTGACGTCGGCCGAGTTCCGCCAGCCGCCTCCGCCCGACGCCCTGCACGTGGCGCTGACGGCCGCCGGGCTCCAGGCGCTCGGCGTGCCCGCCGCGCTGGCGGCGCAGTTCTCGCCGGAGTTCCTGGGCGGGATGACCGACGCCAGCCGGACACGCCGGCTGGGCGACACCGGGAGCAACGCGCCCACGCACTGGCGCTGGGGCGGATCGGCCTCGACGCCGCACGTGCTCGTGATGTGCTTCGCGCGCGACCTTGCCGGGCTCGACGCGATGGTGGCGAGGACCACGGGCGGCGACTTCGTCCGCGCCTTCGACGTGCAGCACGCGCTCGACACCTCGGACCAGGACGGGATCGAGCCCTTCGGGTTCGCCGACGGCTTGAGCCAGCCCTCCATCGACTGGGAGCAGGCGACCGACCCCGCCGAGCGCATGCTCGACTACGGCGAGCGCGCGGCGCTCGGCGAGTTCGTGCTCGGCTACGCGAACGAGTACGGCAAGTTCACGGACCGGCCCCTCGTCGCGCCCGGCCCCGACAGCACGGCGCTGCCGGACGCGGCGGACGAGCCGGCGATGAAGGACGTGGGCCGGAACGGCACCTACCTGGTTCTGCGGCAGCTCGTCCAGGACGTCCGGGGCTTCTGGCGCTTCGTGCACGGCGCGGCCGGCGGAGACCCGGAGGCCGCGGACCGGCTGGCGTCGGCCTTCGTCGGCCGGACCCGCGACGGGGAGCCGCTCGTCTCGCCCGACGCGCTGGGACGGGGCCAGAACGACTTCACGTTCGACGCCGATCCGCGGGGCGTCGTTTGCCCCATGGGCGCCCACATCCGACGGTCGAACCCGCGGAACGCGGACTTCCCGGGCCGCCCGACGGGCGTTCGCAAACTGCTCGCGGCGCTGGGCGGCTCGTCCAAGGGCTTCCGCGACGATCTCATCGCTCCGGTCCGCTTCCACCGGATCCTGCGCCGCGGCCGCGAGTACGGGCCCTCGCTCGAGCCGGCCGACGCCGTCCAGGCCGCGCCGCCCGGCGAGGCCGAGCGCGGTCTGCACTTCGTCTGCCTCAACGCGAACCTCAGCCGGCAGTTCGAGTTCCTCCAGAACGCCTGGCTCATGAACACGACCTTCGCCGACCTCCGCGGCGAGACCGATCCGCTCGTGGGCACGCGCGAGAGCCTGCCCGGCTGTCCCGCGACGGGCGAGTTCTCGTGGCCGCAGGAGGGCGCGCCGGCCCGCCGGGTCGACGGCCTCCCGCAGTTCGTCACCGTGAAGGGCGGCGAGTACTTCTTCTTGCCCGGACTGCGAGCGCTGCGGTATCTCTCGAGTCTCGGAGGGCGACTCCCGTGACCGGCGGCTGGACGATCTGGCTCCTGCTCGGCGGTGTGCTCGCGGCGTCCGCTCCAGGCCACGCCGCGGCGACGCAGCAGTCGGCGGCTGCCTTCCGGCGGCCGTGGTACCAGGCCTACGACGAGGGCGTGCGTGCCGTCCAGCAGGGCGACTGGCCGACGGCCATCGCGGCGCTGGAGGAGGCCAAGCGCGCCGGCCCGGCTCCTGGACGGCGCGTGCTCTTCCAGGGCGATCGGGTGGACGTCTTCAATCCCGACTACTACCTGGGCCTCGCCTACAACGCGACGAAGCGCTTCGCGGAAGCCGATGCCGCGTTCGCGCGGGTACGGAACGACAAGCTGGTGGTCCAGGGCGATCGGCTCTTCGACGAACTGCAGAAGCAGACGGCCGTCGCCACCTACGAGCAGGCGATGGCCGAGGGCGCGCGGGCGTTGAGCGCGGGACGGCTCGCCGACGCGGAGAAGATCGCCACCGGAGTCCTGGGATCGACCGTCACCGACGGCCGCGCGACCGATCTCCTGCAGCGCATCAAGGACGCGAGCCAGTCGAAGACGGCGTACCCCGTCGAGACGACCGTCGCGCAGGCGCCGCCACCGCAGCAACAGCCGCCGCCCGCGGATCCCAAGGCCGATTCGGGCGGCGACGTCCGGCCGCCCGTGAACCAGACGGCGAACGCAGGTCCGGAGACCACGGGGCCGACGGCCACCGCCGAACTCCCGCCCGCGCGGGACAACACGCCCCCCGATCGCGCGAAGACTCCCGGCGGCGCCGGCCTTCCCACCGAACGCCTCCCCTCGCAGCCGCAGAACGCCGACGCCGTGGCGCTGAGCGGCGCCACCGCCTACTACCAGGGCGACTACCAGGAGGCGATCCGCATCCTGGCGGCGGCGGCACAGACCCGGGGGGCGTCCCGCCTCGGCGCCTTCTACCTGGCGTGCGCGCAGGCGGCGCTCGTGGCGCGCGGGCAGGCCGACGCCTCGACGCTGGACGACGCCCGCCAGGCGTTCGCGACGGCACGGGGCAGCGCCATCGAGCCGCATCTCAGGTTCATCTCGCCGCGCGTGCTCCAGCTGCTCGGCGACGTGCCGGCGACGGCGCGATGAGGGGGCACCCCGTCGTGGCGGCCCGACCGCGCCTCGCTCGCCGCCGTCGATCGATGGCCGTGCCGTTCGTACTGGCGGCGTGGGCGCTCGTCGCCGCGCCGGCGGCCGCGCAGACCAGCCTGCAGGTGCCGTTGCAGTTCGACTTCCTCAATCCCGGCGCGAAGAGCCTCGCGATGGGGGGCGCCTTCACGGGCGTCGCCGACGACGCCACGGCCACGCTCGCCAACCCCGCGGGGCTCGCGCAGCTCAACCTGCGCGAGGTGAGCGTGGAGGGCCGGTTCACCAGCACGAGCACGCCGTTCCTCGCCGGGGGCCGGCTGTCGGGCACGCCCTTCAACGAGGGGATCGACACGGTGGGCGGGCCGGTCTTCGGCACCTCGAGGGACCGCCGCGCCGGCCCCACGTTCATCTCGGTGGTCCTCCCGTTCAGGGGGAACCGCTGGGTGGTGGCCGGCTACCGCCACGAGCTCGTGCGCGTGGACCAGGAGTTCTTCTCGACCGGCGTCTTCCAGCAGGATCCGTCGGAGCTGACGTCGCGCCGCGACACCCCGCAGCGCGGGGAGCGCGCCGTGTCGGTGACGACCTACGGCGGCGCGCTGGCGTACGTGCCGCGGCCGGACGTCGCGATCGGCGTGGGCCTGGCCGCCCACCGCTTCTCGATCGACTCGGTCTTCACGCGCTACGACACGGAGGGCTTCCTCGGCGCCCCGAACCTGTCGCGCGAGATCGGACGCTCCTCCCAGCAGGGGGACGACGTGGGCCTGTCCCCGAGCGTCGGGGTGTTCGTGGGGGCGGCCAGGCGTACGCGCGCGGGCCTGCTCTACCGCCACGGCCCGTCGTTCGAGTTCCGCACGGTGGACGGCCTGGCGCCGGAGCGGACGGTGACCTTCCGCGTGCCCCACACCCTGGCCCTCGGCGTCTCGCACCGGCCGAGGCCCACCGTGATTCTCGCCGCCGAGGTGACGGCCGTGCGCTACGCCCGTCTGGAGCAGGAGTTCGTCACCGACCAGGCGCGAGGGGTGGGACGCGCCGACGACTTCCACGTCGCCAACGGCGTCGAAGCGCACGTGGGCGGACAGTACCTGGCGCTGGCCTGGCGCTGGGCGCCGAAGTTCCGGCTGGGCGCGTGGTACGACCCGAACCACTCCGTCACGTTCGAGCCGACGGGCACGCCGCCCGACGCCGACCAGCGCACGTTCGACGAGCGCCTCGGCGTGGCGCTGTCGAAGGGCAGGCGCCGCGTGCACGCCACCGGAGGCCTCGGGCTGTCGTTCAGTCCGCGGGTGGAATGGAACGTCGGCGTGGACGTCGCGTCCGGACGCTACGTGGTCTCGACCTCGATCATCCTGCGCGAGAGCAACCGCTGAGGAGCACCCATGACCCGAATCACCCGCCACACGGCCTCCCTCGGATTCGTCGCGGCGCTCGGCTGGTGCGCCGCCTCCTGCGGGGGCGGCTCGTCCACCGGTCCCACGACCAATCCGCCGCCGCCGACCGGGGTGACGCTCGTCTCGCTGACGCCCGCGCCGGCGACGACGGCCGGCTGCGGCACGGTCCAGATCACGGCCACGCTCAGCGGCGCGGCGCCGGCGGCCGGCGCCACCGTGACGCTCACGAGCGGCTCGGCGGCGGTGGCCGTGCAGAACATCACGATCGCCGCCGGCGCGACCACCGGGTCGTCGACGGCCACGCCCCAGACCGCCACCGCCTCGACGCCCGTGACCATCACCGGCGCGCTCGTGGCCGGCACCGGCACGACGGCGTCGTCGCAGTCCACCACGGTGACCCTCGGGCCTCCGTTCGCCAACTTCTCCGTCACCGGCACGGCCCGGGGCGCCGACGCGTGCCAGCTGCAGAACGCCGGGGGCCAGGTGGACTGCACCTTCAACGGCGCGACCTCGGTCGGGGCCTCGCGCTGGAGCTGGGCATGGGACGTGGGACCGAACAGCGGCGCCGCCGACACCACCACGCCCACGCTGCAGCCGACGACGGGCTGCGGCCTCTTCACCAACGCGCCCGTGCAGGGCACGACCGGCAACACCTTCGTCCAGATGATCGTGCGCCTCACGGTGCAGGACGCCGGGGGCACGAGGAGTTGCGTGACCAGGAACGCCAACGTTCGCGTATTCTCGGGGGGATTCTGCGGCGGCTTCTGACGACGCCCCCCTCGCGCCCGGATGATCTTCATCAGCTACTCCCGCACGCCGCACGAGAAGGAGCTCGCCACGCTCCTCGAGAAGTGCCTCACCGCGGCGGGGCTGGAGGTGTGGCGCGACACGACGCAGATCCAGGTCGGCGAGGAGTTCGCCCGGGAGATCGAAGAGGCCATCGCGAAGGCCACCTGGGTGGTCTTCCTCGTCTCGAACTCGTGGCTCGACAGCGCCTGGTGCCAGAACGAGCTGATGCTCGCCGTGGCCCACCACGGCGGCGTCAGCCGGTGCCTGCCCGTGCTTCGCGCCCCGGTGGACCGGATCGGCCGCCGGCTGCCGGTGCCGTTCCGCCAGTTGAACTTCACGACGTGGCTCGAATACGAGGCGGACCCGTGCGCCAGGCTGTGCGAACTCTACGCGCGCATCAGCGGCCAGACGATTCCGGCCGACCAGTGGTCCGGACGCGGCCGGCAGCTCTTCGACGCCGCGGGCGTCGCGGCGCCCGCCGGACCCGCCGCCACGCAGCCTCCGGCCGATCCGCCGTCGTTCAATTGCGACCGCGCGGCCCAGTGGTCCACGGTGTCGGCGCTGCTCGGCAGCGGCCGCCACGAACTGGCGGTGGTCCGCGGCCCGTCGGGCGAGTACCACGAGCACTTCCTGAACCGCGTCACGCGCGCGCTCCCGCCGGCGCCGGAACGGACGATCGTGCCCGTCATCTGGCAGCGGCGGCCCGTCGGCCGCGACGACTTCCTGCGCGCCCTGACCGACAGCCTCGGCGCGGGTGACCCGTCACAGCTCGGCGACCACGTGGCGCAGCGGCTCGCGCAGCGCCACCTCGTGCTCGTGCACGGCTGTATCCGCGGCGACTTCGAGGACGACGACCTGGAGCAGTACTACGGCGCCTGGATTCCCACGCTCGTCGCCGGCGTCCGCGGGCCCTTCCAGGTGAAGTGCATCCAGGCCCTCGAATGGCGCCAGGAAGCGCTCTTCAAGCGGCTGCTCGGGTGGGGCGCCGCCAACGACGACGACAACGCGAGCGCGGCCGAGCGGCTCGTCTCGCACATCGAGCGGGCGCAGCAGAGCCTGACGGTGGTGCGGCTGCGGGAGCTCGAGCCGATCACGCCCCGCGAGCTCCAGGAGTTCTGCGATACGTGGGTGCCCGCCCCGCACCGCGAGCTCCTCTTGAAGGAAGTCCGCCAGCTCCGGACCTCGGAGGAGATCCTCCGGGGCATCGACAAGTACCTCCTTAACGTGAGGGCCCATGAGCAGCAGTCCGCAGGAGTGGAAGCGATACCGCGGTGACGGCGCGGCGCCGGGGGGCGATGCGGCGCGAACGCGCGGCGAGGCCGGACGCTACCTGGCCGACGAGGACCTGGTCACGGCCGTGAACGCGGCCCTGGCCGTGCAGCGGCCGCTGCTGGTCACGGGCGAGCCGGGGTGCGGGAAGACGATGCTCGCCTGGTCGGTGGCCGCCGAGCTCGGCCTGGGAGAGGTGCTGGCGTTCCACACGCGCAGCGACCACCAGGCCCGGGACGTCCTCTACACGATCGATCACCTGCAGCGCTTCTACCACGCGCAGATCGGCGACCAGCGCGCGGCCGATCCCGCCAGCTACGTGCGCTGGCAGGCGCTGGGCGAGGCCATCAAGTCGGCCGGCGAGCGCGTGGTCCTCATCGACGAAGTGGACAAGGCGCCGCGGGACTTCCCGAACGACCTGCTGGACGAGATCGACCGGATGGAGTTCACGGTGCCGGAGTTCGGCTGGCACTTCAAGGCCGGGGACGGGGCCCGGCCGATCGTCATCATCACCAGCAACAGCGAACGCCAGCTGCCGGATCCGTTCCTGCGGCGGTGCGTGTATCACTACATCCCGTTCCCGGCCAAGGCCCGGCTCCAGGAGATCGTGACCGAGCGCCTCGGGGCGGCGGGCGCGCCCGAGGCGCTGGTCCGGGTGGCCCTCGATCGCTTCTACGCGCTGCGCGAGGTGCCGGGCATGGAGAAGAAGCCCGCGACCGCGGAGCTCCTCATGTGGGTGCGCGTGCTCACGCGGGCCGGCGTGGACGCCGCGACGCTCGAGCGCGCGCCGCTCGGGAACCTGCCGCTCAAGGGCACGCTCGTCAAGACCGAGCACGATCGCCGCCTGCTCGAACGCCAATAGCCAGGGATTCCCGCGCCGCACGTGCCACCGTCGCCGCCGTTCTCCGACCTGCTCGAGCAGCTCCGGGCCAAGGGCCTCCCCCTCGGCGTCCGCGAGCACCTCGCGTTCGCGGAGCTGTGGACGCGCATGGACGGCGCGACGTCCGCGGAACTCCGCGTGGCGGCCGGGGCGCTGCTGGGCCGCTCGCGGGAGGAGGTGCGGCTCGTCGTCGAGACCTTCGACGCGCTGTACGGCGCGGCGGAGCCGGCGGCGCCGCCGCAGCCGCCGCCCCCGCTGCCGCCGTGGCGCCGGGCGCTCCTCCTGTTCCGCCGATCGATCCTGGCGCGCTGGCTGGCGAGCCTGGCGCTCGTCGCCATCGGCGTCCTGGGCCTGTGGGCACGCGATCAGCTCAGGCCGGAGCTGCCGGCGCTGCCCCCGATGCCGGCGTCCGGCTGGCTGCCGCCGTGGCCGGCCCCCCAGGCGCTGGCGCCGGAGCCGTTCGAGGCGCTGCCGCCCGCGCCGCCCGCGCCGCCGGAGCCGCCGCGTTCGACGACCTGGCCGGCCGCGGCCGCCACGCTGCTCGTGGCGGGCGTGGGCACGCTGCTGCTCGTCCAGGGTCCCCGCGTCCGTGCGGCGAGCCGGCGGCACCTGGAACGGTCCTGGAAGCGCGCCCGGGCGGCGATGCCGGGCCCGACGACGTTCGAGCTGGCGCCGCTCGAGGCGCCCATGTGGTTCGATCGGCGCGACCTCGAGGACGCGGCCACGCTGCTGGCGCGTGCCTTCACGACCGGCGGCGTGAGCCAGCGCCTGGACGTGGCGCGCACGCTGACGACCACGATCGGCCGCGGCGGCATGCCGACGTTCGTCTTCGAGTCGTCGACGGCGACCGGCTCGCTGCTCGTGCTGGAAGACATCGCTCCGGAGATGGCGGTGTGGCGCAGCAAGGTCGACGCGCTCCTCACGACGCTGAAGCGCCAGGGCGTCCGGGTGGATCGCTGGGTGTTCGACGGCACACCGGCCCGGGTCGCGCGCGATCACATCGGCGAGCGCGTCGCGCTGGATCACCTCGTCAAGCACCTGAACGCGAACGGCGTGCTCGTGATCAGCGCGGGCAGCGGCCTGGCGGCGGAGACACGGCCCGCCGGACCGGACTGGCGGGAGGCCCTCGCGCAGTGGACGCGCCGGAGCTGGGTGAACCCGGTCGTCTCCCCCGCGGCGTGGCGGCCCGCGCTCGCCGGCCTGCCCGTGAACGTCTGGCCCCTCACCGGACGCGGCGTGCTCGAGGCGGCCGCCGACCTGGCGGTGGATCCGGACGGCCGCCGGCGCCGGAGCGCGCGGGCGGAGGGGTTCGACGGCCGCGTCCTGGCCGACGACGTCGAGCGGCTGAAGCGCCTCGTCGCGGTGGCGGGACACCCCAGCCTCGATCTGATCGAGGTGCTCCGGCAGCGGTTCATCCCGGACGCGCCCGAGGACACGGTGCTCGCCGTGCTGGCCGACGCCGAGCACGGCTCACCGGGGCACGTGCGCCTGCCGGCCGGAGAGGTGGGCCGTCTCGTGGCGGCCGAGCGGCGGGAGAACCCGCAGCGGGAGCGCGCGATCCGCGAGTACGTCGTGGACCTGCTGCGGCGGCAGGCGCCGCCCGACGGGTCGGTGGCGCATCTCCGGTGGCGCCTCGCCGAGGCCTCGCAGCGGGCGGCGCTGTCGGAGCTGGGCGTGGGCGGCGGCGAGGCGGCGGCGGCCACGCTGCGCGAGCTCTCGGCCGGCCCGATCTGGGAAGAAGTGCGGGAGACCGCGAGCGGGCTGGCCGACGTCGTGCCCCCGGAGGCGTTCGGCCCCCGCACGCGAGGCGGCGACCTGGTGGGACCGACGCGGAGCGCAGGCGAGGTGCTCGCCGACGTGCGCAGCCGCGGCTGGGTCTTCCCGCGGCCGGTGGAACTCGTCGTCGCGGCCGTCGCGGCGGGGGTCATCACGGGCGGCCTCTACCGCCTGGGCGTCTTCTACGGCGACGTGATCCCGAACGTGGCGGCCGCCTACCGGGTGGCGTTCTCCGACGCCAGCGCCACGCCTGACGTGGCGGGTACGCTCACCGTGTCGCGCGCGATGGCCGGGATGCCAGGGCAGGTGCAGTTGTACCGCGACGGGCAGTCGTTCCGGGATCCGCTGGACGTGCCGGTCGGCGCCCCCGTGGAGATGCCGCTGGCGCCGGCGGACACCGGCCACTACTACCAGGCGCAGGCCCGGCTGCCGAGCGGCAGCCACGCGCTCAGCGACGCGGTGTGGGTGCCTCCGGCGCGGCGCCTCGTTCCGGTGAGCGTGGACGCGCTGCCCTGGGCGGAGCTGCGCGTCGTGGATGCGCGCACGGGTCAGCCGGCGGCCGGCGACACGTTCACGACGCCGGTAGTCGTGAACCTTCCGGAAGGGGCCTACACGCTGCAGTTCAGCCATCCCGACTACGGCCCGGCCACGGTGCCGCTCACCATTTCGCCGGGCGTGACGCCGCCGGAGGTGCGGGTGACGATGCCGGGCTTCGACCCGGCCGCGACGGCGCAGCAGCTCTTCCGGCCGCCGGCCGGGCGCTGACCCCGGCCGCCGTCGGCCGCCCGAAGGGCCGTTAGTCGGCCGGCTCGTACATCGCCTCGAACCTGGCCTTCGACACGGCGTACGGATCACCGCCGTCCGCCTCGTTGAACACCAGGTAGTCGCCGGCCTCGTACCGGGTCGCGCCTTCCTTGGTTTCCACGCGGCCCGCGGCCTCCGCCGCTTCGGCCCACACCGGCGTGGTCTTCACGTACCGGCCGCCGTCGACGTGACGGTAGGTCCGCGCGAACGAGTCGGCGTCCACGGTGTAGACGTCGCGGTCGTTGTTCACGATCCAGTCGCCGCGCTTGCACGTCTGGGTGGCGCCCCACTTCTCGTACGTGAAGCCGTCCGTCTCCAGATCGAGCTGCACGGCGACCACGGCCTGGTCCGGACGCTTCCTGTACTTCCGCCTGTTCGCCGACATGTTCACCCGCCCTCGTCCACCAGCCCCGCGAGCTGGTCGAGAATCGCCGACAACGCCGCCCGGACCTGCGGGTCCGCCGTCTGGCCCAGGGAGCCGCGGAGGGTGTCGAGGGTGGAGGTGAGCTGCCACGCGGCCGCGCCCTCCTGTTCCACCTGTGCGGCCAGGTCCTGGGCCTTCGCGAGGTCGCCGGCGCGAAACGCCGCGCCGAGCAGCGTCGGCCGCAGCCACTCGTCGTGTTCGCCGCGGGTGAGCGCGCGCTGGCACTCGACGACGACGAGCTGATCCACGAACGCCGCGCGGTCCGCGTCACCCGGACCGCCCCGCGCCCGGAGCAGCAGCGGCAGGTTGTTCGAACAGTAGTACTCGTTGAGGTCGAGGTCCATCCCCCGGCTGTAGTGCTCGATGGCCTTGTTGAGGAAGCGCCGCTCGTCCGCGGACGGCTGCGTGCCCCCGCGCGCCTCGCGGTCCCGCTGCGCCGCGCTCCAGAGGCGCCGGTAGCGGCCGCCGATGAGCCCGTGCCGTTCGGGCGTCTCGCCGTGCTCCTTGATGATCTGTTCGAGGGCCGCGATGGCGCCCGCGGCATCGCCCGGCTTGCCGGTGTTGGCGCGGGCGAGCTGCGCCTGCTCGCGCATGAACGGGAGGCGCCGCGTGGCGTCGGGCAGGCGCTCGATGACCTCGCTCACGGCGGACCAGCCCACCCAGTCGCGCGCGAGCATCAGGAGCTCGGACGCGATCTCGGGAATGGAGAGCGTGGACGGCGCGACGTCGGCGAGGAGCGCGTTCACGAGATCCGGCCGCTCCGCGCGGGGCGCCAGGCGCACGGCGCCCATCCGCTCCTGCAGGTGGCTGGCCGCCTCCGCCTGCTCCTGGCCCAGGCGGTACGGGAAGTCCGGGCCGGTCCCGGTGATGAACTCATGCCACGGACTGAGCGACTGCGCGACGGCCGGAATGCGCGCTTCGAGCGCCGCCCGGGCCTGGGCGGCCAGGTCGTCCGGCACGTGGCCATCGGGCATCGGGTAGCGCACCGACCGGAACTGGTCGATGTCGAAGAGCTGCCGCGACCAGTCCGCCGAGACCAGGACGCATCCCCGGTCCCGGGCGGCCTGCCGGAGGCCCACCTCGTAATACACGTTGCCGTTCGGCAGGCTGACGTCGGCAAGGACGAGGTGGGCGTAGGCCAGCCGCTCCAGCATGTCCTTGACGATGACCGACCCCGCCTCGGCGTCGGCCCGGATGGGAAGGTAGCCGAGCGTCACGAGCGTGGGCCGGAACACCTTGTCCCACAAGGCGTCGCAGTCGAGCTCCCCGGGGGCGTCCTCGCGGTGGGTGCCCTCGACCTTCCGCCGGCGGAAGGGCATCACCATGAAGCACACGGGGAGGGGTCCCCCCGTGCGACGGGCCGAATCGGGCTGGTCGGGGCTCACGACGACCGTCCTTTCCCACCGCTGCGCGGCGCTGCACCCCCGGGGGGCGCCATCTCCCTGGACCTTACACCGCTCCGCGCTCGAACCGACCCGCGATTCCGGCGGCCGCATTGGGTGCGCGGGTCCGGCCCCCCGGCAAGCCGGGCGCGGCACCCCGCAGCCGCCACCCGCGGGATGGCACCCCGTGGCCGACGAGGCAACCGGCGACAGCGCGCCGCAAGGTTGCGCCGGCGACCGGCACCGGCAGCCCGGCACCGATGCGCAAAACGGGTGCTCGGCGGCACTATTACAGATGGGTAAGGCAGCTTGCGCCGTGCTATACCATCTACGCGATAATTTGAGGCTCTCAGCCCTTTCTCGGGTTTTGTGCGCCGGCGGACCACTCACCCGAGCCGGTGCGTTGAGTCAGAAGGAGTCGACGATGAGCGGATCGATGCTTCGATTCGGGCAGGCCGTGTTCGGCGTGTTCGTCGTCTCCGGCGTGGCTTCCGCGGCCGCTCCAGAGACACAGGTCACCTTCTCCAAGGACGTCGCACCGATCTTCCAGGCCAAGTGCCAGGCGTGCCACGAGCCCGGGTCGATCGCGCCGATGTCGCTCGTGACGTATCGCGACGCGCGCCCCTGGGCGAAGTCGATCAAGGCGCGCGTCGAGGCGCGGCAGATGCCGCCCTGGCACATCGACCGCAGCGTCGGCGTGCAGCACTTCAAGAACGACATGTCGCTCAGCGACGAGCAGGTCGCGACGATCGTCGCGTGGGTCGATCAGGGCGCGCCGGAAGGCAACCCCGCCGACTTCAAGGCCAAGCCGGTCTCGCAGGGCCTCTTCTGGCAGGCCGAGCGCGACGGCTTCGGACCGCCGGACCTCGTGATCCAGGCGCCGATGCAGACGATGCCGGCCGAGCACCAGGACGTGTGGTGGCGCCCGGTCAGCGACATCCCGGTCACCGAGCCCCGCTGGGTCAAGATGGTCGAGATTCGGCCGCGCAACCTGGCCGGCCGCAAGATCCTGCACCACTCGATCGCCTATCACATCCTCTCGGCCGAGAACGTCGCGTCCGTGAACCAGGGCATCCTGCGTCCGGGCTCGCCGGCGGCCGCCGATGCCGCCGACCTGATCAACCGCCGCCCGCAGCTGATGGAATGGGCGATCGGCAAGGGCTACGACCGCTACATGGAAGGCACCGGCAAGCTCATCATGCCCGGCGAGAAGATCTCGTGGGATCAGCACGTCCACGCCTCCGGCGAGGACATCACCAGCGCCTCTGAGATCGGCCTGTGGCTGTATCCGAAAGGCCAGGAGCCCACGAAGCGCAGCTACCTGGTGGGCTTCACGGGCCTCAAGAACGGCACGCAGGGCCTCGACATCCCGCCCAACTCGATCGTCTACACCGAGGGCTTCAACGTGCTGAAGGAGAACACCCTCATCACGAACTTCCAGCCCCACTTCCACCTGCGCGGCAAGGCGATGCAGGTGGAGGCGATCCTGCCCGACGGCCGCACCGAGCCGATCAGCTACGTGTCGGACTTCAACTTCAACTGGATGACGAACTACATCTACACGGACGACGCCGCGCCCGCGTTCCCCAAGGGCACGATCATCCACGTGACCGCGTACTACGACAACACGCGGGCCAACAAGAACAACCCGGATCCGGATCAGTGGGTGGGCTACGGCGACCGCACCGTGGACGAGATGGCCCACGCCTGGATGAACGTCGTCTACCTGTCGGACGACGAGTACAACGCGCTCGTCGCCAAGCGGAAGGCCGCGAAGGCCGCGACGACCGAGGCCGAGCGCCAGCGGTAGGTCGCAAGGAGGCTCGACGATGACCGCGTTCCGTGCCCTCCGCCTCGTCCTGGCCGGCACCACGGTGCTGCTGCTGGCGGGCGTGGGCATCCTCGCACAGACACAACCGATGCTGCCGAGCGCCCCCAAGAAGGCGTTCGGCGCGTCCATCTCGCCCGCGTGGGACGGCTGGTATCACAACGAGGACGGCGGCTTCACCTTCCTCATGGGCTACTACAGCCGCAACACGAAGGCGGAGGTCGACGTCCCGATCGGCCCGGACAACCACTTCGAGCCCGGCGAACCCGATCGCGGCCAGCCCACCCACTTCTACCCGGGCCGCAACTTCGGCATGTTCTCGATCAAGGTGCCGAAGGGATACCCGCCCGGCGAGCGCATCTGGTGGGTGCTGACGGTGAACGGCGTCACGCAGCGGATTCCGATGCACCTGCAGTCCGACTTCACCATCACGCCGTTCGAGGCCTCCGAGGAGAGCCCGGGCGGGAAGTACAACAAGCCGGCCGTGCTGCGATTCTCGGAGAACGGCCCGGCGCTGCAGGGTCCGGTGGCCTCCCTGCAGAACGCGGCCTCGAAGGAGGCCGTGGCCGGCGTGCCGATGACGCTGGATTTCTGGGTCGAGGACGACGCCCTCTGGTCGAACGGCTCGAACGCGCCGTCCAGCCGCGAGGAGCCGCTCGTCGAGATGGTGATCGGCAAGTACCGCGGCCCCGGCAACGTCACCGTGGGCGACGGTCACCACAAGCTCACGACGCTGAAGGGCGGCAAGCGCGCCGAGCCGTATGCGGGCAAGGGGTCCACGACGCTGACCTTCAGCGAACCCGGGGACTACCAGATCCACGTCACGGCCAACGACCTCTCCGGCCCCGGCGGCGGCGCTACGGGCTGCTGCTGGACCACCGGCCTCGTGAAGGTGGCGGTGAAGCCCGCGACCACGAAGTAACACCGACAGATCGACGCCCCGCGACTCTGCGCGGCGGCCGAGGGCGCGTCCGGCGCCGTCGACCGCCGCGTTTTTTTGCGTCCGGGCGCGGCCGCGACGCCCGGCGTCAGCCGTGCGAGAATGCGCCGCATGTCCAGGCCCCTTGCCGCGATCGCCTCGCTGATCGTCCTCCTGCCCCAGGCCGCACCCGTCGCCGCGCCCGACGACGGACAGCGCGTGCTCTCGATCGACCACTACGTGCGTGCCGCCTCGGAGGTGCCGTCGATGCGGGGCCAGCTCGCCCAGATCTACGTCCGCGAACGCGTGGCCGCGGGCGTGGCGCTGCGCGGCGCGCCGGCGCCCGATCGCGTCGTCCTGTTCATCCACGGCGCCGGCACGCCCGCCGAGGTGGCGTTCGACGTGCCGGCCGGCACCCACAGCTGGATGGCCTACCTGGCCGACGCCGGGTTCGACGTGTTCTCGATGGACACGACCGGCTACGGCCGCTCCACGCGGCCGGCGGCCATGAACGACCCCTGCAACCTGGCGGCGGCGCAGCAGGCGCAGTTCGTGCCGGCCCTGATGCCGGCGCCGTGCCAGCCGACCTACCCCGGGCAGTTGACGACGCTCGGATCCGACTGGCACGACATCGACGCCGTGGTGAACCACATCCGCGCCCTGCGCCACGTCGACAAGGTGAGCCTCGTGGCGTGGTCCCTGGGCGGACCCCGGGCCGGGGGCTACGCCGCCCAGCATCCCGACAAGGTACTGAAGATGGTGCTGCTCGCGCCCGCCTACAACCGGACGGCCGCGGCCGCGCCGCCGGCGATCCCGAATCCCGGCGTGGTCTTCAACACCCAGTCGTGGTCCGAGTTCGTCGCGAACTGGGATCGACAGGTGGGGTGTCCCGGGCAGTACGACCCGGCCGTGCGCGACGCGGTGTGGGCCGAGATGCTGGCCTCCGATCCGGTGGGGGCCACGTGGGGCACCGGCGTCAGGCGCGCGCCGTCCACGACCACGTGGGGCTGGAACCAGGCCGCCATCGCCGGCACGAAGGTGCCGACGCTGATGATCGCGGGCGTTCACGACAAGCAGGTGCCGCCCGACCGCGTGCGCGCCGCCTACGACGACCTGGGGTCGACCGAGAAGGTGCTGCTCGACCTGGCGTGCTCGTCCCACAACGCGATGTGGGAAGCCAATCACCTGCTGATGTTCAAGGCCTCGCTCGACTGGCTGACCCGCGGCGAGGTGTCGGGCCAGAAGACGGGCATCGTCAGGCTCGGATACGAGGGCTCGCACTGATGGCCGACAGCGCTCCCACGGAGACCACGGCCTGGCATGCCCGGGGCCTGATGTTCGAGAACTGCACCTGCCAGGTCGTGTGCCCGGGGCACATGCACTTCAGCCAGGCCTGCACGCACGAGCGGTGCCTCGGCTACTGGGCCATCCGGATCGACGACGGGCGCTACGGCGGCGTGCCGCTCGACGGGCTGCGCGCGTTCATCGCCTTCGACTCGCCCCAGCGCATGATGGACGGCGGCTGGACCGAGGTGGTCGTGATCGACGAGGCGGCGTCGCCCGATCAGCGCCGGGCGCTCGACGCCATCCTGCGCGGCCGGGCCGGCGGCCCCTGGGCGGTGCTGGCGCGCTTCGTGGAGCGATGGCTCGAGACCCGCTACCTGCCGATCGTGTACGACGATGGCGGCACCAGTCATCGCGCCACCATCCCGGGACTCGTGACCGCCAGCGTGTCGAACATCCGGGGCCGCGACCGGGCGCAGCCGGTGACCTTCGAGAACATCTTCAACCAGATCCACGGCTCGACCGAGGTCATCGCCACCGGGTCCAGCGACTACGACGACGGCGTCATCCGCTTCCACACCGAGAAGACGCACGGGCTGCATTCGCGCTTCGAGTGGATCGTCGCGTGACGCCGGCGGCCGCCGGCCGCGGCCTGCCCGTCGCCGCCGGCGCCGTCGCCATGGCCGCGGCGTGGGCCGTGCTGGCGGGATCGTCCGTGGGCGTGCCGCACCAGCACGCCGGCGCGGGCGGCGTCTCCGGGTTCGCCCTCGCCGTGGTCATGTGGCAGGCGATGGTCGTCGCGATGATGACGCCCACCGTCGCCCCGTGGATCGCGGCGTACGTGACCTTCGTGTCCCCGGGCCGGACTCGGCCGTGGCAGGCCGCCGCGTCTTTCGCGAGCGGCTACTTCGCGGCCTGGCTCGCCTACAGCGCCGGCATGGCCGGTGTCCAGGTGCTCGCCGGGCGCGCCGAATCCGTGCGCGCGGTCCTCGCCTCACCCGCCGCCGCCGGCGTGGCGCTCCTGGCGGCCGGCCTCTATCAGTTCCTGCCGGCGAAGACCGCCTGCCTGACGCATTGCCGCAACCCGATCGGGTTCTTCCTGGCGCGCTGGCGGCGCGGGCCCACCAGCGGCTTCCGGCTCGGCCTCGCGCACGGCGCCTATTGCCTGGGCTGCTGCTGGCTGCTCATGGCGACGGCCCTGGCACTGGGCCTGATGAACCTCGCATGGATGGCCGTCGTCACCGCCATCGTCGTCGTCGAGCAACTGGCGCCACGCGGTCTCGCCTTCGGCCGCGTCGCGGGCGTCGCGCTGGCAGCCTGGGGCGGATGGCTGCTGGCCGCCCGGTGGTTGGCGGGCTGACACGTCGGGTGTACCGGGCGGCCTGCCACCTGCGGATTACGGCACCTGCAGCGTGAGGATGTTCGCCCCGTACGTCGGTGTGTAGGTCTGCCCGTGGCCATCGATCACCGCGAACGTGCCGATTCTCGAGTTGTAGGTCACGACATTGAACGTGTTGCCCGATGCCGGGACGAACCCGTTCACTAGCGGCAGGTCGAGCGTGCCGCCCAGCGTCGCTCCGCTGCCACCCGCGAGCACGTCGTACTGACCGGCGCTGGTACCGCCGATGCGCAGTTGCACACTGCCGGTGTTGCTGAAGGCAACGCAGCTCGTCACGGACAGCGTGTGGGCACCGCCGGTCATCTGGAGAAGTCCCGCATTCGAGAACGTCGGGCCGCCGCAGCCCGACGAGGTCATCCCGAAGTCGCTCTGCACGTCCCACACCGCCCCGGCGGCGTTGGTCACCGCGGCGTTGCTCTGGAGATACAGCGGCCCCCCGCTCGCCACCACCAGGCCCTGGTTCAGCCACGGCGCGTTGTCCAGGACCTTCTGATTCCCGCTCGACAGGGTCAGCGCCTGGCCCGCCGGCACCTGCACCCCGCCGGTCGCCGACGTCACCCCCGCCGTCCATGTGAACGGCGCCCCCACCACCACGGTACCACTGCCGATCACGGTCCCCGTCTGTGTCGTCGCCGCTCCAAACGTGATGGCCGCGTTCACCGCCGTCGTCCCATCCAGCGTCAGCGTCCCGCCGCCGCCGAGCGTCGCCCCGGCGTTCAGCGTCATCGAGTGCAGCGACACCGTCGCCCCCGCCGACACCATCAGCGCCCCGGTCGACGCCAGTCCCGCGCCCGCCACCGC
>JBFWXO010000018.1:0-67505 GCA_050187355.1 Vicinamibacterales bacterium
ACGCGCGACTACCTCTGGCGCGCGGCCGTGGCCGTCGCGCCGCTGCACACGGCGCGAGGCCTGCAGAACAAGGTGTTCGAGGCGATGGCCGCGGGCGTGCCGGTCGTCGCGACGGCGGCCGTCCACGCGGGTCTGCCGCCCGCGGTGGGCCAGGCGTGCGAGGTGGCCGACTCGGCCTCCGACTTCGCCGAGGGGATTCTGCGATGGCTGGAACGGTCGCCAGCGGAGCGCCGGGCCCACGCGATGGGCGTGGACCTGCGCCCGTGGTCCTGGGCCGGTCCCCGGGGCGAGCTGGTGGACGTGATGAAGGCGGCGGCCGCCGCCCGACCGTCGACGCGCTGAGGCCGGCGCGGCCGGCGGGCATCGCCCGCCGCGACGGCGGCCCCGCCGGCCCCGTGCTCAGGGCAGCGCCGCGAGCTGCGCCTTCGCGTCCGCCGCGCCGGGGAACGTCCCGCTCAGCGCCAGCGCCTTCGTGAACGACGCCCGCGCCCGTTCCGGCTCGTTGTTCTTGGAGAGGGCGAGCCCGAGCCGGTAGTGATACTCCGGGTTCGACGGCGCGTACTTCACGGCGTCCTCGTAGGCGGCCACGGAATAGGAGAAGAGGTTGCGCCGGTAGTAGATGAGGCCGATGGTGTCGCTCACCTCCGGCGCCTGCGGCGCCCGGACCTTGGCCGACTGCGCGAGCTGGAGGGCCACGTCGAGGTTCTCGTTGTCCTCGACCTTCATCCACGCCAGGTTGTTCGCGGCGACCACGGCCGACGGGTCCACGCGCAGGACGGCCTCGTAGGCCTGCTTGGCCTGCTCGCGCCGGTTCGCCAGGTGATGCAGCACCGCGACGACCGTCTTGGGCCCCACGGCTTCCGGCTGCAGCGTCGACAGCCGGCCGAACTCGCGCAGGGCTTCGTCGAGGCGGTTCTGCGTGACGTAGATCTGGCCCAGCATCGAGTACGGCTCGAGCAGGGACGGGTCGGCGTCGATGGCCCGCTTCAGCATCGCCTCGGCGGTGGCGAGATCGCCGCTCTGCCCGTACGCCTTCGCCGCCACCACGAGGGCCTTGGCGTCGGCCGGGGCCTGGCCCAGCGCCGCGTCGGCGGCCGAGCGTGCGCCGGCGACGTCGCCGGCCGCCAGACGGCTGGCCACGAGTCCGCCGAGCGCCTCGCGGGACGATGGGGCCGCCTGCAGCGCCGCGGCGAAACGGGCCTCGGCCGCCTTGGGATCGCGCCTGAGCAGGCGGAGTTCGCCGTCGAGAATCTGGACCTGGGGATCCTTGGGCGCCAGGCGCGCAAAGGCGCGGAGCGCCGCTTCGGCGTCGTTGGCCCGGCCCGCACCGATGAGGGCGCGGATCAGCGTGACCTGAGCGTCGGGCAGGTCCGGGGCCGACGTCACGGCCTGCTGCGCGAGCGTCACGGCTTCGTCGAACTCGCGCGCCCCGAGGTGGACGCGGGCCATCTCGATCTGCGCCGGCACGTAGCCGGGATTGAGCCGGAGCGCCGCCGTCAGCGCCGCGCGCGCGTCGGTCGCGCGCCGCCGGGCGAGCAGGGCCTGCCCCAGCCAGAACTGGCCGGCCTCGTACTTGTTGTCGGTGGTGACGGCCTGCTGGAGATCGGCGAGGGCGTCGTCCACCTTGCCCTCTTCGAGCCGGAACCGGCCGCGCAGCGCGAGCGCCTTGGCCAGGCGCGGCTGCTGCGTGAGCAGCTCGTCCAGGTGCTTGTAGGCCTGGGCGCGGCGGCCGGCGACGTAGTCCACCGTGGCGAGCCGCAGCTTGGCCTCCGCGAAATGCCGGCGGGCACCGGCCAGCTTTTCGAGGCGCGCCACGGCGTCGGCCTCGCGGCCCGTCGCCAGCAGCACCTCGGTGAGCATGAAGGCCGCCGCCGAATCGTCGAGGTCATCGGCGAGCGTGCGAAGGTACGGCTCCGCGCGCCGCGCGTCCCTGAGGTTCACGAACATCGACGAGAGGGCGCGAAGCGCCAGCGGGTTCTTCGGGTCGATCGCCAGGACGGCTTCGAAGGACTTCTCGGCATTCGCGGTGTCACCGGCCTGCAGCAGATAGCTGCCGTAGGCGAGGCGCGCCTCGGCCGACCTGGGGTCCACCTCGATGGCCCGCGCATAGGCGGCTTCCGCCTCGGGCGTGCGGCCGACGACGGTGTGGATCGCGCCGAGGGTGGCGTAGGTCAAGCCGCGGTTGGGGTCGAACGAGATGGCCCGCTCGAGCGTCGCCGTGGCGGCCTCGTAGTCCCGCAGACCCGCCAGCGCGTTGCCGAGCAGGACGTGCGCGGCGACGTTGGTGGGCTCGCGTTCGATCACCTTGCGCGCGCGGGCCCGCGCGTCGTCGTAACGGGTGGCGAGCAGCAGGTACTGGCCCGCGGTCAGCTGCGCCTTCAGGTCGTCGGGCAGGAGGTCGGCCGCCCGGACGTATTCCGGAAACGCCAGGTCGGGTTCGTTCGACCGGGCGTAGGCGTCGCCCAGCTTGAGCCGGGCTTCGCCGAACGCCGGGTCGATCTGGATGGCCGCGCGGTACTCGATGATCGCTTCGGGGTACTTGCCCTCGGCGACGTACTGGTCGGCACGCTCGACGTGCCGGCGCTTCTCGACGGAGGGGTCACCGGCACAGGCGGCCAGGGCGGCCGCCAGGGCCGCCGCTCCGGCGAGACGCGCGAGGATGGAGACGCGGTTCGACATGTCCTCTGATGGCTCCTACTCGGGGATGTACGGGGCGAGGCGGGGGTAGATCAGGGCCGCGAACTCGAGCGCACGCGCTTCGGCGACGGCCACGTCCTCGTCCCGGCCAACCGGGCTCAAGACCCGCACCAGCGCGCCGTCGGTGCGACGGCGGCGGGCGGCATCCCACACCAGGTAGGCCTTGCTCCAATACTCGCTGGCGACCGTCCGGCCACGCCCCTGATACCAGTAGAGGGCGACCTGACGGTCCTCGCCCTTCTGGATGAGGTACCGGTTCACCTCGACGCTCCCGTCCGGCGTCCGGAGCTGCGCGCGACCCGCTTCGGCCGGCACCCACCCCGCCCCGGGCAGGCAGTTCATGGGCGAGTGAATCGTGTCGCCCTGCCGCTGGCTGCCGTAGTACCCGACGTAGAGGCCCACGAGCCCGGCGTCGCCCGAGTAGCTGCGCAGCACGTAATCGTCGACGCCGAGGACGCGCATCGTGTCGAGGTCCAGCGGTTCCGCCTCGGTGCCCCTCCATCCGTCGACCGACAGCGGGAACCCGGAGAGGAGCGCGCGCGCCGGCGTCTCTTCGCGGCGACCGGCAGCCGACAGCGCCACCGCCGCCGCGCCGAGCAGCGCCGCCACCACGACGAGCCGCGTCACCACGCTCACGAGGCCTCCACCGATCGGGCGAGAGGGCCGGGCATGTCGGGATCCGGCGCCAGCCGGCTGACGATCTCCCGCAGTCCGAAGAGGAGCGCGAGTGCCGACACGAACACCAGCCAGCCGGAGAACGTGTGGAGGAACCCCTCGGCGGCCGCCGGACCGAACGTGTGCGCGGCGATGCCGGTCCCGGCGACGCGGAGGCCGTTGGTGAAGACGGCGATGGGCACCGTGGCGAGCGCCAGGAGCCAGCGGACCCAGAGGCGGGAGTCCATGAAGTAGCCGTAGACGATGCCGAGCGTGAGCAGCGAGATGAGCGACCGGATGCCGCTGCACGCCTCGGCGACTTCGAGCGTCGTGTTCGCCAGCAGCATGACGTTGCCTTCGCGCAGCACCGGCACGCCGTAGGCGCGGAGTCCGGCCTCGCCGACCTGCGACGCGAGCAGCTGCAGCGGGAGCGCGATCTGGTTGAAGAGGAGCGCCGGCAGCGGCACCATCAGGAGCAGGAACGCCAGCGGGAAGGCCAGCAGGCGCAGGTGCGACCAGCCCAGGACGAACAGCACGACGCCGACGAGCATCCCGAGAATCGCGATGCGGGTCAGGAAGAGCTCCGACCCGAGCGTGCCGGCCGCCAGCACCAGCAGGGAGCCGAGCATCACGACGAGGCCCAGCAGGCTCGGCGCCCGCTCGGCGCGGACCAGGCGGTGCCGGCGCTCCCAGACGAAGTACAGGGCCACCGGCACGACGAGAAACCCGTGCGAGTAATTGTCGTCGGTGGACCAGTCCGCGACGAGCTTCCGGCCGACGTCGAAGAAGAGCGCGAGGAACGCCAGCGCCGCCGCTGACGCTGCGAGCGCCAGACGAGGCTTCAGCACCATCGGTCCCGCGGGAAAACGGCCATGTTCGACGTCCGATCTATCGGACGAACGGCCGGGGGCTGGTAGTCGGGCCGGCCCGGCTGGTTCCCAGAAACACGAACGGCGGGACGTTGCCGCCCCGCCGTCGCCGGCTCGATGATGGCCGTGGCCTTACTCCTGGGCCGGTTGCTGCTGCCGCCGGCGGCGACGGGCCGCCGCGGCCGCCAGGCCCGTGCCGAGCAGGAGCATGGTCGACGGCTCGGGCACGACCTGCTGGTTCACGAACGACTCGGAGTTCTCGAGCTGGCCAATCGCCTGCACGTGCATGCCGATCCTGAGATCCCCGGTCGCGAGGCTGGTCAGGAGGCTGGCGAAGGTCGAGCCCTGGCTGAGGGTGAAGGTCAGCTTCAGCCACTCACCTGGGTTGATTCCGTTGGGGACGACCGGCGGGCGCGCGCCGACGCCGTTGGTGGCCTGGAAGCCGATGCCGCGGCCGCCGGGAAGGTTCCCGTCGGTCTGCTTGAAGTTGACGCCGCTCGAGCCCGCCATGGAGTTCAGCGACATGATGCTCGGCGTCGGCTGATCGAAGTAGATCTGGGTGATCGACGCGGCCGACGAACCCGTGTTCTTGAACAGGAACTCTACGGTGCCGTTGCCGAGGTCGACGAGCTCGGCCGTGAGCTGCGACTGCCCGATGGCGCAGCTTTGGGCGGCGTTGTTCGTGATGCACGAGAAGCCCATCACCGCCGCGTCGGCGCGGACTGCACCGAGCGCCAGCACGGCGCCAGCGAGGGCGGCAGACACGGCCATTCGTCTGATCGACTGTAGGTTCGACAAGGGTCTCATCCTTTGGTTTGGTCGGCCGCTCCGAGGTGACGACCTCGTTCGAGCGACTGCCTCGCGTATCGTTGGAGCAATCGGAGTGCCATGTCTCGATCGACCGATTGCCATCGCATTGTTCCGAAACGCGCTTGGGCGGCCACTTTTCGCAGTGTCAGCCGGATACTCAGGCGAGAATTCGGGAATCATTGTCTGGCTATGTCCTGACAACGCCGTCTTGTCGGGCTGCGAGTCGGTGGAGTCGCCCTTCGCATAAGTTCCCAGGATTGTCGATTCTCCCTGACTTTGTTCGCGGCGAACGGTAGTCATTGTCCCGTGATCCGCTGTTCTTGTCCACGAGATCTTGATATTCTGGGTGTTCCACCTCGGTTTTCCACTCCAGATGCTGCCTGCCGAACTCCCTGGCGACCCAGGGCCTCCCCGCGGAACGATGCTGATCGGCCGGAGCCAGGCCCTTCGGCTCGTCCAGCAGGAAGTGGAGTACGCGGCGCGGTCCGACGCGAAAGTGCTCATTACGGGAGCCAGCGGCGTCGGGAAAGAAGTGGTGGCCCACCTTATTCACCAGCGGAGCCGGCGGCGCCACGCGCCCCTGCTGACCATCAACTGCGCGGCCATGCCCGACACGCTGCTGGAGTCCGAACTCTTCGGACACGCGCGGGGCAGCTTCACCGACGCCTACCGCGACAAGCGCGGCCTCTTCGAGGCCGCCAACAGCGGCACGGTCTTCATGGACGAAGTCGGGGAGATGTCGCTCCGCATGCAGGCGCTCCTGCTGCGATTCCTCGAAACCGGCGAGATCCAGCGGGTCGGCGACGAACGGAACCGGGTGAACGCCAACGTCCGGGTCATCGCGGCCACGAACCGGCGACTGCCCGAGCGCATCCAGGCCGGGGAGTTCCGCGAGGACCTGTACTACCGGCTCAACGTGATCCACATCACCATTCCGCCCCTCCGCGACCGGAAGGACGACGTGGTGCCCCTGCTCGATCACTTCTTCAGGCACTTCGCCGTGGAGCACGGGGTGGTGGCCCCGACGTGCGCGGGCGAGGCACTGGCGGCGCTCGAGGAGTACGACTGGCCCGGCAACGTCCGGGAACTGCGGAACATCGCCGAGCGACTCACGTGCCGGTGTCCTGGCGGCGTGATCCACGCCAACGATCTGCCGGCCGAAGTGCGCACGCAGTCCGCGCCGGTCGACACCGGCACCGCACGGGTTGCCACGTCGGCGCCGGCGCAGGCGCTGCTCGACCGCATCCTCCTCAAGGGCGAGTCCTTCTGGGACGTCGCCTACGAACCGTTCATGGCGCGGGATCTCACGCGTGAGGACGTGCGGCACCTGGTGCGGGTCGGCCTCGAGCAGACGCGGGGCAATTACAAGGCGCTGGTGCAGCTGTTCAACATGCCGCCCCAGGACTACAAGCGCTTCCTGAACTTCCTGCGGAAGTACGGCTGCCACATGCCGTTCCAGCGCTTCCGCGTCGCCCCTGGCCGGGGCGAGATCTGACCGGGATTCCCGAGCCGCCCGCGGGGCGGGCCGCGCCGCTGGCAATCCGTGGTTGCTAGGCCATGGCCACCTGGTCGACGTACGTGTGCCAGCGCGTGGTGTCGGCCATGGTGAACGCGACGCCGCACGCCACCGGCTGCAGCGGATCGGCGCGGTGCGCCCAGACCCGCTGGGCGGTCAGGTCCAGTCCAAGCTCAGGAATGACCACGTGGACGTCCTCGCCGGGAGGCGCGGCGCCGAACACTTCCAGGCACGCGCCGCCGTAGCTCACGTCGAGCAGGCGTCCCGGGAGGCCGCCCACGAGCGCGGCGACTTCGCCCGCCAGACGCTTGCGCGGCCAGCGGCGCTTCGGCCGCGGAACGGCGAGCAGTTCGGCAATCGTGAGTTCGAGGTCGCGAGGCGTCACCGGCGCCAGCAGGTAGCGGGCGCCGAGACCCGCCGCCTCCACTTCCAGCACGTGGTCGCGGCCTCCGACCACGATGGCCACCGTGCGCGGGAACTCGACGCGCGCGACCGCCACCAGGTGCAGGCCGTTGTACGGCCCCAACCTGACGTCGGTGACGAGCACCTCCGGCGGCGGCCCGTCCTCCAGGGCGCGGCGGGCGTCAGGAAAGCTGGCAGCGGCGCGGGCCGAGAAGCCGGCCCTCCGCAGAGCCGTCACTCGAGCCTGGAGAAGGGTCGGGTCGGCGCTGACGACCAGGATGTCGGATGTGATGCTCATGAGGTCACGGGGGCTTCGCCGGCGCGGCTGCAAACGGTCAGCCACGCCCAAACGCTCGCATTCTCGCAACAAGCCCGTCGGATGGCAAGCTCCGGCCAGACTTGTAGGGTCGAGGGTCGGGTACTTCCTTGCTGGCGCGTTCCGCGGACGGATCGCGGCGGACTCAGGCGGGCAGTCCCGGGCCCCCTGGGCCCGGCAGGACGCCTGGCAGCAATTCCAGGCCATCGACGAACGAGCGCCACCGGGCATCGACGGCGCTGTCGCGCCGGAGCGCAAGGCCGCACGCCACGGGCTGCGCCTTTCCGGGGCGCCGCGTCCACACGCGCTCGACCGGCACGGCCAGGCCGGTGCCGGGGACCGTCAACTCGAGCGCGTCCTGCGGAAGGTCCCCGCTGAAGAACTCGACGCCCGCGCCGCCGTAGCTCACGTCGATCAGGCGGGCCTGCACGCCGGCCACCAGGGTGGCGACTTCCTGGACGGGCCGCCGCCGCGGCCAGCGGCGCTGCGGCCGCGGGTTGGCCACGAGCTCGCTCACCACCGCCAGCAGGCGCTCGGTCGCCACGGGCTCAACCAGGTAGCGCGCGCCGAGGTGGTAGGCCTCGGATTGCAGCGCCGGATCGCGGGGCCCGAGCACGAGGCAGGCCGTGCGGGGGTGCTCGACCTGGGCCATCGCCACGAGGTGCAGGCCGTTGTAGTCGCCCAGCTGGACGTCCGTCACGATGGCATCCGGTGCCAGGTCTGACAGGGCCGCGCGCGCGGCAAGGAAGCCCGCGAGCGGATGGACCGCGAATCCGGCTTCATTCAACGCGTCGATCCGGGACGTCGAGGCCGTCGACTGGGCGCCGACGAGCAGGACGCGTTTGGGACGCGGACCGGGGGATTCCACGCCGGGCCCTCCATCAAGATCCGGGCCATGCATGACCGTGCGAGACTTAGTGAGATTTTGGCCGATTTTCGAACCGAAGGTCGGCTAAGCGTCAACAGAATCGTAAGGAGGCTGACCGAGAGCGTCGATCGATTGACGCCCATGCGCACTTCGGTTGCGCTGGTTGCCCGCCTGGGCGAGGATAGGTGCCCATGCGATTCAGCCTTCTGACCCTGCTCACGGCGCTCCTGGCTCCGGCGGTGCTTCCCCTCGCCTCGGCCATCCAGGGCCCCGCCAGGCCCGCGCCCATTCCGCCCCCTCCCGACGTGGCCGGTCCGCCCTCGGATGCCGCGACCACGCCATCGGGACTCGCCAGCAAGGTGATCCAGGCCGGTACCGGCACCACCAGGCCTGCGGCGACGGACATGGTCACCGTGCACTACACGGGGTGGACGACCGACGGCAAGATGTTCGACAGCTCGCATGCGCGCAACGCGCCGAGCACCTTTCCGCTCGACCGCGTGATCAAGGGCTGGGGCGAGGGTGTCCAGCTCATGACGGTCGGCGAGAAGCGGCGGCTGTGGATTCCCGAGTCCCTCGCCTACAAGGGGCAGGCGGGACGCCCGGCCGGCATGCTGGTCTTCGACATCGAGCTGCTCGAGTTCACCCCGTCGCCCACCACGCCGCCGCCGGACGTGGCCGCGCCGCCGGCCGACGCCAAGCGCACGCCGTCCGGACTGGCCTACAAGGTCATCAAGGCCGGCACCGGCACCGACCATCCCTCACGCTCCAGCCGCGTCACCGTCCACTACTCGGGCTGGCAGACCAACGGCAAGCTGTTCGACAGCTCGGTGCTGCGCGGTCAGCCGGCCACGTTCGGCCTGGGCGAGGTGATCCCGGGCTGGACCGAGGGCGTGCAGCTCATGGTGGTCGGCGAGAAGACGCGGTTCTGGATCCCGGAAAAGCTCGCCTACAAGGGCAGCGAGCCGTCGGGCACGCTGGTCTTCGACGTGGAGCTCCTGAGCTATCGCTAAAGCGGGTTTCGTCGCGGATCGAGGCGACGCCGGGCGGCGCCTCGATCTGTCCATCCAGCGTCATCTCGCCGGCACCCACCGGCTGTCGCGCGCCGCCACGCAGCGCCTGATCGCGGACGGGCACGTCGCCGTCAACGGCCGGGCCGTCCACCGCGCGGCGGGGCGCCTCGCCGCCGGGGACGTCGTGGCGGTGGACGGCGCCACCTCCCTTCCCGCCCCCAGGCGCCCTGAACCGGAAGCCGCGCCGATCGACGTCCTGTACGAGGACGCGGACCTCCTGGTCGTCGTGAAGCCCGCGGGCGTCACGGTGCATCCGACCTCGGCCCATCGCCGGGGCACCCTGCTCAACGCACTCCTCGGCCACGCGTCGGCGGCACGGTCCACGCGCGAGTGGACCCCGCACCTCGTGCAGCGCCTGGACCGCGACACCTCGGGCCTGGTGCTCGTCGCGAAGTCCGGTGCCGTACACGCCGCGCTGCAGCGCGCGGAGGACGCGTGCGTCCGCGAGTACCTGGCCGTCGTGTGGGGAACGCCCCGCCCCCCCAGCGGCACGATCGACGGGCGCCTCGGCCGCGATCTCCTCGACCGCCGCCGCATCGCCGTGCGCGAGGGCGGCAGGTCCGCGCTCACCGCCTACGAGTGCCTGGATCGGTCGCACGGCGATCGCCGCGGCCTGAGTCTCGTCCGCTGCCGCCTTCACACCGGCCGCACCCACCAGATCCGCGTCCACCTCGCCGACCGCGGCTGGCCCATCGTCGGCGACGCCGTCTACGGACGTCCGGCGCGGGCCCGGCTCGCGGATCCGGCCCTCGACCGGCACGCGCGCGGCTTCGCCCGGCAGGCCCTGCACGCGTGGCGGCTCTCGGTTGCGTGGCCGACGCCAGAGCGCGTCCTCCGCTTCGAGGCCCCCCTCCCGGACGACCTCGCCGGCCTTCTCGGCGCCGCCGGCCTCCGCCTGCCCCGACGCTGAGCCCATCGGCCGCGCGACACCGGCCTGTCGGCGCGCCGTCACCCGGCTCCCCAGCGTTTCCCGTCATCTGCGCGCCAGTGCGCGCTTCGTGCACGGCCCAGGCACCGCGCCGGACGGGCATCGAAGTTGCCGCCCGATGTGCCGAACATTAGTCAGCCGCGACGGGCGCGGAGTTCGCGCCCGGCCGGCGTGCTGAGACCACCACACACGCCATGACGGTCCTTCACGCAATCTCGACGCTGGTCCTGGTCCTCATCGGGGCCGGGGTCGCCACGCGGCGTCATCCCTCCATCCACATCCGCTTCATGGGAGCGGCCTTCGCCATCGACCTGGCCCTCGTGCTCTGGATCGAGTTCTCGCGCCACGCGGTCGAACGCGTCGCCGGACCGGCCGGGCCGCTCGTGTGGTTCCACGCGGGCGTGTCCACGCTCGTGCTCGCCCTGTATGTGGCGCAGCTCCGGCTCGGGCGCCGCCTCCTCGCCGGACAGGCGGCCTCGCGCCGCGTCCACATCGCGATCGGCCTCACCTTCTGTCTCTGTCGGGGCCTCAACTACGTGACCGCGTTCGCGATCACGCCGCAGGCGGCGCTCGCCGCGCCGCAGACCGCCCAGCTGACCGCCCCGACGCCGCCCGCCATCGACAAGGAGTAGGAAGTCCATGTCCAGTCCAGCCGTCAACGCCACGCTCTTCGAACGCCTCGGGGGAGTTCCGGCCATCAAGGCGGCCGTCGACGCGTTCTACGTGCGCGTGCTCGCCGATCCCGGGCTGTCGTCGTTCTTCGAGGGCGTGAACATGCGCTCCCAGAAGAGCAAGCTGAACGCGTTCCTCACGCAGGGGCTGGGCGGCCCGCAGGTCTACAAGGGCCGCGACATGGCGACCGCCCATCAGCACCTGCCCATCACGAAGGAACACTTCGACCTGGTCGCCGGGCACCTCGTCGCCACCCTGAACGGGCTGGGCGTGCCCGCGCCGCTCGTCGACGAAGTCGTCGCCGCCGTGGCGCCGCTGGCGCCCGAGATCATCAACACCGCGTCCGAACCGGCAGGGGCGGGCCGGACGGCGCCCGGGGCGCTCCCGCGACCGGCACATCTGGCGCTCGCGCGCCCCACGAAGGAGAGTCATATGGCAGCAGGACGCACGGCCGGCGCGAACGCGCTGGCGATGGACGCCGCGGCGGCGCCCGAGTTGATGGAATCGGCGGAGGCCCTGCTGGGCACGCTCGACGGCCTCAGGGCCAACGTGATGGTGGCCAACGCCGATCTCGAGATCGTCTACGCCAACCCGCGCAGCGTCGAGACGCTCAAGGGCATCGAGCCGGCGGTGAAGCAGGCGTTCGGCGTGTCGCTCGGCGAGGTGGTCGGCGGCTCGATCCACCGCTTCCACAAGGACCCGCGCCGGATCGAGGCCATCCTCCGCAATCCGGCGGCGCTGCCGCACGACGGCCAGTTCCAGTTCGGCGGGATCACGCTGAAGGTCGCGGTGAACTCCGTGAAGGGCAAGGCCGGCGACGTCCTCGGCTACGTGGTCAACTGGGACGACGTGACCGAGCGCCAGCGTCTGGACGCCGAGATGGGACGCGTGATGTCGATGATGGAGAACATGCCCATCAACGTCATGTTCGCGGACCGCGACCTGCGCATCCAGTACATGAACCCCGCCTCGTCGCGCACGCTGAAGACGCTCGAGCAGTTCCTGCCGGTCAAGGTCGAGCAGATGGTCGGGCAGAACATCGACATCTTCCACAAGAACCCGTCCTACCAGCGCAACCTGCTCGCGGACGCGAAGCACCTGCCGCGCCAGGCGCACATCCAGGTCGGCCCCGAGACGCTCGACCTCCTCGTGAGCGCCATCTACGACAACAACCGGAACTTCGTCGGGTCGATGGTGACCTGGTCGGTGATCACCGAGAAGCTCAAGACGGAGGAGCGCGCCCGCTCCCTCCAGGCCGAGATCGCCCAGACGTCGCAGACCCTGGCAGCCTCGTCCGAGGAGCTGACGGCCCTGTCGCAGCAGCTCGGCGCCGGCGCGGCCGAGACGTCCGCGCAGGCCAACGTGGTCTCGGCGGCCGCCGAGCAGGTCAGCAAGAACGTGCAGACCGTGGCGACGGGCACCGAGGAGATGAGCGCGTCGATCAAGGAGATCGCCAAGAACGCGAACGAGGCCGCCCGCGTGGCGACCACCGCGGTCAAGGTCGCCGAGACGACCAACCAGACGATCAACAAGCTGGGCGAGAGCTCCGCGGAGATCGGGAAGGTCATCAAGGTCAACACGTCCATCGCGCAGCAGACCAACCTGCTCGCGCTGAACGCCACCATCGAGGCGGCGCGCGCCGGCGAGGCGGGCAAGGGCTTCGCGGTGGTCGCCAACGAGGTGAAGGAGCTCGCCAAGGAGACGGCGCGGGCCACCGAGGAGATCGGCCAGAAGATCGAGGCGATCCAGGGCGACACCAAGGGCGCGGTCGCGGCCATCGGCGAGATCGGGAACGTGATCAACCAGATCAACGACATCTCGAACACCATCGCCAGCGCGGTCGAGGAACAGACGGCCACGACCAACGAGATCACGCGCAACGTGACCGAGGCGGCGAAGGGCACGACCGAGATCGCCCAGAACATCACGGCGGTGGCGACCGCGGCCAAGGAGACCAGCGACGCCGCGGGCGACACGCAGAAGGCCTCCACCCAGCTCGCGCAGCTCGCCGCCGGGATGCAGGATCTCGTGAACCGCTCGAAGTAGGCGGCTCACCATGCCAGCCGTCGCGAGGCTCCGCCGTGGCGTTGCACTCGGACGGCTCGGCTTCGACATCGCCCGGGCCCGCCGGCATACGGATGGCCCCGGGCGGACAGCGGCGCGCCGTGCCATCGCGTCCCGGATGGGACGGATGCACGGCCTGCCGCAGAAGATCGGCCAGATCCTGAGCCTGGCCGATCTCGACGACGCCTCGCCGTTCGCCCTGCTCCCGGAGCAGGGCGCGGCGGCGCCGGCGAGCGACAGCTTCGCCTGGATCGAGGACGCGCTGGGTGCGCCACTCGCCTCGGCGTTCGCCACGCTGGATCCGCGCGGCTCGGCGGCGTCGCTCGGGCAGGTGCACGCCGGCACGCTCCGCGACGGCCGCAAGGTCGCCGTCAAGATTCAGTACCCCGACATCGCCGACTCGATCGGCGCCGACCTGGCCGCGCTCGGCATGCTGGCGGCGCCGCTGTCCGGCGCCCGCGGCGGGTTCGACCTCGAGAGCTACCGCGGCGAGCTCCGCGCGCATCTCCTCGCCGAGCTCGACTACGCGCGGGAGGCGGCCACGCTGCGGCGCTTCGCCGAGCGCGCGGCGGCGATCCCGGGCCTGGCGACGCCAGCGCCCATCGACGGCCTCTGCACCCCGCGGCTCCTCACCATGACCTGGGTGGACGGCGACCCCGTCGCCGCCACCGACGCGTGGCCGGCGCCCGCCCGGGCCGAGGCCGCGCTCGCCCTGGTCCGCTTCTTCCTCCACGGCTGCTTCCACTGGCACGAGGTGCACGCGGACCCGCACGCCGGCAATCTCCGGTTCGCCCTGGCCGGTGGCCGCGCGCGGACGGGCGTGGTGGACTTCGGCTGCGTGAAGGCGCTCGACCCGGGGGCGGCGGCGATCCTCCGCCACCTCGCCGAGGACGGGGACGCGCTGTCGCCCGACGACGCCCTGGCGGCCTACCTCGGGCTCGGCTTCGACGCCCGGCTCGTGACGCCGATGGCGGCGCGCCTGCCGGCCGTGACGCGGGTGCTGTTCGAGCCCTTCCACACCGACGGCCCGTACGACCCGGCCGGCTGGCGCCTCAGCGCGAGGCTCGCCGACGTCCTCGGCGACGACCGGTGGACCTTCCGCGTCGCCGGGCCCGCCTCGCTGCTCTTTCTCATCAGGGCCTTCCACGGCGTCGTGGCCTACGCCACGCGCCTGGGCGCCCGCTTCTCGTGGCGCCGGGCCCTGCTGGACACGCCCGGGCACACACAGGCGAGCGACGCCTTGCGCCGATCCCCGGCGCTGGCGGCCGCGGCGCCGGACCAGGACTCGACGATGAGGAGCCACTCCCTGAAAGTGCAGGTCACGCGCGCGGGCCAGTCGGTGGCGCTGCTCACGTTTCCGGCCGCGGCCGTGGACCACCTGAACGACCTCGTGCCGGACGAGCACCGGACCCGCATCGCCGGCCGCGGACTCGACCTGCCGGCGGTGTCCCGCGAGCTGGCGAGCCGCGGCTACCCGCCAGGCGATGTCGTGGCGCTCGAGGACGGCGACGCCAGCATCCGGGTGTGGCTGGAATGAGGCGCCTCCCCCGTCGGCGTTCCGACAGGCCCCCGGCGCCGAATGACGCCCGTCCGGCCGCCCTCCGCGTCTGGCGGTCGCCCGGCCGTGCCGACGACTGCCCCAATCTGCGCACCGCGGACCGCCGCGGCGGCCGCTCGGCGGCCCGGCCCGCGGCGGGCACCCGGCTTGCCTCCAGGACGTCGGGCGCCGCGACGCGACGGCTCAAGAACTGCCGCGTCGGGTCGAACTCTACCAAGGCGCGGTGCGCGCGTCCCGACAGAACCGGAGCACATTCGAATGGCTGAACTGGACGACGTGGTCAAGGAGTTCCTGGTCGAAAGCCACGAGAACCTCGATGCGCTGGACCGGCTCCTGGTCGAGCTTGAACAGCAGCCCGACGATCGCGAGAACCTCGCGAGCATCTTCCGCACGATTCACACGATCAAGGGCACCTGCGGCTTCCTCGGCTTCTCCAAGCTCGAGGCCATCAGCCACGTCGGCGAGAACCTCCTCAGCCGCATGCGCGACGGCAAGCTGCAGCTGACGGCCGAGATCGCGACGGCCCTCCTCGCCATGGTGGACGCGATCCGCCAGATCCTGACGACCATCGAGGCCACCGCCGCCGAAGGCGATCACGACTACACGGCGCTCGTGGCCGATCTGAACCGCCTCAACAGCAACACCCCCGAAGCCCCCGCGCCGCCGGCCGCCGTCGCCGCCGCCACGCCGGCGGCCCTGGCAACGCCGGCGCCGGAAGCAGCCGTCCCGGCCCCGATCGCCGACACCGCGGCGGTCCCGGTCGCGGCCGCCGTCCCCGCGAGACAGCCCGAAGAGACGCCAATGACATCCGAAGAACCCCGCCACCCGGAGGAGGGCGCGCCCTCGCCCGAGCGCCGCACCGGTGACGACCGCCGCGCCCCCGTGCACGACGCGTCGCTGCGCGTGGACGTCGGCCTGCTCGACAAGCTCATGAACCTCGTGGGCGAGCTCGTCCTCGCGCGCAACCAGATCCTGCAGTTCACGGCGACGCAGAGCGATCCGGCGTTCGTCGGCGCCACCCAGCGGCTGAACCTCGTCACGTCGGAGCTGCAGGAAGGCGTCATGAAGACGCGCATGCAGCCGATCGACAACGTGTGGAGCAAGTTCCCGCGCATCGTGCGCGACCTGGCGACCACGTGCCGCAAGCAGGTGCGCCTCGAGATGACCGGCAAGGAGACCGAGCTCGACAAGACGATCATCGAGGCGATCAAGGACCCCCTGACGCACATCGTCAGGAACTCGGTGGATCACGGCATCGAGATGCCCGACGCGCGCCTGGCGAAGGGCAAGCCCGCCGAGGGCGTGCTGCGCCTCAAGGCCTTCCACGAAGGCGGCCAGATCAACATCGAGATCGCCGACGACGGCGCCGGCATCGATCCCGAGAAGATCCGGCGCAAGGCCGTGGAGCGCTCGCTCGTGAGCGCCGAGCAGGTCGCCAGGATGGGCGACGCCGAGGTGCTCCGGCTGATCTTCCTGCCCGGGTTCTCCACGGCGGAGAAGATCACGAACGTGTCCGGCCGCGGGGTCGGCATGGACGTCGTCAAGACGAACATCGAGAAGATCGGCGGCACCGTCGACATCCAGAGCAAGGTCGGCGGCGGCACGACGCTCAAGATCCGCATCCCGCTCACGCTCGCCATCATCCCGGCGCTGATGGTGTCCACCGGCGGCGAGCTCTTCGCCATCCCCCAGGTGAGCCTGCTCGAGCTGGTCCGCCTCGAGGGCGAGCAGCTGCGGACGGGCATCGAGCGGATCGGCGGCGCGGCGTTCCATCGGCTGCGCGGCAACCTGCTCCCGCTCGTGATGCTCCACAAGGAGCTGGGGCTCGAATCGAGGGTCGACGCCGACGTGGCGAACATCGTCGTCCTGAAGGCCGACGACCGGCAGTTCGGCCTGGTGGTCGACGGCGTGAACGACACCGAGGAGATCGTCGTCAAGCCGCTCGGCCGCCAGTTGAAGGGCGTGCAGGTCTTCGCCGGCGCCACGATCATGGGCGACGGCCACGTGGCCCTCATCCTCGACGTGACGCGGCTGGCCCACCAGGCCAACGTGCTCGGCAAGACCAGCGACCGCCGCACGGTGGCCGAGCGGGAATCCACCGTGGCGCGCCGCGACAGCAACGAGGAGACGTGGCTGCTGTTCCGCGCCAACGGCGCCGAACGCATGGCGATCCCGCTGCGCCTCGTCGCGCGGCTCGAGGAGTTCGCGTCCAACGTCATCGAGCGCTCGGGCGGCGAGCTCGTCGTCCAGTACCGCGGCGAGATCCTGCCCCTCGTCAGCCTCGCGCGCTTCTTCGGCGGCTCCGGGGCCGAGGAGGCCGACCCGAAGCAGGTCATCGTGTTCGCCGACCGCGGCCGCAGCGTCGGCCTCGTGGTGGACCAGATCGTCGACGTCGTGAACGAGGCCATCGTGCCGACGAAGACGGGCGCCCGCCGCGGCACGCTCGGCTCGGCCGTCATCCAGCAGCGCGTCACCGAACTGGTGGACGTCGCCGCGGTCGTCCGGCTGGCGGTCCCGGATGACGAGACCCGGGCCGCCGCCTGACGCGGCCCACACCGACCAGGACGACCACCATGACCACAGCAGCAGCCACGCCCCTCGGCGCCGACGCCGGCGCCACGAAGCAGTTCGCGACCTTCATGCTCGACCAGTACTACTTCGGCGTCGAGGTCCTGACCGTCCAGGAAGTGATCCGGTACCAGGACATGACCCACGTGCCCCTGGCGCCGTCGGTCGTGCGCGGACTCATCAACCTGCGCGGGCAGATCGTGACGGCCATCGATCTCCGGCGGCGGCTCGAGCTGCCCGTCCGTGAGGACAGCGAGCAGCCGATGAACGTCGTCGTGCGCACGTCGGACGGGGTCGTGAGCCTGCTGGTGGACGAGATCGGCGACGTGGTGGAGGCGGCGGCGGCCGACTTCGAGGCGGCCCCCGACACCATCCGGGGCGCCGCGCGCGAGCTGGTCACCGGCGTCTACAAGCTGAAGGATCGGCTGCTGCTGGCGCTCGACGTCGAGCGGACGTCCTCGCTGGACGGCGACGCGGGCGAGCGCAGGAATTGACACGAACGGGTATTCGGCAGGGCCCGGGCCTGCGGAGAGCGAGACGGTCCACGATGGCGAACGAGGGAGTGAGCGACGTGAAGCAGCAGGACATGCCGACGGAAACGCCCGTGGTCGAGGTCGACGCCCAGGACCTGAGGGACTTGCGGGGACAGGTCGCGGCCGTGCGCCGGACCCAGGCCGTCATCGAGTTCCAGCTCGACGGAACCATCGTGACCGCGAACGAGAACTTCCTGACGGCGATCGGGTACGGCCTCGACGAGATTCAGGGCCGCCACCATCGCATCTTCGTCGAGCCCGAGTACGCGGCCACGCCCGAGTACGCCACCTTCTGGAAGGAGCTCCGGGCGGGACGCCCGCAGTCCGGCGAGTTCAAGCGGCTCGCCAAGGGGGGCCGCGAGGTCTGGATTCTGGCGTCCTACAACCCGATCCTCGACGCCGACGGGACGCCGTACAAGGTGATCAAGTTCGCCAGCGACATCACGGCGACCAAGATCAAGAACGCGGACTACGAAGGCCAGCTCGCGGCGATCGGCAAGTCGCAGGCGGTCATCGAGTTCGAGCTCGACGGGACCATCATCACGGCCAACGACAACTTCCTGAAGACGCTGGGCTACACGCTCGACGAGGTCAAGGGGCGGCACCACAGCATGTTCGCCGAGCCTGGGTTCGCCAAGACGACCGCCTACCGCGAGTTCTGGGCGAAGCTCGGCCGCGGCGAGTTCGACGCCGGGGAGTACAAGCGCATTGGCAAGGGCGGCCGCGAGATCTGGATTCAGGCGTCGTACAACCCCATCCTCGACATGAGCGGCCGGCCGTTCAAGGTCGTGAAGTACGCTACCGACGTCACGGCGGCGAAGCTGCAGAACGCCGACTACCAGGGCCAGCTCGACGCCATCGGCAAGTCGCAGGCCGTCATCGAGTTCGATCTCGACGGCACCATCCGCACGGCCAACGAGAACTTCCTGGCGACGCTGGGCTACCGCCTGGAGGAGGTCAAGGGCCGCCACCACAGCATGTTCGTGGAGCCGGCCTACGCGAAGACCGCCGAGTACCGTGACTTCTGGGCGTCGCTCGGCCGTGGAGAGTACCAGTCCGCGGAGTACAAGCGGTTCGGTAAGGGCGGCAAGGAGGTCTGGATCCAGGCCTCGTACAACCCGATTCTCGACATGAACGGCCGTCCGTTCAAGGTGGTCAAGTACGCGACCGACACCACCGCGCAGGTGCTGGCCAAGGTGGACCTGCAGCAGAAGGTCGATGCGATGCTCGACGTGGTGAACGCCGCGAGCGAGGGCGACCTCACCCGCGAACTCAAGGTGAGCGGCAGCGACGCCGCCGGCCAGATGGGCGAGGCGCTCACCCGCTTCTTCACCGACCTCCGGAAGTCGGTCGCTGGCATCGCCCAGAACGCCCAGGCGCTGGCGAGCTCGTCGGAGGAGCTCACGGCCGTCAGCCAGCAGATGAGCTCGAACGCCCAGGAGACGTCGGCGCAGGCGAACGTCGTGTCGGCGGCCTCGGAGCAGGTCAGCAAGAACGTCCAGACCGTGGCCACCGGCACCGAGGAGATGAGCGCGTCGATCAAGGAGATCGCCAAGAACGCCAACGAGGCGGCGAAGGTCGCCAACGCGGCCGTCAAGGTGGCCGAGACGACGAACCTGACCATCTCCAAGCTGGGCGACAGCTCGGCCGAGATCGGGAAGGTCATCAAGGTGATCACGTCGATCGCCCAGCAGACCAACCTGCTGGCGCTGAACGCCACCATCGAGGCCGCGCGCGCCGGGGAGGCCGGCAAGGGCTTCGCGGTGGTGGCCAACGAGGTGAAGGAACTGGCGAAGGAGACGGCCAGGGCCACCGAGGAGATCGGCCAGAAGATCGAGGCGATCCAGGGCGACACGAAGGGCGCCGTCGAGGCGATCGGCACCATCAGCCAGATCATCGATCAGATCAACGACATCTCGAACACGATCGCCAGCGCGGTGGAGGAGCAGACGGCCACCACCAACGAGATCACGCGCAACGTCACCGAGGCCGCCAAGGGCAGCACCGAGATCGCCCAGAACATCGTCGGCGTCGCGACCGCGGCGTCCAGCACGACGGAGGGCGCGGCGGACACGCAGAAGGCCGCGGCACAGCTCACGAAGATGGCGGTGGACCTGCAGGGACTCGTCGGCCGGTTCACCGTTTAGGACGTCACAGGCGACGGGCGGCCTCGACGAGGCCGCTCCGTCCACGCGTCCGTTCGACACGCGGGCACGCTCGCGTGCAAGGAGTATCCATGAAGGCCCTCGTCGTCGACGACTCCAGAGCCATCCGATCGATTCTCGTCAAGATGCTGACCGAGCTGGGCTACCAGGCGGCCGAGGCGCGCCACGGCCGCGAGGCGCTGATCTACCTGCAGTCGCACCCCGACACGCACATCGCCCTCGTGGACTGGAACATGCCCGAGATGAACGGGCTCGAGCTGGTCCAGGCCGTGAAGGCCGACACCGGGCTCGGCGGCGTGAAGCTCATGATGGTCACGACCGAGATCGAGATGTCGCAGATGGTCAAGGCTCTCGAAGCCGGCGCCGACGAATACGTGATGAAGCCGTTCACGAAGGCCGTCATCGAGGACAAGCTGCGCATGCTCGGGCTGCCCTCCGGAGCCGCCGCGTGAGCCGGATCCGCGTCCTCATCGTGGACGACGCCGTCGTGATCCGGCGGCTCGTCGGCGACGTCCTCGCCGCCGATCCGGACATCGAGGTGGTGGGCACGGCCGCCAACGGCCGGATCGCGCTGCAGAAGATCCCGCAGTGCAACCCGGACGTCGTGACCATGGACGTCGAGATGCCCGACATGAACGGCATCGAGACCGTCCGTGAGCTCCGCAAGACGTGGACGAAGCTGCCCGTCATCATGTTCAGCACGCTGACCGAGCGGGGCGGCGTGGCCACGCTCGACGCCCTCGCGGCCGGCGCCTCCGACTACGCGACCAAGCCCGCCAACGTGGGCAGCGTGACCGCCGGGCTCGAGACGGTCCGGACCGACCTCATCCCCAAGATCAAGGCGCTGGCGGGCCGGGTCGTCGCCCCGCCGGCCCCGCCGAAGCCCGTGCGCGCGGCCGTGCCGCCCGCCGCCGCGACCACCCCGGCGACCGGCGCTGCGCGGCCGGCCTCCGACATCGCGCTGGTGGCCATCGGGGTGTCCACCGGCGGGCCGAATGCCCTGGCCGAACTGCTGCCGGCGCTCCCCGCCAACCTGCCCGTGCCGATCGTCATCACGCAGCACATGCCGCCGATGTTCACGCGGCTGCTGGCCGACCGCCTCGACGCCCAGTCGGCCATCGAGGTCGTCGAGGGCCAGGCCGGCATGCGGCTGAAGCCCGGGACGGCGTACATCGCGCCCGGCGACTACCACATGGTGCTCGAGCGGGTCGCGACGGGCACGGTGCTGGCCCTGAACCAGGATCCGCCCGAGAACTCGTGCCGGCCCGCCGTCGACGTGATGTTCCGGTCGGCCGTGGAACTCCACCACGGCGCGGTGCTCGGCGTGATCCTCACCGGCATGGGCCAGGACGGCCTGCGCGGGTGCGAGCTGCTGCGCGACGCCGGGGGCCAGGTCATCGCGCAGGACGAGGCGTCGAGCGTGGTGTGGGGCATGCCGGGATTCGTCGCGCGGGCCGGGCTTGCCGACCGCGTGCTGCCGCTCAACATGATCGCAGGGGACATCGTGCGCCGGTTGACGGCCGCGTCCCGCGTCACAGCAGCGAGGGCGTCGTGAACATCTCGCCACAGGACTTCGACTACATCCGATCGTTCGTGTTCGACCAGGCCGGCATCGTGCTGGAGGTGGGCAAGCAGTACCTGGTCGAGTCGCGGCTCGGGCCGATCGCCAAGCAGTTCAAGCTCGAGTCGATGGCGGACCTGGCCAACGCCTTGAAGGGCCGCGACCTCGTGCTCCGGCGGGCGGTCGTCGAGGCGATGACCACGAACGAGACCACGTTCTTCCGTGACGCCGCGCCGTTCGACACCCTGCGCGACCACATCATTCCCAGGCTGATGGAGGCGCGCGCGTCCACCCGCCAGCTCAAGATCTGGTACGGGGCCTCGTCGACCGGCCAGGAGCCGTACTCGGTCGTCATGATGCTGATGCAGCACTATCCGCAGCTCGAGTCGTGGAAGGTGACCCACTACGCGACCGACATCAACCTCGACGTCCTGGAGCGGGCCCGGCAGGGACGCTTCAACCAGGTCGAGATGAACCGCGGGCTGCCGGCCACCTACCTCGTGAAGTACTTCGAGAAGGTGGGGACGGAATGGCAGCTCAAGCAGGCGGTGCGCGACCGGGTGAAGTTCGAGCAGCTGAATCTGGTGAAGCCCTGGCAGTCGATGCAGACCTTCGACATCATCATGCTGCGCAACGTGATGATCTACTTCGACGTCGACGCGAAGAAGCAGATCCTCGCGAAGCTGGAGCGCCAGCTGGCCCCGGACGGCTATCTCTTCCTCGGCGGCGCCGAGACCACCATGGGCCTGACGGAGGCCTTCAAGCGGATGCAGTACGAGCGGGCGGGATGCTACTGCAAGGTCGGCGCGGCGGAAGCGGCGCCGCGGAAGGGAGCGGCGTAGCCATGGTGGCGCGAGAGGACATCGTGAGGATCGTCGACGAGATCTGGCTGACCACGCTGGGACTCACGGCGCGGCCCGCGGAGAAGGACGTGGTGTCGCTCCCCGGCGACGCGGCCACGATCGACGGCATCGTCCACATCACGGGCGATCAGCAGGTCGCCGTGGTGCTCCAGGTTCCGAAGGCGCTCGCCGAGCGCATCGCGTCGGCGATGTTCGGCCTGGGCTCGCGGACGCCGCGGGCCGAGGACATGCAGGACGCGGTGGGCGAGCTGAGCAACATGCTCGGCGGCAACGTCAAGGCGCTGCTCTCCGGCTCGTGCCACCTGTCGCTGCCGGCCGTCGTCCACGGCGAGGGCTACACGATCCGCGTGCCGACCTCGCACCAGATCGACCGCATCGCGTTCGAGTGCGAGGGCATGCCGGCGGTGGTGAACGTGATGTCCGCGCCGTCCGGCCGCGCTGCCGCCGCCTGAGCGGCGCGCCGGCGCCGGGCCCCGTATAATCCAGCCGGCCGCCGACCGCGGCCGCGCCCATGACCCGAGACGCCCTCGTCCGACAGCTGGCGGCCCGTCCGCGGACGCCGCTCGCGACGCTGCCGACGCCGCTGGACGATGCGGTGCGGCTGCGCGACGCGCTGGGCGGCCGCAGCCGCTGTCCCCGCATCCTCGTCAAACGCGACGACCTGACCGGCCTGGGGCTGGGGGGCAACAAGGCGCGGAAGCTGGAGTTCCTGCTGGGCGACGCCCTGGCGAACCGGGCGACCTCCCTCATCACCACGGGGGCCGTGCAGTCGAACCACGCGCGCATGACGGCCGCCGCCGGCGCCCGCTGCGGGCTGGACGTGGATCTGGTCCTCACGACGACCGAGGCCGCGCCGTCCCTCGACGGCAACCTCCTGCTGGATCGTCTCTTCGGCGCGCGCCTCCATTTCGTGCCGTCGGTGGACCCGATGCTGGCCGTCGGGCACGACGAGGCCGTGGTGGCGGCCATCGAGGCGGACCTTCGCGAGCGCGGCGGACGGCCCTACACCATCCCGGTGGGAGGCTCGAGTGCCGTCGGCGCCCTGGGCTACGTCGGGGGCGTCCTGGAGCTGGCGGGACAGCTCACGGCCATGGGCGTCGAGGCCCGCCGGGTCTATTTCGCCAGCGGCTCGCGCGGCACGCAGGCGGGGCTCACGCTGGGCACCCATCTGCTGGCGCCGTCCTTCGAGCTCTACGGCGTGGCGGTCAGCGCCGGAGAAGCGGAGAAGGTCGAGCGGGCGCGCCGGGCGGCGCGGGAGGCCGCGCTGCTGCTGGGCCAGGGCGACTCGGTCCTGCAGGCCCGCTACTTCACCGATCAGGGGTTCATCGGCGACGGCTACGGCCTGCCGACGCCGGAGGCCATGGAGGCCCTGCTGCTCGTCGCACGAACCGAGGCCCTCGTCCTCGACCCGACCTACACGGCCAAGGCCATGGCCGCCCTGGTGGCGCACGTGCGGAGCGGCGAGCTCGACCCGCGGGACACGGTCGTGTTCCTGCACACGGGCGGCGGGCCCGCGACCCTGACGGCCAGGGCCGCCGCGCTGCTCCAGGACGCGGCAGGGTGGCAGAACGTGTGATCCGAACGCCTGCGGCGCCTGGCGGATTCTGCGTACTCGCGCCGCGCAGCCGCTGAGGGCCGGCGGCGACGGCACGGTGGGATCCGCCGCAATACGCCTGAAACCCGGCGATCGGAACGCTGGCCGGATTCCTGCGGGCGGGTGGCAGGCCTGTTGCCCCACCGGGGGCCATGACTACTCACCCACGCCCGATTCACCTGATCGCCCGTCTCGTCGTCCTGGCCGGCCTCGTCGCCGGCCCCTTCGCCAGGGTCCCCGCGGCCGTGGGACCCCCGGCGCTGCCCGATGCGCCGCCGCCAGCGCCCCCGATGGCCTGGGACGTCATCGTATGGGGGCAGAACATCGTCTGGGGCAACTGCGTCCCGGATGGCGCCAACATCGTCTGGGGCAACGCCGCAGGCCGGGACGAGGCGTGGCTCGCCGAAATCCAGGCGGAACTCGAGGCGATCGCCGAGGCCTGCTGGAGTCTCGACGGCGTCTCGGGTGCTCAGGCTCCCCCGGCCGGGGCCGACGCGCCCCCGCCGGCGCCGCCTCGCCGGGAGCGCGGCCGATGATCGTCGCGGCGAGCCCGGCGTCCCGGCTCGCGGGCGTCCGGATACGCCCGGTGCGCGACGACGACGTCGAACCGCTGTTCACGCTGCTCTCCGACGACGCGGTGGCCCGCCACATGTCGCCCACACCGGTCACCCGGGAGCACGTCCGGCGGTTCGTCGCGTGGGCCAGGCAGGGCGACGGCGGCGGGCGGCATGCCGGGTTCGTGGCGACGCCTCCGGGTTCGGACGCCGCGGCGGGTGTCTTCCAGGTACGCCCCCTGGACCCGGGCCGGGGCCTGGCGGACTGGGGGTTCGCCCTCGGCGTGGGCCATTGGGGCAGCGGCCTGTTCGCGGCGGCGGCGCCGCTCGTCGTGGACTTCGCCGTTGCCAGGCTGGGGGTGCGCCGGCTCGAAGCGAGAACGGCCGTGGCCAACGGCAGGGGCAACGGGGCCCTCGCCAAGGTGGGCGCGACCTGCGAAGCCGTCCTCCGTCAGTCGTTCCGGCGTCGGGACCGGGTCCTGGATCAGGCCCTCTGGACGATCCTGGCCGAGGACTGGACGGACCGCCGGGGCGGCGCGCCGCGCGACGTGCCGTAGGGCGGCTGGCGGGTCTGGAGGCGTCCGCTCAGGCGGAACTGCACGCGGAGACAACTCGTTACGCGGCTGGCGTTGGCCGGCCAAGGGACGCTGTGTTTCAATGATGGCTTCCCGTGGTCGCGAAGGTCATTTCCGGTCGAAGTGTGGGCGCCAGAGCCGCGACCCTCTGGGCTCTCCTGCTGTGGGCGTCTGTGGCGTCGGCCCAGCCGGAAACGGGCGCTGCGGCCGCGCCGGCGCGGCCCGCCGCCACGCAGCCGACGGTCGTCATGACCCGCGACGAGTCGGGGCGCGCCACGGTCAAGGCCGTCAGGCTGGACGGCCCGTTCACCCTCGATGGCGCGCTCACCGAGTCGGTGTACGAGACGGTCGAACCGCTGTCGGGCTTCCTCCAGCAGGAGCCGTTCGAGGGCCAGCCCGCCACCGAGAAGACCGACGTCTGGATCTTCTACGACGACCAGAACGTGTACGTGGGGGCGCGTCTCTGGGAGTCCGAGCCCCTCCGCCGGGTGGCGAGCGAGATGCGCCGCGACTCCTTCAACATGTACAACCAGGACCACCTGGCGGTCCTGTTCGACACCTTCAACGATCGCCGCAACGGCTTCGGATTCTCGACCAACCGCCTGGGCGGGATGTTCGACTGGAGCACGACCAACGAACAGCCCAGCCCCAACTGGAACGGCCTCTGGCAGGCAGCCGCCCGCGACTTCGACGGCGGGTGGATGCTGGAGATGCGCTTGCCCTTCCGGTCGATCCGCTTCAAGGAAGGCGGCGATGTCTGGAACGTCAACGTCCGCCGGATGGTGCGCTGGAAGAATGAGGTGTCGTACCTGAACCTGGTGCCGGCATCGTGGGGCCGCCGGGGCCTCAACAAGCTCTCCGACGCCGCGGCGCTGGTGGACCTGCAGACGCCGCCGAAGGCGCTCAACCTGGACGTCAAGCCGTACGCCCTGGGATCGCTGCTCACGAACCGCACCGCCGAGCCCGCATTCAACAACAAGGGGGACGCCAACTTCGGCGCGGACGTGAAATGGGGCGTGACGCAGCAGTTCGTGGCGGACTTCACCTACAACACCGACTTCGCCCAGGTGGAGGACGACGATGCCCAGGTGAACCTGACGCGGTTCTCCCTGTTCTTCCCTGAGAAACGCGACTTCTTCCTCGAGGGCCAGGACGCGTTCGCGTTCGGAGGCGTTGGAGGCGGTGGTGGGGGCGGCGGTGGGGGGGGCGGCGGTGGGGGGGGCGGCGGTGGTGGTGGAGGCGGCGGGGGCGGCGGCGGCGGCGGAAACAACCTCACGCCGATCCTCTTCTACAGCCGTCGGATCGGCCTGTCGGACGGCACCGTCGTGCCGATCATCGGGGGCGCGCGGGTGCTCGGCCGCTCGGGGCCCTGGCAAGTGGGCGCGCTGTCGATGGAAACCGACGACGTGCCATCGGCCAGCGTCCCGCTGACGAACTACTCGGTGCTGCGCGTGAACCGCGACGTCCTGAGCCGCAGCCGGATCGGCATGGTCGCGACCAGCCGCAAGCCCAGCGGCGGCGGGAAGGGCGGCTACACGGCCGGCATGGACGCGCAGTTCAACGTGCGCAGCGACATCTTCATCAATGCGTACTGGGCCGGCACCGACACGGCGGCCGCGGAGGGCAGCGAGCAGAGCTACCGCGGGCGGTTCGACTGGAACGCCGACCGCTACGGCGTCAATGTCGAGCACCTGTTCGTCGGCGAGGGCTTCAACCCGGAAGTGGGCTTCATGCGCCGCTCGGCGTTCCGCCGCTCGTACGGACAGGTGCGCTTCAGCCCTCGCCCGGCGGGGATCAAGGCCGTCCGCAAGCTGTTCTACCTCGCCAGCGCCGACTACATCACCGGGTCGGCGAGCGGCAACGTCGAGTCGGAGGAATACCAGGGCACCTTCAACGTGGAGCTCGCGAACGGCGACTTCGTGAACACCGAGGTGACCCAGTCCTACGAGGCCCTCGCCGAGCCGTTCGAGGTGGCGCGCGGCGTCACCGTGCCGGTGGGCGGGTACCGGTTCACGCAGGCCAAGGTGCAGTACACGATGGGCCTCCAGCGGCGCGTCAGCGGCGGCCTCACGCTGAACCGGGGCGGCTTCTACGGCGGCACGCTCACTGAGGTCACGTGGCGGGGCCGCGTGGAATTCACGCCCCGCTTCTACGTGGAGCCGACGCTCTCCCGCAACCACGTGGACACCCCGTACGGCACGGCGAACACCGATCTCGTGAGCACGCGCTGGACGTTCACGGTCACGCCGAGGATGTTCGTGGCGGCGCTGATCCAGTACCAGTCCCGCACGCAGTCGATGTCGACCAACGTCCGGTTCCGGTGGGAGTACCAGCCCGGGAGCGAGCTGTTCGTCGTCTACAGCGACGGCCGCACGACCACGCGTCCCGGCTATCCCGAGCTGGAGAACCGTTCGGTCGTCGTCAAGGTCACGAAGCTGTTCCGCTGGTAGCGGCCGCCCTCAGGCGCCCGCCGCCGACAGCGCCCGGTCGAGCGCGCCGACGAGCAGGTCGGCGTGGGTCCGCGTGAACGTCATGGGCGGACGCACCTTGATGACGTTGTCGTGGGGGCCGTCGGTCCCGAGCAGGACGCCCAGGTCGACGGCGTGGTTCACCACGGCCCTCGCCGTCTCGCCGTCGTGGGCCTTCGTGCGCCGGTCGGAGACGACGTCCAGCCCCAGGAACAGGCCGCGGCCCCGGACGTCGCCCAGGCGGGGATGCCGGTCGGCGAGCTCGCGGAACCGATCGAGCAGGTCCTGGCCCTGAACGCGGGCGTTCTCGAGCAGCCGTCCCTCGTCGAGCACGTCGAGGACGGCCAGCCCGACCGCACACGACACGGGGTTGCCGCCGAAGGTATTGAAGTACTCCATGCCGTTCGCGAACGCGGCCGCGATTGCCCGGCTGGTCGCGACCACGCCCAGGGGGTGGCCGGCGCCGGCCGGCTTCCCCATGGTGACGATGTCCGGCACGACCGCGTGCTCTTCGAACGCCCACATGTGGGTACCGATCCGGCCGAACCCGACCTGCACCTCGTCGGCGATGCAGAGCCCGCCCCGCTGCCTGACGGCGTCGTAGATCTCGGCGAGGTAGCCCTCCGGGAGGAACATCTGCCCACCGACGCTCGGAATCGTCTCGGCGATGAACGCCGCTGGCGCCGCCGCGCCGTCGGCCCCGGCCAGGACCCGGCGCGCCTCGGCCGCGAAACGCGCGCCGTGCTCGAAGGGCCGCCAGTCGTCGGGCGCCCTGTACGCGTCGGGCAGCGGCAGCTCGGTGACGAAGGGCGATCGCCCGCGTCCGCCGCGGCGCTTGTACTTGTAGGGGCTGATCTCGACGAGCGCCTGTGTGTGGCCGTGGTACGCCCAGTCCAGCACCACCACGCCGTGCCGCCCCGTGGCCGTGCGCGCCAGCCGCAGCGCCAGCTCGTTGGCTTCGCTGCCGGAGTTCACGAAGAAGAACGTGTCGAGTCCGTCGGGCAGCGTGGCCCGCAGCCGCCCGGCGTACGCCACGACGTTCTCGTGCAGGTAGCGGGTGTTCGTGTTGAGCACGGCGGCCTGCGACGCGAGGGCGGCCACCACGGCGGGGTGGCAGTGCCCCACGTGCGCGACGTTGTTGTAGCAGTCGAGGTACCGGCGGCCGTCGGCGGCTGTCAGCCAGACGTCCTGGCCCGACACGATGTGGAGCGGGGACCGGTAGCTGAGGCTCAGGTTCGGCGGGAGGAGCCGACGGCGCGCCTCGGCCAGCGCGGCGTCGTCCAGGCGGGGCGGCAGCGCGACGCGCGCGGTCCGGCAGTCGGCCCGGAACGCGCGCCTCAGCGCGCCCGCGCCGTCCGCGGCCAGCCATTCGAGCGCCCGCCACGCCGGCGCCTCGGAGACGAACAGATAAGGATCGTCCGACACCGCCCGGCGTGAGGCCGACACGGTCACGCTGATGGCAAGACGCGCGGCCATCAGATCGGCGACCAGGTCGACCTCCTCGGCCGTCAGCGGAAGGGCCTCGTGATAGCCGGCAACGACCGCGCGCGCCCGGGCGACGGCGTCGTCTCCGGCCAGGATCGCGTAAGCCGCCGCGATCGCCGCCTCGGCGACCGTGGGCGCGAACACGGCGTCGCCCACGTCGATGAGCCCGGTGACCGTCTCCGTCGCCGGATCCACCAGCACGTTCCAGTCGTTGGCGTCGTTGTGGATGACGGAGTGCCGGAGCCGCGGCATCGCCGGCCCGACGGCCTGCTCGAAGCGGTCGAGGTGAGCGGCCACGAGGGTCCGCAGGCGCTCGTCGGCGATCGCGGCCAGCCGCGCGCGCGAGCGCAGGGTCTGGCGGAGGCTCCAGTCGAACTCCCTGAAGGCGCCGGCATGGCCGAAGCTGCCAAGGACCGCATCGAGCCGGCCGAGCACCCGGCCGAGGTCGCGGAGCGCGCCGGCCGTGCCGCCGCCGCACGCCCCGAGCGGCGCCCCGTCCAGGTAGGTCACCACGCGGAGTGCGTGGCGCTCGCCCGTCGGCGCCTCGGCGCAGGCGACGTCCGCCCCCGTCGTGGACGGCACCAGCCGGGGGAGCGGGAGATCGGCGCCGTGGACCGCCACGTGGCCGAGCAGGGCGGTCTGGAAGGCGACGGCGTCCGGGGGCTCGGCGGCGTTGACGATCTTGAAGACGAAGCGGCCCCGGGGCGACGAGACGAGGACGTTCTGGTCGCGCTCGCTGTCGAGGGGCGCGAGGTCCCCGTCCAGTCCGAAGTGCTCCGCCAGCAGGCGGCGCACCGCCTCGAGCGGGAAGGCCGGCCGGGGGTGGTCGATGAGGCTCACGCGCGGGATTATCGCCCGAGGAGTCCCGCCTCCGAGGCCCCGACGGCCGCGAACACGACGAGCGCCGCCACCAGGGCGGCGTTGACCGGCAGGGAGTTGGCCGGCACCGCGCTGCCCACCGGGATCCGGCGGTTGTTGAGGTACAGCAGCGTGGCCGCCAGGAAGGGGATGAACAGGCTGCCGACGATCGTGAAGGTGCGGATGACGAGCAGCGGCTGGTCGACGAAGGCGAACGGGAGCGGCGTGAGCACGACGAAAGCCAGCGCCGTGCGGTACACGGGACTGCTCACGCGCGTGATTCCGTCCCGGCGCTCGCGCGAGTAGCCGCGCATGACGCCGTAGACGTCGGCGAAGAGATACGGCAGGCTCTGCCACACGCCGAGCAGCGAGGCGAAGACCGCCGACCAGAAGCCGACGGCGTAGATGTAGAACCCGGGCGGACCGATCGTGGCGCCGAGCGTCTCGGCCATCTTGGTGACCGCCTGCGCGTTCGTGATGGCCACGCCAGGCACGTGGAAGGCCTCGGTGGCCACGATCATCACCGCCATGCCGAACACGGCCGTGAAGACGTAGGCGACGGCGATGTCGGCGCGCACGAACGGCAGCCAGCCGGCGCCCTCCATCCCTTCCTCGCGCTGCCAGTAGTTGTAGGCGAGCATGGCGATCGACCCGCCGACGCCGCCCAGCACCGACAGCACGGATCCGCCCCCGCCCGCCGGCATCGCGGGCACGACCAGGCCGCGGAGGATCGCGGACGGCTCCGCGAAGGTGACGACCGCACAGGTCACGATGGCCAGGAACATGGTCCCGATCAGCACCTTCATCACCTTCTCGAAGCCGGCGAATCCGCCGGCCAGCACGACCGCCCCGCCGACGAGCGAGTGACCGACGGCGCCCCAGGGACGGGGCACGGCACCTCCCGTCAGCGTGGCCAGCCCCAGGCCGCACGCGCTCGTGAGGGCCGCGCTCACCGAGACCGTCCACAACAGCAGATACACGGCGAAGTAGGCACGCACGCCCCACGGCAGGTGCAGGGACCAGCCCTCGATGGCCGTGAGGCCCGAGGCGAGCTGCCAGCGCGCGATCCCCTCGTTGAGGACGCACTTGAGGCCGGCCGCGAGGGCCACGGCCCAGAGGAGCGTCACCCCGTGGCTCGCGCCGGCCATCGTGGCCGAGACGATGTCGCCGGCGCCGATGCCGGCCGCGGCCACCAGCAACCCCGGGCCGATTGCCGTGAGGGCGCTCCGCGTGGGAGGCGAGGTCGGCGCCGCCACGGGTCGTCAGTAGCGGATGTCGGTGCGGCCGACGCTCTGGCCGATGTGCCCGACCTTCTGCCCCAGCGTGAAGAACTCGCCGCAGCCCGCGGCCATCCCGAAGAACGCCGCCGCACCCGGCCGGAGACGGCCGTCCGGATCGCAGATGCCGTCGTGCACGGTGGTGGCGACGACCTCGGCGATGTGCACGGTCCGCATCGGCGGGACGCGCAGCGTGTGGAGCAGCCGGCATTCGAGCTGGATCGGCGCTTCGTTCACGGTGGGCGCCTTCACCATCGTGGCCTCGCCGCGCGTGAAGCCGGACTTCGCGTACTTGTCGCCGGGCCGGCTGGAGCTGAAGTCGATGACGTCGAACCCGTGGATCATGGACGCCGTCGGGACGTTCAGGACGAATTCCCTGTGCAGGGCGATCAGTCCGCCGGCGATGTGCTCGTCGCCGGCGGCGACGCCGACCTGGGCGGGATCGCCGTTCACGACGAACGTCCAGAGAACGGCCAGCTCGTCGGGGTCACCGGGCTTGCCGTGGACGCTCGTGATGACGGCCTGAGCCGGCGGCAGCATGGGGCCCGGCCTGGCCAGCGAGCGCCGCGCACGGCCGGCCGCCTGGGCTGCGTCGGGGATGCCGCCGGCGGGCGCGGCCAGGGCCGCGCCCGTTCTGGCCGCCAGGACGGCCAGGGCAGGCTGCACGAGGAAGGCGCGGCGGGACGGGGCGGGGTCGGTCACGGCGCCACTCTCACACGAATGGGCGCCGGACACAACGCCGGGGTGGCCGCCTACTCCTCGCCCATGAAGGGGTACGTGTAGTCCTTCGGAGGATCGTAGGTTTCCTTGATCGACCGCACGCTCGTCCAGCGGAGCAGGTTCACCTTCGACCCGGCCTTGTCGTTCGTCCCGGAGGCCCGGGCGCCGCCGAACGGCTGCTGCCCCACCGTGGCGCCCGTCGGCTTGTCGTTCACGTAGAAGTTGCCGGCGGCGTTCCGGAGCGCGGCCGAGGCCTGGCGGATGACGGCCCGGTCGCGCGCGAAGATCGAGCCCGTGAGCGCATACGGCGAGGTCCGATCCACGACCTCCAGCATCTCGTCGAACTTGCGGTCCGCGTACGGGTGCGCGGTGAGCACCGGCCCGAAGATCTCCTCGCACATGAGGCGGTAGCCCGGGTCGTCGGTCTGCACCAGCGTCGGCTCGACGAAGTAGCCGACCCGTCCGTTGCACCCGCCGCCCTGCACCACCTTGGCGTTGCGCCGGGCATGGGCGATGTAGCCGCTGATCTTGGTGAACGCCTTCCTGTCGATCACGGCGCCCATGAAGTTCCGGAAGTCGCGCGGGTCGCCCATCTTGAGCTCGCGCATCATTCCGACGGCGCGGTCGCGGACGTCCGGCCACAGGGACTTCGGGACGTACACGCGGCTGGCCGCGCTGCACTTCTGGCCCTGGTACTCGAAGGCGCCCCGGACCATGGCCACGGCCACTTCCTGGGGATCGGCCGACGCGTGGACCATGATGAAGTCCTTGCCCCCCGTCTCGCCCACCAGGCGCGGATAGGACCGGTACTTGCGGATGTTCGTGCCGACGTGCTCCCACATGTGCTGGAACACGCCCGTGGAGCCGGTGAAGTGAATGCCGCCCAGATCGGGCGAGTTCAACGCCACGTCGCTCACCAGCACGGGATCGCCGGGCACGAAGTTGATGACCCCGGGGGGCAGGCCCGCCGCCTCGAGCAGCTTCATCGTGTAGTAGCCGCTGACCATGGCGGTCTGCGCCGGCTTCCACACCACCGTGTTGCCCATCATGGCGGGCGTCGTCGTGAGGTTCCCGCCGATGGCCGTGAAGTTGAACGGCGACACGACGTAGACGAAGCCCTCGAGCGGCCGGTAGTCGCTCTGGTTCCACATCGCCTGCGTGGAGATCGGCTGCTCGGCCATCAGGTCGGCCACGAAGGACGTGTTGAACCGCCAGAAGTCCACGAGCTCGCAGGCGGCGTCGATCTCCGACTGGAACACCGTCTTGGACTGGTTCAGCATCGTCGCGGCGTTCAGCGTGTCGCGCCAGGTGGTCGCCAGGAGCTCGGCGGCCTTCTGGAAGACCGCCACGCGGTCCTCCCAGGGCCAGCTCGACCACTCGTGCTTGGCGGCCTGGGCCGCGGCGATGGCGGCGGCGACGTCCTTCTGCCGGGCGTGGTGCCACGTGGCCAGGACGTGGCCGTGCGCGTGGGGCATCACGGCCGTGCCGCGGTCGCCCGTGCGGATCTCGCGGCCGCCGATGATGAGCGGGATGTCGATGGTCTCGCCGGCCATGGCGGCCAGCCGGTTCTTGAGGGACGCCTTCTCGGGAGAGCCGGGGGCATAGGCCTTGATCGGCTCGTTTCGGGGCGGGAGGACCGTGCGGATACCTGAAAAATGGGAGGACATCTCGAGCCTCGCTTCGGTGCCGGCCCCGCGCGGACGCGCGGGCACCGGGGGAACCTTGCGATTGTAGTCCGACGGCGTCCTCTTCGTCCGATCGCCACATCCGCGCCCGGCACCGGGCCGCGCGCCCGGAGAGAAAACGGCGCCGGACCCGCCGAGGCGAATCCGGCGCCGGAAGCCGCGAGCGGTCGACCTAGCGCTGGTCGTCGTCGCGGTCGTCGCGGCCGTCATCGTCGCCGCGGCGGCCGTGAGGAATCGTGATCTCGATGGTCCGGTCCACGCCGCTCGACGGGTGCTGGATGTTGACCCAGGCGCGGTGCGGGCTGTCCGGATCGAAGTAGAGGCCCGTGAACTCCGAGCCCGGCGTCCCGTTCGACGCCCAGCGGCCGATGCCCTCGCCCGGGTCCGTCAGGTCGCCGTCCTTGTTGCGGTCGTAGGCGAACCAGATGTCGTCATCCACGGCGCCGTTGCGGTCCTCGACGATGTAGATGTTGCCGTCGTGGTCGACCGCCAGGTTGTCCGGGTTGGCCAGCGCGCTCCCCACCGGCGCGCCGGTCGCCAGGTCGATGGTGTTGCGGTCCGCGAACACGGTGATGACCTGGCGGGCGAGGTCGAGGCGGTAGGTCTCGTGCGTCGTGGTCGTCGTGACGTACAGGTAGTCGCGGCCGCGCACGCGCTGCACCTGCAGATCCTCCGGCCGCTGGTAGTCGGTGCCCTTGAAGGCCGCCACGTCGGCCGTCGCGCGCGCGTCCACCGACGTCACGCCGTTCGGATCCGTGACGACGACCGCGCCGGGCAGGGCCTGGCCGACGGCGTCGGTCAGGGGAATCCACTCGTACGCCCCGGTGGCGTTCGGCGTGGCGCCGGCGCCGACGCGCAGCACGGCCGTCTGGCCCGCGGCGAAGTACTCGGCCTGCCCGCTGAGGATGCGGCCCATGCTGGCGGCGGGCGTGTAGCGGTAGATGGCGCCGCCGTTCAGCTCATCCACGAAGTACATGTGGCCGCGGCTGTCGAACTGGATGCCCTCGTGCGAGGTCCGCGGCACGACGTTCCTGTGCACCAGGTCGGCGCCGCCGTTGCCGCCGGTCGTGGGCGCGCCGAAGATCGCGGGCGCGTCGAGCGGGTTCCGCAGCTCGAACAGCCGGCCGTAGGGGGAATTGGCGCCCCAGCTCTCCTCGGCGGTGATGAAGGTGCCCCAGGGCGTCCAGTACGACGCATCGAACGACACCTGGCCGCGCACGTCGGGCGCGGCGAACGGCGTCATCCAGAGCGTGTCGGTGGTGCCGTTGCGGAGGTCGTGACGCTGGATGCCGGCCTGGCCGGTCTCGAAGACCGTGAACAGGAAGCGGCCCCGGTACCGGCCCGTCTCGTTCACGGTGTGCATGTCCCAGTTTCCGGAGTTCGGGATGCCGGCGGCGAGCTGGGCGGCACGGTCCGCGATCGAGCGCTGCTCGAAGGCCGGGTTGCCGAGCGTGATTGGCTGGCTCTCGTCAGCCGTGGGACCCGCCGAGGCCGAAAGCGGCGTGAAGTCCGAGAACGTAAGGCCGCGGCCGTGGGCGCTCGCGATGAGCCCCGTGGCGAGCACACCGCCGGTGATCGCCGTCCACGTGCGTCCGAGTGACAGTCGCATATCGAGTACTCCTCTTGGAATCCGCACATCTGCGTGCAGACAGAGTTGTACCGGCGGCATGCGACGCGGCGGCGACCGCGCGGTGACGCGGGCGCAAACGTCGGGTCACGACGGCGGCTCGTCGTCGTCGAGCCCGTCCACGACGGGCAGTCCGGTGGCTCGCGACACGGTCGCCGCCAGCGCCCGGATGCGCTCCGGGACGTCGTCGAACGCCACCCGCAGCGGGCGGCCGTCCCGGCGGTCCAGGTCGACGACCAGCGCGACCTGCGCACGCGCCGCCTGGCGGGCCCGGGAGGACCGTCGTGGCAGGTGGCTGCGCAGCGCCACGGCCGTGAAGTCGCGGAGCGGGTGCGCGCGCGTGATCGGCACCCCGAGGCGGCTGATCGTCGCCTCGACGCGGGCGTCGAGCCGACGGACGCGGACGGTGCGGAGCCGCGTGAGCGCCACCGCCGGCCAGGCGAAGGCCGCGCCGACGACGAGGAGGAGGAGCACCATCGGGAGGTAGCCGGACGGTGTGCCGAGCGTCCCCGCCCGGGCGTGGGCGGCCACGAGAAGCCAGACGCCGTACCCGAGATACGCGGCCGTGGCCAGGAACGGCAGGCTGATCGCGACGTTCGCCACCCGGCGCTTCTCGCGGACCACCAGCCCTTCGGGGCCCTCCTCCACGGCGACATGCGGGCTGTCGGGCGTCACGAGGGCACCGGACGGGCTACGAGGCGGGCGCCGGCCGCGCGGGCTCCATCTCCACCTTGATCTCCCGCCAGCGGCCCTGCCGGAACCTGAGGAACGACAGCGCGCTCCGGGTGAAGTGGCCGAGCAGAATCGCGAGCCAGATATCGTGGGGCTGCAGGGGGCGCATGCTCTGCAGCGCCGCGCACAGGCCCAGGGGAATGAGGATCTGCGAGACGAGCGTGATGTAGAGAGGACTCTTCGTGTCGCCGGTGCCCTGGAGCCCTCCGGTGAACGTGAGGGCCGTGCTGATGAAGAAGCCCGACACGGCCAGGTAGCGCAGGAACTGCTGCCCGATGTCGGCGACGGTGCCCTCGGCGGCGCCGAAGATGCTCAGCAGCGGAATCGGGATTGCCAGGAACATGAGGCCGACGGTGGCGGCCACCATCAGGCCGATGCGGGCGGCCGTGAAGACCCCGTGCAGCGCACGGTCCGGCTTGCCCGCGCCCAGGTTCTGTCCCGCAATCGTGGCGGCGGCGCCCATCAGCCCCACCGACGTCCACGTGATCATCGAGAACAGCTCGGTGTAGCAGATCGTGTAGGCGGCCTGCGCCGCGGCGCTGTGCTCGAGGCTCCCGATGAAGCGCAGCAGCATCACGCCGCCGATGTTCATGGCGATGCCCTGCACGCCGGTGGGAAGCCCGAAGCGGTACAGCGCGCGGATCACCGTCCAGTCGGGACGCGTGCACGTCTCGCGGGTGAAGTGGATCACGAGCTTGTTCGTGAACAGCAGCCAGAGCGCATATCCGCTGACGATCGCCGCGGCGATCGACGTGCCCATCGCGGACCCGGCGGTGCCGTAACGGGGGATCAGGATCACGTTCAGGACGAGGTTCAGGACGGTCAGGGTCACGCCCAGCCGCAGCGGCGTCTTCGCGTCGCCGGCGGCGCGGAGCGCGGCCGACAGCATGTAGAAGAGCAGCATGCCGATGCTGAACACGAAGTTGATGCGCAGGAACGGCAGCGCCTGGGCCCGCACCTCGGGAGCCGCGTTCACCAGCGTGAGCAGGTAGGGCGTGGTGAAGTAGCCAATCGGCGCGAGGATGGCGAACATCCCGATGGCGGTGATGAACGCCTGGTAGACGACGGTGTTCACCTTCTGGTGATCGCCGGCGCCGGCGTAGCGGGCGACGAGCACGGCCTGCCCGGTGAAGATCGAGGCCATGAACACGATCACCACGAGGAAGATCTGCCAGGCCACCCCGATGCCGGCGTTGGCCGCGTAGCCCATCATGTTCCCGACGAGCGCGTGGTCCACGACGCCCTGCAGCCCGGACACCAGGTTCTGGAGCATCGTGGGCCACGCCAGCTTCCAGACCGCGGGGCCGAGCGGGCCGTCTACGAGCGAGCGGTCGAACTTCCTGACGGGGATGGAGCCGGACATCGGGAACCGAGGGATTGTACCTGGGGCCGGGGACGCCTGACGGGAATCGAGGCGGCCCGAGCGGCCCGGGTCAGACGTCGAGCTCCTGGGCGTCCTCGGCGCGTTCCATGATGAAGCGGAAGCGGGCCGACGCGTCCTTGCCCATCAGCTCGTTCATCACACGGTCCGTCACCAGCTGATCGGCAACGTCCACCCGCAGGAGGCGGCGCGTGCGGGGGTTGAGCGTGGTGTCCCACAGCACCTTGGGCATCATCTCGCCGAGCCCCTTGAACCTCGTGATCTCGGGCGCCGCGCGCCCCGTCTTCTGCCGGAGGATCTGCTCCTTGTGCGCCTCGTCGAGCGCCCAGAAGGTCTCCTTGCCGATGTCGATCCGGTAGAGCGGCGGCTGCGCCAGGTACACCCGCCCCGACGACAGCAGTTGCGGCAGGTGGCGATACAGGAAGGTCAGCAGCAGGGTGGCGATGTGGTGGCCGTCGGAGTCCGCGTCGGCCAGGATGATCACCTTGCCGTAGCGCATCCGCGACAGGTCGAACGACGTCCCCACGCCGCATCCGAGGGCCGTCACGAGGTCCGCCAGCTCCTTGTTCTCGAGCACCTTCGCGGTGGAGACGCCCTCGGTGTTCAGCACCTTCCCCCGGAGGGGCAGGATGGCCTGGCGGGCGCGGTCCCGGCCCTGCTTCGCCGAGCCGCCGGCCGAGTCGCCCTCGACGACGAAGAGCTCGCTCGCGGTCGAGCCCGGCTGCGTGCAGTCGGCCAGCTTGCCCGGCAGGTTCACCCGGCCGGCCGTGGGCCCCTTGCGGACGACGTCCTGCTGGGCGGCGCGGCTGGCCTCGCGCGCCCGCGCGGCCAGGATGATCCGGGCGACGATGCCCTCGGCAATCGAGATGTTCGTGTTGAGCCAGTGCTCGAGGGCCGGGCGCACGAAGCCGTCCACGACGGCGGCCACCTCGGGATTGTTCAGCCGGTCCTTGGTCTGCCCCTGGAACTGCGGCTCGGCGATGAAGACCGACAGGACGCCGGTGAGTCCCTCCCGGATGTCCTCGGCCGTGAGCGTAACGCCCTTCGGCGAGAGGTTGTGGGTCTCGATGAAGTTCCGCACGGCCTTGCCGAGCCCGGCGCGCAGCCCGTTCTCGTGGGTCCCACCTGAGCCGGTGGGGATGCCGTTCACGTAGCTCCTCAGGTGCTCGTCGGTGGACTCGGTCCACTGCAGCACGAGCTCGAGCCGCACGCCGTTCTCCCGGGCGAGCTGGAACGCGACGTCGTGCACGGGGCGGCTGGACCGTTCCGCCAGGATCTTCCGCAGGAAATCGCCGAGTCCGTCCTCGTGCTGAAACGTCTGCTTCGTGTCCGTGGTCTGGTCGTCGAAGGTGACCTTCACGCCCTTGTGGAGGAAGCTCGCCACCTCGAGGCGCTCGCGGATGACCTGCGGATCGAACTCGACCTTCGGAAAGATCGTGGGGTCGGGCCGGAAGGTGACGGTGGTGCCCGAGCCGCGCGCGGGGCCGACCTTCCTCAGCCCGCTCACGGGCTTGCCCTGCTTGAACTGCATCTCCCACTGCGCGCCGTCGCGCCGCACCGTGGCCGTGAGCTCGCGCGACAGCGCGTTGACCACGCTGGCGCCCACGCCGTGGAGCCCGCCCGCCGTCTTGTAGTTTCCCTGCTCGAACTTCCCACCCGCGTGGAGGACGGTGAACACCACTTCGAGGGCGCTCTTCTTCTGCCCTGGCAGGTTGTCCACGGGAATGCCTCTGCCGTCGTCCGCAATCGTCACCGAGGAGCCGTCGGCGTGCAGGGTCACGGCGATCGAGGACGCGTGGCCGTTCATGGCCTCGTCGATCGAGTTGTCGAGCACCTCCCAGACCAGGTGGTGGAGGCCGGCCGAGCCGACCCCTCCGATGTACATGCCCGGGCGCTTGCGGACGGGCTCGAGGCCTTCGAGGACCTGGATGTTCTTCGCGGTGTAGGACATGCGGGGCGGCCCGGACGCTACGAGGGAACCCTCGCGGTTCGCTCGCGCCGGGGCACGACGAACGGCCTCCGATTATAGCCGCCAGCCGGGCGCCCCATGGGCCCGCGCCGCCCGCACGCCGGCGATCGCGCGGCGCCGATCGCGGCGGCGCCGCCCGTGACAACTGCGCCGCCCTCGGGGAGTAAGGTGCCGCCGTGGACCGGCCCTCGCTCGTCGCGGCGTGGGTACTCCTCGGCGTGATCCTGGCCGGGGCGTGGGAGGTGGTGTCCACGCGCGCCGGCGCCGGCGACGGCGGTCCTTCGGCCCGCCGGCTGCCCGTGGTCAGGCGCGAAGCCGACCCGTTCGCGCGCTGGACCGTCACCGAGCAGTTCGCGGCCCAGCACGTGATCGTGCTGCAGGTGGAGACCCGGAGGCTCGACGAGGCTCCCGCGATCGCCCGTCGCATCACCGAGCCCCTGCAGAGCGGCTACTCGGAGGTGCTCATCTACTTCCATCGGCCCGGCCGGCCCGATGGTCTGCCGCCGCGGCGCGTGCAGTGGACGCCGGCGGCGGGGTACGTGGAGACGAACTACGAGGGCCCGAAGTAACGAGTAGGGACCAGGGACCAGGGACCAGGGAACAGGGACCAGGGTCCCGAAACACTGCGGGACCGTCGTTCCTGGTCCCCAGTCCCCGGTCCCCGATCCCTGCGCGTCCCTTCCCCGCCTACCCCTTCGGCTTGCGACGCGCCGGAGCCCGCCGCGTGCCGGTCGTGGTCTTGCGGGCGCGCTTGGGACGCTCCGCGGCGTCCTCGGCGCTCATCGTGCGCCGCGGCCCGCGCTTCACGCCGCGGGCCGCCGGGCCAGCGCTGATCGGCTCCTTGGCGCTGCCGGGCGCGAAGAACTTCGACTGGTCGTCCTCCGGCTCGAGATCGTCGGGCACGATGGGCGCGATCTGAACCGGGACGTCGTCCAGCGCCGCGTCCTGCGACTCGCCGCTATCGTCGCCGTCCTTCTCGTCGTCATCGCCAATCACCCAGCCGAGCGTCACGCTCTTCGGGCGGTAGACGTTGGCCGATGACGGCGGTGCGGCCGGCGGCCCTTCGGTCTCGGCGGACGCCTGAGCGAGCGACGGCGACGCGCTCGACGCACCGCCGGCGCCGAACACGCGCAGGCCGCCCTGGCGGTCGCGCTCGAGCTTCACGAGCCCTTCCTTCTGGCAGGCCCGCATGAGGTCGACGATCGATCCGTACTTCCGATCGTCGAAGTCCGGGTGGCTGGCGCGGATGAACTGCTTGATCTGGCGCAGGTACATCGGCCAGCGCGGCGGCTGCGGCGGATCGGCGAGGAGCGCGCGGACGAGCTCGACGCCCTCCTGGATGGCCGCCTGTGTCGCCGCATCGAGCTCGCGCGGGCCGCGCGCGGGCGCCGGCGGGGGCGCGGGGGCGCCCTCCACCGCGGGCACCGGCGCGGCGCCGGCCGCTGCGGCGGCCTCGCCGGCGGTGACGATCGCGTCGGCCATGGCGGCGCCGCTCTCGCTCAGCTCCACCAGCGTGCTGCGGCCGGTGTGCTTGAGCAGCACGATGCCCTTTTCGGCGAGCTTCTCCGCGAAGTCGCGGAAGCTCGTGACGCCGTAATCGCGCTCCGAGAAGGACGAGTCCAGCTGCAGCAGGGTGCTCTTGAGCAGGCCGAGCTGCGGCGTGACCTCGCGATCGGCCAGCACCTTGAGCGCGCGCCGCACCAGCGGCACCACGCCGTCGATGTTCATAGCCTGGCCCACGCCCGCCGGCCGCGAGCGGTCGGCCGCGACGCGCGGCGTGCTCCTGGCGACGTTCTCGTAGGCGATGAACTCGGTGCAGTTCTTCTGCATCACCTGGCTCGTGAACTGGCGCCCGCCCACCACGAACACCTTCTTGTCGTACTGCTTCAGCTTCTCGACGAGGGTGATGAAGTCGGAATCGCCGCCCACGATCACGAAGGCGTTGATGTGGTCGTGCGTGAACGCCATCTCCAGCGCGTCGAGCGCCAGGTTGATGTCGGCGCCGTTCTTGTCGCCGCCGGGCGTCATCACGCGCTGCACGAGCCGGACGGCGTGATTCGACATCGCGCGGCCGTAGTCGCCGCGCTTCCAGTCGCCGTAGGCGACCTTCGTGATGATCTCGCCTCGTTCCTTGATGGCCTCGAGCACGGCGCCGATGTCGAAGCCGAGACCGAGCGTGTTCTTCACGCCAATCTCGATGTTGTCGAAGTCGATGAAGACGGCAATTTTGAGTCGTTCGTCGGACATGAGTGATTCCTTGGAGTCAGTACCTCAGAAGGCGAAGTAGATGAAGTCGAGCGACGTGGTGCTGCGCAGCACCAGCGTCAGGGACGCGAGCACTCCGACACCGGCCGCCTGCACGCCTGCGAGGCGGAGGCCGGTGAGCCGGGATTCGAGCCATGCCACCGGCAGCACCCCGCGCTCGCGTGCGAGGGCCCAGAGGTCGTGGACGAAGAGGGGCAGCGACCAGGTCGCCGCCAGGGCGAAGAGGTGGAGGCCGATGGCGGCCTCGTCCTCCATGGTGGTGAACGGCGTGAGCCGCACGAAGTGGCCGAGGAACTCGGCGTTGGTCTCGCGGAAGAACAGCCACCCGGCCATCATCGCGATCCAGGTCAGCGCGATCTGCACCGGCGCCAGCGGCCCCGGCCAGTGCTCGGGCAGGGACAGCGCCCGGCCGATCGTGCGCGTGGTCCAGACGAGCGCGCCGTGGTAGAAGCCCCAGATGACGTAGTTCCAGCTGGCGCCGTGCCAGAAGCCCGACACGAGGAACGTCGTGACGAGCGTGCAGCCCGCCACGAGGGCGCGGCCGCGGTTGCCCCCGAGCGGGATGTAGACGTAGTCGCGGAACCACGTCGAGAGGGAGATGTGCCAGCGGCGCCAGAAGTCCGACGGGCTGTGGGCGATGTAGGGGTGGTTGAAGTTGAGGACGAGCTCGAACCCGAACCACCGCGCGACGCCGCGGGCGATGTCCGAGTAGGCGGAGAAGTCCGCGTAGATCTGCATGCCGAACGCGAACACCCCCGCCCACAGCACCTCGAAGGCCGGATCCTGCTGGGCGAACACGCGGTTCGCCACGATGCCGACGTTGTCGGCCACGACCAGCTTCTTGAACAGCCCCCAGACGACCAGGACGGCGCCGTGGCGCGCCGCCGTGGCGTTCCACGCGCGCGGCCGCTCCACCTGCGCCAGGAGGTTCCTGGCGCGCATGATGGGTCCCGCCACGAGATGGGGAAAGAAGGCGACGAACAGGGCGAAGTCCACGGCGTTGCGCCGCGCGCGCATCTCGCCCTTGTAGACGTCCACGGTGTAGCTGAGGGCCTGGAAGGTGTAGAACGAGATGCCGGCCGGCAGCGCCACCTGCAGCAGCGGCGTCGCCACGTGGAGCCCCGCCAGCGCGAGCACGTCGTGGACGTTCTCGACGAAGAAGTTGAAGTACTTGAAGACCCCGAGCATGCCGAGGTTGACCGTGAGGCTGGCCGCCAGGTAGCGGCCCTTGCGGGCCGGGTCGTCCTCCATCCGCTGGCCGGCCCAGTAGTCCACCGTGGTGGAGACGAGCATGATGGCCACGAACCAGGGATGGATCCAGCCGTAGAAGACGTAGCTCGCGGCCAGCAGCAGGAGGTTCTGCGCCCGGTGCGGCAGGCGCCAGTACAACGTCACCACGATCGCGAAGAAGGCGGCGAAGTCGAGGCTGTGGAAGATCATCGGAACAGCGGATCCAGCCGCTCCCGGAAGACCGTCGTGTAGTGGCGGCGGTCGCGCACGTGGTCGCCGTCGGCGTAGATCGCCTCCGGCATCTCCGGGTCGCCCCAGTCGTCATGGAAGAGCGCGCCGTTGGCGGTCAGGTACGCCTGGAGATCGCGCACGTAGCGGCGCAGCGCCGGCGGCTGCGGCGGCGGCGTCGAGCCGCTGGGTCGGCGCTGGACGCGCACGAAGCAGAGCGTGACCCCGGAGGCCCGGGCGAGCGACGTCATGAGCGGCAGCACCGATGTGGGGAGATCGCGCGCGAAGTCGGCGTCCTCCGCCGGGTCGCCGAGGTCGGCGGCGACGTCGTCGCGCAGGTGCGCCAGGTCGAAGCGCTCGGTGAGGGCCATGTCGAAGCGCAGCCGGGCCGACGGATCGGGGAACCGCCAGTTCACGAACCACCGGCGGATCGCGGGCTCCATCCAGCTGCGGGCCACGTCGGTCTCGTAGGCGGCCGCGGCCGCCGATCGCACGCGGGACCACACGCCCGACCGGCGCGCGGCGACGATCGCGTTCAACTCCGGTTCCGCGTCGAGGGCCACTTCGTCGAGCGCGTTGCCGTACAGGCTCTCCAGGCGGAAGAGCGTGTCGGTGAGGTTCGTGTCGCGGAAGAACACGAACACCGCGCGCGGCTTCACGCCGGACGCGACGAGCTGATTCTTGAACGCCAGGTACCACCACGCGGGCCCGGTCGCGGGATGGAAGATGAAGGCCACCAGCTCGTTGTGGGTCGTCGAGAGCTCGCCGAGGAGGGTGGGGTCGATGCGGGTGCCCATCATCGAGTCGCCGATGAACACCCAGCGCGGCTGCCCGCGGCGCAGGTCGTCCACGGTCTGCTGCCGGAACGGACGGCGCTCCCGGTTCATCTCGAGCGCAGGCAGGTAGCCGAGCCCGGGCGGCGCGGCGATGGCGATGCGGTTCAGGGCCCGGAGCGACAGGGGCGCCACGAACGCCGCGGCGACGACCAGGGCGAGAGCCGCCGTAGCGCGTCGGGAAACGCGCGCGGGCTCACCGCGAGCAGCGATCGGAGACGGTTGTGGCACTCGTGCTGAAAAAACGATGGCGGGCGCCGGGTACGCGGTCTCGCACGGGGCGCCAGCACCTCCGCACGGCCAGCGCGCGGGAGACCGAAGGTCCGCGCCGTCTGGAGGCGAGCCGCCCACCGGGCGACTGCTGTTGAACGTCCACGAGCCCGAGGCCCGAGGACGTCCCTGTACGGGGTGCTGGCGGCAGTATAGCAGGTCCGGCGGGACCGGCACGGCGCGGCGGCCTCAACCCCTGGGACGGCCGACCGGTCAAAGGAAGGCAGCAGGACGGCCCGGTGGCCGTCCATTGGAGGTGCCGATGACCCGCCCGTACTCCTTCGCCTGGCTGGTGCCCGTGGTGCTTGCCGCGAGCACGATCGTCGTGGCTGGCCCCGCCGGGGCCGAGGCCCAACCCCGGGTGCGCGCTCGTGCCGCGGCGGCCTGGCGCGTGCCGCCGTGCCGCGCGAGGGCCGTCGGGCCCGCGGTCCGCGTCTTCAGGAGCAACCCGCCGGGCCCGAGGGGCGGCCCCGGCACCAACTGGGCGAATCCTCCCGGTCCGGCGGGCGGCCCGGGGGCCAGTCCGTTCCGGCTCCGCCCCTACCGGGGCGACCGCGACGACAACCCGCCCGGGCGCCGGGGAGGGCCGGGCACCGACTGGGAGAACCCGCCGGGACCGCGTGGCGGTCCCGGGGCGAGCCCGAACCGGCGGCCCTGGCCGCGGCGCCGGTAGGGCGCCGCTAGGCGCCTGCCGCGATCGCGCGGCGGAGCATGGCGAGCTGGCCGGCGTGGTAGACCGAGTGGTGCACCACGCCGTGCAGCGTGAGATCGATCGACATGCCCGTGCCCGCCGCGCCATCCCGGTAATCGACGACCGGCGCATCGAGCGACCGGTCGTCGACGCTCCGGATGGCCGCGGCCAGCGCGCGGTGGCTCTCGACCAGCCGCTCGACGGCCCCGCGCCAGGCCTCGTCTGTCGCCGGCGCGCTCATTGGCGGCCAGTCGCCGTCCGCGGGCGCGCCAGCGGGCGCGCCCGCCAGCCGGGCCCGCACCTCGTCGGCCCACCCGGTCATGTGCAGCACGAGCTCCCATATCGTGTGCGCGCCGGGGACCGGCCGCGCCGCCGCCGCGTCCACCGACACCCCCGTGACCAGGTCCAGGACGTTCGGTCCATGCCAGCAGTCCCCGTCGAGCACGCGCTCGACGAGGTCGGCCAGCCGATCGGTTCGGGACATGTCGCACCTCCAGAGCGTCAATTAGTACAGAGGACGCGGCGGGTGTGACACAGTCACGGTGGGCATGATGCCCGGGACGTGACGAACGGCACTCCTCCGGTGGCACCCCGCTTGCAGCCTTGATGACCATGATGAAGCGCATGACATACCTCGCCGGGCTCGCGGCGGCCGTACTGCTGGTGGCGCCGGTGCGCGCCGAGCAGGACACCGCCCAGAAGCTGTTCGAGAAGGGCGCGTTCGCCCAGGTGACGGACCGGGTGGCGAACGAGCGCGCCGCCGGAAGCGAAGACCCCGCCTCCACCTACCTGGCGGGCCTCGCGCTCGAGAAGCTCGACCGCAACCAGGACGCGCGGGCGGAGTTCGCCCGGCTCTCCAACGGCTCCGACGAGACCTGGAAGGCCATCGGCCAGTCCAGCATCGGGCTGCTGGACAACGCCCTCGACGAAGCCCTGGCCGAGGGACAGCGGGCGCGCGATCTCGATGGCAATTCGGGCTTCGCCTTCTACCAGCTCGGTCTGGTGCAGATCAAGCGCGGCGACTTCGACGCCGCGTCACAGACGCTCGATCGCGCCGCCGAGTTGATGCCGGACTTCGCCTACGCCCATTACCAGGCGGGCGTGGCGCACCAGCGTGAGAAGCGGTTCAACCGGATGGCCGAGCACTTCCAGGCCTTCCTGAAGCTGGCCCCGGAGGCGCCCGAACGCCGCCAGGTCCAGCTGGCCCTGAACGCCTTGCGCGGTTGATTGGTCGACATGCGGTGGCGCCGGGGACTCCCCCGCCGTGCACCGTCGCAGAGCGTCGCCGGCTGCAGGCCGTGATGGCCCGCACCTCCGGCGGCGACTCTGCTCCGTTCGTGGCGGCTAGCGGCCAGATCGCGTGACGCCGTGCGGGTCTAGCCGCGAGCCGCGAGCCCCTAGCCGCTCTCTAGAACACCTGCCCCAGCCCGAAGTACCAGCGGATGGTGCGCGCGCCCGTGGTCGGGACGCCCAGGTCGATCCGGAAGATCGAGAACGGCGTGTGGAGCCGCAGCCCGACGCCGTACCCCACCTCCAGTCTCGAGAGCCGGATGTCGCCATTCGAGGCGAAGACGTTGCCGGCGTCCACGAACGCCACGCCCCGCACCCACTTGTAGATGGGCGCCCGCAGCTCCTCGTTCAGGATGAGGAGCGCATCGCCGCCGCGCGCCGATCCCGTGAACGTCTTGGGGCCGACCAGGCCCTCGCCGTACCCGCGCACCGTGTCCGACCCGCCCACGTAGAACCGTTCGCTGAAGCCCAGGTCGCCCAGGAACGAGCCGCCGACCCGCACGGCGGACGCGAAGAGCAGCGGCCCCGCGCCGCGATATCCGAAGTACGTGCCCTGAATCTTCACCGCGTCGGCGCCCGATTCGAACTCGCTGACCCGCTCGGCGCTGACGGCGCCGAACCAGCCTCGGGTGGCATTGAACGGGTCGTCGCGGCGGTCGAAAAAGGCGCTCGTGGTCAGGCGGCCGACGAGCGGCGCGAGGTAGAACGGATCCTCCGGGTCCAGCGCGTCGATGATCTCGCGCTTCAGGCGATAGCCGTAGACGAACTCGAACGAACGGCCCCGGCGGATCCGCTGTTCCAGCGAGAGCAGCCGGCGGCTGCGCCGCAGGAAGAACTCGTTGCTGGCGTCGGTCGCCACGTCCTGCCGGGACGACGACACGAACACGTTGGTCTGGACCGCGCGCCCGAAGAGCGTCGGGAACGTGAGGTAGGCGTTGGTGGACTGCAGACGCCGGGCCGCCTGCCCGTAGATGCCGAACGTGAAGGCGCGGCCGAAGACGTTGCGGTTCTGCAGGTTGGCCACGACGCCGAGATCGCGCTTGCGGTTCACCGAGGTGTCTTCGCCCTGATCCACCGGCGCCCGGTCGTCCAGCTGAAGGCCGTAGCGGAGGCGCCACGCCGGCCACTCGGCGACGGTCACGCGGGCGCGCACCGCCTCGGTGCCGTCGGGATTCGGCTCGGGCAGCACTTCGGGACGCACGTCCACCTGGCGGAACACGTTCGTGTCGAACACCCGGCGCCGCGCCTCGGCCCAGCGCGAGAGATCGATCGGCTCGCCGGGCTCGAGTCGGAGGGCGTTGATCACCGCCTGGGGCCGCGTGCGCGTGGTGCCCGTCACGACGACGTCGGCAAGCCGCTGCTCGCGTCCCGGTTCGACGTGGAACGTGACGGCGGCGGTGGCGGCGTCCGGCGGCGCCGCCACCTGGGTCGTCACCCGGACGTCGTTGTATCCCTCGCCCTGATAGCGGCGTTCGATCTGGCGCGCGGCGGCGTCCACGTCGACCCGGCGGTAGGGGTGGCCCTCCAGCGCGGTCGCGAGCGGCGCGGTCGCGGCCGCGAGCGCGTCGACGGATCCCTCGAGGGTGGCGGACGTGACGCGCGTGACCGGCCCTTCATCGACGAGCACCGGCAGTTCCGCACGGCCGCCCACGATGACCGGGGCGTTCACGGTGACCCTGGCCGCCCGGTAACCCTGGCTGGCGTAGTAATCGGAGACGGCGTCGGAGAGCAGGTGCGGATCGAGCCATACCTGGTCGTCGATCCCGCGCGCGGCCAGCTCGCCGTCGAGCTCGGCGGGCGGGATCGCCGTCGCCCCGCTGTACGCGATCCGGCGCCCCCTGGCGACCTGGCCGCCGCGCACGACCACGTGGATCACCTTCACGGGCGGCGCCTCGGTGACGTCCGTGTCCACCTCGGCGCCGATCACGTTCTTCCGGACGAGGTCCAGGAGGATCAGGCGGCGGATCTCGTCGCGGAGGAACCTGTCGAAGACGCTGTTGGCCCACGCCGTCTCGAGGCGCCGCCGCAGATCGCGCGACACATCGGCGCCGTCCACCCGCAGATCGGTCGGCGGCCCCTGCTGGATCGAGTAGGTCAGGGCCACGGTGCCCGCCGTCTCGCTCCGCGCCCCCCGGACGCGCGCCTCGAGGTACGCGCGTTCGCGGAAGTACCCGCGGACGCGATCCACGTCGTCACGCCACCGGATGAAGTCGAAGCGGCTCCCGGGGTCCAGCTTGAGCCGGTCCCGGATCGCGTTCTCCTCCAACGGCTCGACGCCGTCGATGGACACCGTGCCGACCCGCGGCGGCTCGCGGCGCGACGCGGCCGACGGCGCGGCCGCACCGAACGAGATGTCGTGCCGCACCGAATAGAGCCGGTCGGTGTTGTCGAGCGAGGTCGCGCGAAGCTCCACGCCCCGGAACGGCTGGTACAGCACGTAGCCGGACAGCGCGCCCTGGCCGATGCCCTGCGAGAGCACGACCTCGACGTTCGGGCGCAGCGCCTTGGACAGCGTGAGGCGGGTAGTGGGGTCCTGGATGTCGGCGATGAGGCCCGGATCCTGCCGGACGTCCCCCACGTCGAACCCGCGCTCGACGCGCAGGCTGTCGAGGCCGATCGCGCGCCCGGTCACGCCGAGCAGTTCGCCCGACAGCAGCTGCAGGGCTCGTTCGCGGTCGAGGGAGCCTTCGCCCAGGAGCAGGCTCGCCAGGCTGGCGTCCGCGCTCGGGTCGCTCGAGACGACGCTGGTCTGAAGGCGATCGAGGGTGCCCGACAGCGTCAGCGTCTGCTCGGCTCCGCTCGAACGCGTCACCAGCGTGATGTTCAGGTCCGGCTCGATCGCGTTGGGGTTCGTGAACGAAATCGTGCTCTGGCTGAGCCGGTACAGGCCGCCGAGCACGAAGACCTCGCCGCCTTCGCGGAGCTCGACCCGGCCGGTCACCGCCGGCCGCTCGCCCGTTCCCTGCAGGCGCAGGTTGGCGCCCGCCTCGAAGCGGCCGTAGTTGTTGTCGATGACCAGGTCGTCCTCGGTCGTGAGCGAGAGGTCCAGACGGAGACGGCCGAGGTACCCGTCCTCCGCGGCGACGGCCGGGCGCGTCGCGTTGAACGCGACGAGGGCGGGCAGGCTGATCGTGGCGCGGTAGGCGCCGCGCAGCACCCGCACGTCGCCCCGCAGCGTCGGCTCGCCTGGCCCCGGCACGAACGTGAGCAGCGCGTCGACCTCGCTGTTGACGTTCGCGGGGTACTCGACGGCCACGCCCCGCATCTGGAGCGTCAGCTGGCCGGTCGGCTCCTCGACGCCGAGCACGCGCACGGTGCCGCCGAGGTCGAAGTCACCGCCGTTCAACGAGCCATGGATGTTCTCGGCCCGCACGCGCTCGCCGTCGAAGACGAGCGCGCCGGTCGTGCCCGACGCGAGGACGACGGGATCGCGCAGTGAGGCCTCGGCCTGGTCGAACTCGACACGCCCCGTGACGAGGGGCGCCGCGGTGGTGCCGCCGATCGCCAGGTCCACGATGGCCGAGCCGTCGAGGGCCGTATTCGTGGCCAGCACGGAGAACGGGCGCAACTGGGGCCGGCCGGTGACGCGCAGGGCGAGCGTCGTGGCCTCGGCCACCGTCACCGTCCCTGCCACCGTCACCGGCGCGCCGATATTGAACGCCACGTCGTCGAACGACAGCGTGCCGCCGTCCATCGAGAGCCGCGACGGCCGGACCTGCGCGACCGGCACGCCGGCGGCCGTGGCGGCGGCCTCGTCGAGCACGAGGGTGCCGCGCAGGCCGGCCACCGACAGCGCTCGGACGTCGAGGCCGAGCGTCGCCGACACGCGGCCCTCGAGGCGCGCCAGGGCGTCGGCAGGCAGCCACGGCGCCAGCGCCTGCTGCGTGAGCCCCCGGACCGATGCCTCCACCCGGCCTGGCGGGCCCGCCGCGCCGGCGCCGACGGCTTCGAGCACGGCGCGCGGGACGCGGGCGCGGCCCGTGATCTCGCCGCCCTGCCAGGTCGCGCGAAGCCCGTCGACCGTGACGACCGTTCCGTCGTAGGCCGCGGTCGCCGACAACGCCTGCACCGGCGGCAGGTCCTCGACGCCGATCGAGGCGTCGTCGAGGGTCAACGCCGCCGTGGCGCGATCGAACCCGCCCCGGCTCTCCCACTCGCCGCGGATCGCGCCCGACGCGGTGAGGCCGCGCGGCGCCAGTGCGAAGGCCCGAGCCAGGGCGACCACGTCGCCGAGCGTGCCGTCGACCGTCGCGCGAAGCGCGCGATCGGCGGGGTCGTCGAGGCGCCCCGAGGCCTCGAGCGTGGTGGCGCCCGCCCTCACGGCCAGATCGTCCACGCCGAACGACGCCGGGCGAAGCGTGAGGCGCGCCGGCCGCTCCAGCGTGACGGGCAGTCCGCCGACCGCCAGGTCGAGGGCCTGGAGATTGACGAACGCCTGCGCCGAGGACGGGTCGTCGAGCCGGCCTTCGAACGAGGCGCTCGCGCCGACGGTGCCGGAGATCGCCTCGGGCAGCGCGCCGATGGCGAGCGCGACGGGCTGCACGTCGAGCGCGCTCACCGCGGCCACGCCGCGGTACACGTACGGCGCATGCGGATCGAGCGTGGCCTGCACCAGCGTCCGCACGTTGGGCAGGTACCCCGTCGCGTTCAGCAGCCCGCCCGAGAACTGGAAGCGGATGTCCGTATCGCCGAGCAGCTCGCCGAAGGACCCGCCGACCGGCGTCAGGATGAGCGCGCCGCTGCCGCCCGGGGCAGCGAGCGTGCCCGCGCCCGAGAACGCGGCGTTGGCGCGCACCGCCTCGATGGACGCGCCGGCCAGCGGACGCTCCAGCCGCAGGTCGCGGCCGTCGAGGGTGAGGTCGTAGGCGCCCGTCGCGTAGTCGAAGCGGCCGCTGGCCGTGAGCGTGCCCGGATCCTGCGTCACGGAGAGCCGGGACACCTGGAGCGACGTGCCGAGCAGGCGCGCCTCGGCGTGAACGGTGCCGATCCGCTGCCCTTCCACCATCACGATGGTGGAGTCGAGCGTGAGCGGCACGTCCGGCACCTCGGTCGTACCGGCGATCGTTCCGTGCAGCGCCAGCGTGCCGCTCGCGGCGGTCCCGGGACGCACGACGTCCAGGAGCGTGCCGAGGTCGTCGGCATCCGCGTCGAACCGTCCGCTGAGCCGACCCGAGTCGAGGCGCGCCGTGACCTGCCCCGAGGCGCGCGCACCCGGCGTCGTGAACGCGAACGGACCCGCCGCGAGCGCGTCGCCGTCGTAGGCCACGTCGGCCTCGAGCGTCGCGACCTGGCCCGACGGCAGCGTGAGCGCCCGCGACTGCAGGCGCCCGCTCAGCCCCGGACGCTCCAGCGTGCCCCGCATGGAGAAGCGCCCCTCGGCGGGCCCGCTGATGTTGGCGACGGCCTCGGGGACGGCGAACCCGGCGCGCGCCGCGGCGGCCGCGGTCCGGCCCACGTCTCCGATGTCGACGTTCAAGGGTCCCGTGAACGGGGATGCCGACGGAGTGCCGGTGTCCGGCCACGACACCGTGCCCGACGCCCGGACGGTCTCGAGCAGACGGTGATCGTGCTGCACGCTCCAGCGGTCGCGGTCGAGCACGGCCGTCCAGGTCCCCGCCACGGGAATCCTGTTGGCGCGGATGAGCGCCCGGCTGACGCCCGTCGCGCGCAGCGACATCGGGGCTTCGGGCGAGGCCATCCGGATGGTGACGCGGCCGTCCTCACGGGCGGCCACCGCCGCGGCGTCCACGTCCGCCGCCGCCAGGGCGACGTCGAGGTCCACGTCGCGGAACGTCGCGGTCATGTCGCTCGAGCGTGTCTCGAAGGTGTAGGTGAACGCGCCCTCGATGACGCCGGCGGGATCCGCCGCTGCGCGTGATGGCGCCGTCACCGTGAACGGCTGGACGTCCGCGCGATCGGGCGTGAGGCGAAGCTCGCCGTTGAGGCGCAGGTCGGCGGCACGACCGACGTGGAGTGCATCGGACGCGAAGGACGCCGCCAGCACGTAGTCGCCGAGCGGCCCGGTCATGCCTCCCTTGAACGAGCCGGCGCCCGCCACGGGCGTCGGGGGCGGCACCCACGCCGCGAGCGGGGCGAAGTCGAGCGAGCCGTCGAGCGTGAGCGCGAGCTGCGTGTCGTCGAGGACGCGCTCGATCCGGCCGCCGACGACGATCCGACCTTCCGGGAGCGGCACGGTCAACGCCTGCAGCGAGACGTTCGAGCCATCGAACGCCAGGCGGCCCTCGATCGCGCCGCTGGTCGTGTCGTGATCGGCCAGCCGCACGTGGAGCTGGTCCGCCCGCAGCGACCCGCTGGCCCCGGCGAACACGCGGATCACGCGCTCGTCGAGGGCGGCGGTGACCCCACGGACGGTGACCTCGGCGTCGGCCGTGCGGTCGAGGTAGTCCAGGTCGAGCGTCGAGAGGCGCAGGCCGCGCACGTCGAATCGGCGCGGCTGGAGGGGCGGCGGCGCGCCCGATGACGGCGGGAGGTTGACGAGCACGCCGTTCTCACGCACCAGGCGGACGTGAGCGTCCGAGACGTCGAGCATCGACACGCGCAGCGCGCCGGTCAGCACCGCCCACGGCAGCTGCGCGCTGACGCGCCCGGCCGTGAAGAACGGGTCGCCGGCGTGGCCCTCGGCCGCCAGGCGGAGGTCTTCCAGGGTGATCCGACGCGTGAACAGGTTCACGCGCAGCCGGCCGGCCGACAGGTCGATGGAGCGCGCGGCCGCCTGGCGGATGAGCCACTGAAGCCCCCAGCGGCCCGCAGCCGGTGTGTGCGCGAGCACGATCAGCACGCCGGCCAGTCCGGCCAGCGTCGCGGCCGCCCACGCGAGGCGCCGCGGCACGTTCACCCTCACCACCCCATCATATGGTCCGTCGCGCGCGGCCGATCACGGCTCGCAGGCTGCTACCATGGCAGGCTGGAGGGAGCATGAACGTTGGCAAGTGGCTCAAGTTGGGGTTCACGGTGGCGTTCAGCCTCGGAGCTGCGGCCGTCGGCCGGGGGCAGACCATGACGGAACTCAAGGTCGGCGATCAGGCGCCGAATTTCTCGCTTCGGGGATCGGACGGCAAGACCCACACCCTCGGCGAGTACCGGGGCAAGAGCGCCGTGGTTCTCGCGTGGTTCCCGAAGGCGTTCACCGGCGGTTGAACGATCGAGTGCAAGTCGCTCCGTGAGAGCGGCGACGCGATTCGGGCGTTCCAGGTGGCGTACTTCGCGGTGAGCGTGGACACGCCGGAAGAGAACAAGAAGTTCGCCGAGCACGTCGAGGCGGACTACCCGATCCTCGCGGATCCGACGAAGGCCACGGCCACGGAGTACGGCGTGCTCGGCACGTCGGGCTTCGCGAACCGGTGGACGTTCTACATCGGCTTGGACGGGAAGATTCAATACATCGAGAAGGCCGTGAAGGTCGCCAGCGCGGGTCCCGACGTGGCGGCGAGGCTCGCCGCGCTGAACGTCGCCAAGCGCTGACGCCCGTCGTTCTGCAGGCGGGACCAGCCGGCACGGCCGCGGCTGGTCCCGGTCCCTGCGAGGGCGCGGCGCCGCCCCGGAGCGCCGCCTAGCGGCGGGCGGCCGTCAGCCCGTCCACGAGCGCGCGCAGCTCCCGCACCTCCTGCGTCAGCGCGGCGCGCTCGCGCTCCAGCCGCTGCACCTCCTCGACGAGCAGCGACGGCAGCACGTGGTACATCACGGTGGCCGGCTGGCCATCGTCGTCGTGGGCCACGAGCTCGGGCATCACCTCGGCGACCTCTTCCGCGATCAGGCCGTACTGCACGGGCTTCGTGCCGTCGGCGAACGGCTTCGTGTAGCGGAACTGCACCGGCCGCAGCCGCTGCAGCCGCTCGCCGATCGCGCCCAGATCGTGAATGTCCTCCTTGAAGCGCCGCGAGGAGCTCACGGTGCCCAGCTGACCGGCGCTGTCGACCACCACCGCGACGGCGTTGGAGAACCCGGTGGTGACCCCGCGGATGCCTTCGATGAACGCCCGCGTCTGCAGGGTGCTCCGGCCGATCCGAATCGTGGCATCCTCGGACGCCACGCCGCTCGAGGCGATGTAGACGTTCTCGTTGCCGGTGACGAGCGACCCGCCGCCGTTGTCGCCGATGGCCAGGTTGTTGGACCCGCCGTTCAGGTTGCGCAGCGCGAGGTAGCCGATCGCGGTATTCCTGTCGTCGCTGGTGCTCGCGCCCAGCACCCCGTGGCCGATGCCGACGTTGAAGTTCCCGTCGGTGGTCGCGTCCAGGGTGCCGACGCCGAGCCCGACGTTCCGCTGCCCGGTGAGGTTGGCGCCAAGCGCGTCCAGTCCGACCGCGATGTTCTCGGGCGCGGTGGTGGCCGCGTCGAGCGCGCGCGATCCGACGGCGGTATTCGCGTTGCCGCCGAGCGTGACGCCCACGAGCGCGTGGTATCCCACCGCGACGTTGTCCTGACCGGGAGTGGCGCCTGCCATCGCAGCGTCACCGACGGCCGTGTCACGCTGCGCGGCCGTGTAGACCCCGTGCGTGTGATCGGCCCGCGCGGGGAACGGCGACGTGCCCGTGCCCGAGCCGTAGTCCACCGCGAGTGCAACGGCGCCCGCCGTGCCTCCGCCACTCAGTCCAAGGCCTGCCGTCACGGCCGTGATGTCGCCGGTGCCGACGTCGTCCACCTCGCAGGTCACCGAGCCGTCGCCCGCGATCTGCCGGATCGACTGACCCGCCGGACAGCCGCCAGACACGCGCGCCTGCACCGCCGACGGATTGACCGCCAGCGTCACGGCGCCCGAGGTCCCGCCTCCGGTCAGCCCGAGGCCCGCGTTCACCGCCGTGATGTCGCCGCCCCCAGAACCGGAGACCGCCTCACACGTCACGGTGCCATCCTGGTTCACGCCCGTCATCAGCTCGCCCGACGGGCAGGCCGTCACGATGCGCTGCTGGATCTGCGTGGCGTCCACGTCCACCGCCGCAATCGACCCGTCCACGATCGCCGCGCTGTCCACCGTCGGCGCCGACACCGGCCGCGGGCTGCCGCCCAGCGGCGCGGCGCCGAACACCAGCGTCCCCGTGTTCCCGGTGCTGTCCGTCCACGGGCCGCCCAGGGTCGTCAGCGAGAGCGTGCCGTCGATGTGGACGGGCGCCCCGCCCGGCGTCGCCACGATCGTCAGGCCCAGGCCGATGCTGCCGTCGGGATTCGGGAACGCCATCCCCACGACGGCGCCCCGCCGCGGCGCCCCGCACTGATCGTCGTAGCCATCCAGCGTGTAGATGGCGCCGTCCGCGGTGACGTTCACGGTGACGACGTTGCAGAACGGGCTCAGGGTCCAGCTGAACGAGCCCAGGGGCTGCGCGCCGGCCAGGCCCGCCGAGGCCGCCAGCAGACCGGCCGTCGCGAGCGCCCGTCCCAGGATGTGTCGCATGTCGTTCCTCCTGGACGGGATCGCGTCGTCCCGGTGGAATCCCGGACATCGCCGGTCTCGCGACGCGCGCGCACTACTGGCGTTCAGGGCCCTCAGCGCGCAGCGGCCCGGCGGCGGCGAGGGCTTTCTCGAGGGCCGCTCGTGCGTCCGCGATCCGCGGGTGGCCGGCCGGATGGAGCGCCGTCCGCACGGCGAGCGCACTCCGGTAGGCCGCGACGGCCTCGACGGGCCGGCGTGCCAGCATCCAGTGGTCGCCGAGTCCGCTGAGCGCGATGGCCGTGTAGACGTCGCCTTGGCCGAACGCGGCGCGCGCGATGCGGAGCTCCTCGGTCCTGAGGGCCAGCGCTTCGTCCATCCGTCCCGCCGCTTCGAGCAGGCCGGACAGCGCGCGCCTCGCGCCGAGCGCGATCGGATTGCCCTCGCCGAGCGCGCCGACCGCCGATGCCAGCGCGACGCGCTGCGTGGCCACGGCCTCGGCGGTGCGCCCCCGCTCGTGCTGGATACTGGCCAGGGTCTGCGTGCTGATGGCGGTCTCGCGGTGCGTGGCGCCGTACAGGCGCGTGAACATCTCGAGGCTCTGGCGGGCGAACGTCTCGGCTTCCGCCAGCCGTCCCTGGTCGCGGACGTCGCGCGCGAGCTCTCCGAGACACGTCGCCACGTCCTGGTGGTCCCCCTCGTAGAGACTGCGGGCGAGCTGCAGGGCCTCGCGGTAGACCGGCTCGGCGCCGGCCGCGTCGCGCTGGAAGCGATGGCGGAGGCGGGCGAGGCCCATCAGCGCTTCGACCTTGGCGGGCGACGGGTCGCGGATCGCCCGGCCGATCTCGACGGCCTCACGCAGGTAGCGCTCGCCGAGCGCCAGGTCCCCGCTCCGGTGGTACACCATCCCCAGTTCGTAGACGGCGGCCATCAGGTCGGACGGCGGGGCGTCCGGCATGCGGCGCCACGTGTCCACGGCCTCGGCCAGCAGCGGACGGGCGTCGGCGTTGCTGTTCTGGAATCCCAGCGTCCGGCCGAGCGCGACGAGGGTCCGCGCCCGATCGGCCGGAGGAGCATCGAGCGCGCGCTGCAGCACCAGCGCTTCGCGCAGACGGCGTTCGGCGCCCTGGAAATCGCTCCGGAGAATCAGCAGGTCGCCGAGCTGCTTGAGCGTCTCGGCCTGGGCGAGCGAGCCGTCGGGCTGCGACTGGCGCTGGAGCAACAGCGCGCGCTCGAGCACCTCGGTGCCGCGCGTGTGGAGGGCCAGGTTCCCGTACACGCGGCCCACGATCGAGAAGAGCTCGGCCTGCGTGGCGGGATCGCCGGCCAGCTCGGTGGCGATGCGCTCGGCGCCCGTGTCGAGGAACGCGCGGGGTGGACCCGCATCACCGCCGGCCGGTGCGGCGCCCGCCAGTGAGAAGAGATCGCCGAGCAGCCGCGACACCCGCTCGGCGCGCTGGGATTGCTGGCGCGCGCGATTGCGCTCCTCGGCCACGGCGATGGCCTGCCGCACGGCAAGCACGCCGAACGCGGCGAGCAACGCGACGAGCACGGCGGTCGCCGCCGTTCCCCAGCGATGCCGCAGGAGGAACCGGCGCGTCCGGTACGCGGCGGACGCGGGCCGGGCCAGTACCGGCCGGCCCTCGATCAGGCGGCCGATTTCGTCGCCGAGCTGCCCGGCCGAGCCGTACCGGCGGCCCGGCTCGGGATCTATCGCCTTCTGGACCACGCGATCGATGTCGCCCGACAGCTCGCGGGCCAGGCGCGCCGGTGTCGTCGCCCGTGCGCTGGCGGTGTCGCGCGCGCGCCCTGTGGCGTCGTCCTGGCGCGAGGCGGCAAGACGGGCGACCGCCGCGCTCGGCGCCGTCGGCGGCGCCGGGAGGCGGATGTCGCCCGTCGCGCCGGAGGGGCGAAGGCCGGTGAGGAGCTCGAACAGGACCGCCCCGAGCACGTAGACGTCCGTGGCGGTGGTGACGGGCTGCCCGCGAAGCTGCTCCGGCGCCGCGTAGGCCGGCGTGAGCGCCCGCCACGCGGACTCGGTCGCCTCGACGGCGCGGCCCTCGGGCTCCAGCAGCTTGGCGATGCCGAAGTCCAGGAGCTTCACCTCGCCGCTCCGCGACACGAAGATGTTCGAGGGCTTGAGGTCGCGGTGGACGACCAGCGCCTGGTGCGCGTGCTGGGTCGCCTCGCACACGACGCGGAACAGGCGGAGCCGGTCCGCGACAGACAGCTGACCGGCATCGCAGGCCGCGGTGATGGGCTGGCCGTCCACGAACTCCATCACGAGGTACGGCGACCCTTCCGGTGTGGTACCGGCGTCGATGAGATGGGCGATGTTCGGGTGAGTGAGCCGGGCGAGCGCCTCCAGCTCCACGGCGAAGCGCGACGACTGCGGCCCGGCCGCGGCGCCCGGGACGAGCTTCAGCGCGACGCGCTGCCGGTACTGGCCGTCGGCCCGTTCGGCCAGGTACACGGTGCCCATCCCGCCGTGTCCCAGGACGTCGACGACCTTCCAGGGGCCGAGCCGCATACCGACGATCGGATCGGACGCAGGGGCCGCCGGCGGATCGGGCACGAGGCGCTCGATGGCCAGGGCGTGCTCGGGGGCCTCCGCCTCCAGCATCGCCTCCACTTCCGCGCGGAGCGCGGGGTCCTCGGGACAGGCCTCGGTCAGGAAGGCCGCCCGCGCGGCCGGGGGCCGGTCGCGCGCGGCGTGGAACAGGGCATCGAGCGCCTGCCAGTGTGATCGGGCATCCATCGGCTGAGAGGATCGCGTCGAAACGCGACGGAACCGGACGTCAGGCGTCGATGTCGCGGCCGAGCTCCTTGCGAAGCCAGGCGCGGGCCGTGGTCCAGTCGCGCTGGACCGTCTTCGCCGAGACGTGCAGCGCCTCGGCGGTCTCCTCCAGCGTGAGGCCGGCGAAGACCCGGTGCTCCACGACGGATGCCACGCGCGGGTCGAGGGCGCGCAGCCGCCCCAGGACGTCGTCGAGCGCCAGCACCTCCTCGGCCTCGACGTCGCTGAGCCAGGCGGCCACCTCGACGTCATGAATGGAGTCCATGGCCGCGCCCGAGCCGCGCTTGGCCCGCTTGCGCCGGCGCGCGTGGTCGACGATGACGCGCCGCATCATGCACGCCGCGGCGCCGAGGAAGGCCGCCCGGTCGGAGGCCTGGATGCGGCGCTGCTGGCGGAGCCGCAGGTAGGTCTCGTGGACCACCGTCGTGGCCGAGATCACGTCGGGCGACTCGGCACGCACCTGGCGGCGGGCGACCTGCCTGAGCTGCTCGTAGACGTACGGCAGGATGTGGTCCAGCGCGTCACGCTGGCCATCGCTCCAACGCGAGAGCCACTCGGTGACGGGCCCGGCAAGTGCGGTGCCCATACGTCGTCCTTTCCGGGGAGGCTGGGATTGTAGCAGCGTCGCCGCCGCGGCCCCCACTGCACGTAGCGCTCCCGGCGGGGGAAGCCCCTCACGCCGGACGGCGCCGTCAGGGGACGACCAGGTGCACTTCGTTGCTGGCTGGACCGTCGCCGGCCGCGTTCACCGCGCGGACTCGGACGTAATACGACCCCGGTGGCGCGTTGGGCACGAACAGGCCCGGCACGACCGTGGGCACCGACACCATGACGGTGCCAGGCGTCAGGCCGGCCTCGATGCGGTAGCCCGACGGCAGGCCGCCGCCCGTGGGCGGCTGCCATGAGAAGGCCACGTCGCGGCCGGCCGTCGCGGCGACGAAGGCCGTCGGAGCGACGGGGAGCGGCGTCGACCCGTCCAGCAGCACGGCCACCTCGTTCGAGGGCCCGCTGACGCCGCACGCATTGGCGGCGCGGAGCCGGACGTAGTAGAGGCCGAGGGGCGCGGTCGCGGTGAGCGAGGTCACGTTGCCGAGCGGGGCCGCTCCGTACCCGGCCGTCCCCGGCGCCTGCCCGGCCTCGATGGTGTACGACACGGCGGTCGGCGCTGCGCCCCAGGCGAAGCGCACCGTGGCGCCGGCCTTCTGGAAGGAGAGCGTGCCCGGGGGCGGGGGCGCCGTCACGCACCCGGCCTGGACCGCCACCTCGTTGGACGGCGGGCCGGGGCCGAAGGCGTTGCGCCCGACGACGGTGAGGTAGTAGAGGCCGGTCGGCGCGTTTGCCGTGAAGCTCGTGCCGCGGATCGTGAGCGCGGCGAGGTTGCGCGCCCCGGGAGCCGAGCCCGCGTAGAGCGTGTAGCTCGTGGCCGCTCCGCCGGTGGCCGACGGCGTCCACGCGATGGACACGGTGTTGCCGCTGGACGAGGCCGTGAGGACGGGAGCGCCGGGCGGATTGCCGGGCAGCGCGTCGTAGTAGTCGATGGAGCCGTCGCCGAGGATGTGCACGAGGCCCTGCGGGTCGCCGGCCACCGTGCCCCACTGCGTGGTGCGGTCGGTGGGCATCCCCGTGTCGATGTCGTACTCCGCACCGGCGTAGAACCGGCCCGCCACGAGCGCCGCGCTCGTCGGCGGCGGTCCGAACCCGGTCGAGAACGGGGTCAGCGTCGCGTCGGGCAGGCTCACGGTCCCGACGAGCGGCGCGCCGAAGCTCGAGCCGGCCACGAACACCTGGACGCCGTCGGTCGCCAGCCCGTAGATGCTCGTCTCGCCCTGGACGAACATCTCGGGCAGGGCCAGGGTGCCCGAGATCGCGTCCACGCCGGCGAACCCCAGCCGGAACTGGTTGTTCACGGCCGTGAAGTCGCCGCCGAGGTACACGAGGCCGCCGTCCACGAGCATCGTCCTGAGAAGCGTGCCCGTCGTCAGCCCGTCCAGCGTCGGCGCCCACGGCCCCAGCGCGCCGTCGAGGCCGACAGCCGCCAGCGCATGACGGGTGGTAGGCGCGAAGTTCAGGCCGGCGATGGAATCGAACTCCCCGCCCAGGTAGAGATATCCGCCCGACACGGCCATCGCGCGGATGGCGCCGGGATCGCCGGAGCTCTTGCGCACCACGAGGCGCCACGTCGTGTCGACGACGGCGCTGATCCGGTCGGCGCGCAGGATCTCCCCGGTGGTGGCGCTGGCGAAATACAGGTGGGTGGCGTCGGCGGCCAGCGCGGCGACGGGCGAGGGCTGGTGCTGCAGCACCGTGGCCGCGTCGTTCGGGTCCCACGCCGTGGCGAGTCCGCTCACCCGGTCCACCGCCGCGAGGTAGCGGCGCGTGACGCGGTTGCTCCCGACGGGCCGCGTGGCGAGCAGGGCCTGCGTCGTGATCTCGATCGGCTCGACGAGCCAGGGCGCCGAGTCCCACGAGGCCAGCGTCCCCCCCGCCACCGTCAGCGCCGCCACGCCGTCTCGGTCCACGCCGCCAACGCGTTCGAAGTCGCCGCTGAAGTACAGCCGGATGCCGTCGCTGGCCAGAGCCGTGAGGGCGGGCTGGTACGGCGTGCCCGACGGATCGGGGATCTTGCGCGTCAACGCGGGCGGATTCCACGACGCGTCGATGGCCCCGGTGGCGGCCACGAGGGCGGCCGGCGACGGCGCCGTCTGCCCGTTGATCACGCGCGCGGTGACGAACACGCGGCCGCCGGCCGCCTCCACGTCGACGAGGCCCGGCACGAACGGCGCCGCCCAGCCCGAGACCGGGACCAGCGAGGTGAGGTCGTAGGCCTCGAGCCGGTTCGACGGCGCCGGCCGGAACCGGTAGAGCACGTTGCCGCGCACCCAGGCGCGAGGGGCGATCGTCTCGTCGAGCAGCACGCTCGTCGACTTGGTCAACTGCAGCGTGACCGGATCGATGGCGCCGAGCACGTAGGGGCTGTTCAGGTCGTCCTTGACCCGGACGATGACGCGCGAGGCCGTGGCGCCGAGGATCCCGATCTCGGCCGTGCCGATGTAGAACTGGAAGTTGACCCGCTGTCCCGTGCCGGCATCGAAGGACGCCACCTGGGCGCGCAGCTTCAGGTTGGAGTCGAGCACGGCGTTGGACCCGAGGATCAGGCTGCCGACGCGCGCGGGGACGCCGACCGAGAGGTTGGTGGGGTCCGAGGGATCGATCGGACCCGCCTGGAACTGTCGATCCCACCGGCAGGTGCCCATGATCCGCACGAGCGTCGTGTCGACGTCCGGCACGAACGGGCCCGCGTCGTCCTCGAAGGCGTCGCCGAACCGAGTAGGCACCAGGATGCCGCCGGCGCCATCGGTGTAGCCCGTGAGGGGGCGCATCGGGTCGATGGACTTCGCGCACTCGGTCCGAAGCTGGCCGGTGACGAGGTCGTAGAACTGGTCCTGGGTCGTCGAGGGCGTGTAGAGGCTGGTGAAGGTGCCGCCGACGTAGATGGTGTCGCCGACGGGCAGCGCGGTCGTGATCCCGGCGGCGAGCCGCCAGGCCGGCTGATCGGTCACGTCGGCGCGGAGGTGCGGCGCGACGGCGGCGACGGCGGCCAGGACGGCGGCCGCGGCGGCCCCTCGCAGGCGCCGGGCGGCGAGCGATCGCGCCGGGGTCGCCTCAGCCTTCCTCACTCCACCCTTGTACCACGGCGGGTGGAACGACGACCCGGGTGAACTGGCCGCGCTGCATCAGCTCGCGGCCCTTGCCGCCCCGGCCCGTCGTCTCGTACTTCGCGGTGCTTACGGTCTGCTCGGCGCCGCGGGAGGTCTCCACCGTGAGCAGGTCGCGATCCCCGGTGGAGGCGACGAATCCGAGGACCCGGTCGCCCGGCGCCACCTTCAGCAGGATCACGCCCTTGCCCGGCCCGGCCAGGAAGTTCACCTCACCGGACGGGCACAACATGGCCCGGGCCTCCCGGGTCACGGCAATCACGGTCTCGGCGCCGCTCACCTTGGCCACGCCGACGATCTCGGCGCCGTCGGCCGGGCGGGCATAGCGCCGGCCGGCGCGGGTGCTCGGCTCGACGACGTTCGCGAGCGAGAACCGCAGGCTGTAGCCGTCGCTCGAGACCGCCAGGGCGTGCACGGGCGGCACCGGCACGTCGGCCTCGCCGAACGTCGCCTGCTCGTCCTCGCTCCCGGCGTTGGGCCGGCCGATGTCGCCGACCGCGCGCGGATCCAGGCTGAAGGCCGCCACCACGCGCTCGTTGTCCTTGAACTTGAACAGCCGCTGCACGGGCTCCCCGTAACCGGTGGAGGCCGGCACGTCGGCGATGCGGGCGGTGTAGGCCACGCCGAAGTTGGTGAAGAAGGCGACGGTGGCGCGGGTGCTGCCGGCCATGGCCGCGAGCACCGAGTCGCCCTCGCGCAGGCGCGTGGCCGCCAGGTCCTTGACGTCCTTCTGCCGCTTCACCCAGCCGTCGCGCGACACGATGACGACGTTGTCCTCGTCCACGATGAAGGCGTCGGGCGCGTACTCGGTCTCGTCGGCTTCCTCGATCGTCGTGCGGCGGGCATCGCCGTAGGACTTCCTGACCGCGTCCAGTTCGTCGCGCACGAGCGTCCACCGCGCGGCGTCGTCCGCGAGCAGCGCCGTGATCTGGCGGGCGCGCCCCCGCTTCTCCTTGAGCTCGTTCTGAATCACGAGGATCTCGAGGCGCGCCAGGCGGTACAGCTTCAGCTCGAGGATCGCGTCGGTCTGGTCGGCGTCCAGCGCGAAGCTCGCCATGATCTTGGCCGCGGCGTCCGCCTTGCCGTCGGACTTGCGGATGATCTTCAGGATCTCGTCGAGCGCGTCGAAGACCTTTTCGAAGCCCTCGAGGATGTGGATGCGCTTCTGGAGCTGCGCCAGCTCGTGCTCGAGGCGGCTCGTGACCACGTCCAGGCGGAAGTGGAGGAAGTGCCAGAGCATCTGCTTGAGGTCGAGACGCTCGGGCCGGCCCGCCTCGGCGTTCTCGGTCGGGACGAGGCACGTCATGTTGACGGCGAAGTTGGTCTGGAGCGGCGTGTGCTTGAACAGGTACGCCATGACCATCTTCTCGTCGGCGTCGCGTTTCAGCTCGAGCGCGATCCGGACATCGTCGGTCGAGAGGTCCTTCACGTCGAGCAGTTGCGGGAGCTTCCGCGACAGGACGATCTCGCCGATCTTCTCCACCAGCGCCGACTTGTCCACCGTGTACGGGACGCTCGTGACGAAGACCGTCTTCTCGGCGCGCCCCACCGGCCCGGCCTCCCACGTGGCGCGCAGGCGGACGCTCCCGCTGCCCGTCCGGTAGATCTCCTTCATCTCGTCGGGCGAGTTCAGGATCTGGCCGCCGGTCGGGAAATCCGGTCCCTTCACCCACCGGCACAGCTGCGCCACCGACAGGTCGGGGTTGTCCAGCAGCTTGACGAGCGCCTGGCAGACCTCGCCCAGGTTGTGCGGAGGGATGTTCGTGGCCATGCCCACCGCGATCCCGGTGGCGCCGTTGACGAGCAGGTTCGGGATCCGCGAGGGCAGCACCACCGGTTCGGTCCGGGTGCCGTCGTAGTTCGGCCGGAAGGCGACCGTCTCCTGCTCGATCTCCTGCAGCACCTCGTCGGCGACCCGGGCGAGCCGGCACTCGGTGTAGCGCATGGCGGCGGCCGCGTCGCCGTCGAGGGAACCGAAGTTGCCGGACCCGTCGATGAGGGGGTAACGCAGCGAGAAGGGCTGCGCCATGCGGACCAGGGTCTCGTACAGGGCCGAGTCCCCGTGGGGGTGGTAGTTCCCCATCACGTCGCCCACCACCTTCGCGCACTTCCGGTGCTTGGCGTCGGCGGTGAGGTTCTGCTGCCACATCGTGTAGAGGATGCGGCGCTGGACGGGCTTGAGTCCGTCGCGGACGTCGGGCAGGGCCCGGGAGGTGATGACCGACAGCGCGTAGTTGAGGTAGCGGCTCTGGGCGGCCTCGTGGAGGGCGACGGCGCCGTCGCCGGAACCCCCGCCGGCTCCGCCGCGCGGCGGGGGCGGTCCGCCGCCGGGACCGGCGCCCGATCCGCCGGGCGGCGGCGCGGGAGGCGGGGTCGGGTCGGAGACGTCGAACAGGGACGGTTCGGGTTTGCGCTTGGCCATCGGTCGGGGTCAGGCGTGGAGCCGGAGTCCGTAGATTGCGAACTCGGCGAAGTCGGGGTCGGCGGCGACGAGCGGCACGTCGTGGTCGATGCACGACTGCGCAATGAGTGTAACCGCCAGATGCGCCCGCCGGCCCCGGGCGACGACGTGCCCGCGCAGGGCGCCGGCACGCTCCCAGTAGCCGGGCGTGGGCTCCAGCCGGTCCAGGGTCGTGATCAGGTCGGCGACCTCGGACGGCAGGCCCGGGATGGACAGCACCTCCACGACCACGGTCGGCGGAAGCACGGCCGTGCCCGCCCGCAGCACGGCACCGACGGCGGCAGCCTCCGAGCCGCCCCGTCCGGTCAGATAACCTACGAGAGCGCTGGTATCGAGGGCCACCGAGCTCATCGGTCGTCCCGCAGGCGGCTGATGTCCACGGCCAGCGGCACCTTGCCGTGCAGGTTCGACAGCGCCGTCTGGGCCCGCCGGGACGCCAGGAGCCTGAGGCCTTCGCGGACGGTGGCGGTCACGCCGTCGCCGGTGGCGGCCCTCGCCTGCTCGAGGAGGTCGGTCGGCACCTCGATGGTGATCTTCTGGATTCCCTTCACGATGGTCTCCGGTGTCGCGACGTCTGGACGATGACCGGCTATCTGCGTGTTTGAACACACACAGTGCCAACCAAAAGACAACTCCGATGGCTGAGGCCGGTCACCGACCGCTCGCTGGACCCCTCGCGACCAGACTCATGACCATTGTCGAAAGCTGGTGGAGTATACCAGCGGCATTAACCAGCAGGCATCAGTCAAGACTGCGCGGAACTGCCGAAAAGTGTCCAAACCGTCGCGAATTGTCAGATCCAGTGGACGGGATGGCCCACGGACGCCAGGAACCGCTGGAAGTCGGCGCCGGCCAGGACCAGGGTGGCGGTGTTGATATTGGGATGGAACGCCACGCGTGGGGCCTCGCGGATGGCCACGTCGATGGCCACCTCGACCGTTCGATCGGGATCGTTGATGAGCCCGAACGGCGAGACCGATCCCGGCGTGAGCCCGAGGCGGGCGAGCAGGCGCTCCGGCGAGGCGAACCCGAGCTTCCGCTCGCCGAAGTGGTCGCCAATCGCTTTCAGATCGCCGCGGCGCGCAATGGCCAGCACCACCAGGAAATGGCGGGTGCCCTTCTGGTTGCGCAGGAAGAGGTTCCTGGCGTGGAGCGCCTCGATGCCCCGCCAGTGCGCTTCGGCCTCGGCCACGGTGGCCACGGCCGGGTGGTCGTGTCGCTCGAACGCGATGCCCAGGCCCGTCAGGTACCGCTCGACGTCCGTCATTCGGAGTGATGATAGGCCCGATGACGACGGGATCGACGCGCCGCGGCCTGACGCGCCTGGCGGTGGCGGCCCTGGTCCTTGGGGCCTCCGGGACGGCCGCGGCCGAGCCGCACGTCGGCAGAATCGCGTCCGCCGCCCTGGGCGGCGTCCGGGAGTACACGGTCAGGGTGCCGGCCGGGTACGAGCGCGCCCCCCGCCGGCGGTACCCCGTCATCTACGTGCTCGACGGCCCGCCCCTGGACGCCCAGACGGCCGAGGCCGCCGCAGCCAACGCCACCCAAGGCGTCTCGCCCGCGCTCATCGTCGTCGGCATCCCCAACATGCGGCAGGGCGAACGGGCCCGCGACTTCCTTCCGCCCTTCGTGCGCGTCACGCGCCGCGACGGCTCGGCGTTCGTGGGCGGGGCGGACCGCTTCCTGCGGTTCCTCCGGGACGAGCTCATCCCCCGGGTCGAGCGCGACTATCGGACCGCCGCGCCGCGCATGATCGCCGGCCACTCCCTGGGGGCGGTCTTCGTGTGCTACTCGCTCACCGAGGCGCCGTCGCTGTTCGCCGCGCGCTTCGCCCACAGCCCCGCGCTCTGGCGGGGGGCGTCGCAGGTGGCCGGGTCGCTGTCGGCGTGGCTCGACGGACGGCCCGGCGTTGGCGGCTATCTCTACCTGACCGTCGGCGCGGAGGAAGGCGACTCGCTCCAGTCCGGCTTCCGCACGCTCGGCGCGGTCCTCGAGGCGCATCCGTCGACGCCGGGCCTGCGATGGGACGCGCGCGTCACGCCGGGCGCCGTCCACGAGACCAACGTGGCCCTGGCCACCCCCGCCGCTCTGGCTGCCTACTTCGCCCGGACGACCGCAAGGCGTTGAGACGCCGCCACCGCTGACCCCGAGCGCCCGCCGCGAATCAGTTCCGGACCAGCGTCGACGGTGGCCTCGCGCCCGGCGCCACGACCGCGATCGGGCGGGCGGCGGGCGGCGGGCGGCGGCCCGGGGGGAACTCGCGAGTCCGGGCTCGTGCCAGCGCCGGATGGCGTACCCGGATCGGGCGCCACACAGAACTGGACGGAGGAGGTCCAGGTCAGGGTGTAGGTTCCCGTTGCGTTGAAGCCGCTGTCCTCCACTTCGATCCCATAGGCCCCGTAGGCGGGAAGCGTGCAGTCGCGAGCGGCGCCACTGAAGGAGGAGCAGCCGGCCACGCCGGTGCCGTCGGGCGCCAGCAGGCGCCAGACGGGATTGAACGCGCCAGCATTGCCACTGATGGCGATGTGCAGCACCTCGCCCTCGAACCCCCAGAGCTGGAAGAGATCCGTGTCGGCCGGGGCGCTGATCGATGTCGTGGCGCCGACGTCGCATGGGATGCTCGTTCCGCACCGTCTGGGTGCGGTCAGTCGCTGAATGTGCAGGCCATACGTGCCGGTGCCATCGAAGCCGAGGTCCAGCACTTCGACCGCGTAGCTGCCATAAGTGGCCGGCAACGTGCAGTCCCGGTCGCTGGCCGAAAACGCACTGCACCCGGGGACGCCGGTCCCATCCGCCGCCAGCAGCCGCCACCACACGCCGAACGAACCCGAGGTGACGGTTTCGGTCACGACGGTGACGTGCACCCGCTCGCCGGCCCATCCATCGAACTCGTGCAGGTCCGTGTCCACCCGGCTGCTGATCGTCGTCGACGCCGGCACGTCGCAGGTGATCGCCGTCCCGCACCGCTGGCCCGCCGTCAGCCGCTGGATGAGCAGGCTGTACGTCCCGGTGCCATCGAAGCCGAGGTCCAGCACTTCGACTGCGTAGGCCGCCTCCGTCGCCGGCAGCGTGCAGTCCCGGTTGCTCGCCGAGAACGCGTTGCAGCCCGCCACACCGCTGCCGTCCGAGGCCAGGAGCCGCCACCACACGCCGAACGACCCCGACGTGGCCGACTCGGTGGCAACCACGACGTGCACCCGTTCACCCGCCACCCCCGGGAACTCGTGCAGGTCCGTGTCCACCCGGCTGCTGATCGTCGTCGACGCCGGCACGTCGCAGGTGATCGCCGTCCCGCACCGC